>JAHFED010000002.1:33879-210179 GCA_023248635.1 Myxococcales bacterium
CCCCTTCCCCTTCCCCTTCCCCTTCCCCTTCCCCTTCTCCTCCCTCTCCTTCTCCTCCCTCTCCTTCTCCTTCGCCGGCACAGAATCCGTCGCTGCACACGTCGCCCGCACAATCGTCGCTGCTGAAACAGGCCCGCCCCTTCCCGCAGGTGCTGCCGCTGAGCAGGAGCACGACGGCGAGGGCCACGAGGAGGCGGCTTCGCAAGACCATCAGCCGAAGGTAGCCCCTGGCCGAGCAGGCGTCACAGATCTTCCGTCAGCATGCCCGCCACAAAGATGCCACCGCCGACGAGGCCGAGGGCTGCCCCGCCGATGGCGACGCCGACGGCGACGGGCAGGAGCAGCTCGTGCGCGGCATTTCTCCGGGCCAGCGCCTCGTCCTCTTTTCCCGCCGGCGGTTGGGTCCGATCCGCCGCGACGACGTCGGCGACCAAGGCCACCATTGCCGAGAGCAAACCGACACCGACGCCGACGCCGGCAGTCCCCGCGCCGATGGAGCGCAGGGGACCCCAGCTGGATTCGGGGCCGGCGGTGGCGTCGAAGATGCGGCCGGCCGCAGCCCGCACGCTGCGCGGCAGATCGTCGAGGCTGGTGACTTCGGCGGATTCGCGGCCGCGCATCTCGGTGGTGCTCACGTCGAAGACGCTGATGTTGATCTGGGTGACCTGCCCCAGCTGCGCGACATTGCCAAAGACCACGAGGCTCGCGCCGACGGCCCCGGCGATGTCAGCAAGACAGGACGAGTCGTCGCAGCCAACGGCCTGTTTTTCGGCGTCGAGATCCGCGAGCCGCCGGAGGTCGTCGCTGGAGAGCACCTCGAACTGCTTCATGCGCGAGATCTGCACCACCAGGGTGTCTCGGACGGCGCGGACGAGATCGTCTCGGGCCGCGTCGTTGCGGAAATCGAGCACCAGCACCCGCTCCCGGCCGCGCTTGGGCGAGACCGGCACCGACCCGTCGTTGCCTGGTTGCGAAGCGGGATCGAGGCGGGGCCGCACCTGAATCAGCGCCACCTCCGCCGCCTTGACGGAGAAGGGCTGGGCCCAGGGCAGGAAGGCGCCCCCCGATGATGGGCACTGGCTCGCTTCGATGACATGAGGCCCCGGCAGCAGCCCACCCAGCTGTGGCAGCGGAGCAGCACCCAGCGCGATGCCGTCGAGACGAAGCGCGCAGCCCGCGGGCACCACGTCGAGCATGAGCTCACCGAGCACGACCTCACCAAAGAGGGCGTCGACGGCGGCGACGACGTCGACGCTTTGAGACGCGGGGTCGCTGGCGATGCGCCCCAGGACGTGTCGGGCTTCGACGCTCCTCTTGACGTCGACGAGCGCCAGTTTGATCCCGATGGTCGGCACCAACGCCCCGCTCGGGTTGGCCTCGGTCCGGGGCCCGGGCAGGGGCGGCAGTTTCACGGTCTGGCCGATGAGAACGAATTGCACGCCGGCCAAGTTGCCGAGCTCGACGCCGCAAGCGACGGCGTTCACGTCGCATTTCACGCCGCTGGCCTGGCTGGCTTCCACCAGTTGGGTCGTGAGCCCCTGGTCTTGCAACTCGTAGCCAAAGTTTGCCGAGCGCTCCCGCAGCGATTGGTTCAGGCGGTTCGCTTCGTTGAGTTGCAGGCCCTCCGCGCGCAAAGGGAGCACCGCCAGCGAGGGCGCAGCCGACGCCGACGCGGCCACCAAGGGCAAGACCAACCACCAAGCCCGCACCATGGTTCGACCATAGCCGCTCGCTCATCTCGAAGGAAAATCGTGGCTCTGAGGCCCTTGTCATAGGGGTGGGGGGTATTAGGTTGAGCGCATGAACCAGGTCGAATTCGATCTCCGCATCGAGGGCATGTCCTGCGGTGGCTGCGTCCGGCGCGTCACGGCGGCCCTCAAAGGTCTCGAAGGCGTCGTCGTCGACAGCGTCGAGGTGGGGCGGGCGAGCGGGCACTTCGAGGGCGGCGACGTCGTGCTGTCGGATCTGCTCGGCGTCATCGAGCGCCTGGGTTTCCGCGCGCGCCCCGACGAGGAGGTGGGCCAGCCGTGAGCGAGCTGACCCTGCCGGTCGGCGGCATGACGTGCGCGGCCTGTGTGCACCACGTCGAGGACGCGCTGCGCTCCTTGACGGGCGTCGACGCCGCAGCCGTCAGCCTCATGACCCGCAGCGCCCGGGTCTCCTTTGACCCCGCTCAGGTCGAGCCTGACCAGCTGGTGGAGGCGGTGAACGACGCTGGCTACTTCGCCGAGCTGCCATCGACGTCGGTCTCCCTCATCGATCGCCAGCGCGCGCAGGACGCGGAATTACGAGCCGAGGCGCGGGGGCGGTTGGTGCGAGCCGCCGTGGCCCTCTTTGCTGGTGTCGTCGTCATGACCGTGGGCATGCCGCTGGCCGAGGCCGCAACACAGGGGCGATGGCTGCTGACCGTCGCGGCCGTCGCCGTCGTTGCCGGCACCGCCGGTCCCCTCTTTGCGCGTGCTTTCCGCGCGGCCCGCCGCGGCACCACCGACATGAACACGCTGGTGGTGATTGGCGTGCTGGCCTCGATCGCTGCCTCGATGCTCGGCGCCGTCTACGTCGACGCTGCCCTCTTCATCGTGGGCTTCGTGTTGCTGGGTCAAGGTCTCGAGGCCCGGGCGCGCGGGCACACTCTGCAGGCTCTCCAGGCCCTGGCGAGCCTGCGCAGCGACCTCGCCCACCGGGTCCTCGACGACGGCAGCGTCGTCGATGCGCCTCTGTCCGAGCTGCGGCGGGGCGATCTGCTGCTGGTACGGCCAGGTGAGGCCATCGTGGCCGATGCCACGGTCGAAGAAGGCCAGAGCCACGTCGATGAGTCCATGCTCACCGGCGAGCCCCTGCCGGTGAAGAAAGGCGTTGGCGACGTCGTCGTCGGCGGCACCACCAATGGCGGCCAAACCCTCCACGCCCGCGTGCTGCGCACCGGCGACGACAGCACCCTCTCGCGCCTCTTGCTCCTGCTGCGCGAAGCCCAGGCGAGCAAGGCTCCCACCCAGCGCCTGGCCGATCAGGTGGCCGCGATCTTTGTGCCCTCTATCGTGGTGTTGGCGTTTGTGACCCTCGGGATTTGGTGGATCGTCGTCGACGTCGACGCCGCCTTGGTTCACGCCGTTGCCGTGTTGGTGATCGCCTGTCCCTGCGCCATGGGGCTCGCGGTGCCCACGGCGGTGATGGTCGCTACGGGCAGGGCCGCGCGCTTGGGCATCTTGGTGAAGGGCGGCGACGTGCTGGAGCGCGCCGCCGAGATCGACCTCGTGGTCTTTGACAAGACCGGCACTCTCACCCTTGGCAAGCCCCAGGTGGTCGCCAGCGACTGCGACGACCAGGTGCTCGCTCTGGCCGCTGCCGTGGAGCGGGCCTCCGAGCATCCGCTGGCCAAGGCCATCGTCGACGAGGCCCAGCGGCGCGGGCTCAAGCCGAAGAAGGCCAAGGGCATCAAAGTGATGGCCGGCAGCGGCGTCGAAGGCGTCGTCGACGGCGTCGTCGTTGGAGTGGGCAACGATCGTCTCGCTTCGCGCATTGATGAAGCGATGCAACTGTCGGAGCGACAGCTGTTGGAAGGGGGCCTCGCGGTGGTGCGCGTCAGCGTCGACGGCGTCATCTCAGGTCTGCTCGCCATCGACGATCCCCTGCGCCCCGAAGCCGCCGAGGTCATACAAGCGCTGCACCGACCGACGCGCATGCTGACCGGCGACAGCGATCAAACCGCGCGACGCGTGGCCGCGGCAGTCGGCATCAACGACGTCGACGCACGGCTGTTGCCCCAGGACAAGCACTTGATCGTCCGCGGCCTGCCCGGTCGCGTGATGGTGGTCGGCGACGGCGTCAACGATGCGCCGGCGCTGGCCGAAGCCTGGGTCGGTGTGGCCATGGGATCGGGCACCGAGGTCGCCGCCGGCGCTGCTGATGTCGTGCTGCTGCGGCCCGATCTGCGGGGGCTCCTCTCGCTGGTGGCCCTCGCGCGCCAAACGCGCCGGACCATGCGCCAGAACCTCGTGTGGGCCTTCGGCTACAACGTCGTCATGATTCCCGTCGCCGCTGGCGCTTTTGCCTTTGCTGGCCTCGAGCTCAACCCGGTGCTGGCAAGCATGGCCATGGCGTTGTCGTCGGTGAGCGTGGTGACCAACAGCCTGCGACTCGCCCGCAGCCCGCTCGGCACCCAGGGAGCTGCGTGAAACAGCCAAAGAAAGTCCGACCCCGACACGCCCTCGCTGTCGACGACAAGGCGGCCACTGTGACCCGCTTGAAACGCATCGAAGGGCAGGTGCGCGGACTGCAGCAGATGGTCGACGAAGAGCGCTATTGCGCCGATGTGCTCGACCAGATCGCATCGGTGCAGCAGGCCCTGCGCGGCGTCTCGCGCATGCTCGTGAAGAACCATCTGCGCCATTGCGCCGCTGCTGCGCTCGGCAGCGACGATCACAACAAGCGCGCGGCCATGATCAACGAGCTCGTCGAGATGATCGGTCGCTGATCAGTTCACGACCTGCGAACGGTCGAGGAGCTCGTCGAGATGATCGGCGCTGCGGGCCACGGCGTCGTCGTCGCCGGCGGCCCCCCGCGCCTCGCCGACGTCATCGCGGGCTCCTTCGTCGTCGAGAAGCAGCCGGCGCACCTCGGCGCGCTCCAACAAGAGCAGCGGGTCCCGGCGGCGCAGCAGCAGCATGCGCGAGAGCACCCGGCACAGGGACTCATGTTGAGCGCGGCGTACATAGCTCCCCCGCAGATTGGTCAGCAGCCGCAGGAGCACGTTGGCGGGCGGAGCGGGCTGCAGCAGCTCGCCGATCTCAGAGACCGGAACACCAACGCGGCGGGCGATCTCCTCCAGCGCCAGGAGCCGCCCGCCGTGGAAGGCGTCGACGACGGTGAAGCGACCTTCGTCGACAAAGATGGCGGCCAGAAAGTGTCCGGGCAAGGCCAGCCCCCAGGTCTTGAGCCCCGCGCGGGCGGCGATCTCGGTCAAGACCAGCGAGAGGGCAATCGGCAGGCCCCGTCGGCGCGTGACGACGTCGTCGAGGAAGGAATTCCGCGGATGATCGTATTCGTCGTCGTCGCCGGTGAAGCCCGCGGTGGCGAAGACGACGTCGTGCACGGCCACCACCGGCCCGGCGTGCCGCACCCGCTCTTCCACCTGAGCTGCCAACCGGTCGATCTCGGGCTCGACATCGCGGGGGGCGCGTGCCTCGATGCGCGGCAACAAGCAGGCGGCCCGCCACAAAGAAAATCCCTCGGCCCCGACGTCGAAGGCCCGGCGCTCGAGCTCCGTGTCGGTCAGGGGGTCCAGCCCGCGATCGGAGCTCATCAGATGCCAGCGCCAGCGTCGCCCGACTCGGGCTTGGCAGCGGCCAGGGCCGTCGCAGGAGCACCCCCGACATTCGTTGCGGCCGACATCGCCGCGGCCGGGAGCGCGCCCTTTTTGTGAAAGGCCAGACCCAGCGCTGGCTGCCCGGGATCTCTGAGGGTGGCCACGATGACGTCGTCTTCGGCGTAGTCGCCTTCGAGGATGGCCATCGAGAGCGGGTCCTGCAGCCAACGCTGGATGGCGCGGCGCAGAGGCCGGGCCCCAAAGCGAGGCTCATAGCCAGCGTCGATGATGGCGGTGCGGGCCGCCGGATCAAGCTCCATCTTCAGCCGGCGGGCCTTCAACAACCCCTGCACTTTTTTGATCTGGATATCGGCGATGACTTCGATGTTCTCTCGAGTCAGACCATGGAACATAATGACATCGTCAATTCGCCCGAGAAACTCCGGTCGAAAGGTCTTCTTCAGCTCACCAAAGGCCAGCTCCTTCGCCGCCGGCTCGATGATGCCGTCGTCGATCGATGCCTCCAACAGGTGATGGCTGCCGACGTTGGAGGTCATGATGATGACCGTGTTCTTGAAATCCACCAGCCGCGACATCGAATCGGTCAACCGACCATCATCAAGTACCTGAAGCAGAATATTGAAGATGTCGGGATGTCCCTTCTCGACCTCATCGAAGAGCACGACCGAGTAGGGCTTCAAGCGCACGGCCTCGGTGAGCTGGCCGCCTTCGTCGGCGCCCTTGTAGCCGGGCGGCGCGCCGATGAGCCGGGCCACCGTGTGCTTCTCCTGGAACTCCGACATGTCGAGACGGACCATGGCCCGCTCGTCGTCGAACAAGAAGATCGTGAGAGCCTTGGCGAGCTCGGTCTTGCCGACGCCGGTGGGCCCGAGGAAGAAGAAGCTGCCGACGGGACGGTTGGGATCGTTGAGACCCGCGCGACTGCGACGAATGGCTTTGCCGATGGCGAAGAGGGCTTCTTTCTGACCGATCACGCGCTCGCCAATGCGCTCCTCCATCTGCATCAACTTCTCGCGCTCGCTCTCGAGCATGTTCGAGACCGGCACCCCGGTGATGTCGCCGACGACGGCTGCTACTTCTTGGGGCTCGACCTCTTCTTTGATCAATCGTCCTTTCATTTGGGCAGTCGTGAGCTCACTGGTCTTTTCCTGAAGATCGACCTGCAGCCGTTTCAATTGGCCATATTTCAGCTCGCTCGCGCGGTCGACGTCGCCGCCGCGCTCGGCATCGGCCAACTGTTTCTCGGCTTCGACGACGCCCTCTTTGATGGCTCTGATTGCTTGGATCAAGGAGACTTCTTTTTCCCAACGTGCGCGCAGCTCAGCGACCTTTTGAGTCGACTCTTCAATGGATTTTTCCAGCTTCTGTTTGTATTCGAGCGAGTCGCGGTCGTTCTCCGCCGACAGCGCCTTCCGCTCCATCTTGAGCTGGGTGAGGGTGCGGTCTTCGATGTCGAGGACGTCGGGCACGCTGTCGATGGCGACGCGCAGGCGCGAAGCCGCTTCGTCGATGAGATCGATGGCTTTGTCGGGCAGCTGACGGCCTTGCACGTAGCGCTGGGCGAACTTGATGGCCGCGGTCAGCGCGGGGTCTTGAATGCGCACGCCGTGGTGCACTTCGTAGCGGGACTTCACGCCGCGCAGCACGCGCAGGGTCTCGTCGAAGCCCATCTCCTCGACGAGGATGGCTTGAAAGCGCCGTTCGAGCGCTTTGTCCTTCTCGATGCTGTTGCGGTACTCGTCCGGCGTTGTCGCCCCCAACACCTGGATCTCGCCGCGCGCCAGCGGAGGCTTCAACATCTGCGAGGCATCTGACGCGCCTTCGCCTCCCGCGCCGACCAGGGTGTGAATCTCGTCGATGAAGAGGATGACGTCGCCGTCGGAGGCCTTGACCTCGGTGATGATCGATTTGATGCGCTCCTCAAACTGTCCCCGCAGCGAGGCGCCGGCCAGCAGCGAGCCCAGATCGAGGGCCATCAGGCGTTTGTCTTTCAGTGTCGACGGCACATCTCCGATGGCGATGCGGTGGGCCAACCCTTGAATGATGGCGTTCTTGCCGACGCCGGGCTTGCCGATGAGCACGGGGTTGTTCTTGCTGCGGCGGCTGAGCACCTGGATGATTCGCCTCATCTCGTCGTCGCGCCCGATGATGGGATCGAGCTTGCCGTCTTTGGCCTTCTGCACGAGGTCGATGGCGTACTTGCCCAAAGCGCTGCCGTCGGCGACGCCGCTGTCTGTCACCGAGCTCCCCTTGGTGCTGACTTTGAGCGACTGCTCGATGCGGTCCTTGGCCGCGCCGTGATCACGCAGCAAACGACCGGGAGCGCCGCTGTTGGTGGAGGGATCGGCGAGGGCCGCAAGCAAGTGGCTGGCGTCGACCAGCTTGCCGCCGAGCTTGGTGGCGCTCACCTCGGCGGCGGCGGTCACCTTCAAAAAGCGCGGCGACAGGTAATTCGACGCGCCGGCGACCTTGGGCAATTTGGTGAGCTCGACCTCGAGCTTCTGCTGCACGTCGCTGACCTTCACGCCGACGCGTTCGAGCACGGCCTTGCCCAATTCGTCGACGAGGAGGGCTGCGAGCAGGTGCTCGGGCTCGATGGCCTGGTGCTGTCGGGCACGGGCCACCTTCTGCGATTCGACGAGGGTGGCTTGGGACTTGGGCGAGTATTTGGCGAGGTTCATGGCGCGGTGAACCTATATCGATTGCCCCGCAGATGCAGGGGTTGGAAGCGGGCCTC
This sequence comes from Myxococcales bacterium, assembly GCA_023248635.1. Classification (GTDB taxonomy): domain Bacteria; phylum Myxococcota; class UBA727; order UBA727; family VGSZ01; genus VGSZ01. Next base: position 41,943 of record JAHFED010000002.1, read on the forward strand.
AGTAGTCGTCGGCGGCGAGTTCGCTTTTGCGGTCGACCAACCACCCCTCGAGGCTGTCGGCGTCGAACCAGGGCCCATGGCCGGGAAAGAAAGCGGCGCCGCCGTCGACGAGCAGCTGCTCGAGCGCACGCACATCCCCCGCAGGATCCGCGGAGTAGAAATGGGTGGTGGCTCGTCCCTGGTGCTCGCTGCCGGCCTCGTCGGTGCCGCGGATCAGGTCGCCGACGAAGACGTCGCCGGACTGCAGCACGACGGAGACGCTGCCCTTGGTGTGGCCGGGAGTGGCAACGACGCGTCCGGGGACGCCGAAGGGCGTGAGATCGAGCTCGGTGCCGAGGACCAGATCCGGCGTGAAGGGGGGAAAGCTCTTGTCGAGCAGAGGTCGCAGCGCCTCCCCTTCCCAGATTTGGCTCTCGGGGGGCTCAGAGAAGCCGGCTTCGGCGAATTCGACGTCGGCAGCGCCGAGGGCGATGGGGGCAGCAATCTCGGCCTGCAGTGCCGCCGCGGGACCGAGGTGATCCAGGTGGCCGTGCGTCAGAACCACCAGAGTGACGGCGTCGAGGGCAATGCCTTCGATGGCGAGGCCCCGCTCGATCTCTGGCAGGTCGCCCTTCTCTGAGAGATCGACGAGCACGGTGCCGCTGCCGCCCTGCAGAGCCCACACATTGCCGATCCCCACCAGCAAATGGTGGATGACAACGTCGTCGCGTTCAAAGATCCGCACTTCGGGATCGCAGCCGAGGGTGGCAACCAAAGCGAAGGGGGCAAAAACGAGAGAGGGGCGCATGGGTCAGCGTCGGCAAGGAGCGCCGCGGCGTCAAGAGGACGTCGTCGCCGGCCCCGTCTGCTGTTTGCGCGCGCCGCGGGTCCTGGGGCACCCTGCGCGCGAGGTTCCCATGAAGTCTGCCGCCCTCTGCGCTCTCCTCGTCGTCGTCGTCAGTAGCATCGCCCGCGCCCAGGAGCCGCCGACGCCGCCGGCGCCGGGCCCGCCGTTGCCGCCGGCACCAACCGCCGACGAGATTCGCCGGGTGAGCGCGTACTACCTGAAGGGCAAAGAGAGCGGCCCGATCCTGATCGAGCTCTCGCTGTGTGCGGACATCGGCAAGACCGAGGAAGGCAAGTTGGCCTGCGGCGCCCCCCTGCCGACGACGCTGAAGAAGGGCGATGCCATCACCGCCTTCGTGAAGTTCTTCGCTCCCAAAGGTGGCAAGTATGAAGACCTGAAGATCAAGTTTCTCGTCGACGGCGAGGTCCGCAGCACCAGCGACTTCACGGTCACGGAGTCTTGGACCGGGTACGCGAACTACAAGAAAACCACCGCCAACAAGCTGGGCACCTGGGAGGTGCAGGTCCTGCGTGGCGACGTCGTCCTCGAGTCTCGCAAGATCGGCGTGGAATAAGGTCCGGGCAGGCCTCCCTGCGCACGTCGCGTACTTGGCGCTGGTTGCACGAGGCAGCTAGGCTGCCTCCCGTCCAGAGCACGACACAGAGCGGAGCCCGCGGTGGTCTATTTCAGCCCGGCGACCAAAGAAATCACAGCGAAGATCGTCTACTACGGTCCGGGCATGTGTGGAAAGACCACGAATCTGCAAAAGGTGCATGAGTTAATGCGCCCGCAGATGAAATCTGAATTGGTGAGTGTTGCCACCGAAACAGACCGCACCATCTACTTCGATTTCCTGCCGGTGAAGTTGGGCAAGATCGCGGGCTTCGACTTTATCGTCCGCAGCTTTACCGTTCCGGGTCAGCCGTACTATGGCGAGACCCGCAAGATGGTCCTTCAAGGCGCCGACGGCATCGTCTTCGTCGCCGACAGCCAGCGCTACATGCTGGATCAGAACAAAGACAGCCTCATCGATCTCAAGCGAAATCTAAAGATCAACGGCCTCGATTACGCCACGATTCCCATCGTACTGCAGTACAACAAACGTGACCTTCCTGACTGCCTTCCCATTGCGGATCTCGAACAGGCGCTCAACGAGCGGAAGGTGCCCTTTTTCGAAGCCTCGGCGTTCAAGGGCATCGGCGTCGTAGAGACCTTGAAGGCCGTGACCCTGACCGTCTTCAAGCACGTCCGCGACGGCGGCATGCAAAACCTCGGCAAGCCCGCAGCATCGCGCAGCACCGTCGCCGTCCCCACAGGTGCCCCCGCCCCGGTTCCGGCCGCCGTGCCGGGTGCGGCCCTGCCCCGCCCCCCGTCGGCCCCCCGTCCGGTGGCCACGGGCGCTGGGCCCGCGCCCGCCCCGGCCGCCTCCGAGGCCCTGCAAAACTCCATGGGCGCCCTCATCTCCAACACGCAGGAGGGCACGGCCCCGATGCCGTCGAAAGACGCCATCGGCCTGCAGGAATTCCAGAACATGGCGGTGCTGCACCACCGGCTGACCGAACGCGTGGCCCAGCTCGAGAAGGAGCTGACCCGCGTGGCGCAAGAGCAGCAGGATCTGAAGCGCATCGTCGGCCGCAAGCTCATGGGCACCTGAAGCAATGGGCAAACGCGCATGCGTGTTGCTGATCGAGGGCTTCGAAGAGACCGAAGCCGTCGTCGTCGTTGACGTGCTGCGCCGGGCCGAGGTCCAGGTCACGGTCATCGGCGTCGAGACCCGCAGGGTCACCGGCAGCCATGGCATCTCCATCAACGTCGACGCCGCCCTGCAAGACGTCGTCGCCGTCGGCAGCTGCTTTGATTGTGTGGTGCTGCCAGGGGGCATGCCGGGTGCCGGCAAGCTGAGAGACAGCGCCATGGTGCAGGAGTTCGTCGTCGCCCAACACGCCGCTGGCGCCATCGCCTCCGCCATCTGCGCCGCCCCCATCGCGCTGGCAAGGTTCGGCCTGCTGCAGGGCAAGAAGGCCGCGTGCTACCCGGGCTTCGAGGAGCAACTGGGCGGCGCGCTGGTGCAGGGCGATGCCGTCGTCGTCGACGGCGATGTCGTCACCAGCCGGGGGGTTGGCACAGCCTTGGCCTTCGCTCTGGTCCTGGTCGATCGTCTGGCCGGCACCGACATGGCCCGCTCCCTCGCCACCCGCTTGCTCGTCGAGCGTTGAGCCCCCTTGCTCCAAACGTGATCGGCGCAGGGATCAATCCTCCCCTTCGCCCTCCCCCTCCTCGCCGCCGTCCCCCCCCTTCTGGTCGGCGTCGCCTTCGCCTTCCTCGCCCTCACCTTCGTCCCCCTCGCCCTCACCTTCTTCGCCCTCACCTTCTTCGCCCTCCCCTTCTTCGCCCTCACCTTCTTCGCCCTCACCTTCTTCGCCCTCACCTTCACCTTCACCTTCACCTTCACCTTCACCTTCACCTTCACCTTCACCTTCGCCTTCGCCTTCGCCCTCGCCACAGGGCTCGAGATTGTCAGCGACGATGCCCGTCGCTGTGGGCCCATCGGCCACCGCCAAGGCAAAGGTGCCGCAGCGCCGGGGCTCCAGGGGCGGCACGCTGTTGGCCTCGACGGCGAGACCGAGACCAAAGATGGTGATGGCCCCGTCGTAGTCGCCGGGCGCCAGGACGAGGGAGAACAGGACGAGGTCGCCTTCGGCGCTGGCCCGCCGGGTTTGGTCAGCGACGACGATCTCGGCCAGCTCATCGTCGCCGACGCCGACGACGACGACGGTGACGTTGGCTTGCTGCACCAGCTCTTCGGGGCCGCGGCACGATGCAGCGGCCACACAACAAAGCAGTCCCAACCACGCACGCATCATGGAAGAGCGACCTCGCCGTCTTTGAGCGACATGGACCACAGCACCAGTCCGCCGCCGGCGAGGCCCAGGGCCACTGCGCTCACGGTGAGCGCGGTGGCGCCGTTGCGCCAGCCATCGACCTCGAGAGTGAGGGCCGAATCCAGCTGTCCTGACCGCTCGAAGGATTGCTCAAGCTCTTGAAATGCGAGCTGGTTGCCGACGACGGCGCCGACGGCCGCAACGCCTGCGAGCCCGGCACTTCCGAGCAGGACGCCGCCGATGGTGCCGATCGGCAGGCGCAGGGGCGGGCTGCCCGCCGACGACCAGGGAGGCACAAACAACTCCGCTGCGGCCGCCGGCTCCACCAGGGTCTGGGAGGCAAAGAAGCCCCGCACGAACCCTTCGTCGAGGGGGCGCTCGAAAAGACGCGCAAAGGGGCCGCCGCCGTCGCCGCGGGCCGTTGGTGCGCTGTTGAAGTCGAGGGAAGAGAGCGCATACGCGCCCCCCGAACGGGGCACGAGCACAGCCTCGCTGCCATCGCGCTGCACCAAGAAAAAGGGTTGGCCAACCAACGAGAGGTACACCGGGCGATCGCCGGCCCGGTTCACCTCGGCCCAGGGCACGCCGCGCGAATCGAGCAGACGCACCCGTCCGGGTTGGTCGACGGCGAGAAAGGAGGACGCTCCAGAGCGCCGCAGGTCGACGAGGGCAGCGTGAGGTCGCTGCAGCGGCGGCTCGGCATAGATCTGCAGCCGTGCCCGGGGATCCTCGATGCCGTGGGAGGCGGCACCGACGAAGGCCGCCGCTTCGCCATATTCGACGTCGCCGTCGCCGTCGACGTCGCCGCCGCCGGTGAGCGCCGAGCGCAGCAGGTAGGAAAACACCCCAGAAGAAAGAGCCCGCGACTCGTGCACCTCGGTGGCCTGCGACGTCGACACCATCAGCCCGGTCCGCGCGATGACGTCTTGGGGCAAGGGGTCTTTGAGAGCGTCGAGCAGGGCGGGCGTGAGGGCGACGCCTTCGTCGCCGTCGCCGCGGCTCTTGACGAAGAAATAGCTGGAGCAGGCGTCGACGATGACGTGGTTGAGATCCGCCGGCGAGGGCAGCAACACCTGTCGCGCGAGGTCGCTGCGCGTGAAGGGGCCATCGGCAAAAACCACGAAGCCCTGGCCGCCGTCGTCGACGTCGCCGTGTCCCGCGAAGGCAAACACCAGCTCGGTCTGGGCGCCGTGGTCCTTCTCCTGACGCAGCAGCCAAAAGGCTTCGCCCAGGGCGCCAGCGAGGGCCTCTTTGGTGGGTGGACGTGCGATGTCGACCAGGTCCGGAAAGGCCCGGGCGCTCTCGTGGTCGAAGGTCGTCAACAACCAGGCCCGGCTCGCTCCGGGGGCGAGCTGCAGAAACAGGCGCGCGGCATCGTCGTCGGCGAAGGAAAGAGGGGAGTGGGGATCAGCGCCGCCCCCGTTGTGGCCGACGACGACGACGACGCGGCCCGGGGCTGGCGCTGCGGGGGCGACCGCGGTCAGCGAGCACCACAGCACCCACACCACCCCCGCGCTCATCGTGGCCTGCGCACAATCAAGCGGGACTGCACAGCCACGTCGACGGGCAAGCGCTCCAGTTGAGCCAGCGGCACACCCGCGCGCAAGGCCCCGTTGAGCCGCTGCTCGACGTCGACGCCCGAGAAGGCCACATCGGAGAGCAGCACAAAGAGCGTGACGTCGCCGGCGTCGGGCAGGCGGGCCATGGTTGAGAGCAAAGCGTCAGCGGTTCCTGCGGGCACCGCGAGGGCCGACGACGACGGGGCAAAGGGCGGCAGCCACACGGGCTGCGAGCTTTGATCGATGCCGACCACGAAGGCGAACTGGGCGCGCGGGGAGAGGTTCGTCGTCGAGAAAGCCAAGGTCCCACCGGGTGCGCAGTCGACGTCGGCCCCGGTCTGTCGCGCGCCGGCGCTGGCCTCGTCGAAGATGGCGCCGTCGATGACGCAGCGCACGTGCACACCCAGCGGGGCCTGCGCCCCACCCCGAGAGGCAAGGTCGTCGACGGGGAGCGCCCAGAACAAGAACGCGCAGGTGGCCGCCCCCAGGGCTGGCGCCAGCGATCCCCACCACGCGCGCATCCCAAGGCGGCCAGCGCTCGGCGCGACATGCGGGGTCTGCTCCTCATCGAGGGCGCCGTCGTCGAGCAGGCGGCGCAAGAGCAGCTCCTGTTGACCGCTGGACAAGCCGGCAGCGGCCGCGGACCGGTGCTCGGCCCGCCGAAGCAGGTCGTAAGCGGCGGCCACGTCGTCGTCAACGTCGACGACGTCGCACATCCAGCGCCGCAACAGCGATGGCAGCGCGCCGCCGCTGTAGGCGGGAAGCAGGCGCAGGGCGATGGCGCGGCGCAGTCCCATAGCGTCAGTCCTTTCGTGTCTCTTTGTGCTTACGGCGCAGCAAGCTCGACCCGATCACGACTTTCGCGTTTCTCAAAAAACCTGCCTTGCGCAGGGCGGCCAGCAACGCGGTGCGCAGGGCGGTGTCTCGTTTGCGCACCTTGGGCTCGCTCCACCCCAAGAGCGCCGCGGCGGCGGCCAGGGAATGCTGCTGCTCGAAGCGGAGCCGAAAGAGCTCACTCTCCTCGTCGCCGAGCTCCCCCCGCCAGGCCTGCAGGGTGGCATCGAGCTCGCGCTCTTCCTGCCGGGCGGCCGGGTCGTCGTCGGCGAGGAGGGCCGGCATGTCCTCGGGCGCCCGGGAGTCGAAGCGTCGCTCGATGCGCAGCCGATCCACCACGACGTGCCGGGTGATCGTCGACAGCCAGGCCCCATAGGGACGCACGCCATCCCAGGTCGCTCGCGCCTTGGCGCCAAAAGCCTTGGTGAAGACCTCGTGCACCAGCGCTTCGACCTCGTGCTCCGGCGCGCGCGTCGCCCTGATTTGGCGGGCGACACCGGGGGCATAGAGCTGAAAGACCCGCGCGAGAGCCGCCCGATCTCCTCGACGAAAGCCATCGATGAGGAGCGGCGCACCCTCGAGCGGGTCCTCAACCATGGCGCTCAGTCGTTCTCGCCTTCGCCTTCGCCTTCGCCTTCAGCGCCATCATCGTCCTCGCCAGCGTCGCCAGCGTCGCCGTCATCGCCACCTTCGCCTTCGCCTTCGCCTTCGCCCTCGTCGTCGCCGTCATCGTCGTCGCCGTCATCGTCTTCGCCGTCATCGTCGTCTTCGCCGTCATCAGCGTCTTCGCCCTCTTCGCCGTCGTCGGCGTCGCCGTCGTTGTCGTCGTCGTCATCGCTCTCGTCGTTTTCGCCGTCGTTATCGTCGTCGTCGTCGTCGTCGTCGTTTTCGCCGTCGTTGTCGTCGTCATCGTCGTTGCCATTGTCGATGCCATCGTGGTCATTGTCGTCGTCTTCGTCGGCGTCGTCTTCGTCGGCGGTGCCATCGCCGTCGTCGTCGTCGTCGACCAGGTCGCAGTCGCCGTCGTCGTCGGTGTCGAGATCTTCATTGTCATCGTCGTCGCCGGAACCGTCAGCGTCGGTGTCGTCGACGTCAGCGACGTCGTCGTTGTCGTCGTCGTCGTCTTGCAGATCGCTCTCGCCGTCTTCGTCGCTGTCGATTTGATCGAGTGGGTTCTCCTCGGCCTCGACGTCGTCGCCGGCGGTGGACAGCTGGGCCGTGGTGACGTCGCCCTGCCAGGTCGGCAGGCTCGTGGCGTCGGGGGCGCCGCCAGACTTCGAGGCGACGCGGAGCACGCGGGTCACGTCTCCCTCGACGACGAACACCGAGACCGGGCGGGCCGAGGCGATGGCCACGCGGAAGGCCCCGTCGGCCGCAGGAGACGCGCGAAAGGCGTTGCCGCGAGCGTCGATCACCAACACTTCCGCAGCCCCAGCCGGCGCCGTCCCGGTCAGCGCTCGGCCCTCGTCGACGGGGTCCGGCGGATCGGCGGCGGGGCCGGGGAGGGCGCAGGCAACGAGGGGAAGCAGGGTCGTGGCCACGGCGAATCGAACAAAGGTCTGCATCATGACTCCTGGGGCTGCCTGACGCAGCCGTGGAAGGCCGAACAACTCGGTTCCTGGGGTTTACGGCGCAGCCGCAGCGCCGCGATCGACTTTCTGCTGAGGGGATGTAGATCGCTCGCCAGCGCACACTCCAGCGCGCAGCGACGCGGGCTGCATCGACCTCGGCGAAAGCGGGTCACAACAACGTCCCAGTTCGCATCGTCCGGCCGCTCGCGTTGCCGCTTTCCTGGCCTGCTCCGTAGCCTGTCGATCGGGGTACAAACATGCTGCGTTTTTCCTTGTCGGTCGGTCTCAGCCTTCTCGGGACCGCGTCGGCCGCTCGCGCCGACGTGCCGGCGGGGATCGTCAGCTGGTGGAAGGCTGCTGGTGACGCCCGCGATTCGGTCGGGACCAACGACGGCATCCTCACGGGCGGGACCCTGGCGGCGGGTGAGGTGGGCGAGGCCTTCCGCTTCTCCGACGCCAGCGACTACGTCGACGTGGGCGATCAGGATTCGCTCGACCCGGGCAACGGCAATTTCACCGTGGAGGCATGGATACGCACGGCATCCATCTTCAACGGCAACGGCTCCGCCGCCCAGACCATTGTCGCCAAGCGCGAGAACGGACACCGCGGCTACATCCTCTTCCTGCAGTACGGCCTGTTGAACCTGTGGGTCTCTGACGGCAGGAGCCTGGTGTTTTTCGGGGACGCGGGCACCCCCCTCGACGACGACACCTTTCACCACGTCGCAGGGGTCCTCGACCGCACGAGCACCACCGGCGGTCGGGTCTACGTCGATGGCATAGAGATGGTCGCCCAAGACGCGACGATGTTCACGAGCCCCATCGAGAACAGCATGCCGTTTTGCATCGGTAAGGACACCTATCCCGGCTATGAATCAAGCCAGGATTTTACCGGCTCCATCGACGAAGTTTCCTACTACAATCGCGCCCTCAGCAGGGCGGAGATTCTCTCAATCTTTACCGCGGGACCAGACGGAAAAGGAGGCGCAGTCGACGGCGGTGACGGCGACGATCGCTGTCGCGTTGAAGCGCTGCTGGATCCACCGGGGCTCGTGAGCTGGTGGACCGCCGCCGGAAACGCGCAGGATTCGGCTGGAACCAACCACGGCACCCTGAAGGGCGGGTCCCTGGCGGCGGGCGAGGTAGGGCAGGCTTTCCGCTTCTCTGACGCCAACGACTACGTCGACGTCGGTGATCAGGATTCGCTCGACCCCGGCAGCGGCAATGTCAGTGTGGAGGCCTGGGTCCGCACGGCGTCGCCCATCAACAGCAACGGCTCAAGAGCTCAGACCATCCTCGCCAAGCGCGAGAACGGCCACCGCGGCTACATCCTGTTTCTTCAGAACGGCATGCTGAACTGGTGGGTCTCTGACGGAACGACCCTGGTGTTTTTCGCCGAGACGAGCACGAGCCTCGCCGACAACACCTTTCACCACGTCGCCGCCGTGCTCGATCGAACCAGCAGGACCGGCGGCCGCGTCTACGTCGATGGTGTGGAGCTGGTCTCCCAAGACGCGACGATGCTGACGGGCACCATCGCGAACAGCACGCCCTTTCGCATTGGTAAGGATACTTATCCCGGCTACGAATCAATTCAGGACTTTACTGGTTCCATTGATGAGGTCAGCTATTACAACCGGGCGCTCAACGCCAGTGAGGTTCGAGCAATCTATAGATCCGGAGCAGCGGGGAAACGATACGACACCAGTACTGCTGGCTGCGACGACGACCCGTGTGGTGACGTGACTCTGCTCGATGACGACGATGTGGCTGCCTTCGGCGCCGGCAGCAACGTCGAATGCATCGGCGATTTGGTGATCGGCGGGGACGTCACCATCGTTGACCTCCCCGTTGTCGTGATCACCGGCGACGTGACCGTGGTCGACGCCGAGGTGCTGACGATCTTGGCACTCCCCGATCTGACAACGGCTGGCTCCATCGATATCGAAGGCAACGACGCTCTGGTGAGCTTGGCCGCTCCTGTGTTGAAGGAGTTGGAAGGCGATTTGCTCTGCGCCGACAACGATGCGCTGCCGGATCTCGCCCTGCCCGAGCTCAAGAGCGTCAGTGGCGACATCAGCGTCTCGGACAACGACGCCATCGTCGATATCGCTCTGCCAGCGCTGGAAAACGTCGGCGGCGATCTTGACGTCAGCGCCGATGGCGACGTCGACCTTTCTCAGCTCACGCAGGTCGGCGGGGATCTCGTGGTCGCGACTCCCGATGGAGCCGTGGATGTTTCCTCTCTCGACGAGGTGGGTGGCGAGCTGAGCATCGACGCCGCCGAGGTCGCGGCACCAGACGGCCAGACCTGCAACAGCCAGGGCTGCGCCACGTCGTGCGGCAGCGTCGACGACGACGAAGCTTGCGGCGGCAACGACGATGGCTTGGTCGTCGTTGGCACGAGGGTGGCGACGACCTGCGGTGCGGGTCAGGCCCAGGGCGTCGCCGGGCTTGCTCTGCTGCTCTTGTTGCATCCTCGCCGACGCGCCACCTGAGCGCGGCGACGCCAGCCACACCGCGCCGAGACCAAACTTCGACGGCAGCGACGACGACGTCCGCCGCCAGGCGATCGGCCTGGTGAGCGCCGACGCCTTCGCTGAGACCACGGTCGTGCTTCCGCGCCGAACGAGGCTCGCCACCTGACCGGGGCCGATCTGCTGCCCCCCGATTTGACGACGGCGAGAGATTCAGAGAGAGACGTCGTCGTCACCGACGCAGGAGCTGCCATGTCAGAGCCCTATATTTTTCAGATGCAAGACCTCCGCAAGATTCACCCAGGTGGAAAAGAGGTCCTCAAGGGTATCTATCTAAGCTTTTATCATGGGGCGAAGATTGGCGTCCTCGGCAACAATGGTGCCGGCAAGTCGACGCTGCTGCGCATCATGGCCGGCGTCGACAAGGAGTTCATGGGCGAAGCCCGCCTCCAGGAGCAAAAGACCGTCGGTTTCCTGCAGCAGGAGCCCCAGCTCGAGATGGGCAAGACCGTCCTCGAGAACATCGAGGGGGGCGTCAAGAAGATCCGCGACCTGCTGAACCGCTTCGACGCCGTCAACAACGCTTTCGGCGAACCCGACGCCGACATGGACAAATTGATGCTCGAGCAGGGGCGCCTTCAAGACGCCATCGACGCAGCCCAAGGATGGGACATCAATCGCATCCTGGAACAGGCCATGGAGGCACTGCGCTGTCCTCCCCCCGACCAGATCGTCGACACCCTCTCGGGCGGCGAGAAGCGTCGGGTGGCGCTGTGCCGGCTGCTGCTCGAGAAGCCCGACATGCTCTTGCTCGACGAGCCCACCAACCACCTCGACGCCGAGAGCGTGGCGTGGCTCGAGCGCTTTCTGCACGACTTCAAGGGCACCGTCGTGTGCATCACCCACGATCGCTACTTTCTCGACAACGTCGCTGGCTGGATTCTCGAGCTCGATCGCGGAGCGGGCATCCCCTGGCAAGGCAACTACAGCTCTTGGCTCGATCAGAAGAAGAAGCGCCTCGAAGGCGAAGAGAAAAGCGAGTCGGCGCGCCAGCGTGAACTGGCCCGCGAGGCCGAGTGGGCCAAGGCGTCGCCGAAGGCTCGGCAGGCGAAGTCCAAGGCCCGCCTGCAACGCTACGAGCAGCTGCTCAACGAGGCCACGTCGGAGAAGGTCACCCAGGCCGACATCTACATTCCGCCCGGTCCCCGTCTGGGCGATCTGGTGATCGAGGCCCAGGCGGTCAAGAAGGCCTACGGCGAAAAACTATTGTTTGAAAATCTCAGCTTCCGCTTGCCCCCTGCCGGCATCGTCGGCGTCATCGGACCCAACGGCGCCGGAAAGACCACGCTGTTCAAGCTCATCTCTGGCGCTGAAAAAGCGGACGCCGGCGACTTCAAGGTCGGCAGCACCGTGAAGCTGATGATGGTCGATCAAGGACGCGAGTCGCTGAACAACGAGAACACGGTTTTTCAGGAGATCACCGGCGGCGCCGAGGTCATCGAGCTTGGTCCCAAGAAGATGAACTCGCGCGCTTACTGCACGGTGTTCAACTTCCGCGGCGGCGACCAGCAAAAGCTCGTCGGCAGCCTCTCAGGCGGTGAGCGCAACCGCCTGCAGATGGCCAAGCTGCTCAAGAGCGGCGGCAACGTGCTGCTGCTCGACGAACCCACCAACGACCTCGACGTCGACACCCTGCGCGCCCTCGAGGGAGCCATCGAGTCCTTCGCCGGCTGCGTCGTCGTCGTCAGCCACGATCGCTGGTTCCTCGATCGCATCGCCACCCACATCCTCGCCTTCGAGGGCGACAGCCAGGTGGTGTGGTTCGAAGGGAACTACGCCGAGTACGAAGCCGACAAGAAGAAGAGATTGGGCGACGTCGGCCCCACCCGCATCAAGTACAAGCCGCTCCCCAAGATGTAGTCAGCGCCAGTAGAATTCACCGAGGCCTTTCGCGACTTTATAGGTATTTCCAACGGGAGTGCCAACCTGTTGTCCTGGCGAAAACTTCAAAAAGGAACCGCGGATTGATTTTCCAATGGTGGGCCGAGCGGCGCCAAGGTCTCGAGCAGGGATCCCCTCGAATTCATGCCTGAACTCGGGAGACGGCGGCTCGTCCGTCAGCTCTGCCTCCTGAACACCTCCTCCGACCGCAAACACTCTTGTCGTTGAGGCATATACGTCGACGCCAAAATGATCCGCCAAGCGCTGGGGCAGATCTGAGCTGCCGACCCAGCACGCCGACAGAAAGATGGGTTTGTCTGCCTCAAACCCGTTATCTGGCCGCGAGATCGCCGACACCACGCTGTCGAAACTCATCTTTCGATAAAGAAGACCACCTTGTCCTGGCGGCTGAAAGTCGCCTTTCCTATCCCGAAATCCCAGATAACCGTGCCCACTCGTTCCGAGCACACCATGAGTGGCAATGGTGTTGAAGTTGCTCGCAGGCAGGTCCATTGGCTTGCCGTCAGCGCCGTAAAAGGCGTCATCGTTAGGCCAAGCCCAAATCTCAAGGGCGGTCTCCCCCGTCGGATCGATGTGGCTCACCGGATCGTTGCCGGCGTAGAGGTAGGCGTTGCGGGTGAAAGTGCCCGCGGGGTCGGGGGCGAGGAAGCGGCCCAGCGAGGGGTCGTAGTCCCGGGCGCCGAGGCGGACCAAGCCCGTCGAGGGATCGTGCAGCCCGCCGGCGAAGCCAAAGGGTTGGAAGCCGGGGTTTGTGTCTTCGAGGATGAGCCCCCACGCATCGTAGCGCCGGCGCTGGACGATCTCGCCGGTGGCGGCGTCGATGACCAGGCGCACGTCGCCGCGGTAATCGAAGACGATGCGATAGCTGCCGTCAGGGGTGAGGAGCACGTCAGGAGTGAACCACTGGGTCCCATAGACGAAGCGCTGCACCACGGCGTCGTTGTCGTCGAGCAGCGCCGTCGGCCGCAGCCCGTTGCGATAGAGCAGCCCGCGTTGGCGCACGCCGTTTTCGTCTTCGGCGACGACGCGGTTGTGGCCGTCGATGGCCTGCTCGACGAGGGTGCCGTCGGGGCGCAGCAGGGAGCGCAGGTTGCCAAGGGCGTCGTAGCGCAGGGCCAGCTCACCCGCCGCTGAGGTCATGACGGCCACTTGATCGCGCCCGTCGTAGGCGAAGGCGCGGGCGCCTGAGGTGACGATGCGGCCGCGCGCATCGAAGGTGGCCTCGCTGGTGACCCCATCCCGCGTCGTCGAGACCCGGTTCCCGCGCCCGTCGTAGACCGAGCGCTCGCGTTCGATGCCGTCTTCGGACACGGCGATGAGCTGCCCGTAGACGTCGTACTCGTATTCGAGCTCCCGCTCGTCGAGGCCGCCCGCTCCGTCGGCGGCGCGCTCGGTGATGGCGACCACGCGCCCGAGCCGATCCGTCGTCAGCTCCTGCTCGAAGACGAGGTCGCCCGAGACCAAGGCGCGCGCGCTGACCGTCTCGCCGAAGCCGTTGTGGGTCCACTCGTTGGTCACGACGCCCAGGGTCGTCGAGGTGACGAGCCCGGTATCCGGATCCCGCACGAGCACCAGATCGCCGGCCGAGACCAGGTCGCCTTCGTCGTCGTAGTCGTAGGCGATGGTCTGGTCCTCGATGGTCTCGCTCACGATCTCCGCGTGCTTGGAGTAGCTCACGTCGATGGCGCCGGTGAGCGCGCCGCTCCACTCCTGGTGGGTCGGCAGCGAGCCGTCGTAGTCGTAGCTCAGCGTGATTCCCGAGGGATCGATGACGCTGTCGAGGCGGCCCGCGTCGACGTCGTAGCTGAAACTGCGGGTGCCAAATTCGTCGTTCAGGGTGCTCAAGCGGTGGGCGGCGTCGTAGCCGATGAGCAGCTCGCCTCCTCCCGACCACTCGGCGCGCACGATGGCCCCCAGGTTGTCGAGCACCAGCACGTCGCGGCCCACGTACCCCGGGATCGCGGGGAGCTCGGAGACCAACTCCGCGCTGTCGACGTCGACGTGCATCCCGTAGCGCGCGCCGTCGGCCATCCGCATCTCAAGCCCGTGGCTGTCGCTCGCATGACCGAAGGTCATCGTCTCTTCGCCCCGCGTCGTCGATGTGATGCGCCCGCGCGCGTCGTAGCTGTAGGCAGTGATGACACCGCTGGGATCCCGCGCGGCAACCAACTGGTCGTCGGCGTCCCAGGTCAGGGCCAGCACGCGCTCATCTCCGGGCGGGCCGATGGCGACCTCGGTGATCCGGTCGTCGTCGTCGTAGGCGTAGCGGATCGGATGGAGACCGGGGCTGTCGACGCCGATGATGCGGTCGCGGCTGTCGTGGTGGGTCACGTAGGCCCGTCCCGAGGGCGTAACGAGGGTGCTGGTGGCAGCGGCAAAGTCGAGGGTCTGGCGGTAGACCCGGCCGTCGTAGTCCCCCGTGGTCGTGAGGGTTTCGACGGAGAAGGGGTCCTGGGGATCGCTGAGGGTGACCTCCTCCGCGAGATGAACTCGGGTCTCGGTGCCGCTCGGGCGCCGCAGGATCAGCTCGCTCAAGCGTTCGACGTCGGCGCCGAAGCGGGGGTCGTTGCCGTATTCGTAGTCGACGACGCTGCCGTCGCCGTATTCGACGCGGGTGCCGGTGGCGAGGGGCCGCTGGGCATCGCCATCGTGGCCGCGCTTGGTCACGGTGACGACGCCGTCGGCGCCGGTGTGGCGCTGGAGCACGTTGCCCGTCGCCATCTGCTCGATGTCGAGGGCAACAACGCGACCCGCGCTGTCGCTCATGGTGACGCGGCGGCCCTGGGGCGTGTCCTCGGCGGTGAGCGTGAGGGGGTTGTCGTCGGGGTTGACGACGGAGGCGAGGTGTCCGGCGTCGTCGTAGCCGATGGTCTCGACGCGGCCGTCGCGATCGGTGACGCCCGTGAGCAAGCCACCCTCCTGGTAGGAAAACGCGGTCTCCTCTCCAAAGGGAGAAGTGACGCGGCTGAGCATGCCGTCGCCGTCGCTGTCGAGCTGGGTGCTGAGACCGCCGGGCGAAACGATGGCCGTCGGCGTGCCGTCCGCGCTGCGCTCGATGGTGACCACCTCTCCGTCGGCGGAGGTGATGCTCGAGAGGCGCCCCTCGTCGTCGAGGGCGAAGGTGATCAAGGGCTCACCGGTCAGGCCGTCGAGGGTGCGCAGGTGCCGGCCCTGGGCATCGAATTCGTAGACCGCGGCGCCGTCAGCGGAGGGAATGCGAAAGCGCTCACCCGCAATGCCCCGCGTGTCCACCCGCCGGATGCGCCGGTTGCCGCGATCGGCGAAATAGAGGTTGCCGTCGGGCCCGAAGGCCATGCCAAAGACATCGGAGAGCGCAGTGTTGGCGGCGACCTGCCCATCGCCATCGAAGCCGTCACCACCATCGCCGACGAAGGTCGTGACGATGCCGTCGGGGGAGACGCGACGGATGCGGGGACCGTAAAAAGACGACGAGCCCGCGAGGTAGAGGCTGCCATCGGGGCCGATGAGCATGTCCTTGATGCCACCGATGCTGCTCTGCGCCAGCGGCTGACCCTCGCTGGCGCCCGAGCTGAAATTGCGACGTCCATCGTGCACAGCCAAGAGGGTGCCGCTGACGTCCATGCGCGCCCAGCCAAGGGAGTTGTTGAAGAGGTAGAGCTCGCCGCTGGGGGCAAAGGCGAGGGAGTCGACCTCGTTGATGGCCACCGACGCCGCCGGGACGTCGTAGCCGCAGGCGAGCTCGCCGCAGCTTTGGTTCGCGATCCCCACGACGGTCTCGATAATCCCGTCGGTGCCGATGCGACGAATGGTGTGGTTGGCGTCGTAGAAGTACACGGCCCCTTCTTTGTCGACCGTGATGTCGCCCGGTCTGACCGTCGCCGCCGTCGCCGCCCCGCCGTCGCCGCCGGACTGATCCGAGCCATTGCCCGCCACGATGTCAAAGACGCCGTCGCGCACGCGCAGGATGCGGGCGCTGCCGCAGCTGATGTAGATGCTGTCGTCGGGGGCCAACGCGATGTGCGCGCAGGCATCGAGGCGCGCCTCCACGCCGGGGATGCCGCTCTCGATGCGATCCCCTCCGCCGGCGACGAGGGCCACCGTGCCGTCGGGGCGAAAGCGCCACAGGCGTGGGCTGTCGAAGGCGTAGACGCTGCCATCGCGACCCACTGCCACAGCGCGCGGCTGGGAGATGGCGAAGGTCGCCGCCTCCCCGGTGCGCGGCGGCTGGTTGAGACCTTGCGCGCCCGTCCCGGCCACCGTCTCGACGCGGCCACCCGCCAAACGGCGCCAGGTGCCGTCGCCGTAGTAGATGGTGCGGGTCACGGGGTCGAAGCGGTGGTTGGCCGTGAGCGTGAAGCCACCCAGACCGGCAGCGCTGGCGTCGTAGCCACCCAGGTTCATGCGGGACTCCGTCGCCACCGAGATTTCTCGGCCCTCGCGGGGGACCGACAAACGGGCGCTCTCGCGATCCTTCACGGTCACGTAGCCGAAGCGCTCCCCGGGCGCGTAGTCGCCAGCGTAGACGTAGCCGAGCCTGACCTTGGCGGGCTGCGCCCCCGAGAGCACGCGGCCATAGGCGTCGCGGCCGTTCCAAGCGACGCTGCCGGTCTGCCCGGGCTCCGGCGCGTAGCTTTCGCGGATGACTTGTCCGGCGACCTCCATCTCCAGATCGATGCGAATCACGCCCTCGAGCCCAGCGTCGCCGAGGGGCGCAGACACGGTCTTGGTCAGCGCTGCTGCCGCCGGCACTCGATCGCTGGCGTAGTGCAGCGAGAAGGGCGTGCCCGTGATGGGGACATCCTCAAAGAGCACGCCGTTGTCGAGCTCGACGGTGACGAGGCCGCCGGGGCAGTCCGTGCAGTCCTTGGATGGCCGTTGCCCTCGCGCAGGATCGGTCAGTACGACTGGCTTCAGGATTGGCACGAAGAACCGGTCGAGCAACCAGGGCCAGTTGATGTCCCACGACGTCAAATGCGGCAGCGGGACCCGCCACAGCTCTTGGCCCGGTGCGTACCGCAACGCGAGCTCGGCGCGCTCGGCCTCGCTGAAGCCGGCCGAGGCAAGCGCGCCGGCGTCTTCGGCTAGCCCATCGCCGTCGAGGTCGACTTGCGCCTTGGCGTCGACGATCCCCACCAGAGCAACCACGGTCCCGCTCTCGGAGGCGATCCAGTTGCGCTTCTCGGCGTCGTAATAGCCCGCCGGCGCCACGCTCCCGACGGGGAACCCGAGGAAATTCTCGACGTAGAAGAAGGCCGGCGCCGAAAACGACACCTCCTTGGCGCCGAGCACCTCCGCCTCGGCCACGCTCACTTCGACCGCATAGGTGTAGGCGCTCGTCGGCGGCAGCGGGGCGGGCATGGCGGCGGCACCACCGACGCCGACGGTGTACTCGGTCACGCGCACCGTCAGGGTCTCCAGGGGGACGCGTGTCCCATCGGCGAGGATGGCGTCGGCCGTGGTCCCCTCGGGCACGAGCAGCGTCCCCTGACGCTCTCCGTCGGCGTCAGCCTGGAGGCTCCCACGCGCCACTTGCACCGGCTCGGAGCCCGTGAGCGTCAGCGCGGTAGCGATGGGATCCCGGTCCAAGATGACGATGTCGGGCACGGAGACCGTGTCCTCCCAGGGCACCTCGACCCGGCGCGTGACCGGCGGCGAGCCTGGGTGCGAGTAGAGGAGACGCAGCGGACCGCCGCCGTTGACGACGAGATCGTAGAAGCCGTCGGCGCGCGAAAAGGTAAAGCCGAATTCCTCCCCCTCATCGACGCGAACCTCGACGCCGCCCAGGGGCTCTCCTGCGCGGTCGAGGACGCGGCCCCGAACCACCGCCGCGCGCCGCGCCTCGATGACCTCAGGGTCGACGCCGATCTGCACCGGCCTCTCGCCGTCAAAGAGAAAGCGGCTGCGCTCGAGGAAGTCGGTGTGCGCATCCGGCAGGGCGGGTGCGACCTCGTCGGGCGACCCCGGCAAGCTGGTCACCCCCGCACGCGAGGGTCCCCCGGTCGAAAGCAGCCCCGCGCGATCGCGCGCCTCGACCCGCACTTGGCGCGAGACCCCCACGGCGAGGCCCGTCACCTGCGTCTCGGTCCCACGAACCCCGAGAACGAAGACGTCGTCGACGTAGATCTCGTAGGTCTCTATCCCCACGTTGTCGATCGCTGGCGTCCACGAGATCACGGTGGCTCCGTCGATGTCCGCCGCATCCAGCTGCGCGCCGAGCGGCCAGACCGGTGCCGTGAGATCGACCGTGGTGAAGGCAGCCTGCAACGGCGGCGAGGTGTTGCCCCCACCGTCGACGGCTTCCAAGGTCACCAGGTAGTCGCGAAAGGGGAGGAGGTCCTGAAAGGTGTGGACGAAAACAGCCCCGTCGACCTGCAGCGGCGCGCCGTCATCGAGTCGCAAGCGGTAGGCACGTACGTTGCCGTCGTCGAGAGCCGCGGGCCAGCTCACGCTCGCCGACACCTCGGTGACCGCCGTGACGACGAGCTGGGCGGCCGGCGCAAAGGAAGGCGGTACGACGTCGGTCACCACCTCCAGCGAGGGACCATCGATCGACACGTTGCCCGCAGCGTCGACGGCCTCGACGGCGAAGAGGTAGCTGACGCGCTCGGAAAGGCCCGTCACCTCGAGGGTGGTCACGGCGCCAGCAACGACAGAGACCTCGCTGCCGTCCTGGCGCAAGCGATAGGCCGCGACGCCGACGTCGTCGGTGGCGGCGCTCCAGGAAAGCGTCGCCCGGTCGGCCAGGACGACGGTGGCGGTCAGCGACGCCCCGGCTCCGAACGCAGGGGCGGTCAGATCGAGGGTGGGTCCCGCGTCGACGGGCAGCCCCGCGTCGACCGGCAACCCGGCGTCGGCAGGCCCGGCGTCGGCGAGCCCGGCATCGTTCGTCCCGGCGTCGTCCTGGGGCGCCCCGGCATCGCCTTCACCATCGACGCTCGCTTCACCCTCCGGACAGCCACTGAGGATGAGCGTGAGCGCGATGAACCGCGGCAGGAATCGGCGTCCCATAGGCTCCCCCCAATGCTGTGGCGCCGGCTTCGGCCTCGCCAGAATAAGGGCGGTGGCCGACGAGGGGCAAAGGTCCAGCGCTGCCAGCCAAATCAAATCAAGACGCGCCAGCGTCTTGAACGTCCAAACTTCGAACTCAACGACGCGCGGCGCGGGCCACCAGGCGGCCTTCGACGACGGCAAGGCGGATGCGGGCTCCGTCTTTGACCTCGCCGCGCAAGATGGCTTCGGAGACCGGGGTCTCGACCAAGCGCTGGATGACCTGGCGCAGCGGCCGGGCCCCGAGGCCCGCGTTGCCGGCGTCGGCGCTGGATTGCTCGACGAGAAAGGCGAGCACGGGCTCGTCGAACTTGAGGCCGATGCTGCGCGTGGTCATCAGCGCGCGGGCTGATTGCTCCAACTGCAGCGCAGCGATCCGGCACAGCTCCGACGTCGACAACGCCGCAAACACGCACTTGTCCTCGATGCGCCCCCACAGCTCGGGGATGAAGTGCTTGCGCGCGGCCGCCAACACCAGGTCCTCGAGCCGCTGCAGCTCGCGCTGCTTGGAAAGGGGGCCGCCGCCGTCGTCGACAGCGAAGCCCACCGGTTTCTTGTTGCTCTGCGCCAGCGCAGCCGAGCCCAGGTTCGAGGTCATGATCACGACGGCGTGTCGAAAGGTGACGGTGCGCCCCTGCGAATCGGTGAGGCGGCCTTCGTCGAGCACCTGCAACAACACGGGCAGCACGTCGGCGTGGGCCTTCTCGATTTCGTCGAGCAAGACCACAGCGTGGGGGCGTCGGCGGATGGCCTCGGTCAGCTGGCCGCCGTCGTCGTGCCCGACGTAGCCCGGGGGGGCGCCGGTCAAGCGAGCCACCGTGTGAGGCTCGCTGTACTCGCTCATGTCGAGCCGCAAGAGCGCCTTCTCGGTGCCAAAGAGAAAGTCGGCGAGGGCCTTGGCCAGCTCGGTCTTGCCCACACCCGAAGGGCCGAGAAACAAGAAGCTGCCCATCGGGCGGTGCGTCGAGAAACCCGCGTAGTTGCGCCGAATGGTGTGGGCCACCTTCAGCACCACGTGGTCGTGACCGACGACGCGCTGGCCGAGGCCCTGCTCCATCTCCATGAAGCGTTGCTGGTCCTTGGCCAGCACCCGATCGAGGGGGACCTTGGCAACGTCGGCGGCGACGCGGGCGACGTCTTCGCGTCCGATTTCTTTGACACCAGACCGACGACCTCTCGATAAACTGAGATCAAGCAGATCGATGGCCTTCGCCGGCAATTTCTTATCATGAATAAAACGCGACGAAAGCTGCACAGCCGCCGCAATGGCATCCGACGACGCCGTCACGCCATGGTGCTTCGCGTACAGAGGTGCTGCGCCCTCGAGGATGCGGATGGCTTCTTCGTCTGATGGTTCTTCGACGAGAATTCGCACGAATCTTCGCTCAAGTGCTGGGTCTTGCTCGATGTATTTCCTGTATTCGTCGATGGTGGTGCTGCCGATGCAGGGAAAGTCCCCGCGCGCCAGTGCCGCCTTGAGCTCGTTGGCCGCGTCTTGGGGGCCCTCGCCCGAGGCACCAGCACCCATCAGCGTGTGGATCTCGTCGATGAAGACAATGACATGCCCCTTGCTGCGCACCACATCGCGCTTGAGTCCCTGCATGCGCTCCGAGAAGGAGCCGCGCAGCGAAGTCCCCGCCACGATGCGCCCCATGTCGAGCTCGATGATGACCTTGCCCAGCAGGGGCGCGACATCGACGTCGCCGCGCATGAGCTTCACCGCCAATCCTTCGACGATGGCGGTTTTTCCGACGCCGGGATCACCGACCAGGCAAGGATTGTTCGCACGACGCTTGCCGAGCACGTCGATGAGCTGCTCGAGCTCGGCCGCGCGACCCACCGCTGGATCAAGGCTGCCGTGCACAGCCAGCGAGGTCAGATTGCGCCCCAGCGCCGTGAGCCAGGGGAAACGATCAGGATCGAGATCGAAGGCCGTCGGCGGCAAGGTGAGGGCGATCGACGGCGGCGGCGGCTCTCGCCTCTTGGGCTTTTGATCTTTCCTTCGATCGTGGTCGGCGCCATCGCGTGCCGCCGGCGGGCCCAGAGGCTCGGGCATCAGCTGGGGCACGGCGCGCAGGGCTTCGTTGTCGACGACGGACACCTCCGATGGTGCTGCGGCCTGCGCCGCCGTCGGATCGAGACCGCCATCGAGCATGGTTTTCTTCGAGACCACCCAATCATCAGAGCGCTTGGGCTCGACGGCACGGGCGCGTGGTCTGGCGCGCGCAGGCGGAGGCTCGCTCTCGACGTCGGGCTCTCGTGCGTCCTGCAACGACTGCTGCAGCCGGCGCGGGAGCACACCGGTCACATAGGCCATCACGCGGTTTCGCAACGACGCCGTGCCGCCGAGCGCGCTCTCGAGCAGCTGCCACGCCGCGCCCTCGCGCACCTTGAGCAGGGCCACGAGCAGATGAAGGGTATTGGTGCTGCGGGCATCGCAGCGCAGGGCCGTCTCTTCAGCGGCGGCGAGCACCGCGAGCAGGGCATCGGGCTCATCCACCAAAGCCGGACCAATGAGCGCCAGCAGCCGATCTTCGTCGACGAAGGCCTCGCGCAGCACCAGCTCGGCCGGGTTTGGCACCGTGAAAAGAGCCAGGACGACGTGCGTCGTCGAGAGCACCTGCGACACACCGTCGGCGATGGCCCGCGCTTCGTGCAGCGCGCGAACGAGGTCGGCGGCCTGGGGCAATTGTGCAGACCGGGCGGCGGCGGCATCGGCTCGGAACGTCATCTTGGTCGTCCTCGTCGTCGTCACGACCGGGGTCGCAGTGAGGCGCGTGCGCGGCGCGACATACACCTTTCCTCCCCATCGAGGAACCGCCGCCCGCCTCATCTCCAGCTGTGCTTTGCGGAGCGACGGACGAGCCGTCCGTGCTATCGCTGGCGCCGACGGAGACGCAGCCCCATGAGCCCGGATTCGATTGGCCGCTTGCCCCGAGGCGATGGCCCCCCTCCCCCCAGCAGCGAGCTGCAATCCACCGTGGCATCAGCGCGGTGGTTCCACAGCGGCGTCGTCGTCGTCACTGGCCTTGCGTCGACGCTGCTTGTGCGCAGCGTGGTGCAGGGTCTTGCTCCTGAGGCGCACTACGCCGGCGAGCTTGCGGCCCTCGTCGGCATCGTCGCCTGCGGGGTCGCCGCAGGGGTGTTGCACAGCCTGCCACCCAACGAGGCGGCGCTGCTGTCGCGCTTCGCCGAGCAGATGCGCAGCGACGAGAGGCTGCGGGCGCCGACGCTGCCGGGCTTGTACGGGGCCATCGCCCGCCATCTCAACGCCATCGCCGACCGGGCTTCCCGCGCCCAAGCCATCGAGCTGCCGACGCGCGCGAGTCTGCGCCAATCCGACACGGTGGTGCAGATCCTCGACGACGCCCGCAACCAAGCGCAGATCCAGGGCCAGTCCCTCGACGACACCAGCGCGGCCATGGCCCAGATGGCCGCCACCGTGCGCACCATCGCCACCAGCGTCGAGTCGTTGGCGACGTCGGCCGAAGAGTCGGGCAGCTCCATCCTCGAGATGAGCGCCATCAACGACGAAATGGCGGAGAACATCGGCGAGCTCGCGGCGGCCATCGAAGAGACCGCCGCCAGCATCGAAGAGATGATCTATTCCATCAAAGAGGTGGCCAAGAACATCGAAGACTTGGCCCTGGCCGCCGAGCAGACGTCGACGTCGATGAACCAGATGGAAGCCTCCATCAACCACGTCGAAGAAAACGCCACGGCTACGGCTCGCTTGTCCGAAGACGTGATTCGCGACGCGGCTCGGGGTGCCGATGCTGTCAAACGTACCCTGCTGGGCATCGACGACATTCGGGCTTCGTCGCGCGCCGCCTCCGACGTCATCCGCGCGCTGGGCGAACGCATCGGCGCCATCGGCAACATCCTCAACGTCATCGACGACGTCGCCGAGCAGACCAACCTGCTCGCCCTCAACGCCGCCATCATCGCGGCCCAGGCCGGCGAGCACGGTCGGGGCTTCGCCGTCGTCGCCGACGAAATCAAGGATCTGGCCGAGCGCACCGGGGCCTCCACCAAGGAAATCGCCGACCTCATCCGCGCCGTCCAAGAGCAGTCCAAGAACGCCATCACGGCCATCGCGCGCGGCGAGAACTCCGTCGAAGCCGGCGTGATCCTGAGCCAAGCAGCCGAGGGCGCACTCGGCGAAATCGTCGGCTCCGCGGGCAAGGCCACCGAGATGGTGAAGGCCATCGCCATGGCGACGGTCGAACAGAGCCGGGGCTCCAAGGTCGTCGCCGACGCCGTCGATCGCATCGCTCGCACGGTGCAGCAAGTCGCCGCAGCCACCGCCGAGCAAGCCCGCGGCTCGGAGCAGATCATGCGCAGCACCGAGCGCATGAAGACCCTGTCGAGCCATGTCGAGCTCTCGTCCGAAGAGCAAAGCAAGGGCAGCAAGCAGATCGCGGCGGCCATCGAGCACATCAACGAGATGGTGCGCCAACTCCACCAGGCCCAGCAGGAGCAGTCACGGGGGAGCGTTCAGCTCCTCGCCGCCGTCGAGCAACTGCGACAGAGCCAGTTCCGTCAAATCGACGTCCTCGACCGCATGTCGAGGTAGGACTTCAACGACCAAGGTAACGTCGACGGACTGTGGCCAACAGCAGCAGGCAGCCCACGACGGCCCCATCGGCCGGGCCGAGCGAAACGTCGGAGCAGCTGAACGTCGGCGTGGCGCGGCGCTCGTCGCCGACGTTTGGCTCACCCTCTCCCTCTCCCTCGCCCTCTCCCTCGCCTTCGCCCTCTGCCGCTACCTCGCCCTCGCCCTCGCCTTCGTCCGCGCTGCGTCGGGGGTCACTGTCGAGCACGTCGAGGATGCCGTCGCCGTCATCGTCGCCCCTCCCCTCTTCGTTGTCGCCCAAGCCGTCGTCGTCGCTGTCGCGATCGCGCGTGCTGGCTCCCATCAAGAGCTCGGTGGCATCGTCAAGGCCGTCGTCGTCGGCATCGCGATCGACGTAGTCCGCCAAGCCGTCGCCGTCGAAGTCCCCCGCGCCCTCGTCGGCATCGGGTGATCCGTCACCGTCGCTGTCGTCGTCGAGGGCGTCGATGCGCGCGTCGCCGTCGTGGTTCGCGGGCGCTGCCGGCTCGCCGACCTCGATGTCATCGCTGAGGCCATCGTCATCGCTGTCAGCGCCAAAAGGGTCGGTGCCCAGCGCCGTCTCAATTGAGTTTTCGAGGCCGTCGCCGTCGAAGTCGGCCCGTGGCCCGTCGGTGTCGTCGAGGTCACGGAAGTCGGGTGTCCCGTCGCCGTCGAGATCGCCGGTGCCGTCGTCGCGGTCGAGCGCGCCGTCGCCGTCGCTGTCGCTGTCGAGGTTGTTGGGTAGATCGTCACCGTCGGGATCGGTGGATCCCTCGATGTCGTCCTCAATGGAGTCGTCGTCGCTGTCGAGGTCGAGCCAGTTGCCCGCGCCGTCGAGATCGGGGTCCTGCGTGCCCTCGCTGAGGGTTGGCAGGCCGTCGCCGTCGTCGTCGTCGTCGAGGGCGTCGGGCACCGCGTCGCCGTCACTGTCGGTGGGGTGCGCGGGGTCTGCGCCCACCTCGGGACCATCGAGCACACCGTCCTCATCGCTGTCGGGGAGGAGCGGATCGGTGCCGATGCGCGCCTCGTCGACGTCGAGGACGCCATCCGCGTCGTCGTCGCCGTCGGTGCAATCCGGCGCGGCATCGCCGTCGGTGTCCTCGAACTCGTCGACCAGAGAGCCGTCGCAATCTGAATCGACGAGGTCGCAGGCCTCGGGGGCGTTGGGGAAAATCGCCGGCGAGCGCGGCGCGCAGTCGACGACATCGGGGAAGCCATCGCCATCGTCATCGTCGTCGAGGCAATCCGGTGTGGCGTCGTGATTGTCGTCGTTGAAGTCGTCGACCAACGATCCATCGCAGTCCGAGTCGACGGTGTCGCAACTCTCGGGCGCTCCGTGAAAAACGGCGGCGTCTGCATCGGCGCAGTCGCTGCGATCGGGGTCGCCGTCGTCGTCGTCGTCGTCGTCGACGCAATCTGGCAGCGCATCACCGTCGAAGTCGGCGAAGCCATCGCCGAGCGAACCGTTGCAATTCGAGTCGATCGAGTCGCACCGCTCGGGCGCATTCGTGAAGACGGTGTTGTCCTCGTCGTCGCAGTCGCTCGCATCCGGATCGGGGTCATTGTCGTCGTTGTCGTCGACGCAGTTGGGCACGCCGTCACCGTCGGTGTCGACGAATTCGTCGCTGCGAGAGCCATCGCAGTCGGAGTCCACGCCGTCACACAATTCCACAGCCCCGGTGAAGATCAGTGGGTCGCCGTCGTCGCAGTCCGTGACATCCGGGTCGCCGTCGGCGTCGTCATCGCCATCGATGCAGTCGGGCAGGCCGTCGCCGTCGACATCAGCGAAGCCATCGACCAGCGAGCCGTCGCAATCCGAGTCGATGGCGTCGCAGGCCTCGGGAGCTCCGGTGAACACGAGGAAGCTCCTGTCGTTGCAATCCGTGGCATCGGGATCTGGGTCGTTGTCGTCGTTGTCGTCGACGCAATCAGGGACGCCGTCACCGTCGCTGTTCACGAACTCGTCAACGAGGGAGCCGTCGCAGTCCGAATCCACGGCGTCGCAGAGCTCGAAGGCCCCTGTGTAGACCAGCGGGTCGGCGTCGTCGCAGTCAGTGCCATCGGGGTCGCCGTCGGCGTCGTCGTCGGCCTCAATGCAGTCGGGCAGTCCGTCGCCGTCAGAGTCGGCGAAGCCATCGACCAGCGAGCCATCGCAGTCGGAGTCGATGGCGTCGCAAGCCTCGGGGGCACCGGTGAACACGATGGCGCTGCGATCGTTGCAATCGGAGGCATCGGCATCGGGGTCGTTGTCGTCGTTGTCGTCGACGCAATCCGGGAGCCCATCGCCATCGGTGTTCAAGAACTGATCGACGCGGGAGCCATTGCAGTCCGAGTCCACACCGTCACACAGCTCGAGCGCACCGGTGAAGATGAGCGGGTCGCCGTCGTCACAGTCGCTGACATCGGGGTCGCCGTCGGCGTCGTCGTCGGCCTCGATACAGTCGGGCACATCATCGCCGTCGAAGTCCTCGAACTCATCGGCCAGCGAGGCATTGCAATCGGAGTCGACGGCGTCGCACTTCTCGGGGGCCCCGGCGAACACGGTGGCGTCCCGGGGGTTGCAGTCCTCACCGTCGGGGTCGCCGTCGCCGTCGTCGTCGACATCGACGCAATCCGGATCGGAGTCGCCGTCGAGGTTCGCGAAGCCATCGACGCGCTCGCCGTCACAGTTGGAGTCGACGGCGTCGCAAGCTTCGGGAGCACCTGGGTGCACGCTGGCGTCGAAGTCGGCGCAGTCGAAGGGTGGCTGAAACCCATCACCATCGACGTCGAGGTCGATGCAGTCGGGCAGCAGGTCGCCGTCGAGATTTGCGAAGCCCTCGACGAGGTCGCCGTCGCAATTCTGATCGATGTCGTCGCACGCCAGCGGCGCCCCGTGAAAGACGGAGGCATTGGCGTCGTCGCAGTCCGTGAGGTCGGCATCGCCGTCGTTGTCGTCGTCGGCGTCGACGCAGTCGGGCTGGCTGTCCTCATCGAAATTGGCGAAGCCGTCGACCAGAGATTGGTTGCAGTTGGCATCGATGAGATCGCACAGCTCAGGCGCACCTGTGAAGACGGCCGTGTTGTTGTCGTCGCAGTCCGTGACATCGGGATCGGCGTCGTTGTCATCGTTGGCGTCGACGCAATCGGGCTCAGTGTCGCCGTCGAAATTGGCGAAGCCATCGACAATCGACCCGTCGCAGTTGGAGTCGATGAGATCGCAGCTCTCCGGCGCGCCATGAAAGATCGCCTCGTCGTCGGGGTCGCAGTCGAAGAAGTCGGCGTCGCCGTCGCTGTCGGCATCTGCCGTGGGCAGTCCGCCAAAGCGGAGGGTGCGATCTTCGAGGTCGAGGGGATCGAGGAAGTCGAAGAAGTGCTCGTCGGGGTCAAAGCGCTCGTACACCCCATTCGACGTGGAGGGGATGGGCTCGACCAGCGTGCTCAGATCGACGGGGCCTGGGTCGGCGCCGCCGCAGGAGTAGCCGACGATGACCGGCACGCGGATGTCTGGATGCACGTCGGAAAGCTCGATGACGAAGCCGCCCTCGGGCGTCAGGATGGTGCGGAAGGTGGAGGCGCTGTTGTCGGGATTTGCATAGGGCACCGCCGTGAAGCGCGCCTCGAAGGTGTTGGTCGATCGGAAGAACTCCACAGCGCCGCCGGGCGGAAAGGGCTCGACCGCCGTCGGTCCGGGATCGAAGTCCGTCCACATCATCGCGATCTTGGGGAGCGGTGCCGTCGTGAAGAAATCGGCGGCGCTGGCAAAGTCAAAGGTGGTCGCCGCCGCCGGGGTACCAAAGAGCAGAAGGCCGTTCGCGTGGACCCTCAGCTTGGTGAAGGTCTGGCCACAAAAGGGGAAGGAGAAGCCGATGTCGATCTCGGTGGAGACCGAGTCGTTCTGCAGCGGCTGGGTCGGAAGGGCTGGCGTCTTCTGCCGCGTCACGGCGGTGGCGTGCACCGGCGACGCGGCGACGACGACGACGAAGCCGATCCAAGGGACGCGCACGCGGTTCTCCGGGCCGGGGTGAGGCATTGAGGCTAGAGGCGCCACGTCTCCAACGCCGGTGCCGAGGACCCCCAGCCAAAATGGCGCGGCCACCTGTCCGAAGCGCCCCTCGGGCGAGGTGCCGATGCCCCGCACGGGCGTGCCGACGTCGAGCCCCCTTGTGTGAAGGCGGTGTGTGCGTTCAACCTTGGCCATGGCCGCACTCACCCAACTCGGCTGGTTCCTCCTCAACACCTTGCAGGCGCTCTTTCTCTTTTTCTGGAGCGTGCTCTGGATGGGGGCAGGTGCCGTCGCCGGTCTCTTGGGCCAACAGGCCTTTGGTCTTCGCCTCGCGCACATCGCCTGGTCACCGGGCGTGTTCTGGGCCGCCGGCGTGCGCGTCGACGTGCGAGGGCTCGACAAGATCGACTGGAAAAAGCCCCACGTCTTCGTCGTCAACCACCAATCGATGATCGACATCGCAGCCCTGCAGCGGGGGCTGCCGACGAACTTGCGCTTCATCTCCAAAGCCGAGCTGCTCAACGTGCCCTTCATGGGCGCCTACATGCGCAACGTCGGCATGATCGCCATCGATCGCGGCAACTCGGCGGCGTCCATTGCCAAGCTCGAGGCCGCCGCGCGCGAGATCGCCAACGGAACGGCCTCCGTCGTCGCCTTCGCCGAAGGCACGCGCAGCCGCACCGGCGCCATCCTCCCCTTCAAGAAGGGCGCTTTCATGCTGGCGCTCACGGCCCAGGTCCCCGTCGTCCCCCTCTCCATCGAGGGCGCGCGCAAGGCGTTGCCGCCGGATGGTTTCAAGGTGCGCCCCGCCGTGATTCACCTCGACATCGGCGACCCCATCTCGACCATCGGCATGACCGCCGCCGACAGAGACCGACTGATCGAGCAAGCCCACGACGCCGTCGTCGCCATGAATGTCGCCGCCGGTGGCCTCGGCGTCGGATCGGTGACCATCGAGTTCGGCGGCGCCAAGCGGGGTGCCGTGGTGCCGACGGTCTCGCGTCCTTGATCAGCGAAGAAGAACCGTTGCCCGATGCCTTGCGCGCGGACCGGCGGACCTTCGTCGAAAAGAACATCTACGACGCCGCCGACTGGTACGACGTCGACTACGCCGCCTACCGCGGGGAGTTCACCTTCTATCGCTTGCTGGTGGCCCGCCACGCCCGCACCGGCGTCGTCGTCGAGCTGGGGGCTGGCACGGGACGTCTGACCTTGCCCTTGTGTGAAGACGCCAGGCTGCATGCGGTGGAACCGTCGGCCTCCATGCGCGGGCGACTCCTCGACAAACGCGCCAAAGCCGGCTTCGACGACGCGCGTTTGTGCGTCGAAGACGGCGTCGCTGCCGCTTTCGTCGGCCCTGATGCACCCGTCAAGCTCGTGATCTTTGCTTTCAACGGCGTGCTGCACCTGTCGTCGCGCGACGAGCTGCGCCGGAGCTTTGAGCACATCCGTCGAAAGCTCGACGACGACGGCAGCTTTGCCCTCGATCTCACTCCACCTTATTGGGAGACCATGCTGCGCGGCTCTGTCCCCTGGGGACGCATCGACGAGCGCGTGCATCCCCAGAGCGGGCGGCGTTTTCTCACCTGCGATCGCTCCAGCTACGAGGCAGCCACGCGCACCACCCGCATCGACATCCGCTACGCCTACGCCGACAACAACGACGACGACGGCGTGCAGATCACCCTGCGCCAGCACATGTGGACCACGCCCGAGATCTTGCAGGCCCTGCACGACACCGGCTTCGTCGTCGACTCCTGCTTCGGCAACGTCGACCTGTCGCCTTTTTCCGAAGGTTCACCGCGGCTCTTGGTCAGCGCGACGAAGCGTTAGGAGGCTCGCTGTAGAGCAGCGCAGCTTTGCTGAGCAGTTTGCCTCCGTGCTTCTCGACGGCGGCCTTGAAGGCTTCGCGGCCGGTGGGTCGCAGCAAGAGGCCACCCAGATCCCGATCGAGGGTCATGGCACAGACGACGACGGCGCGCCCCAGCTCGCTGACCGGTTTCTGGTGCACCGTCAGCGGGCCGGTGAGACCTTTGGCGACGTCGCGGGCGGCGCTCTGCTGGGCCTTCAACACGCGCTCGATCCCCAAGAGACCGGTGCGGCGGGCATCGGCGAAGAGCTCGTCGACCAGCTTGGCCATGGCCTCAGCCTGAGGAGCGGACCGCGCCATCACGGCGTCGTCGTAGAAGGTGCGTCGTCGGGCCCGACGCACTGCTGCCGGCCCGGCATCTCCGCTGATCGGCTTGGCGAGATCGATCAAGGCGACGACGCCAGCGGCCAAGCGTTCGGCGATGGCGCTGCCTTCGTCGACGCTGCGCGCACCCGACGCCGCCCGCGCCTGCAGGCTCGCCGCCGACATCACGGCAACCTCCTTGCGCTCCTCCGTGGGCACTGTGGACGACGACAGCGACGGCCGCGGCACCAAGCCTGCGAGTCCTTGATCGCGCGCATCCACCGGTGCCTGATCGAGGAAGGGCCCCAACCCTCGCACCACGGCGGCAACCAAAGGCCAAGGTTTGGCAAGTCGCTGTCCGTCGTCGCCGCGGGCCAGGGTCTTGATGATGTCGCCGCCGGCACGGGGCAGCAGGTCGTCGTGCTTCTTCAGGATCTCCTTGAGTCGCAGCAGATGGGTCGAGAGCAGCGCGTGGGCCTCATCGAGCCCGAGGGCTCGCAAGCGTTCCCCCGATACCGGATCCACCCGGTCGAGCACCGCAGCGCACAAGGCAGCCAGCACCGCAGCGTCGTCGTCGACGGCCAGGGTCACGTCGCGGGCCCCGCGCTCAATCTTTGCGAGCTCCACCGCTCGCTCCACGAGGCGCACGACCGCGGGAGCACGTTGCAACAGGGTCTGCCGCGCCGGCGTCGGGATCAGCGCAGCACCCAACACCCGACCGGCAGCAACCTGGTCGACGACGATGGCCTGCAACATCGACAGGAGCGCAGGCGGTCGAAGGGTGGCCTCGAGGACGCCGATGATCGACGACAGGCGCGCGCGCGCCTTGGGGAAAGCCAGGTGCAGCTCGACGCTCTTTTGCACGCTCAACAACAACGCATCGGTCTGCGGCTCGGCCACAAAGCGCTCCAACGCCGCCGCCGTCGCGAGCTTCACCAGGCGCTTGCCCACCTCGGGAGCGGCGATTTTCTGCTCGAGCAGCGTGCGGGCAGCGTCGACCGGATCGATACCGGCGTGGCTGGCGGGTCCGGGCCCCTGCATCTTTTGCCAAGCGCGCTTCTGCTTGGTGCCATTGGCCGCCTTCGAATCGAAGCCGAGCTTGAATCCCATCTTCTTCGCGAAGGCCGCGGCCTCGACCTTCGACGGACAAGTGACGACGACGCCGGCGCCGATGGGACCGCTGGCGGGCAGCACCGGGTTCAGATCGGCGATGAGCGCCGCCATGCGCGGGTCTTTGAAGACGACCACCGCGACGTCGACGACGGACTCTTGGCCCGCCACCCGGATTTTCCGGCGTTGCAGGTCCTGCGCTTGGGGCTGCTGCATCGGCGTTCCAATGGAAAAATGCGGCCTCATGACCGCATTTTTCAAGAGAGAGGACAATCAGGGATTAGCGAATGTTTCCAATGGCGTTCTGTGCAGTCTGGTGGAGAGCATTCATCGAGTTGGACAGGGCCTGCTGCATCTCGCTGATCTTCTGCAGCGACTCCTTGAGGGCCTCGAAGCGTTCGCTGCGCGATTCCGTTCGGTCCTCGAGCTTATCGCCCAACGACGTCTGCTTCTGTTCGATGCTGGTGCGGAGATTCTGGGCCTTCGCCTGGAGCTCTTCCTTCTTTTTGGGGTCGCTTTCTTTGGCGAGGTTGGTCGTCAGGCCCTTGAGCTGGTTTTGCAGCGCGCTGATCTCTGCGCGGCCGCCGTCGCGGGCGCTCTTGTCGAGCGCGCGGCCCGCCTTCTCCTGCTCGAGTCCGGCCTTGATCTCTTTCTCAGACGACTTGATCACGGCTCCCATCAACAAGAACACCATGTCTTCGAACGCCAGATTGGGATTGCTCAGAATGTGGTCGATCTCGGCATTGGCGTCGCGCAGCTCACGCTCGAGCTTGTCGAGCTTGGAGTTGCCCTTGCCGCAGGCGCCGATCTCGCCCTTCATGAAGTCGTTGCTGAGAAAGCCGCTGCCGACGTCGACGTCGTCGCAGCCCTCCGCGTAGCCGTCGCCCGGTTGGATGCCGGCGAGCTCTTCGAGGTGGGCCACGCGCGCCTCGAGCTCCTCGATGCGGTTGTTCTGCGCCTTCTCGCGAATCTCGACCCGGGCCTGGCAACGTGCGTCGTCGAGGACGGCCTCGCGCGCTTCGTGGGTGTAGGCGTCGTTGCCGCGCGTGAGAGCTGCGCTGGGGGACTCGGGCGTCTGCATGCGCTGGCCACCTTTGCCCGCACCCGATCCCGGACCCATGGCCGCGAGGGCCTGGTAGCCGTCGACGAGGGCGAGGATTTGCAGCGGAAGGCCGACGCCGGGGATGGATCCGCCAGCGATGTTCACCCCGGCCGAAATCCCCTCGACCAGTGGCTTGGGCAGGTCAGCACCCGGGACGACGGTGTCCACGGCGCCAGCGACGACGTTGCCGGGAGAGACGTTGTCGAAGGCGGTGAGGGCGCCAAAGAGGAAGCCGCCGCTCTCGTTGGCTTTGCTGACCTCGTCGACGCTCTCACTCATGTGGCGGGAGGCCTCGCTGGCCATCCGGCTGCCTTCCATCTGGATGCTGGTGAAGAAGTTGCCGATTGAGTTGCTCATGACCTGCTCCGTGTTTGGGGTTGCGCTGGTCTTCATTCCTCGCGGCGTGCCAGACGACGATCCAGTCCAAGCGCTTGATTCTTCGTAAGAAGTTCGAGTGACGTGTGGGCCTTGTCGTTCCGAGTGGAACGACCCCTGTTCCGCTGTGGGCGCTGCCTCAGGCCAAGCCGATCGCTGGGGCGCCGACCAAAGCGCCCAGGCCGCCGACGACGCCGCCGAGGTCGCTGTTGGAAGGTCCAGCTCCGAGCAGTGCGGCCACCGGGTCGGCGACGGCCGCGCCGCTGCTCGTCGCGCCCCCCGCCATCGTCATGCCGGCGCCGATGAGGGGGAGAAGCACGGGGAGCAGGGGAACGATGGGCAAGAGCACCTGCGCACCGGGGATGGCAGCGATGGCCGTCGTGATGACGCCGGTGATGGCCGCGATGGCCAAGGGGTTCTGCAAGATGGGACCGAGGGAGCTCAGCGCAGGTCCCAGGAGTCCCAGAGCGCCCTTCATCACATCCCCAACCGGGTCCGCGGGAGCAGCCGTCGTCGTCGTCGTCGGCTCCACTGCCTGCATTGCCTCGGTCGACGTGCTCGCGTGCGCCGCAGCGATCGCCTGCATGTCCGCCGCGCACGCGGGGCTGTCGCGCAGCACCACCATGATGATCACCGCCGATTGCGCCGAGAGGCTCCAGCCCTTCTGGTCGAGGGCGTATTTCACCTCGGGATAGCGCTCGGCCACGCGGGGATCGCTGCGCAGCTGCTCGAGCGTGCTGGTGAGTTGTTCAAGAGAGCTGTGAGCAGCCCGGCTGTGGTCGAGGTGCATCTCAGGGGTGCGGGCGCCGCCGCCGACGTCGTGGCTGAAGCCCGTGGCTCCGTCGAGAACAAGCCGACGATCGACGCGCAGGTGATCGACCGGGGCGCAGACCGCGTGAGCTGGGGCGGAGTTGACGCCGGACACACGGGGCTTGTTCGCCAACGCGGAAAAATCCCGGAGCAAAGCCGGGCCGGCGACGAGGTGCGCCTCGAGCTCGCCAAACCATGGTGCGAGTTCGACGCGGGGAGCGACGCTCGCCGAGGCGTCCAAAAAGCGAGCTGGGGGACGGGAGTCGTGGGTGGCGGCGGCGACGCTGTCGATGGCCTCGATCCCTCGCACGGTGACCTGGCCAGGAGCACGCTGTGCGTCGACGTCGACACGCCGAGCCTGCATTCCAAGCGTATCGACGAGAGAAGTGCTCGGTATCGCAGTGAAGGTGGTCATTGGGAGCTCCTGCGCCTGACGTCGGCGAACGGAGCCATCGCGAACGCCGTGCCACTGCGACCTGCGCCCTGCTGTCGCGTCGCAACACCCTGTCTGCTGGTCGGCCGCCCGACGACGACGACGACGACGTCCCAGGTGGAACGCCCTCGTTCCAGACCCTGGGGCGCGATGGGCCTCGGACAAGAGGAGGATGAGCTTGGCGAACGATGCGCTAGATCTCAGCTGCGTCGGTCGACGGCGGGTGTCACCATGCTGCAAATGAGATTCGTCCTTCTGTTTTCGGTGGTGCTCGTGTCGCTGGACGTCCACGCGCGGCCGACGGCGCCACGCGGCGTGTGTGCCGCCGACGACCTCGACGTCGCTGCCTGCCAAGGCTCACGCCCCTCGTGCACCCTCTGCCACCAAGGGCCACCTGATCTCAATGCTTTCGGCGGCAGCGTCGCCGAAGCCCTCTTCGCCAACGACACCTACACCTTCGACAACTTCGAAGAGCTCATCGCGTCCACGGTGCTGAGCATCGGCGGTGACGACGCCGACGGTGACGGGCTGTCAAATCTCGAGGAGCTCGCGCTGGGTACGGCGCCGGGCGACAGCTCGAGCTTCTTTGTCGCGCCTCTCCCTGCCGCGGGCACCACCAACACGTTCTACGACGTCGACCACAAGGACCTGCGCTTCGCCTACCGCCGCGTGCGCACCATCTATTGCGGTCAACCGCCGCTGTTTGAGGAAGTGCAGACCTTCGCCGCCCTCGACGACGCCGGCCGCCAAGCCAGCCTGCATGCCGCCCTCGACGAATGCCTCGCGACGTCGTTTTGGCGGGACTTCGCGCTGCAGCGCCTAGCCGATCCGCGCATCCATCCCCTGGAGTCCATCGGCTTCGACGGCTTGATTCCGTTGGCCGACTACGGCTGGGACTACCGGCTCTTCTCGTACATCTTCAGCGACGACCACGACCTGCGCGACCTGCTGCTGGCCGACTACCACGTGGACGAAAACGGCGACGTCGTCGAAGGCATCGTACCGGTGCCCGAGGGCGCGCTGCTCGAGACGGGCGGCCAACCTCTCGACGTCGACAAACGCGCCGGGATGATCACCACGCAGTGGTTCTTGATGGTGCACACGATGTTCTCGGCCATGCCGCGCACCACCGCAGCCCAGGCGTATCGGGCCTACCTCGGGATGGACATCGCCAAGGGCGAAGGCATCGACCCCGTCGAAGGCGAACCCCGCGACGTCGACGGCAAAGGCGTCACCGAGCCCACCTGTGCCGTGTGCCACAGCACCCTCGATCCTCTCACCTACGCGTTCTCGCCCTACAACGGCATTGGCCGCCTCAGCTCGGGCGGCGTCTCTCGCATCGATCGCACGGGCGCCTTCGCCGCCGAGCGCGTGCCCTGGGGACCCGAAGGCTCGCTCTTGGGCACACCAGTTCCCTCGCTGCGTGCGTGGGCCGAGCAGGCGGTCGAGACCGAAGAGTTCCGCAAGAACCTGGGCCAGATGTTGTGGACCGCAAGCTTTGCCCGCGGCCCCACGCCCGACGAACGCGCCGAATTCGAAGCTCTGTGGCGCGGCCTCCCCGACGACGGCTACAGCGCCAACCGCGCTTTTCACCGGCTGATCGACACCGACGCTTTCCAGGTGCCCTGATGCGCGCAGCTTTCCTCGCCCTGACCTTGTTCGCTGCCGGTTGTCCCGCGGACCCCGTGCCACCGACGCCCCCTGCCGTCGACGACGGCGTCGGGGCCATGGCTCCCTCGAGCCGGGGGAAGTTGCTCTGGAAGCGCGGACCCGCGCTCGCCCGCGGCCTGGCCGACGCGCTGGTGATGCCCGTCGAAGACGTGTGCCAGGAGCTCGGGCGCTTGGACTGCTTCGGCGACGCGCACCAGGTGCCTCTCGGCGGCAACGACGCCTTTGTGCGCGGCCAATACGAGCCGCTGGCCCAGCCCGGATCGACGACGTCGGTGGCCTTCGATCGCGTGGTGCTCGCGGCGTGCAGCCAGGCCGTGGAGTTCGATCTCGCGCGCCCCACGACCATTGTGTTTCGTGGACACGCGCTCACCGACACGCCCCTCGATCCTTCCAGCGACGACGTCATCGAGGGTGTGCATGTGCTCGGGCAAACGCTCACGCAGCGGCTCCACGGCCGCGACGCCCAGATCAGCGAGCTGGCGGCGCTCGAGGAGCTGCTCACCGACGACGAAGGCCGCGGCGTCTCCGGCAAGGACTTCGCCAAGCTCGCCTGCTTCGCCGTCGCCGCCACCAGCGAGACCCTCTTTTATTGATCGCCGTCGGAGCTTCCATGTCGATCTCTGTCCGTCCTCAACTCTCTCGACGCGCTCTCTTGGGTGCCGCTGCGGCTCTCGGCATCACGGCCGGGCTGCGCGCACGCCGAGCCGGGGCCCAAGCGCTTGGCGTGCTGCCCGAGCGTCTGCTCTTTGTGGTGGCGGCCACCGGCGGCGCGAGCATTCTCGAGAGCTTCCTCCCCGTCGTCGACGTCGAAGCCGGGGCGGCGGGCGCTACCTTGGCCGTGCAGCCCTCGTCGCTCGTGGAGACCGTGGGCGGGTTTCGCTGCTTGGCGCACCGTGCGGGCGACGTCGGCGGACTGCCTTTGGGTGGCAGCTTCTTGCAGCGCACCTTCTTGCAAAAGCACGGCACGGACACGGTGGTCATGACGGTGGAGAGCACCAGCGTGAACCACTTCGTCGGTCAGAAGCGTTTCATCACCGGCGCCAACGTCAACGGTGGCCGCACCATCATGGAGGCCTCGGCTGCGGCCCACGGTCTCAGCCTGCCGCTGCCCAACTGCAACCTCGCCCAGGGTGGCTATCTTGAGCCCGGCGACGACAACACCCTCGACGACCGAGCCCGCCCCGAAGCCGTCGCCGACGCGCGCACCTTCCCTCTCTCCCTCGATGGCGTCCGCGGCGTGAAGAATGCGCCCGATGCTGCCCTGGTGCGTCGCGCGCGCGGCGTGCGGGATCGCATCGACGACGGCAGCCCCTTTGGCCACACCTTCGGAAACGCGCCGCTGCGGACGCGACTGCTTGAGCGACGTCGTAATTTTCTGCCCGAAGCCGAGGCCCGCGATCTGATCACGAACTTGATGCTCGTGCAGGACGACCCCGCGCGCTTCCCGCTGGCCGAGGCCGGACTCTCGAGCTCTCCCGATGGCGTGCGCGTGCGCGAGAAATTTCCGGGCTTGGTGACCGACGCCTTCGACGCCCAGGCTGCCCTCGCGTTCATGTTGGCAAAGACGGGCGTGTCGCAGGCCATCACCATCTCGCCGTCTTTCCAGCCGGTGCTCAACGGGCTCGCGATCGAAAACCCACCCCTGGCCTTCGACTTCTCCCACAACGATCACCCTTCGACGCAGAACCTGATGTGGAGCCGCATCCTGCGTGTCGTCGACGGCCTGGTGGATCTGCTGAAGAGCGAGCCCGACGGCGCCGACGGCACGCTTTGGGATCGCAGTCTCGTCTACATCGCCACGGACTTCGGCCGCGAAAAGGTGCGGCCCGCCAACGCCACCACTTTTGGCACGGGCCACCACCTCAACAACGGCGTCGTGATGGTGTCGCCGCTGCTCAGGGGTGGTCGGGTCTACGGCGGCGTCGACCCCACCACGCTGCTCACCCACGGCTTCGATCCCGTCACCGGTGACGCGGCGCCGGGCACCCTGATGCGCGAAGGCGACGTGTACTCCCTCGTTGCTCACGCCCTTGGTGTGCCCTTTGCCGGCCGACGCGATTTCCCGGCCCTGGTTCGAGGCTGAGTCAGCGTCCGCAGGCAGCGACGTCGTCGTCGACGCCGAAGACGTCGGGAAAGACCTGCCGCACGAAGAAGTACGGATTGTTGTCGTGCGTGGTGCCGGCGCTCGTGTCGGTTTGGTAGCTGCACCAGTCCTCGCTCTGGTGGCGCAAGCAGCTCAAGTACACGGCGTCGTCGCAGGCGAAGTCTTCGTCGACGGGGAGGCCGGCCTCGAACTCGGTGGGATCGCCGCCGCTGGTGGTCATGTTCACCAGCACCACGCCCGCCCCGCCGAGCACGGCGGCGGGTTCCTCCCAGTGGTAGGCCGCGCCGTAGCAGTTGTCCTCCATGCCCCACAGCCGAAACGCCGGAGCGAAGGCCGGGACCAAGACGTCGACGTCGTCGAGCACTTTGTACAATCCGTTGCCGTCGGCGCAGCCCGCGCCGGAGTGTCCGATGAACGACAACGATGAGAGCGTGATGCCGCGGGCGTCGAGCAGGTCGGAGAGCAGCTGCAGGTGCTCAGCGGGGTCGTAGCCCTCGCCGTAGAGGTCCACCGAGCTGGCCTGGAAATGCACGGGCTCGGCCAACAGCACAGGCCTCAGGGTGCCGACGTCGATGAGGTCGCGCACGAGGTGCTCGAGGTGTCGTCCGCCCGCCAGCGACGGCGCCACCCGGTGCTCGGCGTTGAGCCCGTGCATCATCACCACGAGGTCGAAAGCGCCACCGCACAAGGCCTCGTGGGGGATCCACAAGGAGCCCTCATCGGGATAGAGCAGGTCGACGACGACGTCGTCACTCTCCTCGCAGCTGCTGTGCGTGTTCACCGGCAGGCAGGCCTCGCGCAGCGTGGCTGGCTCCGAGTAGCGATTGCGTGGCTGGCACGCGTAGCCCGTCGGACACCCGCTGGCGCCGTAGACGTCGACGTCACACGTGGAAACGCACACGCCTTCGTCGCGACCGAAGGGACGGCCGTCGACGCAAAAGGTGCCCGTGACCGTTTCCCCCGTGCTGTCTGGGCAAGTGCGCGCGCAGTCCCGGGCACACACCCCATAGGGCACGCGATCGAAGAGGCAAAAGCCGCCGTCGAAGGCGCAGTCGTCGTCGTCGTCGCACAGCCCAGCGATCCAACCGGGGTTCGCGGCTTGGGTGGCGTCGTTGGGCGTCAAGGACGCGGGCCCGGCGTCGGCATCTTCTGTTCCAACGTCAACGCCGCCGTCTGGGAGGCCGGCATCTGGGTCGGGGGGTCCGGCATCGGGCGCGCCGGCATCGGGCTGCACATCGGCGTCGTCGGCATCGACGCCGCCGTCGACGTCAACGACGACGACCTCGAACGACGAGCCGCATCCTGCGAGCAACACCGCCAGCGCCGCCAAGGTCCGCAGCAAGCACCCACCCCGTTGAAAGGAGAGCAAAAGATAGCGGGCGCGTGGCATCGCGCTTCCGCTCGTTGTCCGAGGCGCACCGCGACGACGAGCTTGGGCCGAACCAAAGAAAAAACCCCCAGGCTTCGCGAGGGCTTTATGGAACCTGCTGTCCCAGCGGTTCCGCGTGCTGGAGGCGGCGGAAAGCGGACTCCGTACTTTTGGTGACGACGAGAAACGCGTGTTTTTCGTCGATCGTCAACGAGAACCATGCGGCATGGTGTTGCAGGGTGCGGCGCCTGATTTCCTGTACGCGTTCACGGGTGGGGTTGAGCGG
This sequence comes from Myxococcales bacterium, assembly GCA_023248635.1. Taxonomy (GTDB): domain Bacteria; phylum Myxococcota; class UBA727; order UBA727; family VGSZ01; genus VGSZ01. Next base: position 81,095 of record JAHFED010000002.1, read on the forward strand.
CTGGCTGCCACGGCCATCACAGCGGCATGAACAACTCCACCTTCAAGGACGTGCACCTGGAGATGACCGACGTGGACTTCCGGCGTGGTCACATCAACGTGCAACGGGCTGTGTGCCGGGGCGTTGTCGATCGACCGAAGGGGGGTCGCTCGCGACGGGTGCCGTTGACGAAGAGGGTCGCCGCCGCCTTGCAGAAGGTCAGGCACCTTCGTGGTGCCCTCGTCCTCTACAGCGACGGCGACGACGGCCCCGTGACCCAGAAGACGGCGGAGGTGTGGATGAAGACGGCCCAGCGGCGGGCCGGGTTGCCGGTGACGGGGCGACTGCACGTTCTCCGGCAGACGTTCTGTAGCCGGCTGGCGATGCTCGGGGCGAGCCCGAGGGCGATCATGGAGCTGGCAGGCCACGCCGACATCTCCACGACCATGGGGTACCTGCACCTGTCCCCGAAGACGGTCGACTTGGCCATGAAGCTGCTGGAGACCGACCCCAGCGGCAACCTGACGGCAACACAGCAAGAGGCAGAGGAGGGATGAAAGGAAACCCCCGGTTTCCCGGGGGTTTAGGTCTGTTCAAAAACTGGAGGCGGCGGGAATCGAACCCGCGTCCGAAAGAAGTCACCGACAGGCCGCTACACGCTTAGTCCTTGATTTGTACTCGGCGCCGGCGTCCAAGGACACACTCCGTCGTCGAGCCCCGACCCATTTTCTCACTCACATCTCGGGCTGAGGCAGATGCGAGCCAGCTCCATCAGGTTCACTGGGATCCCCTCGCAGGAGCAGACCTGGGGCCAGTGCGTTCTCTAGGCCTTCTTCAGGCTGCGAGAGCGAGCTCAACGTTGTCGTTGGCTTTTTTTGTTTTCCCGCTCGTTTTGACGCTGAGAACGGGATCCGCGGCGTGCTGCCTGGCGCTTTCCTCCCTCGTCGAGACCAGGTCGCCCCCATTGGCGAACCGCGCTAACGATACACACACCGGCGCCACTGACAAGGCGCGCAGGCCGAGGTGGGGCATGGGCGTGGACGACGACAACTCCAAGGACCCCGCGACCGAGACCACCCAGAACAACGTGGTTCGCGTGGACTTTGCCGCACGCAAGAAGCCCAAGCAGCCCGAGCTGACGCAGCCGTCGTCGTCGTCGGAGCTGGGGGCCGATCGTCCTGAGAAGCTGCGCGTGTTTTCGCGCCTGATCGAGCGCGGCATGGTGATGGTCACGACCGATGCCCGGCGCGACAACGTCAGAGTGCCCCCGCGTCTCAGCGGCGAGCTGCAGCTCAACTTAAACTTCAGCCACAAGTTCGGCCTGGCGGACTTCTTCTACGACGACGACGGCGTCCGCTGTTCTCTGAGCTTCAACGGGCAGCCCTTCTTCTGCGACATCCCTTGGCCTGCTGTCTGGGGGCTGACGTCCCACGCCGACGGCGAACGCGTGTTGTGGCCCGATTCCCTGCCCGAGGAGCTGCGCACCCTCCTGCCCGCTCAGGCGCGGCACCCCAAGGACGACGACGGCGACGACCCGCCTCCTCCGCCTTCACCGCCCCGACCGACGCTGCGTCGCATCAAGTAGCGGTGGGACCTAGGCCGACATCGCCGCCGACGCCCCTTCCCGTCGACGTGTGTCACCTCACAGAACTTTGACGTGGATCAAGGGGCACAAAGACCGCGGCCCGGTGGCTTTCGTTCATACTCTGACCGAACCATTGGCCCGCCGCGGGTGTCCGTCGCCTGCAGAGACACGAAGAAAGGGACCGCCATGCAAAGAACCGCCGTCATCTACGGGCTCGCGCTCTCCACCCTGGTCGGCGTCTTCTTGTTGGCGCCCCGCCTGGTTGCGCCGCCGAAACCACCCGATCCCGTCGCTGCCCCGCGCAGCGCCGCCCCGATCACCAAGCTCGTCTACGGCGACGGCGTCCTCGAGGTCACCGCCATGCTCGATCGCGGCCACCTCGCCAGCGGCTCCCTCGAGCCCGTGTGGATGGACGTCGCCATCAAGGCCGCCGGCATCCAAGCCCGCGCGCCCCTCGCTGCCGTCCTCGTCATCGATCGCTCTGGCAGCATGGCCGGCGACAAAATCGATGATGCGCGCCGCGCCGCTGAACGCTTCGTGCAGGGCATGGTCGACGGTGACATGCTCAGCATCGTCACCTACGGCAGCGACGTCACCGTCGACCTGCCCTTTGCCACTCTCGACGGCGCCACCCAGGCCCGCGCGCTCGGCATCGTTCGGCGCATCGAAGAGGGCGGCGGCACCAACATCGACGGCGGCATGCTCGCGGCGAAGTCCCAGCTCGCCGCTGCCAACACCGCGGGCAAGGTCATGCGCGTGGTCTTGATCTCGGACGGCCGTCCCACCGAGGGCGACCGCCGCACGTCGACGTTGAGCGGTCACTCGCAAGCCTTGCGCAGCCAGGGCGTCACGGTGTCCACCGTCGGCCTCGGCCTCGACTACAACGAAGACCTGATGGAGCAGATGGCCGTCGATGGCGGCGGCCGCTACCACTACATGAAGACTGGTGCCCAGATGGCCCAGATCCTCGACGCTGAGCTGCAACACGGCCGCAACGTCGTCGCCGGCAACGTCAAGCTTCACCTGCCGCGCGCCCTCGCCGCTGGCCTGCGCGTCGCCGGCGCTCCGGGTCAAAAGGACCTCGGCAACGGCGACAAGCTCGTCGTCGACGTCGGCGACCTTGCTGCTGGTGAAGAGCGCCATGTGCTCGTGAAGATCGAAGCCGGCAGCGCCGACGACATCGGGTTCGCGGCTCCCGAGCTCGTCTACAACAAGGCCGGCCAAAGCGCGCAGTCGCTGGTGGCCCAGCGCGCCGACGCCTTTCGCATGCTGCCCACCACCGACGTCGCCGTCCTGAACAGCAGCCGCAACGACGACGTCCGGGTCCGCGTGCTGCAGATCGAGGCCAGCCTCGCGCTCACCGCGTCGATGAACCAATGGTCGCAAGGCGACTCTGCGGGAGCCCGCGTGAACCTGCTCAAGGCCAAGACCGAGCTCGCCGCCGTCGCCCAACGCACAGGCAACGTCATGCTGATGCGCGAAGCCAAGAACTTCGACGACGTCCTCAGCTCGGTGGATTCGCCCATGCCGGTCTCCTCGGCCGCAGGTCTCGACGTCGTCAAGGCCCAGAAGGCCCGCGCCTTCGACCTGCGCCGCTGAGCCGTCGAGGTTGACATGGCAGGAGCGACCACCGGCTGGCATGTGCAGCGGTGGTCGTTTCGCTTCTGCTCCATCGCTAGGGTCCTGTGATCAATTCTGGAGGAGCAAGCCATGGCTCTGGTCTTTCGCGCCCCGTCGGAGTTTTGGAGAGAGACCGCAGCCGTCACCGCCGGCGCCGTGGCTGCGGGCACTGCCGTCGGCGTCGCGGGCCTGCTGGGCGCGCCCATCGAGGCGGCGGCGGGTGCGGCGGCGCTGCTGGGCGGATCGGTGGGCGCGGCCCTGACCCGGCCCAAGCGACCCGAGCAGCGGACCTGGGTGCGCGGCGTCGTCGGCGGCGTCGGCGGCGCCTTGGCCGGATTGGGTTTTGCAGCCTTGTCGTGGCGCTTCAACCTCGGGCTGCCTGGCGTCATGGCTGCGGGCGGCCTGGGGGGACTCGCGCTGGCCACGCTGCTCGGCGCTGAAGAGCACATCAAGCACCGCGCGTCGCAGGTGGCCGGGCTCGTGGCGGCGACCGCCGTGGGGGCGTTGGGTGCCGCCGGTCTCGAGAACGCCGCGCGCTTTGCGACCTCGGAGTCGGCTCCCGTCACCTTGACGACGGCGACGCTGGCCGGCTTGTTGGGCTTGTGGATCGCGGCTGCATCTGGGCTGCGACGCGTGCAGGCGGTGAAAGAGCCGCTGCTCGAAAAAGCGGATCAGGTGATGGAGTCCCTCGTCGATCCGGTGCATGCGAAGGTGCTCGAGGGCTTGTCGACGTGGTCCGAGATCGAGACCGCGACCACCAAAGACGATTCGATGTCGGCGGACGCGCGGGCAGAAACCGTCAAGCAGGCGCGGCTGCTCGTCGACGCCCTGCTCGAGACCGCCAAGACGTGGGGCCAGATCCACCACGACATCAACAGCCCCAAGGTCAAAGCCGTCGACGACAAGCTGCTGGATCTCGATCGACGTTTGCAAGAGACCGACGACGACGTCACCCGGGGTCACCTCCTGCGGGCTCTCTCTGCTTTGCAGGCGCAGAAGTCAGCCATCGATGGCTTGAAGATCGGCATGGGGCGCGCCGAAGCCGCCATCGACGCGCAGCTGGCCTTGCTCGAACGCCTGCGCCTTGCAGTCGCCCAGCATCGGGTCAGCGATCGGGAGCGCTTCAACGTCGAGCTCAGCGCCGTCGCCGAGCAGGCCAGCCGCTTGTCCGACGATCTCGAGTCGCTGTCGGCGGCCATCGCCGAAGCCGAGTCGCTGACGGATCGCCGCACCCTCGCCGACCTCGAGCGCGGAGCTCGCAAGGCCCTCAACCACCTGCCCGAGCTCGTCGTCGAAGAGAAAGCGGAGCAACCAGAGGAAGTGGCGGCGCCGTCGGCGAAGTCTTGATGTTCAAGCCTGTTCGAGGCGCTGGCGCTGCTTGAAGGGGTCGTGCCTTCATTGAGCAGCGTGTGCTAGCGCGGGGCATGCGGGCTCTGATCGTTTTCCTGTTGTTGGTGACGGCTTGTCCGGCGACCAGTGTTGCGCCGCCCCCGGCCTCGACGCCGGCGAAGAAGAGCAATGTCACGGTTCCGCCGCGCCTCGACCTGCAGCGGGCTGTCGTCGTCGTCGAAACAGCCACCGGTCCCCAGCGCATTCGTGTGGAGCTGGCCGTGAAAAGCAACGAACGCGAGCGCGGGCTCATGTACCGCGAGTCCCTCGACGACGACGAAGGCATGCTCTTTTTGTTCGAAGAGCAAGAGCGTCGCGCCTTTTGGATGAAGAACACCTACCTTCCGCTCGACATGTTCTTCATCGACGAAGACCTGGTCGTGCAGGGGATCGTCGAAAACGCCGAGCCGCTGACGACGTCGTCACGCCGCATTGATAAGCCAACCCGTCACGTCTTGGAGCTCAAGGGCGGGGCTGCGCGCAAGTTGGGCATCGCGCCCGGCAGCCGCGTCACTTTCGAGGGCGTTCCGCTGGAGCTCTGGCAGCGGACGAAGCCAAGGGAGACCCCATGATCCACGCCCTCGATGGCCACGAGCCCCGCATCCACCCTGACGCCTTCGTTCACAAGGACGCCACCGTCATCGGCCAGGCGGTGGTGGGCGCGCGCTCTTCCATTTGGCCCGGCACCGTCCTGCGCGCGGACATGGGCCGCATCGTCGTCGGCGAAGACACCTCGATCCAAGATGGAACCATCGTGCATCTCACCGAGGGCTGGAGCGAGACCCTCGTGGGCGACCGTGTGACCGTAGGACATCGCGTGATTCTGCACGGCTGCCACGTCGGCGACGACTGCTTGATCGGCATGGGCTCGATCCTGCTCGACAACGTCAAGGTCGGCGCGGGCTCTTTGGTGGCCGCTGGATCGCTGGTGCCGGTGGGGATGGAGATTCCGCCGGGGTCCTTTGTGCGCGGCTCGCCCGCGGTGATCAGCGGCCCAGTGAAGGACCACCACAAAGCCATGATCGACGGCGGTTGGCGCACCTACGTCGACTACTCCAAGCGTTACAAAGCGCAGCTTGGGTAGAGGCCTTCGTCGACGACGTCGCTTCTCAGAAGCGCTCGATGGTGAAGTCGTCGTTGGGGTTTGGCCCCGGCGCGGCGGGCGCCGGTCCGGATCGCGGCGGCGCCAAAGGCGGCGATGGCGGCTGGGGTTGAGGCGGGCGCGGAAACCCCGGCGGGAACCCAGGCGGTGCTGTGGCCACGCTGGTCGGCGGTACCGGCCGACCCTGCACCGCAGGCTGATAGTGCTGCTGTTGCAGCTGCGGCGGCGGAGCCATCCCCGGTATCTGTCCGGGCTGCACGCCGGGGCGCTGGTTGCCGATGTCGAAGCCATCCCACGAGGAGTCCGAGGTGCCGCCGATGCCACTGACCCGCAGGGCGAAGTCGTCGGGATTGGTGGACTGCCGCATCGCTTCTTCGTAAGTGATAAGGTGTCCGGTCAGCAGACCCATCAGCGATTGATCGAAGGTCTGCATGCCGTAGCTGGTCGTGCCTTGTTGGATGGCATCGTGCAGTTCTTTTGTACGATCTTTGTCTTCGATCAGCTCGCGTGTGCGTGCCGTCGAACGCAAGATCTCAACGGCGGCGACGCGGCCGCGGCCATCGGCGCGGGGTACAAGGCGCTGGGAAATCACGGCTTTCAGAATGCTTCCTAGTTGCAGCCGGACCTGTTTTTGTTGGTAGGGAGGAAAGGCAGCCACGATGCGAGTGATCGTCTCTGTCGCATCGAGCGTATGCAATGTCGACATCACCAGGTGCCCGGTCTCTGCCGCCGTCATCGCTATCTCGATGGTCTCGAGGTCGCGCATTTCTCCGACCAGGATGACGTCGGGGTCTTCGCGCAGGGCCGAGCGCAGCGCACGGGTGAAGCTCTTCGTGTCGACGCCGACTTCGCGCTGGTTCACGACGCTGCGCTTGTCGCGAATGAGAAACTCGATGGGGTCTTCGACGGTCAGAATGTGGGCCGTACGGTTGGTGTTGATGGTGTCGATCATCGCCGCCAACGTCGTCGACTTGCCTGACCCCGTGGTCCCCGTGACGAGAACGAGCCCACGTTCCTCGTTGCAGATCTTCTCGAGGGTCTTGGGCAGATTCAGCTGCTCCATCGTCATGATCTTGAAGGGGATCACGCGAAAGACGATGCCGACGGTGCCGCGCTGCATGAACACGTTCACGCGAAAACGCCCGAGCCCAGGAACGCCGTAGGCGAGGTCGATCTCGTTTTCCTCTTTGAACTTCTCCTTCTGGAAGTTGTTCATGATGCTGACGGCCATGCGCCCGATGTCTTCGGGCGACAGACGCTTCGCATCCTTGAGGGGCACCAGCGATCCGTCGACGCGGAACATGGGCGGCAGCCCGGCCTTGAGGTGGATGTCGCTGGCGCCACCCTTGATGGCGACGGTAAGGATGTCGTTCAGCTCCATGCCGTGCTCCTGACGTTCCGGTCCAGGTGACCGTAGCACCCGAACCCACGCTGGTGGCGCGGCGTGCTGGCTCGTAGACTGCCGCCATGTTCTCCTTCGCGCTGACGCTTCTCGTCACCACCGCTCAACCCCCGGCCACGGCGGCGCCGACGACGTCCACCCTGGCTCCGGTCAGCGACAAGGACTACGCCGCCCTCATCTTGGGCCCCCGCGCCGGCAAGGTGGTCGTCGTCAATTTCTGGGCTTCCTATTGTTTGCCCTGCATCGAGGAGATCCCCGCGCTGCAAGAGCTGGCACGCGAGTACGCAGCCAGGGCCGACGTCGTCTTCGTGTCCACCGATCCCCCCACGCAGGGCGCGCACGCGCTGTCGGTGCTGAAGAGACACAAGGTCGAATTCCCTGCCCTCAGGCCGGGGGGCCCAGTCGCCAGCTTCATTGTGTCAAATGAAGATCCGGATCCCTTCATCAAGATGATCGACCTGGAATGGCAAGGGGAAATGCCATACACCGTAATCTACAACGGCAAAGGCGCGGCGGTTCAGAAGCTGCCCGGCGGCCACGGCAAGGCCGAGTTCCAAGCCGCGATCGACAAAGCGCTCCCGCTCCCGGCGAAGAAGCCGTGAGCGCAGCACCGGTGCTCTACTTCGACGGCGTCTGCAACCTCTGCAACCGATCGGTGCAGTTCGTTCTCGACCACGAAGCCGACGCCTCCCTTCGCTTCGCTTCCTTGCAGTCCGGGCAAGCGCAAAAGGTGCTGGTTCCGCTCGGCATCGACCCCACCGACCTCGATTCGGTGGTCCTCGTCAAAGACGGTGTCGCGTTCGCGCGCTCTGCCGCAGCATTGGAGATTACACGTTACCTCAAAGCACCCTGGAGGTGGCTGCAGATCTTCTTGTGGATTCCCAGTCCAATTCGCGATTTCTTCTATAAATTGATCGCCAAGAATCGTTACCGACTCTTCGGTCAGAAGGATGAATGCATGATCCCGACGCCGCAGCTCAAGGCGCGTTTCCTGTAGCCCTCATCCCGCGTCCGCTTGATGTTCGACCGCGTTCCGAGAGGGGAAAGACGCGGGATGATGCGCGTGAAGCGCGCCCGCGGAACGCGGAGTTGGTGGGGGGCCCCGCGTCCGGCTGCGCCGGCGCGAGGTCTGCAGAGGAGCATCCCCGACGGCGATGAACGAGACCCGCGGTCGAAGTTCAGCGAGATCGGGGATCACAAGAGGGGGGCAAGCAGCTCGAGCATCGGCTCCATCGCCCGCGCCGCCCTGAGTTGCTCGGTCGTGCAGTGATTGTCGGGGCCGAAGACGACGACGGGATTGCCATCTTTGGTGGTGGGGAGGCCGTCTGCGCCCCGCTCGATGCGATACTCGACGACGCCGGGCGCACCTGCGGAGATGCGATCGCGCACCAGGCCGCCGACGGTCTGGGCCACCCGCTTGCTCCACAACGCCCCCACGACCTCGCCGTTCACCCCCGCCGAGAGGGGATCGAGATTGTAAGAGCCGACGAAGGCCACCTGCTCGTCGACCACACCCACTTTGGCATGCATCAGGCGGCCTTCGGCAACGACGAAGAGCCGCGCGCCCGCGACGCGCGCCAGCATCTCCGGCCACTGTCTCAAGAAGGCGGCTTGGGTCGCCGGGCTGTCTGACGAGGCCGGGCTGTTGGTGAGGATGGTGATGGCGACGCCGCGGGCGCCCGCCTGCTCCAAAGCCCGGAGACCGCGGGGCGTCAACACGAAGTAGGGGCTTTGAATGATGAGCTCCCGTTGCGCGGACTGCACAGCGGCGAGCAGGCCATCGTTGACGGTGTTCTTCGCCAGCGCGCCTTCTGACGAATGGGTATCGAGCAAACGCAGCGACACGGCATCCTCGGGGAGCGCGGGCACGCCCCGGCTCGCTGCCCCGCGCAGCCGGGCCTCCCGGGCCAACTGGCGCGTAACCTGTCGAAGGGTCGCGCGCACTTCGTCGGCGGGAATGGCACTCTGCGCTGCTGTCAGCTGGCCTTCGAGCACGAGGGCGATCGCGTCACGCTGTGCCTCCCTCGCCGCGGCGTCGACGGCGTCAAAGGCCGCGAAATCATCGGCGGAAAAGGGGGCGTCTGCGAGCCATTGCGTCATGGCCTTCACGCTGAGCGCGAGGGCAGTCCGCCCATCGCCGCGGGCCTCGACCATCAAGGGCGTCGTGCGCTGCGCCGCGAATTCGGCGACGAAGGCCTCCGTCATGACCGCCGCCGCGCTCTGCCCTTCGTAAAGCAGGTCCATGTCGATGAAGGCATTGGACTGATCGTGGGGATCCGAAAGATAGTCGCGCGACATGTTGCGGCCGCCAGCGATGGTGGTGCGGCCGTCGACGATCATCAGCTTGTCGTGGTTCGACGCCGCCACCGCACGCAAATCGCCGCGAGCGATGGTCTCGCTGATCTGAAAGAGAATGGGGTTGTAGACGCGAACGTCGGCGCCGGCCTTTTCGACCTCTTGCAGGAGAAAACGCTGTGCGCCGCGGATGATCCCCGCCGAGCCGCGCGCATCGAGCATCAGGCGCACCTTCACCCCCGCCCGCGCCTTCTCGGCGAGCAAGCCCAAGAGCGTCAGGCCGTAGGCATCGGGCTCGATGATGAAATACTGGACGTCGATGGTGTGCTGGGCCCCCTGCAGCAGGTTCATCCTCGCGACCCAAGCATCGACGTTGTCGTCGAGGATGCGAACGCGCGCCTCAGCTGGTGCCGGCATTCCATCGAAAGCCGCGCGGAGGTTTGCCGGCGCCGGCGGGAGCTCACGGTCGACGAGCTGAGGGGTCGAGCAGGCCGTTGCCGCGACCACAATCAAGACGGGAGGAATGCGCATGTCTTGTTCTAGCTCGGATCTCTGGCGCTCCTCTCGCTGAGCGGGCGGCGACGTCGACGCAGGGCCGCCAGCACGACCAGGACTGCGCTGCTGGCGGGCAGCTCCCCGCCGGCAGCGCAGTTGCAGCCCACCAACGCGCCGAACGCGCCACCACTCGCGCTCCAATCGGCGGGGAGCCGTGTGTCGTCGTCGCAGGCGTCGCCTTGACCGTCGCCATCGAAGTCGGCCCGTTGCATCCCACCCAGGTCGGCACACAGATCCCGCTGGTCGAGCCCCCCGGCTCCCTCGGCATCACCCTCACCTTCCGCCTCACCGCCCCCTTCTCCCTCGCCCTCGCCCTCACCCCCACCCTCACCCTCGCCCTCACCCCCACCCTCGCCCTCACCCTCACCCTCGCCCTCACCCTCACCCTCCCCCGCCCCTGGCAGAAGGGGGTCGAGATAGTTGGGAATGCCGTCGCCGTCGTCGTCGGCGGTGCCTTCCTCTTGATCGCTGCTGCCGTCGGCGTCGGCGTCGGCGTCCAGCCAGTTGGGGACGCCATCACCATCCACGTCGGTGTCCTCTGGCGTGAAGCTGCCGGGGATGCTGCGGTACTCCACCTCCTCGCGCGTGGGGATGCCGTCGCCGTCGTCGTCGCCGTCGAGGATGTCGAGGATGCCGTCCTCGTCGGTGTCACGAGCGTCGGCCCCATTGTCGGTTTCAGCACCGTCAGGAACAGCATCGAAGTCGGTGTCGATGAAGTTGGGATCGCTGCCGAGCTGCGCCTCGCGCCCGTTGGTCACACCGTCGCTGTCGGCATCACCCCCGAAGTCATCGTTGGCGTCGAGGTAGTTGGGGGCGCCGTCGCCGTCGATGTCGGAGCGACCCTCAAGCTCGTCTGGGTTGCCGTCGCCGTCGCTGTCGAGGTCGAGGTGGGCCGGGTGCCGGTCGCCGTTGAGGTCGTCGCCGAACGCCAACGCATCGGCGCGCTCGACGATGGTGAGGATCCCATCCCCGTCGTCGTCGTCGTCTCGGAAACACGGGATGCCATCGAAGTCGAAGTCCGAGCTGTCGTTATCGGTGCGATCGGGCACCGTGTCGTCGTCAGAGTCGAGGTCCCGCCCGTCGACGGTGCCATCACCGTCGGTGTCGACGAAGGAGCCGGCATTGCTCTCGACCCCGTCGACGATGCCGTCGCCGTCGGTGTCGCTGTCGAAGGGATCCGTCAGCGACGTGCCGAGCTCGACTGCGTCCGCGATGCCGTCGCTGTCGCTGTCGACGAAGGGGCCGTCGGTGTCGATGAAATCCAGGTAGTCGCGCACTCCGTCGGAGTCGGCGTCGCCGCGGCCGTCTACGCCGTCAGCCCCGTTTTGGCCGTCGGCGTTGGCGTCGTTCCAGTTGAGGAGGCCGTCGGCGTCGGCGTCGCTCCCGATCAGCGAGGAGTCGTTGAATTCGACACCGTCATCGACGCCGTCCCCGTCGGAGTCGATGCTCAGGGGATTGCTGCTCAGCTGCGTGAGCTCCTGCGCGTCCGACAAGAAGTCGCCGTCGGTGTCGGCCAAGCGCGGGCTGGTCTCGTTGCCGTCGACGACGCCGTCCCGGTCGATGTCCTCGGCGCCATCTTGGAGCCCGTCGCCGTCGCTGTCGGCCACCAAGGGGCTGGTCAGCACGGTGTGGACTTCGATGCCGTCGGAGATGCCGTCGTCGTCGGAGTCCGCGTCGTTCGGATTGGACTCCCCAGCGTCCACGGCGCCGTCTGCGTCGAGGTCCTCTTCGCCATCGAGCAGTCCGTCGTCGTCGCTGTCGGCGTCGTCGGGATCCGTCTGCGTGGCGACGTCGGTGTCATTGAACGTCGTCGTCGGCAGCCCCGTCGCCCCCACCTCGACCGAGTCCGGGAGGCCGTCGCCGTCGTCGTCGTTCTGCCCCGGATCGCGGCGGCTGAACTCCACGCCGCGGACCTCGCCGGCGAGAGTGGTGACCCGGCGGTCGACGACGATGCCGGCGATGGAGATACGGGCCACGCTGTAGTTGTTGTTGCTCTTGTCCTGGGCCGTCTCGACGATGAGGAAGTCCGAACCGAGCACCGCGCTCTCCACGACATGCAGGGCTCGATCGGATCCGTCGGTGTAGGTTTCGCTGGCTCGCGTTCGCAGCCGTGGACCGGCCACGGGAACGGTGGCCGTTGACCCAGCGAGGGTGAAGCGCGTCACGCCGCAGCGGCGGTTGTCGTCGTCGCACACTGCACCGACGTTGCCGCCAGAATCGCTGTGGAAGTAGAACTCGTCGCGTGCTGCCACCCGAGCGATCGACCCCGCCCTCATCGTCACGACGCTGCTCAGCTGCGTCGGGGCTCCCAACGCCATGCCGCGAAAATTGAAGCCCACGGTCGAGATCTGCTCGATGCCAAACGCGGTGCTTTTGTTCTGGGTGAACAGCAGCTGGGCGCTGTCGTCATCGACGAGCAGCTGGTTCCCCTCGCCCTCCGGCGCCTCGGTGTCGGGGCCGATGATGCGCTCGGCGAGGAGCCGGCCATGGGTGACGCTGTTGTCGATGGAATAGGCCTGCAAGAGCGCGAAGTCCTGATCGGTGCCGACGTCGTCGCCGACTGTCGTGACGAGCACTCGTCGGTAGGGATCGATGACGATCGCCCCGCCCGTGCACGGTTCGCGATCTGCTGGAATCAGTCCCGCGGCGGCGGTGCCGGGCGAAGGACAATGGGTCTGGAACCCAAAGGCCGTGGGCGCCAAATTCGTCGCGTCGAAAACGTCGATGCCGGCGCCGTTGAGGGTGCGCAGGTAGAGGCGCCGCATCTCGGTGTCGAGAGCAACGCCGCCGTAGGAGGTGGGGGTGATGACCTCACGAAAAGTCGTCGGCGTCGCGATGTCGGCCACCTGGATCCGACCAACGCCAACGACGACGCTGCCGTTGCCCACATAGATCGTGCGATCGGGATCGAGCGCCGGTGCGCCCAACTGGGCGCGCGCGGCGAGAGAAAAGCAGGCGACCACCGCCAGAGCAGCAAAACGCATCGCGTTCATGGTGCCCGACTTGGCGTCGCTGCGTCCTGTTCCGTTCTGTGCGCAGGCGTCCCACCTGAGCTCGGGTGGGGCGGGAGGACTCGGGCGACGTGCGACGTGAGCTGGATCAGATCTCCCGACCCAGCGACTTGCGCGCCCAGGGGGTGGGGCGCAGAATGACCCATCGCTGGTGAACGAACGCCAGGAAGCAGAAGGACGACGCGATGAAGACCATCCTCCTCGGCGCATGCACTGTTGGACTTCTCACCGGATGCCTACAGGAGCGCACCTACCTCGATCCAGAACAGAACATCGGCCTCACCGGCTCCTCCTCGAACATGTCGCTGCGCGACGGCCAGGTGCACGGCGACTTCGGTCCGCGACGAGGCTTCGACGGCGAAGCGACCCGCCTCGAAGGCAGCAACGATCCCCAGTACGGCATGACCGTCGTCAACGTCGTGCGCGAACAAGAGAACGTCGGCGCCGGCATGGTGATCTTGTCGATCTCCGGCCGCACCCTCGACAATTTCGAGCCCGGCGAGCACAGCTTCCGCTACGACCAGAACGACCTCTCCACCAACAGCGAGATCTTCGTCAACGTCTGCGGCGGCAACGACGACACCGCCTTCGACTACGACGCACCCGCCGAAAACGGCACGATCACCGTCGAAGACGGCACCGATGGGCAGCGCCACGTCGACATCCACACCGAGACGCCGGTGGTCGATGCCTCGACGGGGGTACCCACCGACGACGTCGAGATCAGCGACTCGTCCTTCGCCTACCAGCCGAGCCAGCGCTGAAGCAAACGACCTGATGAAGAAACGGAGCCTTTCGGCTCCGTTTTTTTTCTGCTCAGAGGCGGCCGGCGTCGAGCTCGGCCTTCAACCACGGAATGGTCTTTTGAAGCGCGATCTCGGGATCGACCAAGGGCTCGTAGGCCAGATCGCGGCGGGCGTTGCTGAGGTCGTAGTAGTGGCTGGTGCCGAGCTGGGCGGCGACGAAGCGGGTCATCGGCGGCTCCCCAGAAAGCGAGAAGAGCGACCACGCGCCTTCGAGCAGTGCGCCGACGCCGACGGCCACTGGATAGGGAATGCTCTTGTGCAGCGGCGTCAAGCCGACGGCGGCGAAGATGCGGTTCACCCACACCCAGGGCACCACGGGGTGTCCGTCGGAGATGAAGTAGGCCTTGCCGGCGTTCTTTTGCCGATCGGTGCCGAGGGCATCGGCAGCGAGCAAGTGCGCATGGGCGGCGTTGTCGACGTAGGTGACGTCGACTTTGTTTCTACCGGCGCCGACGATGCGCAGTCGTCCCTGGCGGTGGCGCCCGACCATGCGCGGCAGGATGTGGGGATCCCCCGGTCCATAGATGAGGTGGGGGCGCAGGGCCGTCGTGAGCAGCACCGTCGGACCGCGGGTGTGGGGCTGGGCGTTGGCGGCGAGCACGCGCCTCTCGGCCTCGGCCTTGGTGCGGCCATAGTGGTAGAGGTGCTTTTTGGGATAAGGCAGCGATTCGTCGGCGTTGTCGGCGTCGCCGCCGTCGAAGGTGACGCTGGGTGACGAGGTGTGCACCAAGCGCGAAACGCCCCGCGCCAGGCAGGCATCGATGACGTTTTGGGTGCCCTGGATGTTGGCGGCGTCGTAGTCGGCGGGATCGCCCCAGACCCCGGCTTTGGCGGCGACGTGAAAGACCACGTCTTTGCCGGCGACCGCGTCCTTGAGCAGCGCGGCGTCGACGACGTCGCCGCGAACGGTGGTGGCTCCCAGGGCGCGCACCTCGGGGTAATCCGAGCGGCCGAGGACGACGACCTCGTCACCGCGGTCGACCAGCATCTTGACGATGGCCTTGCCGAGGAAACCGCCGCCGCCGGTGACGAGAGCCTTCATGCGCCGTCGCCTATCACGTCAACGCCGGCGGCGCCCAAGGTGAGCGGCAGGACGGCGAAGTCCACGCCGAGGGCCTCGATGGCTTGCTCTGCGCGCCGAGGCGAAGAGAAAAAGCAGACGGCGACGTCGCCGCCGCCCGCGCCCGAAGGCTTCGCGACCCCGCCAAACCTCGCTGCGATCCCTGCGATCGCGCGGTGCTCGGCGGAGACGATGTCGCAGCCGCTCCACTCGCCCAGACCGCTCAAGGCGCTGAAGGCGCTCTGCACGGCCGAGAGCCGCTCCGGCACGCCCCGCGACGTCAGAAAGGCTTCGCTCGCGCGTCCGAGTTTCTCAACGAGAGTCCTCATGAACGCAGAGCCGGGCTTTCTCTGATCGTTGATCTCGTCGAGGAAGGAGCGCGTGTCGACGGAGACTCCCGTCCAGACCACCACCGTCGTCAGCCCGGCCAAGTGCACCGCACGCACGTCGAAGACGTCGTCCGCTCTTCTGGCATAGCGCTGAATGCCGCCGTAGACGGAGGCGCAGACGTCGACGCCGCTGCCTTTGCCTTTCTGGAAATTCCGGTGGGCTCTTTGGGCGAGAGCGTGGAGCTCGTCGAGTGGGATGTGTGGTTTCAGTGCGCGCAGCAGGCCCACGCACGCCGCTGCTGATGAGCCCAAGCCGTATTTGTCTTTGCCGCTGCGAAAGGCGCTGGTGTCGAGCACGATGCGGCCGTCGACGTCGTCGCCAGCGATGGCCAAGCAGGCCGCGACCAGGCCTCCTTCATCGCGTTCGATCTTCAGGGCGCCCTGCTCCCTCGTGCACACCGCGCGAACGTCGACGGCAGCGACGACTGCGGGGTAGCCGTGCAGCACTGCGTATTCGCCCATGAGCACGAGCTTTCCCGGAGCCGTGGCTGTGATCACGCGGTGATCCTCGCCGCCGATCCGGGAGCGCAGACGTCGACACCGACGACGCCCGGGATCGCTTTGGCAGCAGCTGCAATGGCAGCCGCGTCGTCGGGGGCGCAGAGGATTTTTACATGGGGGCCAGCGTCCATCGTCGCCCACGCGCCGGTGCCTTGGGCGCGCAGGGTCTTCACGGCCTGCAGCACCGCGATGGTGGTGGGTTGGAAGTAGAAGAAGCCAGGACGGGCTGCCAACGTCGTCGCGTGCATCTTCAGGGTCGAGTGTTCCATCACCTCACCGAGGCGGGGAAGGTCGGCGGCGGCGAGTGCTGCTTGGGCGTCTCTGAGGTCTTGGGGATGGGTATCGACCCACGCTGTGAAGAAGGGCGACGTCGACGCGGTGTGCTCCATGCCTTGGGTCGAGGCTGTCTCTTTTTTTCCGGACGTCGTGCGCACGACCACCAAGCGCGCATCCAACGACGTCGTCAACGGTTCTGCACAGGAGTCGCTGCCGTCGTCGCGCGTGCCGCGGTGCCAGAGCACGAAGCCGCCGAAGATCGATCGCGCGGCCGATCCCGAGCCTTGGCGGGCGAGGATGGAGAGGTCTTTGTCGTCGAGGTGCAGACCATAGGCGCGCGTGGCTGCCAAGGCCAAAGCCGCGAAGGCCGACGCCGACGACGCGAGGCCCGCCGCCGTCGGAACGTGGTTCGTCGACGTCACCCGGGCCTTCTCTGTGCGCCCGGCCAGCGCGCGAACCCGATCGAGGAAGAGAAAGACCTTTTGCGCTTCGTTGTTTTCGACGTCGTGGCCGTCGAGCAGGAAGGCATCGTGGTCGGCGATCTCGACGGAAGTCTCGGTGCCGAAGCGATCCAGGGTGAGGCTGAGGCTGCCCACCGCCGGCAGGTTGAGGCCCGCGCTGGGACGTTTGCCCCAGTACTTCACGAGGGCGATGTTGGTGTGCGCCCAGGCTGTGGTCACGCGGCCGCCAACTCGTTTTCGACTGTTTCCCATTTGTCGACGAGGCCCGCGATGGTCGTGGCCAACGCCGCGTCTTCTTTGCTGAGCTTCTCGACCTCGTCGGGTGGGGTGCGTTCGTAGAAGTCGGGCTCCGCCCACAACGCGGAGATGGCGCTGCGCCGGGCCTCTTGGGTCTCGATGTCTTTCACGAGCTGGTCGCGGCGCTTCTCGAGATCTTTCTGGCGGTTCTTCTTTTTCTTCTGCTCCTCCCACGATCCTGACGACGACGACGACGTTCCATCGCTTTTCTTCTCGGCCCGGGCCTTCAAAGAGACGGCGTCGGCGTCGAGGTGGTCGTCGTGTTGAGCTGCCAGGTATTCCTCGAAGGTGCCCTGGAAGTCCGTCATGCCCTTGCGTGTGAGCTCGATGACGCGGGTGGCGAGGGCGTCGACGAAGAAGCGGTCGTGGCTCACGAAGATCAGCGTGCCCTCGTAGGCCTCGAGCGCGCCGATGAGCGATTGGATGGCCTCCATGTCGAGGTGGTTGGTGGGCTCGTCGAGCAACAAGAGGTTGGGCTTATCGACGATGAGACCGGCAAAGACCAAGCGGGCCGCCTCACCGCCGGACAGAGCCGCCACGCGCTTCTTGACGTCGTCACCCGAGAACAAGACCCGGCCCAACTGCGAGCGCGTGAAGGTGATGCCCTGATCGCCCACCTTGCGCGAGAGCCAAGCCAAAGGAGTGTCGTCGTCGTCGTCGAGGATCTCCTTGTGATCTTGCGCGAACCATCCCGCTTGCACTTCGTGGCCGAGCTTGACGACGCCGTCGTCGTAGTCGACCTCGTGGGCGATGATTTTCACCAGGGTCGATTTGCCCAGCCCGTTTTCGCCGATGACCGCGACCTTCTCCCCTCGGCGGATGGTCAGGGAAACGTTCTTGAGCACCTCTTTGTCGCCGTAGCTCTTGTTGAGCTCTTTGATCTCGACGACTTCTTTGCCCGAGGGCCGGTTCACGCCGAAGCGAAAATAGGGTGCGCGACGCGACGACGGCGGCAGATCCTCGAGGTCGGCTGCCAGTTTCTCGATCTGCTTTTTGCGGCTGCTGGCCTGGGTGGCCTTGGTGGCCTTGGCGCCGAAGCGGTCGATGAAGGCCTGTTTGTGCTCGATCTGCGCGGTGATGTTCTCGATGGCGGCTTCTTTCAGCTCGCGCTGCAATTCCTTGTCGGCCATGGCCCGCGACCAGTTGCCGACGTAGACGGTGACGGTGCCGTAGTCGATGTCGAGAGTGTGTGTGGTGACGGCGTCGAGGAAGCGCGCATCGTGGCTGATGACGACGACGGTGCCCTCGAATTGAGCGATGTATTTCTCGAGCCAGCGGATGCTGAGGATGTCGAGGTGGTTGGTCGGCTCATCGAGCAGCAGCACGTCGGGCCGCCCCAAGAGCACCTGCGCCAGCAGCACGCGCAGTTGAAAGCCTCCCGACAAAGTGCCGAGCCGCTGCTTGTGCACCGCGAGCGGGATGCCCAGGCCGGAGAGGACCGAGCCCGCGCGGGCCTCGAGGGTGTAGCCGTCGTTGCCGCCAATGATCTCTTCGCATTCGACGAGCAAGTTGGGATCGCCGCCGCCGTCGACGATGGCTGTTTGGGTCTGCATCGCTTGCCAGACCTCGGCGTCCCCCTGCATGGCGACGTCGATGATGCGCTGATCGTCGTCGAGAAAACGGTCCTGGCGCAGCACCCCCAGGCGCGTGTTCTTGGGCAGGGTCGCCGAGCCCGAGCTTGCTTCTTCGTCGCCGACGAGGATCTTCAGCATCGTCGACTTCCCGGAGCCGTTGGCGCCAACGAGGCCGTAGCGACAGCCGGGGTTCATCTGCAGCGAGACGTCCTCGAAGAGAACACGGGCCGCGTAACGCTTGCCGAGCTTTTGAAGGGAGAACACCAGACAGTCATAGAGCCGACGACGACGACGGCAACCCGGTTCAGGGGGCTGCCTCGGCCCCGGCCTGTTTCGCCTTCAAGGTGACGCCGCCGTTGCTGTCGCGCAGGCCCTCTTTGTCGAGGTGGAGGCGGCGCGGCATGCGCTCGGCCAAGCGCGGATTGTGGGTGACGACGATGGCGGTGAGGCCGCGATCTTTGTTGAGCCTCTCGATGATCTCGTGGATGCCCCGGCCCGTCGACTCGTCGAGGTTCCCGGTGGGTTCGTCAGCCAGCAGCACCTTGGGATCGTTCATCAAGGCCCGCGCCAGCGCGACGCGTTGTTGCTCGCCACCCGAGAGCTCGCCCGGCCGGTGCTCGAGGCGCTGGGCCAACCCCACCTCGGTGAGCAGCAGGCGCGCGCGTTGCTCGACCTCCGCCCACGGACGCCGCGCGACCCGCCCCGGCATCATCACGTTCTCGATGGCGGTGAATTCCGGCAGCAAGTGGTGAAACTGAAAGACGAAGCCGATGCGCTCGTTGCGAAAGCGCGCGATGCCAGCCGGCGTCTGCTTCCACACGTCGACACCGTCCATGATGACGTCGCCGCCGCTGGGGGTGTCGAGGGTGCCGAGCACGTGCAGCAGCGTCGACTTGCCCGCACCCGACGGCCCGGTCAAAGAGACCAGCTCGCCGCTCTGAATGGAGACGTCAATTCCCTTTAGCACCGGGATTTGGTGTCCATTCAGCCAGTAGTGCTTGCTGAGGCTTCTGGCTTCAATTTTCATTGCGGTCCATCATCGAAGATCGATCACTCATAGCGCAAGCCCTCGACGGGTTTCATGCGGGCGGCCAGCAGTGCTGGGTAGATGGTCGCCAGGTACGAGAGGCCCAAAGCAGCCACCCACACCAGAAAGACCTCGAAAGGCTCGACGTGAACCGGCAGATCCGAGATGTAATACACGCCGGGGTCGAGGCCGATGCCGAAGGTCTTGATGACCCAGCAGATGCCGACGCCCAGCGCGATCCCCAGCGCCGTCCCCAGCCCACCCACGGTGATCCCATAGGTCACAAAAATCTTCATGATCGACGTATCCGTCGCACCCATAGTCTTCAGAATCGAGATCTCCTTTGATTTCTCGATCACGAAAACAATGACGACGGCCGCAATCAGGAAGCTTGCGACGATGACGATGAAATTCAAGATAATAAACATGGCAATCTTCTCCAGCTTCAAAGCCGAGAACAGATTGCGGTTCATCTCCATCCAATCCTTGGTGCGATAGGGATAGCCGCCGAGAGCGCGGAGAATCTCCCGGGCGATCGACTGCACGTTATCGACGTCATCCAGCTTGTATTCGACGCCGGTGGCCGCGCCCTTGAGCGTGAAGAAGTCCTGGGCCTCGTTGATGTCGATGTAGATGAATTTCGAATCGTATTCGTACATCCCAGAATAAAATATTGCTGCGACGCGAAAGGCCCGCGCTTTCGGAATGGGGCCGGTCGGCCCGAGCTCCCCCACCGGCGACACCACGTTCATCACGTCGCCGACGAAGACCTTGAGGTTCTTGGCCATCTCGACGCCGATGACGATGCCTGGCAAGGGACGATCGGATCCCAGAGCCGGCACGGATCCGACGCCGGCGGCAGCTTTGGCGATGGCGTCGTCGGCGGCTTCTTTGAGGGCTTCGTCGGGCTTCTTTGGATCGTCGTCGACGATGGGCTTCGCCTTTGGAACGGCGATGCTCTCGGGGTGCTTGAGATGGCTGAGCTCGCCCTTGTCGATGTTCTTGCGCAGCTCGGTGACGGTGTTGATGGTGTCGGCGTCGATGCCCTTCAGCAGCGCACCGGTCAGGTTGGTGTCGGAGGAGACCATCACCTCGTTCAAGACGAAGGGCGTGGCCCCCAGAACGCCGGGGACCTTCTTCGTCTTTTCGACAACATCATTGTACTCAGTGAAATCACTGCCATATTTCAACACTAGAAGGTGAGCATTCGCACCAAATATCTTGGTGCGCAAATCCGTGGAAAACCCATTCATCACGCTCATCACCACGACCATGGCCATCGTGCCCACGGCCACCGCCAGAACGGAGATCACGGTGATGATGCCGACGACGTCGCCGCCTTTGCCCATCAAGAAGCGGCGGCCGATGAAGCCCTCGTAGCCCCAGCCCGCCTGGAATTCGCCGTCGCCGCAAAACAAGAATCCGAAGGATCCACCCAGCACCAAGGACAAACCTAGAATCAGCAGACCCGTGATCAAAATAACTGCGAAATAGGCGGCGGCAGTGCCATAGGTGAACATCGTCGACGCCTGGTCGGCCAGGGCCACGGGCAGCAAGCTGAACAAGGCGGTGACCCAGAGCCCCTCGAGAAAGGCCACACGCCGGGCCAACAGGGCCATGACGAAGCCTCCGGCGAAGCCACCCACGATCAAGCCGACGACGACGGCCGACTGCACGGGCTCACCGGACCAGCCGAGCACCGCCGTGCCGACCCACAGCCCCGCCCGCGCACCCACCAAGACCAGGGCGATCCCCGCCGCGAGGGCGCCAGGGTGCAAGCCGCCCTCTGCTCCCTTCTTCCACATGCCGCCGTTGCGCGCTTTGACATCGGGGGGAAGGCGCGCCACCGCCATACCCACCAGCAGAGGTGCAGCGATCAAAGAAACGGGCGGCAGGGCGGCGACGACGGCCACTCCCAGGGGCAGCGCAGCGACGACGGCGGCGCGGGCGGCCAAGAATCCCAGCGCGAGGAGCCATGCGGCCGCCGCGACGCCCACGGCGGCCATCAACTGAACGGAAGGATCCATACTGCCTCGATCGCTGTTGGGCCTCGGCGCCCGAGACTCAGACCTTCTGAAGACGTTCGCGCGTCCTCAACATCAAACTTGAGGACGCGCCAGCGTCTTGAACATCAACACTTGTCCGGTCGCATCTGGGGAAAGAGGACGACGTCGCGGATGGAGGTCTGGTTCGTCAACACCATGACCAGCCGATCGATTCCAATGCCGAGACCGGCCGTCGGCGGCATGCCGATCTCCAGCGCCTGGCAGAAATCCTCGTCGAGCTCGTTGGCCTCGGCGTCACCGCGCGCTCGTTCACGCAGCTGGGCGGCGAAGCGCTGGCGCTGATCGACGGGGTCGTTGAGCTCGGAGAAGGCGTTCGCCAGCTCCATGCCGGCCATGATGAGCTCGAAGCGATCGGTGACGGCGGGATCGTCGTCGCGGCGGCGGGCCAGTGGGCTCACGGCCACGGGGAAATCGGTGATGAAGGTCGGATTGGTGAGAGTGCGCTCGACCTCGTGATCAAAGACCGAATAGAGCAAAGACAGCGCGATGTTTCGCCGACGGGCCCGCATCGGATCGACGGCGCGTCGCGGGAGATCCATCTCGCCGGTGTCCTCATCGAAGGCACTGACCGCGGGCGTGGCCTGGCCGGCGGTGGCGAAGGCCGTCGACGCGCTGGAGCTCAGTGGCACCGTGACGTCGTCAAAGATGGGTTCGTCGCCGCCGACGTCGACCCCGGTCTTTGAGGCCAGCGCCCGATCGATGCTGCGCCCCAGCGCACGCAGGAAGTCCGCCGACCCCGCCTTGAATGCAGTCCGGGCGCGGGTGACGACGTCGCCGCCGCCTGGCTCGATGCCAGGGATGATGCGCTCGGCTTCTTCGTCGGAGAGCTCTTTCAAGCACACCAGCAGGGGCTCATCGGGATGGGCGGTGTGGCCGACGACGTAGCCCAGCGCCTGCTCCACCGAGTCGATCTCGCTCAGGTTGACCCCCTCGAGCTTCAGGTGCTCAGCGACCAGCACCGCAATGGGCACGCGGCGCCACGGACGTGAGACGTCGACGACACGCTCTCCCCAGGGGATCTTGGTCGTGCTGCGCAGCTCGGTGACCAGCTGACTGATGACCGTCTCGGTCAATTCCATCATATCCTGATAGGACGCATATGCCTGATAAACCTCGATGGAAGTAAACTCAGGATTGTGTCGAGCGCTCACGCCTTCATTGCGAAACTGGCGCCCGATTTCGTATACGCGTTCGAGGCCGCCGACGACGAGGCGCTTGAGGTGCAGCTCGGTCGCAATGCGCAAATAAAGATCGACGTCGAGCGTATTGTGGTGTGTGGTGAAAGGCTTGGCGGTGGCGCCGCCGGCCAGCTCTTGCAGAACCGGAGTTTCCACTTCGATAAAGCCACGCTCATCGAGGAAACGCTGAATGCCCCGAATGATGCGGCTGCGATCGCGGAACACCTGGCGAATCTCGGGGTTCACGATCAGATCGACATAGCGGTGCCGATAGCGCTGTTCGACGTCGGCGAGGCCGTGGAATTTGTCCGGCAGGGGCCGTACGGATTTGGTCAACACGCGCAGCCCGTCGGCGGCGATGGTGAGCTCGCCGGTGCGCGTCTTCATTGGAGTACCAGCGACGCCGACGATGTCGCCCAGGTCCATGAGCTTGAGCATGGCGTAGGTGGGGGCACCGACCCGGTCGAGCTTCACGTAGACCTGAATGTCCTTGCTCGAGGCATCGCGCAGGGTGAAGAAGCTCGCCTTGCCCATCTGCCGCAGGGTCATCACGCGACCAGCCACGGTGTGGACAGTGTGTACCTGCTCGAGCTGTTTGGCGTCGACGGCGCCGTAGCGGGCGTGGAGGTCGGCGGCACTGACCTCGGGGCGAAAATCGTTGGCGTAGGGGTCGAGCCCGGCGGCGCGGATCTTCGCCGCCTTGTCGATGCGCACCTGAATCAGGTGGTGGGCGTCTTCGCCTCCTGCCACGGGCGCATCGGGTGCACCGCTTGGGGCAGGAAAGTTCGGGTCACTGGGCACCATGCCTCCTGGGGTCGCAGAGGGGCCCAAGTCGCCACGACGACGTCGACGTGTCAACGCAGTGCTGCTAGAGGCCGCCGTCATGACTGCTTCGCCTCCGCACGGGAACGAGGTCGCCGGCCACGGCACCGCGTTGGTGTGTCTGCCGACCTACAACGAGCGCGAGAACCTGCCGTCTTTGGTGGAGGAGCTGCTCGATACCGCCCCCGTCGACGTCCTCATCGTCGACGACAACTCTCCCGACGGGACCGGCCGCGTTGCGGATCTCCTGCAGAAGAAGAACCCGGGGCGCGTCTTTGTGTTGCACCGCGGAAAAAAGCTGGGGCTGGGCACCGCCTACGTCGAGGCTTTCCGCTTCGGGCTCAGCCGGGGCTACCCCCTGCTGTTCGAGATGGATGCCGATTTTTCCCACCAACCTCGCTACATCCCCGAGCTGTTGCGGGCCGCCGAAAGCAACGACCTGGTGCTGGGCAGCCGCTACACCCAAGGGGGCGGCACGGAGAATTGGGGGCTGATGCGTCAGGCGCTCTCGCGGGGCGGATCCCTCTACACGCGCTCCATCCTGCATCTGCCGGTGAAGGATCCGACGACGGGCTTCAAGTGTTTTCGACGTGAGGTGCTCGACGCCATCGACCTCTCGACGGTGACAGCGACGGGCTACGCCTTTCAGATCGAGCTCACCTGGCGTGCCTGGAAACTCGGCTTTCGCATCAAGGAGGTTCCCATCGTTTTTTACGAACGTCAGGGCGGACGATCGAAGATGTCGACGGGCATCATCGGCGAAGCGGTGACGTCGGTGTGGAAGATGCGTTTCCGTTGACCAGCGCGTCGAGCAGGGCCCGCCTCGTCGAGACTCGCACCGGGCTCGGCCTCGTCGACGACGACGTTGAGGACTTGTCGCCCCTCGTCATCGATCTGGCACACGCCCGCCGCCTGGGCAGCGATGACGACCTGCTGCGCGCGCTCGGGCGAGGCAAAGGCGTCGTCACCGTCGTCGACGCGACGGCGGGCATCGGTCGCGATGCTGCGGCCCTCGCCCTCGCTGGCTTCGACGTGACAGCCATCGAGCGTGCTCCGCTGGTGCAGGCCCTGTGGGCAGACGCCCTGCGCCGCCACCAGCCACCGCGCCTGCGCTTCGTCGCCGACGACGCCGCCGCCCACCTCGACGCTGTCGCTGGCACCGAGGGCGCCCCCGACGCCGTCTTCCTCGACCCCATGTATCCCACCGGCCGGCGCACGGCCCAGGCCCAGCGCGAGATGCGCCTGCTGCGCGCCGCCGTCGGCGACGACCTCGACGTCGGCGTGCTCTTCGAGGCCGCCCGCCGCAGCGCCAGGCAGCGCGTGGTGGTGAAGCGATCTCGCAGTGCCCCGTCGCTGGCCACGGGTGTGTCGTCATCGTGGTCGGGGGGATCCACGCGCCTCGACCTTTACTTGCGCGCCCGGTGATCAGTTACTCGGGGCTTAACAGGGTGCGGAAAAACTCCGTTTTTCGCACCCTGCTGTACTTCCGGAGGGTCTGTCCCAGACCCTCCCTCGTCGAGGCGAAGCCTCGACGAGCCTCCCTCCCAAGGACGCGTCTGCCTCAAAACTTCGTTTTTCAGCAGGCTGCTAAGACGAGGGCAGGTCGACGCCGACGCCGACGAGGGCGTTGATGGGTGGCATGGTGTAGTCGTTGCCGAAGCTCGAGCTGAAGCGGCTGCGCACGGCGGCCCCCTCGATCTGCAGAAAGGCCCGCACGCTGCTGTTGTCGTCGAGGCGCCAGTCGAGCCCGGCGCGGCCGCCGAAGCCGGCGTAGAGGCCCAGGCCGTTGTAGGTGCCCACCGTCGGCGTGATGCCGGCCGTCGACGTCACACAGCCCAGCACCTCGAGCTGCTCGTTGGGCCCCGTCTTGCCGATGGGCAGGTGGACGCAAGGGAGCACCGAGACGAGCAGGGGAATGGAGGTGGTGCCGTTGTCGTCGCCGGGGAACTCGACGCGGCCTTCGATGCGACCCGAGAACCAATCGCGGCGCAGACCGAGGTAGAGGGATCCGCCGAGCATGAAGACTTCGGGCGTCATGAGTGCGGCGATGTGACCGCTGGCGCCGAAGAAGCTCAGCGCAGTCGCAGGCACGACCACGGGCGCCTCGGGCTCCACCAAGCCTGGCGACGACGACGACGACGACGACGGCGACGGAGCTGCGGCCGACGGCGCTGCCGGGTCGATGCGATCGAGGGGCCGTGGACGTCGTCCGAGGTGGGAGGGATCCACCGCGATCGAGACCTGGAGCGCGGCGGTGGCCACCAGCTCGGCGCAGCCCTCGGTGGAGCTGACACTGCGCGTGCCGAGGGAGCGCAGGTTCTGATCGAGCAGCTCGACGCGCGCGCGATCGGGTCCGGCATCGCCGCCATCGAGCAAGAGCAGCACCACGCGCTCCGCCGGCTCGCCGAAGGGGTCGTAGCCCAGGTGGCCCTGGATGCCTTGGCGCACGTCGTCGAGGGCGGGGCAAGCGCTGGCCCAGGGTCCCGGCGAATACACCAATCGCACGAGCCCACCGCCCGCTGCGGGTGTGGCCGTCGACGGCGTCGGTGTCGAGGCTTTGGGCTCTTCGGGGGCCGGTCGGAACTCGGGTTGGGCGACGTCGTCAGTGACCTCGGGGTCGGCGGGAGGAGGTGGTGCATCGCCAGCGGGGTCGGCAGAGCGGTCGGCCGCCGGGTCGCCCTGCGCCCCAGCGGTCGACGCGAGGAAGGCCATCGAAAGCACGAGGAGATGCCGCACGGCCTGCATTGTACAGGCAACGAGCCAGCACGCCCCAGGGCCTGTCACCGCAGCCCAGCCCAGAGATCGGCGGGCACGGGCGCCTCGTAGACGTCGTCGTCGAGCTGGAGCCGCGCGGCGTGCAGACATTGGCGCGCACAGGGCAAGAGCGCGCGTTCGTCGTCAGAGAGGGCGCGGCGCGTCCAGGCGTCGAACCAGGCTTCGCCCATTTGGTAGAGCTTGTCGCCGACGATGGGGTGTCCGATGTGCGCCAGATGGACGCGCAGTTGGTGCTGGCGTCCCGTCTCTGGGAAGAGGCGCACCAGGCTGCGCGGCAGACCACGGGGCTCGGAGGGGACATGCACCTCGAGGGGGACCACGCGGGTGCGCGCCCCTTGCCCGGCGTCGTCGACGACCATCTTGATGCGCACCAGCCCACGGTCTCCCTGGATCGCCAGGGGTGCGTCGATGAGCAGCTCTTGGTCGACGACGCCAGCGACGACGGCCGTGTATTGCTTTTGGACCCGGCCCTCGGCGAAGGCTTGTTTCCAGCGACGCTCGGCGCGGGCATCGGTGGCGCAGACGACGACGCCGGAGGTCTCTCTGTCGAGGCGGTGGCAGGGATGGGCCGGGGTTCCCCGACGACGCAGGAAGCCCGTCAGGGTGTTGTGGAGGTAGCGGGCCGTCGGATGCACGCAGAGGTCGCCGGTCTTGTCGACGACGACGACGCCTTCGCCCTCGTGCACGATGGTGGGCGGGCAGCGCAGGTCTTCGGGATCGTCTGGGGCCAGGCGCCAAAGGGCGAGCACGCCCTTGCGGGGGACGACGTCGTCGAAGGCCAGTACGCGGCTTTGGTGGGCGGGCGGGGGCGCGAGCACGAGGTGCAGGTCGCCGCCGTCGATCACCCTGCGCGCCCGCTGGGGCTCGAGCCGTCGCACGCGCGCGCACAAGGCCTCGAGCGCCGTCTTGCCCCACACGTCGGCGGGGGCATTCCAGGAAACGACGACGGCCCGCGCATCCCCAAAGGCGGGGCGCAGGGGATGTGGGTCGATGTCGTCTGGGTCCGTCACGGTCCTCGTCGCCCCCAACGTGTTGTCCGAAATGACGACGACAGCGCCGATCTGTGTACCATCCCAGACCCTTCGCGGGCTGCCCTGCAGCCTGCGCCTTTGTGGCCTGGTCGCCTGTGCTTGGAGTGTCCATGCTGCACCGCCTGCTGGCTGCGTCTTTCGTCGTCGTGGCCTTGTCCTGCGGGCTGCCAAGGGGCGAAGGAGAAGGCGAGGCGGCTGAAGGCGAAGGCGAAAGCAACGTCGGCGAAGGCGAGGGCGAAGGTGAGCTCGGCGAGGGCGAAGGCGAAGGCCCCGCCGGTGAGGGCGAAGGCGAGGGCGAAGGCGACCTCGCCGACGCCGGCTTCGTCGTTCCCGATGTCGTGGGCATTCCCGACGCCGACGACGGCGGCAACGCTGCCTTTGATTCAGACTGCGACGGCATCGCCGACGAGGACGAATTCGGCGACGTCTGGCCCGGCGGCGCCACCACCGACCCGGCCCTCTTTGACACCGACGGCGACACCATCCCCGACGGCGTGGAGGCGGGACGCTCCGACAACGTCGACACGCGCTGCCCTTTCACTACCCTCGACGCCGATCCCCGCACCCGCACCAATCCCACGCTGCGCGACAGCGACGGCGACTGCCTCGACGACAACTTCGAAGACCCCAGCCGCAATGGCCGCATCGACTTCGGCGAGACCAACCCCAACGCCGTCGACTCCGACGGCGATGGCCTCACCGATGGCGAAGAGACCGGGTGCAACCAGCTCGCAGGCCAGGGCGGCGGCACCAACACCAATCCAAACAACGACGACAGCGACGGCGACGGCCTGGGCGATGGCCTCGAGATCGAGCTCGGTCTCGATCCCAACGACGCCGACTCCGACAGCGACGGCGTCAGCGACCTCGCCGAGCTCATCGCGGGCAGCGATGCGGGCGGAGGTGCGGTGCCCGACTTCGACGGCGATGGCGTGCCCGATGAGGTCGAGGTCGAAAATGGCACCGACCCCGACGACGCCGACACCGACGGCGACGGCATCAACGACGGCGACGAGGACCGCGACGACGACGGTGTCCTCGATCCAGGCGAGAGCGATCCCAACAGCCGAGACACTGATTGCGACGGCCTCGACGACAGCGAGGAGCTCGGCCTTGGCAGCAGCCCCCTCGACGACGACAGCGACGGCGACGGTCTGTCCGATGGGTTCGAGCAGGGCAAGGTCGCCTTCGCCGACGTCGACTGCAGCGGCGTCTTCAAGGCCGACGGCGATCCCGCGACGACGACCAATCCCATCCTGCGTGACTCCGATGGCGACGGCATCAACGACGGCGTCGAAGACATCGACCGCGATGGTGTCGTCGATGCCCCCGCACCGGGCGCGCTGCAGGAGACCGATCCCGACGATCCCGACACCGACGGCGACAATCTCTGCGACGGACCGCGCGGCGTGCCCAGCGTGTGCGCGGCAGGCGAAGACCTCAACGGCGACAACTTCACCGCGGCCACCGAGACGGATCCGCGGGTCCCCGACGTCGACAGCGACGGCGACGGCATCTCTGACGCGCGCGAGCTGCAAAACGGCACCCTGCCCGACGACCCCGACTTCGACGACGACGGCTTGTGCGATGGCGGCCTGGACCGCGCTGGCATCTGCGCCGCTGGCGAAGACCTCAACGGCGACGGCAACCTCGATCCGGGCGAGAGCGATCCCAAGGACGTCGACACCGACTGCGACGCCGTCTCTGACCTCGAAGAGCTCAACTTGGACACCGACGCCGCAGACCCCGACAGCGACAACGACCGGCTGCAGGACGGCGTCGAGCTCGGCAAGGTGGCCGCGGCCTCGGGTCTGAGCACCTGCGCGAACGTGCGTCTCGACGCCGACGGATCGGTGGCGACCAACAGCAACCCGCGCCTCGCCGACAGCGACGCCGATGGGATTCCCGACGGCCTCGAAGACCGCAACCACGACGGCGCCATCACGGCTGCCGACGTCTCGCCGCGCGAGACCTTCCCCTCAGACCCTGACTCCGACGACGACGCCCTGTGCGACGGACCCCGCACTCTCGGCGGCGTCTGCGTGTCCGGCGAAGATCGCGACGGCGACGGCCTCATCGATCCCGGCGAGACGGATCCACGCGCCGGCGACTTCGACAGCGATTTCGATGGCCTGCGCGTGCCCTTCGACCCCGACGACAACGATCCCGACACCGACGGCGACGGCTTGTGCGACGGCCCGGCCACCGTGGCCCCCTTCTGCGTCGCTGGCGAGGATCGCGACGGCGACGGCGTGCAGGACATCGGCGAGACCGACCTGCGCACCGCGGACAGCGACTGCGACGCCGTGAGCGACGGCGACGAGCTGACCCGCGGCCTCAGCCCCCTCGACGACGACACCGACAACGACGGCATCGACGACGGCGTCGAGCTCGGCCGCACCCAACGCCTCGACTGCCCCTCGGCTCCCGTCGACGTCGACCCAGGGTCAACGACCAACCCCAAGCTCTCTGACAGCGACGGCGACGGCCTTCCCGACGGCCTCGAAGATCGCAACCGCGACGGTGCGCTGGCGTCGGTGGACACCCTGCCCCGAGAGACCGCCGCCGACGACGCAGACACCGACAACGACCGCTTGTGTGACGGGCCCCGCACGGTGGCCGGCCCCTGCGAGGGCGTCGAAGACCTCGACGGCGACGGCGTCACCGATCCGGGCGAGACGAACCCGCGCGTCGGCGACTTCGACAACGATCTCGATGGGTTGCGCGGCGGCGCCGACCCCGACGACAGCACAGCCGACACCGACGGCGACGGCCTGTGCGACGGCGCCATTGCGGTGGCCGCCGCCGCCTGCATCGGCGGCGAAGACCTGGACAAAGACGGCATCGTCGACGTCGGCGAGACCAACCCCCGCAAGGCCGACAGCGACTGCGACGCCGTCTCTGACCGCGACGAACGCAACCGCGGCTTGAATCCCCTCATCGCCGACAGCGACGGCGACATCGTCACCGACGGCGTCGAGCTGGGCCGCACGCTGCGCCTCGACTGCCCCACCGCGCCCATCGACTTGAACCCGGCGACGACGACCAACCCCTTGGTGCGCGACTCCGACGGCGACGGCCTCAACGACGGCGCCGAAGACACCAACCGCGATGGCGACCTCGGCGGCCCCAATCCGGGGGGGCAAGAGACGGATTCCAGCGACCCAGACACCGACAACGACGGCCTGTGCGATGGACCCGCAAGCGTCGTCACGGTGTGCAACGGGGGCGAGGACATCAACCGCAACGGTCGCGTCGATGGCAACGAGACCAATCCGCGGATCGCCAACGTCGACAACGACCACGACGGCCTCGACGACGCCCAAGAAGGTCCCGTCTTTGGCACCTCGCCCCTCGACGCCGACAGCGACGACGACGGCCTGCTCGACGGCCAGGAGGTGCAAGCCACCAACACCGACCCGACGTCCGCCGACTCCGATTGCGACGGCCTCAACGACGGCGACGAAGGCATCCTGGGCACCGACCCCCTCGACGCCGACAGCGACGACGACGGCCTCAACGACGGCCTCGAAGTGGGCACCCTGTGCCGGACCACCGCCCCACCCCAGACCGATCCCAGCTGTGGAGCTGCCTGTGTCGTCGACGAAGACCCGCTGACGACGACCCAGCCCCTCAACGACGACAGCGACGGCGACGACGTGCAAGACGGGTCCGAAGACGCCAACCAAAACGGCAGCGTCGACAACAACGAGCTGAGCCCCAACGATGGCGGTGACGCCGTCGGTGCCGATGCTGCGGCCTGCGCGGTGGCGAACCTTCGTCAGATCACGCTCGTCACCCGATCGGACACGACGGCGGACTTGATCCTCGCGGTGCCCACTGACTTTCCCGACAACAGGATCACCACGCTCACCAAAAACGGCGTCCAGGTTGGCGCCATGGTCTTTGATCCCGTGAAGCAGGTCGCCGGCGTCGCCATGAAGGCCTCCCTGACCGGCAGCGGCGCCAACGACGCCGCCGACAAGGTGCAGACCGCGCTCAACACCCTGCTCAACGGCGTCATCGGCGACGTCAACGCCATCAGCGTGCAGTCCCTGGCCTCGTGGGACGCACCCGACAACGACCAAAACGGCATCCCCGATACCAATGCGGCCATCGGTCGCATCACCTGGACCGACGCCCAGGCCGGCGACAACACCGCCACCTCCCTCAACGACATCGTCAAAGCGGTCCTGGGCGGCACCGTCGCGGGGACGCTGGCGACCACGGGCAGCACCGACACCGGCCCCTACAGCTTGCAGGTCGAGGTCTTGGTCCGGTCGCCGACGTCGACCGTGGTGGTGATGGGATTGGCCCGCGCGGCGCGGGTGGCGAGCGATGAGCTCACCTTGTTCCGCGTCGACGATCTGGCCAACGGTTCGGCCATCGCTCAGTTCGGCGACGACACCGGCACCCAGTGCGACCGCTTCGGCGTCGAAGCCGCGACGCAGGTCGACTTCGTCCTCGTCATCGACAACTCGGGATCGATGGGGAACGAGCAGAACGCCATGAAGGCCGCGGTGACCGCGCTCGGCGCCCAGCTGGATTCGTCGACCGTCGATTGGCGCATCGGCGTGCTCACCTCCGACGTCGACACCTTCGTCAACGATGCAACGCAATGGAACGACACCGCCATGTCTCAGTGCGGCTTCACGGCTTCGTTGTCGGCGCTGAACTTGTGCCTGCTCCTCATCGACACCGGGGGCAGCGGCGGCGAGAACTTCTTCCGCCCCGTGGCCTGCATGATGGGCCAGACGGTGACGGGCGACGGCATCAACACCAACCTGTTGCTGCGACCGAGCATCACCATCACCGCCATAGACGACAGCGGCGCTGGCGGCACCGTCATCGTCACCGCCCCCAGTCACGGCCTGCTGGTGAACGATCGGGTCAACATCACCGGCGTCGACGGCGGCGCGACCGCCAACACCTACAACGGCGCCTACATCATCGAGCAGGTCCTCTCGGCGAACCAGGTTCGCACCACCACCGCCGACCCTGGCGCGGACAACGACCCCAACATCGTGAACCGTGGCGCGATCCGACGAGCCAACGCCGGGGCCGGCGGCGCGACCGACGGCGAGGCCTGCGGGCGCAACCCGACCGACGGACCCTATTTGGCGGCGGATAGCTATCCCGTGGCGCCTAGCCCCTTCAATTTCCTGCCGCGCACCGCCGGAGATGGGCGCAAGCTGCGTCCCGGCGCCCAGAGCGTGGTCATCTTCATTACCGACGCCCCCGAACAATCCGACGGGCGCTACGCCGGACTCGGCGCCGGCGACCCCGTGCCCGAACAGTCGATCCCGACGTGGGAAGCGTATTTCAACAACTTCGACAGCGCCGGCACGCCTGCGTCGAGGCCCTTCTTCGGCGCGATCATCTGCCCCGTCGGCCAGAACTGCAGCGACGACACCCAAAATGGGCGCTTCCGCAAGTTCATCACCGACATGGGCGGCATCGAGGCCGCACTCCCCGCCGACAACTCTGGCACCTGCGTCAGCAATGGCGCTGCGTGCAACCAGGACGCCGACTGCGCGGGTGCGGGCGGCGGCGACTGCATCAACGCTCCCTTCGAGCGCATGGCCGAAGCAATGCGCCAAATCCTCCAGGGTTCGATCGCTCAAGCCTCACCTTATGTGCTGACGAAACCGCCCATTTCAGCATCGATCAAGATCGCCCTCGATGCCTCCATTACGACCTTCGGAACCTGCAACAAAAACGACATCCCGAGGAGTCGGGTCAACGGCTTCGACTACGACGGCGCCACCAACAGCATTCAATTCTTCGGCAACTGTCGACCGACTTTTGACCAGGGAAACATCGGCGAACGCATCACGGTATCGTATCGCTATTGGATCGAGGACAGCGACGACGACGACGGCAACCCCGATCCCTGCGCGCTGTGCTTGAGTCCCCTGGTTTGTGTGAACGAGACCTGCGTGTGCCCCGCGGACTGCGGCACCGGCGGACTCGCCTTCAACGAGACCTGCAACACGGAGTCGTGCCTGCTCGAGTGCCTGCCCGACTGCGGCGGCTGCGACCCTGGCTTTTCCTGCGACCTCGTCGACTGCCGCTGCGAGTGCAACGGCTGCAACGGCCCGCCACCGGCCCCGGGCTTTGTGTGCGACCTCGATACTTGCGAGTACGAGTGCAACGCCTGCGCGGGCCAGCCCCCGTCGGTCTTTTCCCAGTGCAACCTCGCGACCTGCGAATTCGACTGCCCCGACTGCGGCCCGGCAGCCTTGGACGACGGCTTCTTTTGCAACACCAACCCCGCGGTCTGCGACGTTGAATGCCAATCGGACTGCGGCGGCTGCGCCCCCGGCCTCACCTGCCACGTCGACCAATGCTCTTGCCTCTGCGACGGCTGCAGCGGTCCGTCGCCGGGTGCGGGCTTTCAGTGCAACGCCGACACTTGCCAATTCGAGTGTCTGGCCTGCCCCGGCGAACCCCCGGGCCCCTTCTCGACCTGCGACTTCGACACCTGCCAATACGTCTGCAACGGCTGCGGACCCGGCGAGGTGCAGCCGGGCTTCACTTGCAACGACAACCCCCTGGTCTGCGACGTCGAATGCCTCCCCGATTGCGGTGGCTGCACCGGCGCCGGCGTCTGCGATCCCCTGGCGTGTGCGTGCGAATGCCCCGATGACTGCGGCGGCAACCCCCCACGCAATGACATGACGTGCAACCAGCTCAGCTGCGCCTTCGAGTGCCTCGATCCACCGGTGGGCTCGGTGTCACCCGGCGCGAACTTCCTGTGGGATCCAGCGACCTGCGACTACGTCTGCGACCCTGAGCACTGCGGTCTCAACACCTTCGGACCTGAAGCCCTCTGCGATCTCTCGACCTGCGAGCTGCGTTGCCCCAGCGACTGCGGCGGCTGCGCGGGAAGCGCCGACTGCAATCTGGCGAGCTGCGCCTGCGAGTGCCCGGCGGACTGCGGCGCACCTCCGCCGTCGCCGGACTTCGAGTGCGATGTCTCGACGTGCAGCTACGAGTGCAAAGAGGTCCCGGTCACCCCGCCCCCCAGCCCGAACTTCGTTTGGGATCCGCTCTCTTGCGACTACGAGTGCCCATCGACCTGCGGGCAGGCGACCGCCCCGGTGCTGCCGGAGTTCTGCAACCCGAGCACCTGCGAGGTGCAGTGCCTCCCGAGCTGCGGTGGCTGCGCGGTCGGCGAGGAATGCAACGCCGCTGCCTGCGCCTGCGAGTGCGTCGAGAACGCCACCTGCGGACCAGGTTTTGCCTGGGACGTGAGCTCCTGCTCCTGCTCCTGCGACACCGGGCAGGCCTGCGCCGCGACGCACGTGCTCAACCCCGACACCTGCGCCTGCGAATGCGGCGAAGACGCCGGCGGCGCCGTCAACTGCAACAACGCCTGCAGCGGAGGAACGCCGATCTGCCAACCCTCGCTGTGCGTGTGCAAGGGCCTCGGCGGCTGACGAGGGGCCTTGACCCCGACGTCGTCGTCGCCGACACCGCGGGCATGAGCCTTTCGCCCCCACCTGGTCCCCATCCCGCCGCGAAGTTCTCCCAAGAGTTGACCCGCATCGAAAAGGGCGGGGCGGAGGGCTACCACGCCAAAAACGCCGAGCAGGGCAAGCTCTTCGCGCGCACGCGCATCGAGAAGCTCTGTGATCCCGACTCCTTCGTCGAAGACGGCGCCTTCGCCAACGCCCTCGCCAGCGATCTCCCCGCCGACGGCGTCATCACCGGCATCGGCCGCGTGCACGGACGCGACGTCGCCATCATGGCTAACGATTCGACGGTAAAAGCCGGCTCCTGGGGCGCTCTCACTGTTGAAAAGATCATCCGCATTCAAGAGGTGGCCCAGCGCTACCGCATCCCCATGCTCTATCTGGTGGACTCCGCGGGCGCGCGCATCACCGATCAGATCGAGATGTTCCCCGGACGTCGTCATGCGGGGCGCATTTTTCACAACGAGGTCAAGCTCTCTGGCTTCGTGCCCCAGGTGTGTCTGCTCTTTGGTCCGTCGGCGGCCGGTGGGGCTTATATCCCCGCATTTTGCGACGTCGTCTTTATGGTCGATAAGAATGCCTCGATGTATCTCGGCTCACCGCGCATGGCCGAGATGGTGATCGGTGAGAAGATCTCCCTCGAAGACCTCGGCGGCGCTCGCATGCACACCAGCGAGTCCGGCTGCGGCGACTTCCTGGTCAAGACCGAGCTCGAAGCCCTCGAGCAGTGTCGTGCCTGGCTCGCGTATTTTCCGCAGCGCGCCGGCGACAAGCCCCCCACCGCCAACGGTCGACCGCCCAAGAAGTCCCGTGCCATCGACGACATCGTTCCCGCCGACGAAAAGACCATGTTCGACGTCAAAGAGCTCATCGACGCCGTCGTCGACGAAGGGTCCTTCTTCGAGGTCAAGAAGCGCTTCGCCACCGAGCTGGTCACCGGCCTCGCCCGCATCGATGGACGCGTCGTCGGCGTCGTCGCCAACCAACCCAAGCAAAAGGGCGGCGTGCTCTTCGTCGACTCCGCCGACAAGGCCGCGCGCTTTATCTGGCTGTGCGACGCCTTCGATATTCCTTTGCTTTTTCTCTGCGATGTTCCCGGGTTTATGATTGGTTCAAAGGTCGAAAAAGACGGCATCATCCGCCACGGGGCCAAGATGTTGGCGGCCATGTCCGAGGCCACGGTGCCGCGCATCTGCGTTGTGCTGCGCAAGGCCTATGGCGCCGGACTCTACGCCATGAGCGGACCCGCCTTCGAACCAGACTGCACCATTGCACTGCCACAGGCTTCGATTGCCGTGATGGGAGCAGAAGCCGCCGTCAACGCCGTCTATTACAATAAGATTCAAGCGCTACCCGAGGCCGAGCGCATTCCCTACGTCGAGAAGCTGCGCGCCGAATACCGCGCCGACGTCGACCTGATGAAGCTCGCCTCGGCCCTGGTGGTGGACACCGTGGTCCCCGGACGTCGCCTCCGCGCCGAGCTTGCGCGCCGCCTCGGCTACATGGAGAGCAAGCACGACCAGCGCCCCAAGAAGAAGCACTGCGTCTACCCGGTGTGAGGAAGCCCATGATGCGTACCGTCGTCGCCGTCGTCGTCGCTGTCACCCTGGGCGCCGGCGCCCGGGCCAACGACATCGACCTGCGCATCGATGCCCGCGCCCCGCCGGGCCAACAGCCCAAGCTGAGCGTGATCATCAACAAAGACGTGGAGAGCGTCAGCGTCGACGTCGTCGGGGGCCCTGGCCATGTGCGCCAGAAGCAAGGGCCCGCCGAAAAAGGCGGCCTGCTCGAGTTCACCCTCCCCCAAGACAGCTTCGGCAAGGTGAGCTGGAAAGGCAGCCTGAGCGTCGTCTTTTCCGACGGCGCGAGTGGCACGCTGCCCCTGGCCTTCCAGACCGAGAGGCTGTCGACGAAATTCGAGTTCTATGTTAAGAAAGAAAATCTTGATCTTCCACACGATAAATTAACTCTGATTTCGCAACGAGCGACGAGCCGGGTGGAGATCGAGGTCTACACCGATGAAGACGAGCTGCTGGCCTCGTCAGGAAGCGACTACTCCGCGATCGTGCCGGCCGGCACGCTGGTCGAGGTCGCTTGGCTGCCGAAGACGAAGGCCGACGTCTTGCGCCTTCACTTGGTCGTCTACGACGAGAACGGTTCTTTCCAGTCTTCCGATGTCTTCCCTTACACCATTAACATCCCACATGACGACGTCGTCTTTGACAGTGGAAAGGCGCTCATCAGACCCGAACAAGAGCCAAAGCTGCAGGCCGTCGTGCCCGAAGTCGAGAAAGCCGTGAAGCGCTTTGGCCCAGCGGTGAAGGCCGCCGGCACCACGATCAAGCTCTTCGTCGAAGGGCACACCGACACCGTCGGCGATGCGGGCGGGAACCGTGCGCTCTCCCAAAAGCGGGCGCTGGCCATCGCTGGGTGGTTCAAGAAGCACGGCGTCGTGGTGCCCGTCTTCGCGCGCGGCTTCGGCGAAGACGAGCTCAAGGTGGAGACGCCCGACAACACCGACGAGGAGCGCAACCGCCGCGCCGACTACAACGTCAGCGAGAGATTCCCGACCGGGTCTGCAGCGGGATGGACGCGCGTCGACTGATGATGGGGCGGGACCCGTGCTATCAGCCGCTCTTTCGGACGCGTCAGCGTCTGGAACATCAGAACTGACTCTGGAGTCGACGTCATGGCCGAGATCAAGGCGCACATCACTGGCACCGTTTGGAAGATCAAGGTCGCCGTCGGCGACAAGGTCGACGAAGGCGACGTCCTCGTCATCATCGAGTCCATGAAGATGGAGATGCCCATTGAGGCCATGGACCCCGGCACGGTCAAGGAGATCCGCTGCAAGGAAGCCCAGGCCGTCGCCGAGGGCGAAGTCCTGCTCTTCATCGACGACTGACCACGCGGAGTCGCTTCTCCGTGACTGCCCGCTTCGGTGTCAGTGAGAAGCGACCCGAAGCGCGTTTTCGACGACGCGCACGGCGCCGATCTCAGCCCCGATCTCGCTGAACTTCGACCGCGGAGCGGTCTCGTTCATCTCCGTCGGGGATGCTCCTCTGGGAGGTCTGGTGCAGACCTCCCCCCCCCGCCGGCGGAGCCGGACGCGGGGCCCCCCACCAACTCCGCGTTCCGCGGGCGCGCTTCACGCGCGTCATCCCGCGTCTTTCCGGTCGAACATCAAGCGGACGCGGGATCAGCCGGTGCCGGCCATCTTGGCCACTTCGGCGGCGAAGTCGTCGGCCTTCTTCTCGATGCCCTCGCCCACCTTGAAGCGGTGCATGGCCTTGACCGTGACGGTGGTGCCGAGCTCTTTGGCAACCTTCTCGACGTGCTTGAGCACCGTGGATTTGTCGTCCTTCACGAAGGCCTGCTCGAGCAACACGTTTTCGGCCAAGAACTTGTTCGCAGCCCCCTCGGCGATCTTCTCGAGGATCTTCTCGGGCTTGCCTTCGGCCTTGGCCTTCTCGCGGGCGATGCTCTTTTCGTTGTCGACGGTCTTTGGATCGGCCTGATCACGCGAGAGGTAGAGGGGCGACGACGCCGCCACCTGCATGGCGAGGTCCTTGGCCAGCATTTTCGTGGTCTCGGATGCACCCTTGGCCTCGTCGCCGACGCTGAGCTCGACGATGACGCCGATGTTGCCGCCCATGTGGCTGTAGCTGCCGAGCACCCCGCTGGCGCGCGCGAAACGACGGAGGGTCATGTTTTCGCCGATGCGCGCGATCTTCTCGGTCAGCACGTCCTTGACGGTCTTGCCGTCCATCGACGACGACGACAGGGCGTCGACATCGGCCGGGTTGGTCTTGACCACGATGGCGGCCAGCGCTTTGACGAAGTCCTGGAACTCGGGGTTCTTGGCGACGAAGTCCGTCTCGCAATTGACCTCGACCATGGCAGCGACGCTGCCCTCAGCGGCGATGCCGACCAGGCCTTCGGCGGCGATGCGGCCTGCCTTCTTGGCGACGGCGGCCAGACCCTTCTCGCGCAGCCAATTGACCGAAGCCTCGAGGTCGCCGTTGGTGGCCACGAGGGCCTTCTTGCAGTCCATCATCCCCGCGTTCGTTTTCTCACGCAGTTCCTTCACCATCGAAGCGGTGATCTCGGCCATGGTCGTTCTCCTGACAGCGTTAAATTTGGTTGGCGCCGCGCGCCAAACGTTGTGGGCGTTGTGCCGACGTCGAAACCACGGGGCAACCCCCTTTTGCCAACGCTGCCCGCCGTTGACCCCGACCCAGCGATCGTCAAGACGTCGACGTCGTCAGGAGCCACCATGTCTGCCCGCGTTGTTCGCGCCGATCGGGGATCCACCCTCTCTTGCAAAGGCTGGGTGCAAGAAGCCGCGCTGCGCATGCTGATGAACAACCTGGACCCCGACGTCGCCGAGCGCCCCCAGGACCTCGTCGTCTACGGCGGCCGGGGCAAAGCCGCCCGAGACTGGCCCAGCTTCGACGCCATCGTCTCTTCGCTCAAGTCGCTCGACAACGACGAAACACTGCTGATCCAATCAGGCAAAGCAGTGGGGATCTTGCGCACGCATGAGAACGCGCCGCGCGTGCTGCTGGCGAACTCGAACCTCGTCGGAAAGTACGCCACCTGGGAGCACTTCGACGTCCTCGAAAGAGCCGGGCTGATGATGTACGGTCAAATGACCGCAGGATCGTGGATCTACATCGGTACCCAAGGAATCTTGCAGGGCACCTACGAGACCTTCGCCCAGGCCGCGCGCGTGCATTTCGGCTCCGACGGATCGCTGGCCGGCAAGATTGTGCTCACCGCAGGCTGCGGCGGAATGGGAGGCGCCCAACCCCTGGCCGTGACGATGGCCGGCGGCGTTTGCGTCGTCGTCGACGTCGACGCCTCTCGTTTGCAACGCCGCCTCGAGACCCGCTATCTCGACGAGGTCGCTCCCTCGCTGGAGGAGGCTCTGCAGCTCGCCCACGACGCCAAGCACGCGGGCAAGGCTCTCTCCATCGGCGTCGTCGGCAACGCCGCTGACACGCACCCGCGCTTGCGTTCGCTGGGCTTTCGCCCCGACCTCGTCACCGACCAGACCTCGGCCCACGATCCGCTCTACGGCTACCTGCCCACCGACGTGAGCTTTGCCGACGCTGACTCTTTGCGGCGCAGCGATCCCCAGGGCTTCCTCACGCGCGCGCGAGCATCGATGAAGCGCCAACTCGACACCATGCTGGCCTGGCTCGACGAGGGCGTGCCCGTGTTCGACTACGGCAACAACATCCGCGCCGAGGCCAAGGTCGCCGGCTGCGGGCGCGCCTTCGACATCAAAGGCTTCGTGCCCGCCTACATCCGCCCGCTCTTTTGCGAAGGCATGGGTCCCTTCCGCTGGGTCGCGCTCTCGGGTGATCCCGCTGACATCGCCGTTACCGATCGCGTGGTCAAAGAGCTCTTTCCTCACAAGGCCTCTCTGCACCGCTGGTTGGATCTCGCCCAAGAAAGGGTGGCTTTTCAGGGCCTGCCTGCGCGCATTTGTTGGCTCGGCTACGGCGAGCGGGCCCGCGCTGGAGCGGCCTTCAATGATCTCGTGAAAACCGGACAGGTGAAGGCTCCCATCGTCATCGGCCGCGACCACCTCGACTGCGGCTCGGTGGCCTCTCCCAACCGAGAAACCGAAGGCATGAAGGACGGCAGCGACGCCGTCGCCGACTGGCCCATCCTCAACGCCCTCGTCAACGCCGTGAACGGCGCGTCGTGGGTGAGCTTCCACCACGGCGGCGGCGTCGGCATGGGCTGGTCGCTGCACGCCGGTCAGGTCATCGTCGCCGACGGCAGCGCCGAAGCCGCCGTCCGCATCGAACGCGTGCTGACCAGCGATCCCGCGATGGGAGTGCTGCGCCACGTCGACGCCGGCTACGAAGCGGCCAAGGGCACGGCCCGCGAGCGGGGCGTGAAGATTCCTGGTCTGACCTGTTGAGCACGAGGTGAGTGTGGCGATTCCCGAGGCTCCATGGGCCGTTCACAAATTCGGCGGCACCAGCATGGCGGGCGACGAAGGGATCCGACGGGTGGCTGCGCTCGTGCAATCCATCGAAGGATCGCGCGCCGTCGTCGTCTCGGCCATGTCGGGCGTGACCAATGCGCTCTTTGCCTGCTGCGCCGCCGCCTCGCGTCGTGAAGCAGCTTGGCGCTCCGAGCTCGACGCGCTGATCCAACGGCACGTCGACGTCGCCGCACTGCTCTTGCCGCCCGCCGAGGCCGCGCGCCTCGCTGTGGTCTTTGAGCGCGACGCTGGCGATCTCAGGGACCTGCTGCGCGCCATCCAGCTGCTGGGCTCCCATCCCGAAGCCATCGACGACGTCGTCGCCGGCCACGGGGAGCTGTGGTCGGCGCAGCTGCTCGCTGCTTTTCTGCACTGTGAGTGGCTCGATGCACGCCAGATCTTGATCGTTCGCCCCGCCGAGCTCGGACCCGCCGTCGATTGGACCGAATCCCAACGGCGCCTGGACGCCGGCAGGACGAAGGACAAGGGCGAGGTCGTCGTCATCACCGGCTATGTCGCGGCCCTGCCCGATGGAACGCCGACGACGTTGAAACGCAACGGCAGCGACTTCTCGGCCTCCATCTTTGGTGCGCTGCTCGGCGCCAAAGAGATCGTCATCTGGACCGACGTCGACGGCGTTCTGTCTGCGGATCCACGCCGCGTGCCCGAGGCCGTGCTGCTCGACGAGATGTCCTACGAAGAGGCCATGGAGCTCGCCTATTTCGGCGCCAAGGTCGTGCACCCTCGGACGATGCAGCCCGCCGTCGAGCGCGGGATTCCCATTTGGATCAAAAACACCTTCCGCCCACAGGTGCGCGGCACCGTGATCCAACGGGCCCGCGCCCCGACGTCGACGGAAGGGCCGGTCAGAGGCTTCACGACCATCGACGGCATCGCGCTGCTGAACCTCGAGGGCACCGGCATGGTCGGGGTGCCCGGCATCGCCGAGCGCTTGTTTGGCGCCCTGCGCACCGCCGGCGTTTCGGTGATCGTCATCTCGCAGGCCAGCTCGGAGCACTCCATCTGCGTGGCCATCCCCGATGCCCAGGTGGAGCTCGCCAGGGAGACGGTCGAACGGGCCTTTGTCGCCGAGCGGGCCCTCGGACATGTTGCCGCCGTCGACGTGCAGCGCGACTGCAGCATCGTGGCCGCCGTCGGCGACGCCATGGCCGAACGCACGGGTGTCGCGGCGCGCTTCTTCGGCGCCCTCGGCGATGCTCGCGTGAACGTGCGCGCGGTCGCCCAGGGTTCGTCTGAGCGCAACATCACCGCCGTCGTCGACGCCAAGGACAGCACGCGGGCGCTCCGAGCCGTGCACGCCCGCTTCACCTTGTCCGCTACCACCCTCTCCGTCGGCGTCGTCGGCCCGGGTCTCATCGGCCGTGCGCTCCTCGCTCAGTTGCAGAGCCAGCGCGACGAGCTGCGCCAACGCTTTCACGTCGACCTGCGCGTGCGGGCCATTGCGTCGTCTTCACGCATGCTCCTCGAAGACGACGCCTCCCTGCCGGTGCTCGATGCCTTGGTGCCGGCCTTCCCCACCGACTTGCAGACCTTCGGGCGCTTCGTGCGGGCCGAGCACCTGCCCCATGCCGTCATCGTCGACTGCAGCGCCAGCGACGACGTCGCCGACCACTACGCTCGCTGGCTGCGTCAGGGGATCCACATCGTCACACCGAACAAGCGCGCAGCCTCGGGGGCCCTGTCGCGGTGGGAGGAGATCAAAGAGGCCGCGCGCAGCGGACACGCCCGCTACCTCGGTGAAGCCACGGTTGGGGCGGGGTTGCCGGTCATCACCACCCTCAAAGACCTCATGCACACTGGCGACCACGTCACCGCCATCGAGGGCGTCCTCTCAGGAACTCTCTCGTGGATGTTCAACAGCCTCGATGAGAAAACGGCCTTTTCGACGCTGCTGCGGGAGGCGCGTCGCCTGGGCTACACCGAGCCCGATCCCCGCGAAGATCTGTCTGGGCTCGACGTCGCCCGCAAGCTGGTGGTGCTGGCCCGAGAGATGGGGCGCGCCGTGAGCCTCGAAGACGTCGTCGTCGAAGACCTGGCGCCGGGGGCCCCCTTTGGCGCGCCCCTCGAGCAGCTCTTGGCCCAGATCGCCGGCAGCGTCGACGACCGCATCCGTTCCTTGCAGCACGAGGCCCGGACCCAGGGGACAGTGTTGCGTTACGTCGGTCACATCCCCGAGAGCGGTGCGCCCGCAGTGAGCTTGCGCCTGCTCCCGCTGACCCACCCCTTTGCCCGTCTGACAGGCACCGACAACGTCATTGCCTTCCGCACACGCCGCTACGATCGCCAACCCCTCGTGGTTCAGGGGCCCGGTGCTGGCCCGGAGGTCACCGCTGCCGGGGTGTTCGCCGATCTGCTGCGCCTCGCCGCCCGCCTTGGCGCCGCGGTCTGACCTGCCGGCGATGGACGCTGTCGCCAATTCTGTGCGCGCCGGCTGAGCCTCCGCCTGACGCCGCGCAGAACCCGGTGGCGCGACGCGTTTGCGCAGACCAAGCTCCGTTGGTCCCCACGACCTCTGGAGCCTCGATGCCAGCGTCCCCGCTCTTCCTGCTCGTCATCCTGATCCTGGCCTCGCCGGTGGCCTCGGCCACCGACCTCCCTCCCGCCCCAACGACCACGCCGGACGTAGCGCCCCCGGTCAGGAGCACCGAAGCGGTGCCACCGCTTGAGCCCCCCCCGACGGACAAGCTGCAGCCGCGCACGGAGCGCCAGGTAGCGGTTCTCGACGTGAAGGGCGTCGGCAGCGCCGACGCCATCGCTCAGGCCATCACCACCGTGCTGACCGCCGAAGTCGGTGCCCTGCCCAACATCAAAGCCATCTCGCGCAACGAGCTCAAAGCCATCGTGTCGCACCAGGCCGACGCCAGCTTGGTGGGGTGCGAGGCTGTTGGGTGCATGGCCGACATCGCGAAGCTCGTCGACGCCGATCTCCTCGTCACCGGCACCCTCGATGTCGCGGACTCCGCCTACGTGCTCTCGTTCACCG
This sequence comes from Myxococcales bacterium, assembly GCA_023248635.1. GTDB lineage: Bacteria > Myxococcota > UBA727 > UBA727 > VGSZ01 > VGSZ01. Next base: position 124,782 of record JAHFED010000002.1, read on the forward strand.
TCATCGATCCCGCCGGACCCCGCGTCGTCGAACGGCAGCAGTTCTCGTGGCATGGAAAGCCCGAGGGAATGCTCGACGCCGTGCGCCCCTATGTCGATCGTCTCTTTGCGGGCCCGGACGCAGCCGGACGCACGGGCAGCCTCGAGGTCTTCGCCGACGACGGGGCCCTCATCGTCGTCGACGGCAAAGAGGTCGGACGCGCGCCTCTTTCATCCCCCGTGCGCGACCTGCCCACCGGTGTGCACGCCCTCGAGGTCAGCAAGGAAGGCTACGACGCGTACAAAGGCGAGATGGTCGTGGCCCGCGGCGAGAGCAGCATCGCGCGCATCGCCCTCGTCGAGCAGCCGATCTATGCGCAGTGGTGGTTCTGGCCCGTCACCGGAGGGGCCGCTCTCGCCGTTGCTGGCGCCGGCGCAGGCCTGACTGCCTACGGCATCTACCAGGCCAGCCTGACGCGCGGCCCGCACCTCATCCTCGACGGCGCAGCTCAATAGCCAGCGCGTCCCCCGCTCTTTTTTCACGATCTTTGTGTTGCTGGGTGAGCTCATGATCCGTCGCCTGTGTTTTGTCGTCGTCGTCGTGGTTGCCGCCGCCTGCGAGCCGCCCCCGCAGGCATTTCTCGCCCTGCCCTCCGGGCTCGGGTTGGCCGAGCTCCCAGCCTCGGCGCGGGCCCGCCTTCGCGCGACCGTCGAGGTGGATCAGGGGGGTCTCAACGAAACCACCGTCGATCTCGACGTCGAGAACCTGAGCATCGCCGGCGACATCGCGCTCAACGGTGGCGCCGGCGACCGCACTCTGACGGTGCGCCTCTACGACGCCCTTGACCAGGTCGCCGAAGAAGTGCTGATCGCGCGACTGAACAAGGCGATCACCATCGACGGCCAAGGTGACCTTCACGTCGCCCTCGCAGACAGCGAGAGCTTCGAGACCGCCGAGTTCGGTGTCGACGGTCGGCCCTCGTTCGTCTTCGACGAAAACCGCAATGGTGTGTCGAACCTCGAGGACTTGAAGCGCGCCGTCGATCCGGCGCCCCAAGCCAGCTTCATTGACGCCTCCCCGTCGACGCTGCAGTTCCCATCGGGGGTGCGGCTGGGGACTTTCGCCCGCCAGGTGATCGTCATCGAGAACCGCGGCCCCCATCCCGTGCGCGTTCGGGAGGCCGAGATCGTGGATGCGCCGGGCATCGCCCTCTCCCTCTACGACGAGACCGGCGAGACGACGACGGTACCCCGCCGCGTCCTTGACCTCGGCGCCGCCGACGACGCCAGCGCCGGCGTCCAAATTCTGCCCGCCGACGAAGCCTTCATCGCCGTGACCTTCGCACCGGTGAACAGCTTCCTCACCACCGGCGCTGTGCAGTTGGTCGTCATCGACGAGATCACCGGCGTGGCCCAGGCCGCTCGCATCAAGCTCATCGCCAACCCCGACGGCGCGCTGCGCCCAGCCCCCCTGGGTTTCGTGCCTGAGCAGCTCGCCAGCGCATCCGTCGACGTCGGCGCAGGCAGCGTCACCGTCGCCTCATTTCCCGGCACCCCCCTGTTCAGCGGCCTGCCGATCACCGCCGACGACGCCTCGATCGGCGGGCTGCTCTCGACGGGGCAGCGACTCGCGCTCCCCTCTTTCGACGGCGCCAGCATTGTGTCGCTCCCCGCCGACAGCGCCTATTTCGTCGTCGTCCCAGCCCGCAACCGCTTCTCGACGACGTTGTTCAACCTCGCCTCCGATGTCGACGTTGCCGTCGTCGCCCTCGACGGAAAGACGCCGACGCGCATCGCCTGCGACAGCTGCGTGTCTTCCCATCCCGGGGAGAGCCCTGAGGGCGTCGAGCTGGCCAACGACACCGACGCCGAGCTGCGCGTGCTCGTCGTGCTCGGCCGCCAGGAGCTCGAGGCACCGCCCTCCATCGTCAACGGGCTCGCTGCGGGCGATGCGGCGCCCTACGAGCTCACCGCGCACGTCACGCGCGGACCTGAATTCGACGACGTCACACCTCTGAGCCGCAACGCTGGACCCCTCGAAGGCGGCTACACGATCACGCTGCGGGGCCGCGGTTTCCAAGACGGCGCGCGCGTCACGCTCTCGGGCACCACCTGTCTCGACGCGCGCTTTGTGCACGACGACGTCTTCGACACCGTCTCCTGCACGGTGCAGGCTGGCTCTTTCGAGGCCGGCAAGAACCCGGCGACCATCGTCGTCGAAAACCCGGCCGCCGCCGAGGGCGGCGACGGACAAGCAGCGACTCTTCCCGAGGCCTTCACCTTCCAACCGCCCGCACCCACCTTGGTGCGCGTCGCCCCCGACGTCGCCCCGACCACGGGCGGCATCCAGCCCGTCATCGTCACAGGCTCCTTCTTTTCCGATCGCAACGGCGCGCCCGTCGTCACCTTCGACGATGCCCCGGCCACCGACGTCGTCGTGATCGACGCCTCAACCCTCAGCTGCCTGCCGCCCATCCACGAAGCCGGCGGAGCGGTGTTGCGGGTCGCCAACCAAATCGTCGACGTCGACGGATCTATCATTCTCTCGCGGCCGGCCGCGGGCATCGCCTTTCGCTTCGCCGTGCCCGACGGGGCCGCCCCCACCATTGCCAGCTTCAGCCCCGCGAGCGCCGAGCTCGGCGCCGTCGTCGTCGTCACCATCGCCGGTGCGGATTTTCGGGTCGGTGCCCGCGTGTTCTTTGGCAACGAAGAAGCCGCCCTGATCACCTTCGCTCCGACTTCCCTCAGCGTCAGCCTGCCGGATCAAACGGACGGCTTCGACGTCGACGTCGTCGTCGTCAACAGCGATGGCCAATCGGCGGTCGGCCCGAGTCGATTCTCCTACAGTGTCCCGGCGCCATCGGTGAGCTCCGTGTTCCCGACACGGGCGAGCACCGCGGGCGGAACCATCCTCGTCCTGCGCGGCACCGGGTTTCGTGGTGACCCCGCGGTCTTCTTCGATGGCGCCGACGGCGCGGTTGCCGCGAGCAACGTCACGCGGGTGTCCACGACCACTCTGCTGGCGGAGACGCCAGCGACCGGCGCGGGACCCCATACGCTCCGCGTCGTCAACGGCGACGACGCGGCCCAAGCGGCCACGCTCGCATCGTCGTTCACTTTCTTTGCCCCCGAAGGCCCGCCGCCGCGCGTGGCGAGCGTCAACCCGGTCACGGGGCCAGCCGAAGGCGGCGGCGTCATCACCATCTTGGGCAGCGGCTTTTCCCTCGCCGGCGTTACCGTCGTCGTCGATGCGGTGGCCATCGGTGACGAGGACATCGAAGGCGTCCCCAGGCTCCTGTCGCACACCAATACCAGTCTCACCTTCGATCTCCCTCCTTCAGCGTCGGGCGGCGCAGGGTCGGTGCCTCTGCAAGTGGTCAACAGCGATGGCCAGTCCGACAGCTCCACCTTCACCTACGTCGCTCTCGAGAATGCGCCACCCCGCATCGACGCCATCACCCCCGATCGCGTCAGCGCCGGGGGAGCCGGCTCGTTGGTGACAGTCACGGGAGCGGCCTTCGACGCCGAGGCCGTGGTGCGGGTGGGTGGACTCGTTGCCGAAGTCGTTTCGTCGTCGACGACCTCCCTGACGTTCACCGCACGACGCAGCGCCGCCGGCGTCACCTTGGTCAGCGTCGAGAACGTCGACGGGCAGAGCGCTGCGGTCCCCCTGAGCTTCGTGGACGCGCCCCAGATCAGCGCGCTCGGCGCCCAAACGGTGCACGCCCTCGTGGGCGGCGATCAGTTGCTCGTGCTGGGTCGAAACCTCGACCTGATCGACGCCGACGCCGACGCCACCCTCGACGCCGGCAACGGCCTGGTCGGCTCAGCGAAGATCCTGACCGCCAGCAGCGGCTTTGTGATCCTGGAGTTGCCCGCACTTGCCGAGCGCGGCGAGACGGGCCTGGCGCGCTACCGAGTCGGCCTGGCCCAAGCGGGCGGCGAAGACGTCGTCGCGCCGACCACCTTCCTCGCCCGCGAGCCGCACATCGTGCTCGCAGTCGCCGACAACGAAGGCCCGTCCACACACGTCACGGTCATCGGGGACTTCTTGAATCCCGACCGGCTGGATCACCTCACCATCGACGATGCCCTGGACTGCTTGGTCTCGCTGGCCAGCGAAAGCTCCGTCGAATGTGACGTCAGCAGCCCCGACGTCGCCGGCCGCAGCCTCCAGCTCGCTCTCGCCTACGTCGATCCCTTGACCGACGCCGCGGTGAACGTTCCCGTGACCGTGGCCGGCAACGACGACGGCGTCGCGGTCCCCCCGGCCTCCCTCGACTTCGGCGCCGCTGTGCTGCCCGCGGGTCACTCGCTCGCCAGGGCGACCCTCAGCGGCGCCGTCGCGGGGCTGGGCAACGGCGAACTCAGCGCCGTGTTCACCCAAGGCGGCCTGCGGTTCGCCGGCGTCGCCACCATCGTCGACGACGCCTTCACCATCGGCTCCCTGGATGGCGCCACCGTCGACGGCGGCGACGTCGACGTGCAGCTCAGCACCCCGGCCGGCGTCGTTGTGGCCGCTGGCACCGCCGTGGCGCGCCGTTCGGTCATCGGCGGAACCCCGATCAGCAACGCGTTGTGGCCGAACGGGACGGTGGTCACCGCCGCGCTGATCACAAGCGACGAGCAGCTCTTGGGCATCCGCAACCTCGGCGGCGCACCGGTTGCGATCCCCTTCAGCTACGACGGCATCGACACAATCACCATCACGTCGACGCGAGCCCTGGCCCCCGCGGCCTACGCGCTGTGCCTCGGCGTGGACAACGTGTGCTCGCTGCCCACGGCGGCGACCTTCTCCGTCGTCGGACCCAACAGCGAGCTCGAGCCCAACGACGACTCCGGCAGCGCGACGGCCTTCAACGGCGGCCTCTTTGATGCCGTCATTGCCGGCGCCAACGGCGGCGCCGACGTCGACGACTCCTTCTTCGTGTTCCCCTTGGCCAAGGGATATGTGATCGATGTCGCCCCTCTGGTCGGCCTGTGCCCCCCCGACCTCAGCCTGCATGTGCGCCTCCGTGGCAACCCCGCAGACCTGCTCAGCGCCGTCGGCACAGCCGGCTCCTGCCCCCGCATCGTCGTCAAGGTCGCCCTTCCGCAGGAGCTCGAGGTCGCCGTCACCCGCGCGCCTGCCCAGCCCCTGCTTTCCTATCAGCTGCGCTCGGCCGGCCTCGAGAACCTCGCCTGCCCACCGACGCCCGGCCTCGACGGCGTCTGCCAATGCGGATGCGGACAACCCGACGCCGACTGCGCGGTGCGCGCGTGCGACACCGAGCATTGCGCGCCCGGCCTCATCGTCGATCCCACCGACACCACGGCATGCGCCATCAACGCCTGCGGAGACGGCGTCATCGACGCAGCCGAGGAGTGCGACGACGGCGACACCGACGGCGGCGACGGCTGCGCAGCCAACTGCGTCGTCGAGAACACCTTTCTATGTGGCAGCGAGCCCAGCTTGTGCCTGCCCAACGATGAATTGTTTCCCGACGACGCCAACACGCTGGCCCGCTTCGAGCTGAACGCAGACACCGACGACGAAAATGCGGTGCGTGATCGTGACGCCACCAACTTTGCCGATGACGCCTTCGCGGCCACTGGCTTTGGACGGGGCTTGCACGTCGTCGACGGCGGCCTGGACTGGTCGGAGTTCGCGGATCGCTTGACCCCGCCCTTCACCATCGAGATGGTGGTCACGCCCGTGCGCGACCCAAGGAATTTCCGCAAGATCTTCGGCTTCGACGACGACGACGACGCCGGCTGCTACTGGATCAACAATGCCATCCAGTGCTTCGAAGACGGCAAAGGCTTCATCAGCGAGGACGAAGGCGGTGGCCGAGATGTCGGCGAAGGGGAGATGGGCCGCGGCGACGTCATTGGCGGGCGCCGCATGTACCTGGCCTTCGTCGTCGAGAGCGCGACGGCCATGCGCGTCTACGCCGATGGGAATTTCATCGGCGTCGCTCCGCCCGGCCTGCCTTCACTGACGGCGCGTGACGTCGTCTTGCTGCACGACGACCGGGACCGAGGCGGCGAACAATCCGACGCCCTCCTCGACGGCGTGCGCTTTTCGCGCGTGGCCCGTGACGACACCGAGATCGAAGCCATTGCCGCACGCGTGGCCCTCGCATCGCCAGAGCCCCAAGCAGAGCTGCACGTGACGACGTCGAACGATGCCATTGCTCTCGATGGCGAATGCAGCCTGCGCGAAGCGGTGCTCTCGATGAACAGCGGCGTGGCCGGCGACTGCGGCCCGGTGGCGACGACATCGACCATTCGCCTCGATGCGGGCTTTTTTGGGCTGGGCGACGCTGGCGACGTCGACGAGCCCCTGCCTGATGCGAATGTCGGCGACCTCGACATCTTGGCCCCGATGAAGATCATCGGCGCCGGCGCCGATGCCACCGTCCTGGCCTCCGCCGGCGGGGATCGGCACTTCGAGGTGTTCGCCTCCGGTGTCCTGATCGAGGGGGTGCGCTTGTTCGGCGGAGAGCAGACCGCGGGCGGCGCGATCTTCAACCACGGCGGCTTGACGCTGCGCAGCAGCCAGCTCACAGGCAACACAGCCAGAGCCGGCGGCGGCGGCATTTTCAGCGACGGGACGCTGCTCATCGAACGCAGCACCATCGGCCCTGAGAATGTCGCCGAAGCCGGTGACGGCGGTGGCATCCTCAATGCTGGCTCGCTGACGATCGATACCTCGACCATCGCCGAGAACCGCATCCTCCGCGGCGACGGGCCCCAAGGCAGCGGCGGAGGCGTCGCCTCGTCTGCTCCGAGCGCGCAAATCCGGTCCTCGACCATCGCCCGAAATCGCACGGCCGACCAGGGCGGCGGCTTGTTCGGCATCTTCGCGCTGAGCTCAAGCATCATCAGCAACAACGACGAGGGCGAGAGCGACGACGACTGCAGCGGGGCCACCATCAACGCCACGGATGCGGGCAACTTCATCCAGGACGCGGGCGGCTGCACGATTGTCGGCGCCGTCCACATCGACGTCGACTTGGTGCTGGGCGCGCTGCAAAACAACGGTGGTCGCCTCGACACCATCGAATGGGCGCGCAACACCGTGGGCCTCGACGCCGGCGTCTGCACTTCGGCGACCGACGAACGCGGCTTTCCCCGACCGATCTTTGGCGGCTGCGACCCCGGGGCCCTCGAGCTCGAGGACCTGTGCGGCAACGGCGCGCTCGACGACGAAGAAACCAGCGAGGAGTGCGACGACGGCAATCTCGTCGACGACGACGGCTGCCAATCCGACTGCACCTTGCCCTGTCGGGGCGACAGCGGGGCGCTGCGTGCGTCCATCGACCCGACGTCGGGCAACTGTTTGGCGCTCATCGCCGTCCCCCGCAGCTGGGATGCAGCCGAGCTCGACTGCGAGGCCAAGGGCGGACATCTGGCGGTCCCGAGCTCGGCTGCCGAAAACGCGCGCCTTGCCGAGCTCGCTGATTTCGGGCGCACGTGGATCGGACTGAATGACAAGAACGCTGAAGCCGGCGACGTCGGGGACGATTTCGTCACGGTCACCGGCGAGCCCAATCTGAACTTCTTCTCGGGTGGCGAGCCCAACAACGCGGGCAACGAGGACTGCGTCGAGCTGGCCGGCGCCGGCGCCTGGAACGACTTCGCCTGCGGCGACACGAGCAGCATCGGCCAGTACGCCTGCGAGCTCGAGGTGAACCCCTGTGGCAACGGCGTGCGCAACCCTGCCGAGACCTGCGACGACCGCGATGCCGTCGCCGGCGACGGCTGCGACTCCAGCTGCCAGATCGAGAGTGGCTTCACCTGTGTCGGCTCGCCATCGGTGTGCTCCCTCCTCGTCGCCGGGCCTTGCGGCGACGGCGTGTTGAACCTCGACGAGGGCTGCGACGACGGCGGCCGCGCGCCCTTCGATGGGTGCTCGATGACGTGTCAGGTGGAGCCTTTGTCCCTTTGCAGCGGTGTGCCCTCGGTCTGCACACCCGACCCCGCGGCTACGGTCATCTTCGTGACGGCTTCGAGCGCCGAGGACACGGTGGCGGGCGACTGTTCGCTACGCGAGGCCTTCGAGACGGTGAACACCGGCGCGGCGGTGGATGCCTGCGCGCCGCCGGGACCCTCCAGCGTGGAGATCCTCGTGCCCGCGGGCAACTACGTGTTGACCGACGGTGAGCTGGTGCTGGCGCGCACCAATGTGCAGGTGCAGGGCACCGACGCCGTCTCGACGAGCATCCGCGCGAGCAACAACGCGCGGGTGTTCCGCGTCGGCAACGGTGGGGTCTCGCCCATCAACGTTGGCATCAAGAGGGTCTTGGTGACCGACGGCGACGTCGTCGGCGCTGGCGGCGGCATCTTGGTCGAGTCTGGTGCGGACTTGGTCCTCGACGCCGTCGAAGTGAGCGGCAACGTGGCCTCCCTCGATGGCGGCGGCGTCGACAACAGCGGCACGCTGAGCGTCATTGCCTCGACCATGGCCGACAACGTCACGCTGGGCTTTGGCGGCGGCGCTGCGTCCCACGATCTGCTCATCACGTTGAACTCGACCTTCACCGCCAACCAAGGAGCGAGCGGTGGTGGCATGTTCATCGACGCCAGCAGCAGCGGTGCCTTCATCAGCCAAACGACCATCGCCCTGAACACCGCCGACAACGAGGGCGGCGGCATCGACAACGCGGGGCCCCTGACCATGAGGGACTCGATCGTTGTCAGCAATTCGGCGGAGAGCTCCGACGACTGCAGCGCGCTCACGGGAACGTCGTTGGGGAAGAACCTCATGGGCGCCGACGTCTGCTTCAGCTCGCTCGACCCCACCGACATCGGCGGCGGCGCGCAGACCTTCGGGCTCTTCTCCGTCGACGCCAACGGCACGCGCACCCTCACACCGCTGGGCGGCAGCGCCGTCGAAGGCGGCACTTGCCTCGATTCCTTCGGCACCTTCATCAGCGTCGACCAGGCCGGACGCGCACGTCCCATTGGCGGCCAGTGCGAGATTGGCTCGGTCGAGACCAACTGAGCCCCGATCGGCCGGAGGTCCGGGAGGCGGGCCTCCCGGTGCTCAGACACGACGACGGTCGTGATCTGACTTGACGTTCAACACGGCTACTCCGCGCGCGCTCCCCGCGCCGAGCAAATTGGCCGCCCTGAGGGCAGAGAACGCCGCTGGACTTGGGATCACTCCGGCGGCGCGTTCGGATCGGGCTGCGGCACGAGGGGATCGGGTCCGCGGAAGCAGGTGATCTCCGGACCGTGGTCGCGGCACGCCTCGGTGAACTCGATGGCTGCCGCGCGGGGGATGATGCCGGTGGCGTCGGGCAAGAGCACGCGGTCCACAGCGACGAGGGCGACGGGGACGGGCAGCTCGTTGTCGTAGGTCGCCACCGCATGGGTGTGACCGCAACGCACGCCGATGCTGAGGCTGCCAAAGGCGGCGAAGAGCTCCAGGCGGGCTTCGTCGCTGGCGCTGTCGTTCCACAGGAACACCACGCCGCCGTGCTCGATGTTGTGCACCTGGTAGGCGCGCAGCAGCGGCCCCGTCTCGTCGTAGATCTGTCCCCAGCTCCCCCACGTGCAGCCCAGGTGCGGTCCTGACGCCGGCGGGTTGTTCACCCAATGCAGTTGGTTTCTGGGGTCGCGGCAGTCGGGGTGCCAGTTGGGCGGCGGATCGGGCGGAACGTCGACGTGGAAAAAGATCTCCCGCGGCACGTCGAAGACGTTGGCGAAGCAGCAGGTGAGCGCTGGATCGCAGGGCGTTCGATCGGGGTGCAGGGCGTCTTCGTCGGCGTGGCCGTCGCAGTCGTCGTCGCGTCCGTCGAGATCGTCGTCGACGGTGGTGATCGGAAGCTCGGCCACCGCCGAGCAGGCGACCGTCGTGCCATCGGGCGTGCATTGGTAGGTGCCCTCCTGCCGACAGACGCCGACGCCCGCCGAGCAGGTGTAGCCGCGTTGGGGATGTTCCATGCAGGGCACCACGTCCTCGTCGGTGAGCCCGTCGCAGTCGTCGTCGACGTCGTCGTGGGTGTCGTCGGTGGTCGAGACGGCTAGACCGGCCACGGCGTCGCACTCGAGCTGGTTGTCGACGCACTGGAGCATGCCGACGACGAGGCACGCGCCCACGCCGGCACTGCAGCTGGCGAAGCGCTGGGGATCCACCAAACAGGTGTCTTCGTCGATGACGCCGTCGCAGTCGTCGTCCAGCCCATCGGCGGTGGTGTCCTGGTCCGTTGAGGGTTCGGCTCCGACGGCGCTGCACACCATGGTGTCGGGTCCAGCGCAGCTCACCACCCCCGAGACCGAGCAAACCCCCAGGCCTACAGAGCAGCTGCCCCCGGGCTCAGCGCCCGGCCGCGCACAGCGCATCTCGACGTCGAATTCTCCTTCACCCTCTCCTTCGCCGTCCGCCTGGCCCTCCCCTTCGCCTTCGCCTTCGACCTCGCCTTCGCCCTCCCCTTCGCCTGCGACGTCGCCGTCGCCTGCCTCGCCTTCACCTGCCTCGCCTTCGCCGTCGACCTCGCCTTCGCCCTCCCCTTCGCCTGCGACCTCGCCTTCGCCTGCGCCGGTTTCGCCTTCTCCTTCGGTGGGCCCCGCTGCGGGCACTGCGAGGGGTTCGTCTGGGCAACTGGCCAGCAAGAGGAGGAAAGTCACGACGAGAGTGGTGCGCGCCATGGTGGGACCACAGAGCAGGGACCACGCCACTGGAGCGCCTGCGGCCGATGACACGGCAGCGACGCGCGAGACGACCCTTGTGTCCCGCTGTGGCAAATCGGCCGCCGCCCTCCCGGGTTGGGCCTCAACGCACCCCGTCGAGGTAGCGCTGCAAGAAAACGCCGATCTTGGCATAGCCCTTCTGGGTTTCGCCTTCGATGAACTTCTCGATGAGCGTGCCCGCACCAAAGGGCGCTTTGATCTCGACGGACCCGTCGATCAGGCGACGCACACCGGTGCCGACGGGCTGGAAGCGGATCACACCGGCGACCTTGACCCGATCGTTGGCCTTGCTGTCGATGCGGTAGCTCACCTCTTTTCTCATCACGTCGTAGTGCGAAACCTCGTCGTAGTGAATCTGCTCTTCACTGGCCAATTTCCTGATAATGGTTGGCAAGGTGACGTTGGGATGCAGGCGCACGCGGCGGTCTCTTGATCCGTCGGCATGAATGGTCTCTTCGACCAGCGCGCGGCTCTTGAGGCCGGCGACGGCAGCGACGCGGTTGTTGAAGTCTTCAGAGAAGTAGACCTCGATGAAGCGGTCGATCGTGACATTGTGAAAGAGCGTGTCGACGATCATCTTCACATTGCACCATCCAGGGCATCCAGCAGCAGCCGCAGCGCCGTCGCTGCCGCCATCTCTCGCACGCGCTCGCGACCAAAGTCCGGGAATTTCTTCAGCACCGACGTCGTCGACGTCGACGTCGACAAGCCGAACCACACGGTGCCCACGGGCTTGTCGGCCGAGCCGCCCCCGGGACCCGCAATGCCGGTGACCGCGATGGCGACGCCGGCGCCGAGGCGCTCCCGTGCTCCTTGGGCCATGGCCACGGCGACGGGTGCGCTGACCGCACCATGTTTCTCCAAGGTCGCTGCACTGACGCCGAGCGCCGCGGTCTTCACGGTGTTGGCATAGGAGACGACGCCGCCCAAGACGACGTCGGAGCTGCCGGCGACGTCGGTGAGGCGCTTGGCGATCAAGCCGCCCGTGCAACTCTCCGCCGTCGCCACGCTGAGCTGGTTGCGACGCAGCGCTGCCAACACCCGCACCTCGAGAGGATCGTCGCCGACGCCCCACACGCTCTTGCCGATGGCTGCATGCGCCGCGGCACACAGAGCGTCGGCGCGGGCTTCGACGGCGGCGACGTCGCCCTGGGCGGTCAACACCAGGCGCACCACGATCTCGGGGAAGGCCGCGCGGTACTGCACGCGCACGTCGGGGTTGTCGCGCTCGAGGGGCCCGAGCCTTTCGCCGATGGCGCTCTCGGCCAATCCCAGACAGCGCAAGGTGCGGCGCACCAACAAACGCGGCGCACCGGCGGCGAGGCGGGCCTGCAGGGCGGGCAGCAGGAAGGTGTCGCGCAGGTGCTCGTATTCGCGGGGCACGCCCGGAAAGGACCAGACCTCCATCGTGTGTGCGCCCCCTGCCATCTGAACGGCGAAGGGGGTGATGAACCCGGGTGCGGTGCCCATCTGGTTTTCCAGCGACGACGACGACGACGGCAACATGGCTTGGCGCCGGTTGCTCTCGGGCATCGGGATCTCTCGGGCCGCAAACATCGCGCTCATGCGCGCGAACGCGGGTTCGTCGAAGCGCAGCCCTTCCCCCTTGGCGGCGGCGATGCACTCCGCGGTGACGTCGTCCGAGGTGGGACCGAGACCCCCGCTGGTGACGACGACGTCGGCGCGGGCCACGGCCTCTTGGAGCGCAGCGATGATCAAGGCTCTGTCGTCGGGGACGGTGCGGGCACCCTGCAGCTCGAGTCCGAGAACGCTGAGCGCGTCGCCGAGATTCTTGGTGTTGGAGTCCTGCACCCGCCCATCGAGCAGCTCATCGCCGATGGCCAGGGACTCGATGCGCAGGGTCGACGGCGAGGTGCTCATGCGGCCGCTTTGCCTTCGCGTGGGGCCGTGGTCCAGCAGGTCACGGAAAGGAGGTTCATTGCAAACATGCGTATGGATGCATAGAACGTTGCTGTGCTCCAGCCGCAAACGCGCGCCGATCTCTTTCGCCTCCTCGGTGACGAGGATCGGCTGCGCCTCTACGCCCTGTGTGCCGAGGAGGAGCTGACCATCTCCGAGCTGGCCGAGCTCTTGGCCGAGTCCCAGCCCCAGGTCTCGCGCAAGCTGCAACCCCTGCGGTCGGCGGGACTGCTCGCGGCGCGCAAAGACGGCACCCGCACCTATCTCAAGGCCCAGCCAGGCACCTCCAGCGTCGACGAAGCCATCGTGTCGGCGGCCCTCGAGGAGGGGCGTCGCCTGTGTCGCAAGGACAAGAGCCTCGCGCGCGTTCCCCGCATTCTGCGCGGTCGCGAGGAGGGATCGCGGGCCTTCTTCGAACAAGCTCCCCCGACGACGACATCGACGACGCCGGCGCTGCTTGGCTTTCTGCCGCTGCTGCGGCCTCTGCTCGGACAGGCTTTTCAAGGCTTGTGCGTCGACGTCGGCGCCGGCGACGGTGTGTTGTTGCCGCTCTTGGCTCCGCTCTTCTCCCGCGTCTTCGCTGTCGATCGCAGCCCCGCGCGTCTTGCGTCTTGTGCGCGCGTCGTCGCTGATGCCGGACTCAGCAACGTGCGGCTGCTCGAAGGCGACGCCGGCGATGCCCTGGTACACGAGGCGGTCTATCGCCAGGGCGGCGCCGCCGTCGTCGTCGTCGCCCGCACCCTGCACCACGCCGCGCGCCCGGCGGAGCTGCTCTCGGCCTGCGCGCGCCTGCTGCGGCCCGGCGGCATCGTCATCGTCGTCGACTACCTGCCCCACGACGACGAAAGCCTGCGCGAGCAGGGCGACGTGTGGCTCGGCTTTGCGCCCGACAAGCTCGCGACCCACTGCAAAGAAGCGGGCCTCGATCCCTCGTCGTCGTCGTCGTTCCCGGCTCCGGCTGGTTTGCCGGACTCTCATCTCTCATGGCAATGGATGGCCGCGACCGTCGCAGTGAACTTGAATCTTGGATTGTCCGAGATTCACTAACCCACAGGTATAAACATGGACAGCAAGTCTGATTTTCCGTCATACAAAGTAAAAGACATCACCCTGGCCGAGCTCGGTCGCAAAAAGATCGCGATGGCCGAAAAAGAGATGCCCGGCCTCATGTCGTTGCGCACGGAGTTCAAAGGGCAACAGCCCCTCAAGGGCGCCCGCGTCGCCGGCTGCTTGCACATGACCATCGAGACCGCGGTGCTCATCGAGACCCTGGTGGCCCTCGGCGCCGAGGTCACCTGGACGTCGTGCAACATCTACTCGACCCAAGACGAAGCCGCCGCCGCCATCGCTTCCCCCACCAAAGATCGCGCGGGCGTGCCCGTGTTCGCGTGGAAGGGCGAGAACCTCACGGAGTATTGGCAGAACATCGAGCTGCAGCTCGGCGCTTTCAAAGACGGCAAGCTGCCCAACCTCATCCTCGACGACGGCGGCGACCTCACGCTGCTGGTCCACAAGGGCGCGGCTTTCGAGGCCGCGGGCAAGTCGCCGGATCCGTCGACGGCCACCAACGACGAGATGAAGGTCGTGTTCACGACGTTGCAGGCCTCGCTCAAGAGCGACATGACCCGCTTCACCAAGATGGCCAAGGAGCTCAAGGGCATCAGCGAAGAAACCACCACCGGCGTCCACCGTCTTTACGACATGATGAAGTCCAAGGAGCTGGTGTGCCCCGCCATCAATGTGAACGATTCAGTCACCAAGTCAAAATTCGATAATATTTACGGCTGCCGCGAGAGCCTCTTTGACGGCATCAAGCGCGCGACCGACATCATGGTTGCGGGCAAAGTCGTCGTCATCGCCGGCTACGGCGACGTCGGCAAAGGCTGCGCTCAGGCCGCCCGTGGACTCGGTGCTCGCGTGATGATCACCGAGATCGATCCCATCTGCGCCCTGCAGGCCGCCATGGAGGGCTTCGACGTCGTCACCATGGACGAGGTCTGCGACAAGGGCGACATCTTCGTAACGGCAACCGGCTGCGTCGACGTCGTCACCGGCGACCACATGAAGCGCATGAAGGACGGCGCGATCCTCTCCAACATCGGCCACTTCGACAGCGAGATTCAGGTCTCGTGGCTCGAGAAGAACCCCGAAGTGAAAGAGGAGAACATCAAGCCCCAGGTCGATCAGTTCATCTTCCCCGACGGCCGTCGCATCACCTTGCTGGCCCGCGGTCGGTTGGTGAACCTCGGCTGCGGCACGGGTCATCCCTCGTTTGTGATGTCCAACAGCTTCACCAATCAGGTGATGGCGCAGATCGCACTGTGGAACAACGCTCAAAAGGGCAAAGATGAGATGACCGGAATGTCCTTTGAGACCGGCAAAGTCTACGTGCTGCCCAAGAAGCTCGATGAGAAGGTGGCTCGCTTGCACCTGGCCAAAGTCGGCGTGCACTTGACGACGTTGACGGCGCAGCAGGCGGCCTACATGGGCGTGGGTCTGGATGGACCGTTCAAGCCCGATCACTACCGCTATTGATCCCGATTGCCCGGGCAACATCTCTCTGCTCGGGTCTTTCGCGGGTGCGGAACGATAGAGTCATCCCAAAGTCCAGTTGAAGTGAGATGGGAAAGACGCGGGATGATGCGCGTGGAGCGCGCCCGCGGAACGCGGAGTTGGTGGGGGGCCCCGCGTCCGGCTCCGCCGGCGCGGGGGGAGGTCTGCACCAGACCTCCCAGGAAGAACATCCCCGACCTCGGTGAACGAAGAAGTTCAGCGAGATCGGGGATCATGTGCCCATGGAACCGCCGCCGCTGTACGTCGGACGAGCGAAGCGCCGCGCGCCCACCGCCCAGGCCGCAAAGAGCAACCACAGCAAGGCACCGACGCAGGCGTTGAGCGACGTCGGAAAATGCGATCCCGGGGACACGAAGCCTTCGACGGTGCCGACGACACCAAAGCCGATGGTCGCAAACACCACCAGGCGCAGTCCCTGGGCCCCTTCTTCGCGCAGGGCTTTCAAACGAGAGCGCCTGCCGGGCGAGACCACCGCGCGACCCAGGCAGAGGCCCGCCCCGCCGGCGACGCAGATCATCGAGAGCTCGAGGGGGCCGTGGGCGACGATGAAGCGCAGCAGCGTCTCCTGCGTGCCGAGCTGGGTGGCGTAGCCAAAGACGGCTCCGATGCTGAGGCCGTTGCTCACCAGACCAATCAACGTCGCCACGCCGCCGAGGATGCCGAGCACGAAGACCCGCAGGCCGACGCCAACGTTGTTCAAGACGATGGTGATGCTGGTGCTGGCGTAGGCCTGCTCGCGTTCGATGCGGTCGGTCCAGGCCGCACCCCTTTCGATCTCGCCGGCCAGATCGTCCCCGACGAGGGCGCGGGCGAGGTCGGCGTCGGCGTAGGAAACGGCGAAGCCCAGAACCAGCGCGAGTCCCAGCACGGTGGCGGCGCGGGCCACGTTGCGCCTCTCGATCCACACGGCCTGGGGCACCTCGACAGCCAGGAAGCGACGCAGCCGCGGAGCCAAAGCAGCAGCCTTGGGTCGTCGTCGTCGCTCCAGGTCGAGCAGTGCCAGCGAGAGGGCCTCGAGGTGGCGCGGCGGCGTGCCCCGGCGCGTGGCCAAGAGCAGCTCGGACGCGGCCTGGCGGCTGGTGACGTCGACGATGTCGGCGCTGACCTTTTGCGTCTCGAAGCCGGCCAGGGCCTGCCGCAACGCATCTTCGACATCGGCGAGGCGTCGCAGGCGCACGGCCAGGCCTTCGTTCCTGTCGGCGAGGGACACCAGGGCGGCGGCGAGCAGCGCGCGGGCGGGCGCATCGCTGGTCCCGGTGAGCGGGGGCAAGCGCGCCAGCACGCGCCGGCAGGGGATGTCGGCGGGTTGGCTCGCGAGGCCCACGGTGCGCGTGATGACGTCGACGGCGGCGACGACGTCGGCGTCGGTCCAAGCCGGAGCGGCGAAGCCGGCGCCGACGTTGCCGGCGGCCTGTCTCGCGGCGTCGTAGGCGCGCACCCCCCGGCCCCGCTCGCTGATGACGACGGTGCCCGCCACCAGATCACCCAGCCGCCGCGTGCCGGTGAAGAACATCACCACGACGCCGACTCCGTAGCCGACGGGCAGCATGTCGACGAGGCGCAGCAAGTTGCGCAACAGCGAGGTCAACAGCGCGGGGGCTTGCCCGGCGTTGTCGACGACCCGCAGGCGGGCCGCTCGCTTGCCCGGTGTTCGCCCGGCGAAGGCCAGATCGAAAAAGATGTCGTAGCCGACGACGCCGACCAGAAAGCTCACGCCGACGAGGATCACCAAGTTGCGGGAGGCATCGCGCACGTCGGCTTCGAGGTCCCCGCGCCCCCACACCGAGTAGAGGAACAACACGGCGATCACGCCCAGCAGCAGCAGCAGGGCGTCGATGAGGGTCGCAATGGCGCGTTCGCCGATGCCCGCCAAAGGCAAGGTCAGCGGGACCCGCTCCGGCGTCATCACCTGGGCTTGCCGTTGGTCAGGACCTGCCACTGTCGACACTCTCGCGCGACTCAGCGTTAAAAACTGTTCCTAGATCTCGATACCCAGAATCCGCAATCAGGTCTCAGGGTCGATACTTCACTCGATAGTTTTCATCAGATCCAGGAATTCGATCGTCGATCTTGGAATATGAGACGCCGTCGACTTCGGTGGCTGCGTCCATGGCCGCGCGGGTGATCAGGATCTCGCCGGCTTTGGCCGTGTCTTCACCCAGCTTGCTGGCTGCGTTCACCTGGTTCCCATAGACGTCGTCGTCGCCGATGCGCAGGATGGGCCCATAGCCGATGCCGACGCACAAAAGCACCTTGGTCTCGGCGGAGCGTCCTTCGTTCACCTGCTCCAGCACGTGCTGCATCTCGATGCCACAGCGAAGGGCCGATGCCGCTCGCCGAAAAATCAACATCAAGCTGTCGGCCTCTTGCTTGATCAAGATACCGTCATATTTGGCAATCACGGGCTCGAGCATTATCTTGTGCTCGTAGATCACCTGCAAGAAATGAAGGATACCGAAAGTCTGCACCTGACGGGAGAATCCGGACAAGTCGGTGAACATCACCGCCCAGGTCTCGCCGAACAAATCCCAGATCTTGCGATCGATGAGGGTGGTGGTGGCGACGTCGGCTCCAGCTTTGGCGCGCTGGGCGATGAGGGCCCACAGCCGCTCTTCGCTGCACTTGAGGAGGTTCTCTGACATGACCGCAGACCCTAGCGCGGCGTTTCCAGCGCGGGTCATTTTTGCTCCCTCAGCGCTTCCGCCCGGAGACGACGGCGGCGTCGGACCAGGTGACGTGCCCGCTGCCATCGAGGCTGGCGCGCGCAACAACGGCCAGGGCCACGTCCAAGGCGGCCGCCTGAAAGTCGGGGGGCAAGCCCAGCTCGACGGCGCGGCGGGCCACACACGCCGAGAGCACGGGCGAGGTGAGGCCGTCGACGATGATGAGGGGCGGAGCGCCGACGGGGAGGTCGACGACCAACGAGAAGGGACCGCCCAAAGAGGGATCCCAGCGCAGCGCTTCGACCGCACAGCGTTCGACGATGACGACCGCGGCGGCGGCGACCTCGCTGGCCGAAAAGGGGGGCCCGTCGACGGTGGGGGCCGCGCCGGGGAGGGGATCGACGCCCGCATCCAGAGACACGGTGCTCACGACGCCGGCGTCGACGACCTCGGGGAGCGCCGTGCCAGCGTCGACGACGGCGCCGATGACCACGCCGGCGTCTTCAAAGCCACGCACGGGCAAGGTCTGTGCGTCGGCCGTCGCCCGGGCCAGGACTGCGACGATGACGACGAAGAGCCCGCTTGCGAGCACGCAGGCGGCCAGCGTCGGCAGCGGCCGGATCTTCAGCGGCGAGGGAGCCCGCGGCGCTTCGATCAGGGCCATGGCTGCTCTTGGTCGAGCACCAGCACGTTGCCGCTGAAGTCGACGTCGACGGCGCCGGCCAGCAGCTGCAGGAAGTCCTTGCGGCCCGCCCGCTCTGGGTCGCCGACGACGACGCGGGACCCACGCCGCCACGCCTCGAGGCTGCGACGAGCAACGGCGGCCGCCAGCGCCGGCTCGTACAACAGGTCGGCGATGACGACGTCGTCGGCCTCGGGCAGCGCCGCGGTGCCGCAGACGTCGAAGCAGCCGGTGCTCACCAACCCGTCCAGGCCTTGATCGTGCGCCGCGCGATGCACCGCGGGAAACACGTCTTCGTCGACGTCGGTGGCGTGCACCCGGGCCCCGCGCAACGCCGCGGCGATGACGGTGAGCCCGCAGCCGCACCCCAAATCGACCACCCGGCGCCCGCGCAAATCCCAACGCAGCAGCAGCCGGGCGACGTCGATGGCGCTGTCCCAGAGCACCGCGCCATAGGGGGCCGGGGCGCGGGCGGCGATGGCCAGGTCGACGGCGGCGCCCGGGTCCTGGGCCTCGTAGACGACGACGCCGGTGCTTTGGTCGATCTGAACGTGCCGGGCCCGCAGCGGCCTCATGGCGGAACGTCTTTGGGTCGCGCGATCGGCCCAGACAGGTCTCTGGTTGGGGGCGACCCAGCGCCGTGGGCGGCTCTGGCGTCGTGGGCGTCGGCGACGGCGCGGGAGGCGGCGTCGCGATCGCGCTGGACGGCGTCGGCGCGGTAGCCAAAGAGTTCGACCCCGGCATCGCGCAGCGCGGCGGCAGCGGCCCGGCGCAAGGCCACGTCTTTGTGGTCGAGGGCGTCGACGAGCCAGCCGTTGCGTGTCTCTTGGCCGTGATCGGCGAACCAGGCACGCCAGCGGCGTTCGGCGGTACCAAAGTCCTGGCAGGTGATCTCGACGAGGGCGGCACGGGCTTCGTCGGCGACGTCGCGGGGGCGGGCGCCCAGCAGATCGATGAGCACGGGCAAGGCCCCGGCGTCTCGCAGCCCCGCCACAGCCCGCACCGCCCGCAGGCGCTGGAAGTCGTCGCCACGCCGACACAGGTCCCGCAGGCGGGCCAGGATGGGTGCGGCGTCAGGCGAGGCGCTCTGTCGCCCCAGGACCTCGATGGCGAGGCTGGCGAGACGCTGCTCGGCATCGAAGGCGCGTTGGGCCAAGCGCGGCAGAGCGGCCGGCACATCAATGATCGAGAGGCCGACGACGGCGCCAAAGCGGTGCTGCCGATCATCGTGGTCCAGCTCGCCCACCAAGATCGGAGCCACGGCGTCGGCCCCCAACTCTTTCAGCGTCCTGAAAAACGGGGTCGCCGCCTGCGCCGCCAGCATCGCCGACGACGAGGGCGCGCTCCCGAAGGGATGGTGGGTGATCAGGCCGGGGAAAGCCCGCGCCAGCGCGAGCAGAGAGCGGGGACCCGCGGCAACCAGCTGTTGGCTCGCCGACAGGGCTGCAGCCTCGTCGGCCCCCAGGATCGCCACCAGCTCGTCCAGGTCGTCGTCGGCCGACACCACAGCGTGGGCCAGCCAGGAGCGCCAGGTGGCAACCAACAGGCTCTCGCGCGCGTGGGCGCCAGGCGAAGGAGCCAAGGCGTCGTCGCTCACCCCGGCGTGCGGCGGCGTCGACAGCGCCCCCCGCTCGCTGGGCCGGCTCGCCTCGAGCTCCTCATCGCCCACCTCGATGGTGGCCTGGTCGTCGTCGTGCGCCCGCGGCAGCTCCCGCTGCTCAACTCTCCGATCTTGCTGATGATCTTCTGGCGGCAGCGGAGGTCGCTCCTGCAACGCACGGCTCGCGAGGTCGTCGACGAGGGCGTCGTCATCGCCGCCCCCGAACACGATCAGCGGTGGTCGGGCAGAATCGCGCGGGCCAGCAGGCTCCGGGGACGGCGTCGGGAGGGCCGCGGTCCGCGCCCGGAGGATCAAGTTGCCCAAGGCGCGTCCGAGGCGCGGCACGACCATGTGCAGCTCCGCCAGGGCCGCCGGTGGAACCGCGCGCTCACCGTTGTCGCCGACGACAGCGCCACCGCAACGCTCACCGATCAAGATCGGCAAAATGAGCAGGGCGCGGGGCCGACGCCCCAGCAGGCGCAAATAAGGGTCGTCGGCGTCGACAGGACCAAGCACTGGACTGCGCAAGCGCAGGGCACGGGACAAGGCATGGTCGGCGTCGGCGTCGATGGGAAAGCGCCGCAGCTCACGGCTCCGCAGCAGCTCGTCGAGGATGTCCCAGACCACCAGGGTGTTGCCCTGCCGCACGACGACGGCGGCGGTGCTGAGCCGACGCCAGGCAAAGCGCAGCGTCACCTCGAGCAGCTCGTCGCGGGTCGAGGCAAGGGCCAGCTCGGCGAGGGCGTCGTCGACGGTCCACAACACCTTTTGTCGCCGTCGAAGCTCGGTGCTTTGCTCCTGCCGCTCGAGCTGGTGCAGGTGGTCGCGCAAGCGAGCCGCAGCGACATCGGGGGCTCCCAAGGTGCCGTCGACGATGAGCGCCAAGCCAGGCGCCGCCCCCGACGAAGCCGCCGACGACATCCCCGTGCCGGGCGGCAACACCTGCCAACCAGAGGTGTCCTCCTCGTGAACCAAAGGGATGTCGCTGGGTTCTGCCGAGGTCGAAGTCCCATGGCGAAAGGTCGAGCGCCAACGCCAGCCCGTCTCATCGCCGGCGCTCTCCACATCGATGTCGAAGGAGATGTCGCTGGGCGGGTCGGCATCGGCGTCGGCTGCCACTGGGGCTGGCAGCGACGTGATCGCCGCCGTCGACTGGGCTTCGCCCCACGCCGCCA
Organism: Myxococcales bacterium; assembly: GCA_023248635.1. Classification (GTDB taxonomy): domain Bacteria; phylum Myxococcota; class UBA727; order UBA727; family VGSZ01; genus VGSZ01. The sequence continues at coordinate 146,054 of JAHFED010000002.1, forward strand.
GCAGGGCCTCGTGACGTGGCGGAATGGCAAGGCCGTAGGCGCGGTGCAGGCCCCAAGAAAGGCGCGGCTCCGTCGTCAGCTCGGCCCGCACGTAGAGACTCAGCGCAAAGCCCAGCTCCCCGAGCAATGCCTCGAAGGCGGCGACGTCGGCGGGCGCGCGGGCCGCGACGATGAGCTTGCGCCCCACCAGCTCCAACGGGCACAGGCCGTGGCCTTCGGCGAGGCCCTGCGGAAAAACGGCGACGGCGGCGGCGTTGCTGTGCTCCCAGCGCGAGCGAGCGACGGTGGGCAACGACCAACAACGGCCCAACAAGCCGAGGGCGCTTTCCTCGGTGAGCAGACCCATCTCGAGGAGCACAGTGTCGAGGCCGCCGCCGGAAAAGACCTGGCGCTCGAGCGCTTCCTGCAGCTGGGCCGCAGGCAGGTGCCCCTCCTCGAGCGCCAGCCGCAGCAACTCCGGCGCCGCATGGGAGTTCATCGGCGGACTGCGACCGTGCCGGCAGCGATGTCCGCCCAGCTGCGTCGCCATGGATCGACAAGAAGGCCCCAGGCCGGTCCGGCGAAGAAGCACGCCGTCGACAACGACGCCACGGCGGCGCGCAGGATCAGACGCGTCGCCGCAGGGGGCAGCCCTGCCTTGTCGACGAGCCGCAGTCCGAGCAGGCGCTGGCCTGGCGAGGCCATCAACGCCAGGGGCAGCAGGTGCCACAGCAACAGCGCGACCGGCACCACGACGACGACAGGGATCAAGCGCGCCGGCTCGACATGGATGACGTCGACGACGGCCTGCACGCTGGCCTTGATCTCGAGCATCCGCAGCGCGAGGCGAAGAGCAAGACCCACGACGACGACGGCACCGAGCGCATCCACCAGGCCCGCGCTCCATTGGCGGACGAAGGACACGATCACCAGCCGACGCACGGCAGGCCGCGCGGTCCCGCTCCGCGCCGTGACGACGGGAGGCCGGGGAGCAAGAGCAGCAGGAGCAGCAGGAGCAGCAGGAGCAGCAGGAGCAGCAGGAGCAGCAGGAGCAGCTGGAGCAGCTGGAGCAGCTGGAGCAGCTGGAGCAGCTGGAGCAGCTGGAGCAGCCGGCGCAGCTGGAGCTGGAGCAAGAGCAGCAGGCGCAGCTGGAGCTGGAGCAAGAGCAGCAGGAGCAGCAGCGAGAGGCGCAAGCGCTGAAGCAGGGGGAGCCGGCGGCGCGAGGACGACGACGGGTGGTGCGGGACGCGAGGGCGGCGGCGGCGCGGCTGGGGCAACGGTGCGCGGCGCCGTCACGATGATGGGAGCAAACGAGGGAGGTGCGACGACGACGGCTGAGGGTGGGGCGAGGCCGACATCGACCACGGGAGCCGGAGCGGGGCGGGGGACGAGTCCTGGCGAAGTCACCTCCGCCAGCTGCGAGGGCGGCGGCGGCAGCGATGTCGGCATCGGCCAGGCGTCGTCGAAGGTCTTTGGCAGCGGGACGCCCAACGGCGGCGCCAGGGTGGCAGCGGGGCTCGACGACGACGACGACGCGGGCACCGCAGCGCGCGGGCGGGGCAGAGCGTCGAGGGAGGGCGGCGCCAGGGGCCCGGGCCGTCGCAAGATCAGCGGGGGCTCACCCGGTGCGGGTGCGGGCATTGGCGCTGTGGGTAGCAAGCGCGCGCATTCACCGCACGATGCGGCTCCCGAGGCGTTCTTGGCTCCGCAGCTGGGGCAAAACATCGACGTCGTGGATAGTCGGCTTTGGATCGGCCCTCAAGTCCACCGGGCAAGTCTCCGTGCCAGCCGCGCTGCGCCAGCGTCGGCGGCGGCGGACAACCGCTGTCAGGGACCGGCCGGGGCCGACGACGGCAGACCAGAGATCGTCAGCTCGCCCGTGTCGGTTTTTACCCGATGATAAAGCAATTGTTTCTCTCGAGTATAACCAGGCAGTGACAACAGTCGCTGTTGCTCGAAACCGTACTGCACATTGTAGTGCCAATAGCCGCGCTGATCGAAACCGCTTTTCAAGCTCGAGATCGTCTGGACAACGATGGACTGCTCATCGAAGGGCAGGGCCCGCACGTTGGCTCGGTATTGATCGCTGAAGATCCAGAATTCATGAGCATTGCTCGGATAATAAATCCGCATGGGCACCGCCAACTTCTTCGACGACGACGCAATCCCCTGCATGGTGTTCTTGTCGAGCATGTTGCCCTTGAACGCCCGCATCCGGCCTTGTTGGTACAGGCTGCGAACCCAGGCGTAGTGCTCATCGCTGCCCAGCCAGGTGAAGGCCCGCGCGGGATCGTCGATCTGCTTGCGGTAGTTGGAGCGCAACGACGGCGACGACGACGTGAATAACGTGGCCAGCACCTTGGCCTCGGGATCCTTGTCCCAGATGGTCTTGATGGCGGCTTGGGCCTTGGCGGCGTTTTTCTGCTCGAACAAGTCGGCGAATTCCAGGCGGGTCGGGGCCGCGACGATGAGCGCACGAAGCACGCGGTGCCAGTTCACGACGTTGGGGTCATAATCAAAGACCCAGGCCCATTGGGAGCGCGCCTGGGCGACGAAGGTGTAGCTCTGGTCGCTGCCGACGCCGACGTAGCCGCCCCCGAGATCCTTGATGTAGGGGACGACGACGTCTTGGCGGGGCTCGTTGGTCTTCAGGTAGCTGCGGGGATCGCGACAGTTCACAAACGATCGCCCGACCTTGTCGCACAGGGGCGTGTCGAGCACGTCTTCGGCGACGTCGTTGAAGGCTGCCAGCTCCTCTGCGGTGGGCGGGACCAGCGCCGGCGGCACCGGCCGCGGCTGCGCAGTGAAATCCGAGGGGAAGCGCGTGAGATAGGTCGTCGACGTCGCACAGCGCAGGGCGGCCTTGCGGGTGCCGATGGGCGTGCCGGTCGCTCCTGTGGGCCCGATGATCGTCGTTGTCGCCGCGCGCTCGGTCGGCTTGGTCGGAACCTTCATCAGCTTTTGATCGAGAGTCCCGCACAAGGCCGCGCCGTCGCAGGGATCGAGCCGGTCGCGCGAGCCACACAGCGCCGGAGGCAGCCACTCTCTGGTCGCCCGCGCCAAGGGCTGCGACGTCGTCGTGCACAGCGTCGGATCGACGAACCAACCGTTGATCCACTGCGGCGTCGACGACGTGCCCACCAGTCCCCGCGCCGCCGCCGCCTCCCACTCGGCCTCCGAAGGCAAGCGCTTGCCAGCGAAGGCGCAGTAGCGCTCGGCCGTCGCCCAATCCACCAGCGCCGCGGTGCCGTCGAGCCTCGAAGCCCCCCGGCCTACGGGCTCGCACGCTTTGGCCGCAGCGCAGGCGCCGATCTCGCTCGAGCTGACGTCGTCAGCATCGAAGAAAAAGCGGTCGACGACGACGTCGCGGCGGGTGGGCCCTGCGCCAAGAGCGATGGCGCCCGCCGGCACGCAGGTGGTTTCTGCGGGGGCGACTGCACAGGCGGCATCTGGCGGTGGCGCGGAGGCCAAGACGAGGGAGAAGACGAGCGGGTTCACGACGCGGGATGCTAGAGCGAATCGATGGCCAATGACGACGCTCGGGTGCCCCGCGCCCTGCTCTTTTGGCCAGCCCCACCACGACACGTCCCGCTCTCGGGGCCCACACCTTCTCCTTGACGGTTCTGATGGTTCATGGCGCTGTCGCGTCCTGAAGGTCTGAGCCTTCAAGACGCTGGCGCGTCTTGAAGTTCTGATCCTTCAAGACGCTGGCGCGTCTTAACGTTCTGATCCTTCAAGACGCTGGCGCGTCTTAACGTTCTGATCCTTCAAGACGCTGGCGCGTCTTGAAGTTCTGATCCTTCAAGACGCTGGCGCGTCTTGAAGAACCAGGACGCCGTCGACGTCGCAGTCTCCCCTTGCTAGATCCCGGAGGACGCCATGACGAAGCCCATTCCTGGTTCGAATCCGAGTTACGCAGGCGTCGCCGACGGCGGCGATTTGCCGTCGTTTTGGACCGCGGTGCTGCGCTTCCGCCACCGCCACGGTCTCAGCGATGTCCAACGCCAGCCGCTGCTCGACGACGAAGACCTGAGGCACCTGCGCGATCCAGGCCCTGCCCGCGACTTCGCCTTCGATGCCGACCTTCCCGCCGAGCCCTCCCATTCTTGAGACCCAAAGCAGGAAGCACCTCCAGTTGCCAGGCCGACGATTGAGTTGAATCCTCCCCTGCCGTGACGCCCCGCTTTCTTCTCGACACCAACATCCTCAGCGAGCCCCTGCGCCTGCGGCCTGACGAAGCCGTGATGGTCCGCCTGAAGCTCCACGAGCGCGAGATCTGCACTGCCGCACCGGTGTGGAACGAGCTGGTCTTTGGGTGCGCCCGCCTCCCCGACGGCCCCAAGAAGCGCGCCCTGCGCGAATACCTCAACGACGTCGTACGACCGGCCATCGCGGTGTTGGCCTACGACGTCGCCGCCGCCAGCTGGCACGCCGAAGAACGCGCGCGGCTGCAGGCCATCGGCAAGACCGCGCCCTTCGTCGACGGCATGATCGCAGCCATCGCCCGCACCCACGGGTTGACGCTGGTGACCCGCAACCTCAGCGACGTCGACGGCTTCGAAGGGCTCGTTGTCGAACGCTGGCACGCCGCGGAGCCGGCTCCCGCGCCCAAACGTCCTCCGTGAAGACTCTCCCGCTCACGGACGGCGCCAAAGCGCCGAAGGCTCGCGTGCTTAGCGTTCGCCCAACTCGCGTTTGACGTCGACGCGACCGTCGCCCAGCAGCAAGGACAAGATGCGATTGCTGGTGCGCACGACGCTCTCGAGGTGTTGGATGCGCTCGCGCACGAGCTCTTCTTGGGGCGTGAGCTGGCGCTTGCCGCGCTCTGATTTGACCACGTCGACGGCTTCGGCGAAGGCGTCGACGGCGTCTTGGAGCTCGTTTTGTTCGCGGCCCCCGAGCACGCTGCGGATGATCTTTCTCAGCTCGGGCTCGGCCTCGTAGAGCACCTTGCGGGCGCCCTTCTCGTAGACTTTGTGCACCGCTCCCCAGCGCAGCAGCCCGTTCAAGCTCATCGAGACATTGGCCGCGCTGACGTCGAGCTGCTCGGCGAGCTCGGCCTGGGTCATTGGTTTGGCGGAGAGGAAGAGCAAGCAGAAAACCCGGCCCTGGGTGCGCGTGAAGCCCCAAAACTCGGCCATGCGGCCCATCGTCTCGACTGTCAGGTCCTGCGCGCGATCGAGGGGCCTTCCCGTCGTCGACGCCGGCGCCTGCCTGCGCGCTGCCATGCTTCAAGGTTGGGCATCTGAAGCACCGCGTCAACCGCTCTCACGTCCCGGGTTCCGTGGGTCGGCAGTCACAGAGAAGCGACGCGGAAGCGGGCCGTCACAGAGAAGCGACGCTGCGCGACGGGTTGTGGACCTTTCAACCCGCTTGCTTGTTGCGACCCTGGTGCCGAGGGTCCGGCGCGTGCTTCCCCTCGTGTTGGGCCTCTTGGCGTTGTGCATCGGGCCTGTCTTGGGCCCCGTGCTGCTGCGGGTGCGCGGACTCGCGGGAGCGTTGGACGGTTTCGTCGTCGTCGCTGTCTGTGGCTTGGTGGTGCTGCACATCCTGCCGCAGTCCGTCGCCCTCGGAGGCGGCATCGCTTTGCCGCTGGCCGGGTTCGGGCTCTTGCTGCCGGCCGTGCTGCACCGCTTCGACGCCCGCACCACCAACGCCACAGCGCGGGGGGGGCGCGCCCTCATTGGCACGCTGGGTCTCATCGCTGCCGCTTTCGCCCATGCCCTGCTCGACGGCGTGGCCCTGACGGCGGGGGGACTCGGCCACGATCACCACGACGACCAAAGCGCCTTGCCGGTGCTGGCCATCGCCGTGATCCTGCACCGCGTCCCCTACGCGCTGGCCTTGTGGCTGGTCGGCCGCGACAAGCTCGGTCTGACGCGCACCCTGCTCGTGCTCGGCGCTTTGGCCAGCGGCACCATCGCCGGAGCCGTAGCCGGCGATCAGCTCGTGACGTCGTCGTCGGCGGCAGCGCTGGCCCTGGTGCAGGCCTTCGCCGCCGGTGCCATCTTGCACGTGCTCCTGGATGCACCACCCATCGACGTGAGCGGCGCAGCCTCCTGGTCCCTGGGCGGCGTCGTCGTCGGCCTTGCTGCCGTGGTGGCTTTGACTCTCGATCATCCCATCGTCGCCGCCGACGGAGAGCTGTCGTTTTCGACGACGTTGCTGTCCTTGGGCCTTGGCGTCGCGCCGGTCGCGCTGGCCGGGCTCGTCGCCAACGCCTTGGTCGCCTCGCTCAGGTCGACGTTGAGCCTGCGCTGGCACCGCAGCCAGGGGCAGCGGCTCGCGCGGGGCCCGCCCCTGCTCGAAGCAGCCGTCGGCGTCGTCGCAGGCTCCCTGCGCTCCTTGTGCTCGTGCACGGTGGTGCGGGTGTTCGAAAAGCTGCTTCGGCGCCGGGCCAGCGTCGTCACCGCCATCGCTTTCCTGGTGGCGGCTCCCGAGCTCTCCCTGCCCGGCTTGTTCCTCTCTCTGGAGCTGCTGGGAGCGCCCTTCACCCTGCTGCGTCTGCTCGCCGCCGTGGCTTTGGCCCTCATCGTCGCCGTCGCCGTCGGTCGTTTGGGACGTGCTGAAGCCCCGCCCGCCGACGACGCCGGGGCGACCGTCTGGGGCAACCCCGGCGGGTCCACTGTGGTGCAACAGCTGTGGCGCTCCTTCGATCACACCGCACCCTGGCTCGTGGCCGGCGTCGTCGTCGCTGCGTTGGTCGAGCCCCTGCTGTCGCCAACGATCCTCGCTCAGATCCCGCGCGCATTCGAGGTGCCGCTCTACGCGGTGATCGGCGTGCCCCTGTATGTGTGCGGCCAGGGCTCGGCACCGATCGCCGCGGTGCTGCTGCACAAAGGAGCCTCAGCCGGCGCCGTCGTCGCCCTCCTGCTCACTGCCCCGGCCACCAACGTCGCGACCCTCGGCGTGTTGGCGCGGCTGCTCTCTCGCAGAGCGGCCGTGCTCTTCTGCGTGCTGGTCTTTCTGTGCGCCAGCGCGGCTGGGGTGGCCATCAACGGCCTCGCTTTGCACCCCGAGGTCGCGCTTCCACCCTCGCTCGGCGCCGGCGGAACCGCGCCGTGGCAGCTCGCCTGCCTGGGCCTGGTGCTGGTGCTGGTCGCTGCCTCAGTGGCCCGTCAGGGCGTGCGGCGTTTCTTGGGACAGATCCTCCACCCTCTCGACGACGCCAAAGGAGGCCATGTCCACGGACCCCATTGCGGCCACGCCGAGCACCGCTCGCCGGGCTTTCTCAAGAAAGCACCCGTGGCCAAGGTGAAGATCGACTTCGCGCCCTGACGACGTCGACCAGCAGGGCGCGACGACGACGACGCCCCGACTGCCTCCCTTCGTTCAACCGTGGACAACGGCCAGCGTTCCCCCTACATCCCATCCAGGAAAAAACGGGGAGACCTAGGGCGTGACGACGGAGAACCACCGCAGAAACCCACGCGACGACGCCCATGTTCGCCGCATCTGCGCACTCCGCCCCGAGGTCGAAACGGCCCTGGGGCTCTTCGATCACGCCGGCGAATTCTCTGATCCCAGCCCCGAATCCAAGGCCGCCGTCGTCGACGCCAACGTCGCCTGGCGCCGGGATCTCGAGACCCAGGCCACCGAGAGCCGTGAACGCCTGCTCGATGCGCGCGTGTTTTCTGCCTCCCTCGAGCTTTACAAGTTCGCCGACGAAGAAGTCGCCCTGCACAAGCGCGATCCCGACGTCGTCACGCCCCTGGCCGAGACCCTGCTCCTGCACTTGCGCGGGCTGCAGCCGGCGGATCCCGAGCAACGCTTCGAGTCCCTCGCCCGGCGCCTCAAGGCCATCCGTCCCCACCTGCAAAAAGCGCGGGCCACCGCCCAGATCGAAGCGGCGCCCGAGCTGGCGATCCGTGCTCGCGACGTCGCCGACGGCATGCCCGATCTCCTGCGCTCCATCGTCGATGCCGTGCGCGCCCAGGCCACCAGCCCCTCCCCCGCCCGAGCGCTGCCCGCCGCGCTGCAGGCCCAAGTCGAAGCCGGCGTCGACGACGCAGCCTCGGCCCTCGAAGAGCACCGCGACTGGTTGACCGCCCTGCCCCAGACCCCGCAGCCCGTGCTCGGCGCCGAACGTTTCGACGAGCTGTTGCGCCTGCGCGGGCTCGACCTCACCGCCGGCGAAGTGCTCGACCTGGGTCGCTCTATCGCCGAAGAGATGCGCGTCGAGCACGCACGGGTCCTGCGTCGTGGCTTTCGCGGCCAAAGCGCCGAGGGAGCCCTCGCCAGCGCCCGCAAGAACGCGCCCCTGAACCTCAGCGAAGCCATCGCCTGGACCCGTGAGCTCGCCTCGCGCGCGCGCGCCTTCGTCGCCGAAAACGGCAGCGTCCCCCTGCCCGCCGCCCACGCCGACAACGACGACGAACGGATCGACGTCGACGCCATGCCCGCGGCCCTTGCTCCTGGGGGTCAGGCCTGCCTCTATGTGCCGCCCCAGCCTTTCGCGCCTCGCCAAGACGCCCTGCTCTTGGTGCGCGAGCCCCTGGGACCCCAGCACGAAGCCCTCAAAGAGCTCGCCGTCGCCGACCTCGAGAGCTACGTCGCCACTTTGGCCTTCCCCGGCCGCCACACCCAGGCCGTCTGGCAAAACCGCACCACCACCATCGCCCGCCGCGGTGCGCTTTTTGGAGCAGGACCCGGTCCGTCGTCGACGTGGGGCAGCGACATGGTGCACGGCTGGGGCCTGGTGGCGGCCGAGATCATGCGCGAGCTGCATTTCCGCCATTCGCCGGCGAGTCGCTTGCTCATGGTCCGTCACGCTCTGACCACTGCGTTGCTCGCCGTCGTCGACGTCGGCCTCGCCATCGGCCGCGTGACCCCCGAGCAGGCCTCGGCCTTCTTGGTGCGACGCGGCGCTGTGCGCCTGCCGGTGGCCCGAGCGCTGGTGCGATCCCTGGTGCGGGCGCCGACGTCGGGCATCTCTGGGCTCGTGGGCAAAGTGCGCATCGAGCAGTTGCGGCGCGAAGCCCACCGCCGGTGGCGCGATGGCTACTCTGAGCGTCGTTTCCACGCCTTGTTGCTGGTCAACGGTGCCGTGCCCCTGGCCTATTTGTTCGAGCGCCTCGACGAGCCACCGGCCTACGTCACCGACGTCGTCACCACCCCTTTCAAAGCGCCCTGAGCTTGGCTGTGTGGGGACACCGGCGCAGGGTCGCTTTTCAGTGAGAAGGGCCCCAGAGCGACCAATGGAACCGCTCACCAGGGTGATCCAGAAACGGAACCCATGGCCCAGCAAGCGACGATGTACCACCTCAAGGTCTCGCTCTCCGACGTCGACCGCGGGGTCTACCAGCCCCTCGATCTGCGCCTTGCGCGCCACCCCTCAGAGACCGCGCGCTACCTGCTCACCCGAGCCCTCGCGTACTGCTTGTGCTTCGAAGAAGGCATCGCGTTTTCCAAGGGCCTGTCCTCGACGGACGAGCCCGCGGTGTGGGTCAAGGATCTCCAAGGCACGACGACGACGTGGATCGAGGTGGGGTCTCCTTCTGCGGAGCGGCTGCACAAAGCCAAGAAGGCAAACCCCCGCGTCGTCGTCTTCACCAGCCACGATCTCGTGCTGCTGCAGCGAGAATGGGCGACCAGGGCCATTCATCAGGCCGATCGCATCGAGGTCTACACGCTGCTGCCGGCCTTCCTCGACGCCCTCGACGACGCCACCGATCGCAACAGCTCGTGGGAGCTCACGCGCACCGATGGCCTGCTCTATGTGACGACGAAGGGCGGCGCGGTGATCGAGGGCACCTTGACCCGCGCCTCCGTCGCCTGAAGCGCTAGCCTGCCCTCGTGTTGGAGCGCTACGTCATCGTCGAACGCATCGCTGTCGGCGGCATGGGTGAGGTCTTCGTCGCTCGTCAGCAGGGCGTCGGCGGCTTTCGGCGCATCGTGGTGCTCAAGCATCTGTTGCCCGACGCTGAAGGCAACGACGACGCCAACCACCGGCTCCTCGACGAGGCACGCATTGTCGGATCCCTGTCTCACGACAACGTCGTGGCCGTCATCGAAGTGGGCCAAAAGGACGAACGGCCCTTCATCGCCTTCGAGTACGTGCACGGCGAAAACGCGGGTACGTTGCGCAGCAAGGCCGCCAAGCGCGACCTCCTCTTCCCCGTCGTCGTCGCCGCCCGCATCGTCGCCGACGCCGCCCGCGGACTGCACCACGCCCACGCCGCCAACGACGTCGAGGGCAAGCCGCTGCGCATCATCCACCGCGACGTCGCCCCCAAGAACATCTTCGTGCGCCACGACGGCGTCGCCAAGGTTGGGGACTTCGGCATCGCCCGGGCCGACGCTCGATTGAGCCGCACCGCCACCGGCGATATCGCCGGCACGCTGGCCTACATGTCGCCCGAGCAGCTGTCGTCGACGACGTTGACCTCGCGCAGCGATCAGTTCTCCCTCGGCATCGTGTTCTGGGAGCTGCTCACGGGCCGCCGGCTCTTTCGCGCCGAAGGCACCGTGCAGGTGGTGGAGAAGATCTTGACGGGCAAGCTGCGCCCGCCTTCGCGTTATCGCGCCGACATCCCTGCCGACGTCGACGCCGTCGTGGTGCGCATGCTCAAGCGCGAAGCGGCCCAGCGCTACCCCGACATGGGCGAGGTGGCCGACGTCATCGAAGCCGCGGTGCCCGATGCCCAAGGAACCGTGGGACACGCCGCCGTGGCCGCCTTCGTCGAGCTCTTGGTCGGCGACGATCTGCGGGATCGACTGCACCGGTTTGAAGAGGGAGCCGAGCAGACCACGCGCGTCGAGCGTCCCGACGACGACGAACCCGCTGAACCTGTGCTCGCTGCCCATCCCGGCGCGCCGGCCGAAGACGGCGAGCCGACGCTGCGCCTGCCGCCCGCTGTTCCCGCGGCAGCGACCGGCACCTCGCCCACCCGCGCAGCACCTGACGTCGTTGTCCCCCTCGCCACCCGCGGTTGGCGCCATGGGCGGGCCGGCCTGAGGGCAAAAAGCTGGGCCGCCGTCATCGTCGTCGTCGCGCTGGCCGCCTTCGGCTCGGTGGCCCTGCTGCGCACGCGGGAGCCGCCCGAGGAGCAGGCAACGCGGGAGTACCTGGCCCACGCGCTGGTGCTGAAGCCCTTGAGCTTCCGGGACGCCGTCGTCGTCGACGCTGCTGCCGTGGGCGTCGAAGCGGACGCGCGCGAGCAGCTCGCCGACCAGCTCACCTCCCTGCTCGAAGAGCAGCTCCGCCTGGCCGAGGCCCACTACCGTCTGCCGGCGACAGCGCGACAACAAGCGCGCGTGCCCTTCGTGCAACAGGAGCAGGAGCACGCCTCACGCGTCACCGCCGCCCTCGGCGAGCTCGGCACCCAGGAGTTCCGCGACGACGTGCTGAGCATGTGGCGCTCTGACTCGCGGGCGCCCTTGCGTTGGTACCCAGCGCCGACGTTGGAAGAGATCCAGCAGCGCCTCTATCCCGCGGGCATCGCCTTCGTGAAGGAAACGCACGACGAGAGACAGGCCCAGGTCGATCGCATGGTGGCCCGCGCCGGCGCCGATCCCAAAGCCGTGCAGCGTTTGATCGGGCCCCTGGTGCAAGAGCGCGAGCTGCTCATCGAGCGCTTTGGAACAGCGCCACCCGAACAGCTCGCCTCCCTCGAGAAAGACATCCGCCAGGTCGTCGTCAGCGGCGTCGCCGCCCTGCGCAAGGTGCTGCCCGATCGCTACGCCGAAGCCATCGCCGCCGTCGCCTTCGTCGAGATCCCCGACACCTCGCACGGCGACCCCTTCATCGAAGACAGCCGCTGAAGCCAAGACCTCCCAGCGGCCGGGGCACCAAGGCTCAAACACGAACGCCCCCCGGCTGGGAGGCGTCGTGCCGGCGGCGTGCGTCGTCGTCTACGCCAGCTTGGTCTGGTTGGGGTCTGCGGGTGCGTTCGGGGTGTCGTTGTTCACTTGACGCGTGCTGCCGGTCGGGGGCGGCGGCGGGCGGGGGACCGGGCGGGTGCTGCCACCGGCCCGCGCCTGCCAGTCTTCGTCGGGACGCAGGCCGCGGCGCGGGCCGGGAGCCGCTGGTTCCCGGGGCTGGAGCAGGCGGGCTTTGGCCTCACCCTCGCCGCCCAGAGCCCGGGCGCGGGCGCCGTCGACGGTGGCGGGGTCGACGTGGGGGTGCTCCGCCTGCTCGAGGCCCTCGACGAAGTCACCCGCGGGAGCTGCGTCTTGGACCTTCGCGGCCTCTTGCAGCCGGGCCGCCTCTTGGGCCTTTTGGGTCGCGGCCTCGCTGGCGGTGTCGTCCTGACGCCGCGTCGCACGCTCGATGTTGTTGTTGCTGCTGCCGCCGACGCTGCTCATGGCTCACCCCGCTGTTGGTACCCAAAGAAGTGCCGATGGTTTTGAGGCGTTGGCACAGGTCTACTATCGGACGGATCCGCGCTGGGACGCTCGGTGCTTCAGCCGTGCGAGCCAGGCCGCGCTTTGATTACTGTCACCTACATGGCAGGTCGTTTGGCAATCGCGTTGGTGCATGGTCCGGTGCTCGATCGCCACGGCGGCTTGCAGACGACGGCGCTGACCAATCTCGATGTGCACGACATCGCGCGCTCGGGCCGCACCTTCGGCTGCGCGGCCTTCTATGTCGTCACGCCCGTCGAGGCCCAACGCACCCAGGCCCGCGCCATCGTCGGTTTCTGGGACGGCGACGCCGGTCGCAAGCGCAACAAGGACCGCACCGAGGCCATGTCCCGCGTCGTCGTCGTCTCTGCCATCGACGATGCCGTCGAGCGCGAGAGCGCCGCGCTCGGCAGGCGGCCGCTGCTGGTGGCGACGTCGGCGAAACCCCAGGGTGCTGTGCCTTACGCGGCCCTGCGCCAGCGCCTCGGCGACAGCGACGATGCGCTGCTGCTCTTTGGCACCGGACACGGTCTCGCCCAGTCGGTGCTCGACGCTTGCGATCTGGTGTTGGCCCCGGTGGTGGGGCCCGTCGACGACGACGGCGCCAGCTTCAACCACCTGAGCGTGCGCAGCGCGGCGGCCATCGTGCTCGATCGCTTGCGCGGATCCTGAGGAGGCATCAGCCATGGTTCCGCTGCTCGTGTTCGCACTGTGCGCCACAGACACCGTGGTCGAGCGCTTTTCGGCACCCGTTGGCACCACCCGCGTCGACGTCGGCGGCGGCTCCTTTGGGGCTTGGTTGCGGGCCTTGCCGCTGCTGCCTGCTGGCACGCCCGTGACAGCCTTCGACGGCCGCGTGATCGAGGCCCCCTGGGCCCGCGCCGTCGTCGACATCGACGTCGGCACCACGGACCTGCAGCAGTGCGCCGACAGTGCCATCCGCCTCTACGCCGAACACCGGCGCGCGCGCCACGACGTCGACGGCCTGTCTTTTCACGCGACCAGCGGCGATGCCCTGCCCTGGAAACGCTTCGCAGCCGGCGAACGACCCCACGCGGTGAAAAACCGGATTCAATGGCAGCAGAAGGCAGCGCCGTCGTCGTCGCCGGCCACCTTTCGGGCTTGGCTGGACACCGTGTTTTTGTGGGCCGGCTCGCGCTCGCTGGCCTTGGACACCATCGCTGTCGACGTCGTCGAACCTGGCGATCTGCTCGTGGTGGGTGGCTCGCCGGGACACGTACTGGTGGTGCTCGACGTGGCCAACGGCGCTGGTGGGCCCCAGTGGTTGATCGGCCAAGGCTACATGCCGGCGCAGTCCTTCCAGGTGCTGGGCTGGTTCGCCGTCGACGACGACGGCAGCTTGTCGGTGCCTTCGTGGCCGCAGCCTTTTTCCAAGGAGGGGCGGCGCCGTTTTGTGGGGGCTCGTTGAGGAGCGTCGTGCTTGCCTGCCTCGTGGTTTGGGATGCGCAGGAGCACCCACGTGACCAAGGGCGGCGACGATGAGCGAAAGTCAGGGCCGGATGCTGTCGGTATCCCGAGGAGCATCCGGCCCTGGAGTGGTCGGGGTGACAGGATTCGAACCTACGACCTCTTGGTCCCGAACCAAGCGCTCTACCAAGCTGAGCTACACCCCGCGGTTGCGGCGCAGTAAGCCATCGGTTGTGCATCCCGTCAAGCAGTTGATTGCGCTCGCCGTCGTCGTCGTCGCTGCTTGCCCTCAGGAGACGCCGGCGCTGCCAGACAGCGACTGCCTGCTCGTGCGCCGACCCGTCGATCCGCAGCTCGTGAGGGTGGCCCCCGATGGCAGCGCGCAACGTCGTCCTCTGTTGCGACCGAGCTGTGTTGCCGTGGGTGAGCACATCGTCGCCTGGGCCGACGGCGCGGGCGTACACGTCGAGGTCGAGGGGCATCGTATCGACGTCGCTGCTGACAGCAGCTCGCTGTTGGGGCACGGGTGTCTGGCTGGTGTGGCCCTCGGCCATCGGTGCGCCTTGATCCAGCAGCAAGCAGGCGTCGTCGTCTTCGACGCCGCTGGCGTTCATGCTGTGCGTTTGCCGGTCCTGGCTCCGGGCGAATGGTTGCAAAGCATCGACGCCGACGGCTCTTTCGTCGTCGGCGCCCACGGCGTCCCGCGCTCACGGCGGGTCGATGGCGAGGGGCGGACCCTGCACCGGGTCTACGGCCCGCGGTCGGCGGTGATCGGCCACACCGAGCCCGGTGCCCTCGTCCTCGACGACGGCCGCCGCCTGCCCTTGGCTGGCCCCGAACCCGACGCCGCGTGGGGCGAGGGCAATGCGTTCATCGCCGTCGTCGGTGAGCGGCGGATCGCGCTGATCGGCGAGCGCGTGATCGAGCTCGGCGGCGACGGCGCGTGGGAGGACCACGGCCGCATCCTCTCGAGCGATGGCAGGGGCGGGGTTCACGCGTTGACGGCGGCGGGCGATCAGCTGCTCTTTCAGATGCCCGACGACGTCGATCTGCTGGGCCAACCCCTGCACCGGCGGCTGCGCAGCCGCTTGTCGTGGGACCCGCGAACGCAGCTTTGGTTGGTGAGCGAACGCCTGCAAGACGCGCATTGCCGCAGCTGGGACAACATCGTCGTCATCGACGCCGATGGGCGACGCCGCGTGATCGCCGCGGGCACCAAGGCCCGCACCAACGCGGTCATCAGCGACGGCGTCATCTCCTTCGTGGAATTCGATCTGAGCTACGAGCCTTGCCGGGCGAGCGTCGACGACGGCTGAGGGTCCTTGCCCCCTGACCCCGGGTCGAACCAGTCTGCGCCATGTCCATGTCGAGCATGCTTCGCTGCCTGGGGTGGCTGAGCGTCCTGACCGCAGCCGTCGGCGCGCTCGCCGACGACGTCGTGCGCCCCGCCGAGGAGATTCATGTCGTGCGCGTCGGACCTGGTTGCCTCGGCGGCCAACGCAACGCCATCAACATCGCCGGCGCCCTCTTCGATCCCCTGGCGCGCGATCGCGGATCCTACGCCCTCGCATCAGTGGGTCAGAGCGCCATCGAGCGGGGTCCGAATTGGCTCTTCCCCGACGCTGCCCACGTCACCGAAACGGCCCGCGTCGTCGACGTCGTCGCCGGCGAAGGCGCTCTCTCGCGCGAGGTGCTCGATGCCGCGCTGCCCGTGCTCATCGGCTCGCAGGACCTGGCGTTTCAATGGCCGCGCGAGGGCCGTGCCGACATGCTCGCCATCATCGAAGAGGAGGTGCAGCGCACCGGACGGCTCGAGGATCTGAAGCGCGTCTCGGCGCGTCTGGTCCGTTACACGCGTGGCAGGACCAGCGTGCTCGGCCTCGAGCTCGATGAGCGCGATTCCCGCCCCGTCGACGACGACCGGAGTGTGCTCGGCTGGAACCGGCAGGTGGAAGTCACGGCCACGGCCCGCGTCGGCGACGACGAAACGACGATCTACGCATTCGGCCGTCGCACGGGGGACCCGGGGCGCATGAAGGCCGCCCTCGATGCACTGATGGTCAAGACCACCAGCGCAAAAACGGTGCTGGTGCACATGGGGGGGCTCGCGGTGGACGCCGACGACGTCGCCCAGCGCGCCATCTGTGTCGCCGAGCTTTCGTCCCTCGGCTTCGACGCCATCGTTCCCCGCGCCCGCGATCTGGCGCTCGGGCGGGCGGGCCTTGATGCGTTGCGCTCCAAAGGGGCCTTGCCCTTCATCGCTGCCAACCTGCGCGACGGGCAGGACCAGCGCCCCTTTCCGCGTTTCGTCGTCGTCGAACGCGCCGGCCTCACCGTCGGCATCATCGGTGTCGTCAACCCCAGGGCCATGGCGTTGCTGCCGACGTCGGCGCGGAGCGATTGGCACATCGACGCTGCCCCGGCCGCAATTGACGACGCCGTGCGCGCGATGCGCGAGAAGCTGCGTCGCCAACCCGATCTCACCATCGTCATGGGCGCCTACGCTGAAGAGGAGCTCGAGCAGGTGACGACGGCGTCACGCGTCGACGTCGTTTTGTACGACGAGTGGGAGCGCAACGACCTCATCGAGCGCATCGCCCGCGTCAGCGTCGGCGACGCCCGCGGAGGCCGAGAGATGCAGCGCGACCAGATTGTGTCGATGGTGGCGGCGAGTCAGCCCTACGCGTTGAGCCACGTCAGCGCACGCTTTGACGGCACCGCGGCGAACGGACGACGACGTCTGGTCGAGCTCGTGCACGAGCAGCTGCCACTCGTCGACGGCATGCCCGGCGACGAGGCGGTGTCGGCGCACTTTCGCGTCCTCGAAGAAGGCGACATTGCCAAGGGAGCGGTGCTGCTCATCCCAGATCCCAATGCCTTCCTCCGCGCGCACGAGGAGCAGCTGGCGCCCGTGCTCTATGGCGAGCAGGTCCTCTATCTGGGCAGGTTCCAGCGACGCGACAAGGCTTGGTCTCCCTTCATCACTGATCCGCTCTGGATGAACCTCGTCGTCAACGCGCTCAAGAACTCGACGAGCACCGAAGTCGTCTTGGCGCGCAACCTGCCGCGCAACGACGACATCCTCGGCCCCATCCCTCGCTTCGTGCTCGACGATTGGCTGTCGACGCCGGACAATCTGATGACCACGACGTTGACGGGCGCGGAGCTGCTGCAGGTCGCGGCCCACATGAGCAAACAACTGGGTCCTGCGGGCCCCATCGCAGGACCGGACTACGTCTTCGCCGCCGGCCTCGACGCCGCCCACGGACGCATCGGAGGCCGCGCCATCAACGGCAGTGAGCGCTACACCGTCGCCTTCGCCGAAAGCGTGGCGACCCTCGCCGATCTGCAGGGGACCTTTCGGGACCACGACGTCGTCGCCGGCAAGAGCGTGCGCGAGATCGTGATGTCTCACCTCGAGTCTGAGCGCGATCCGGCGGCCATCCACCAGCTGCTGCTCGATCACAGCGACGTCCTCGTCGACAAAGTGAGCTTCGGCTTCGACGAGCTGGCGCTGCAGGGACTGGCTTTTCGCAACAGCGACAACGTCTCTCTCTTTGCGGAATCGCGCGAGACCCGCCTGAGCAACCCCAATCTCTTTCAGATCGCCGCCCGCGCGAACGGCTTCTTCCTCTACGACGGTCCCTGGCTCGCCAACGAATGGCGCCTGAAGGTGCAGCTCGACAGCATCGTCTTCGACGTGCCCGGCGAAACCATCCCGCCCCAGGAGCAGCGTGACGACGTCGTCGCTTCGACCGAGCTGCGCATCAACAAGGTGAAGGTGGGCATCGCCGACGACAGCTTCCAGATCATCCCCTTCGTGCAGACGGCCTTCGACACCGAGGTGACACCGACGCAGGATCCCGCCGATCCGACCAAGACGCTGGCCCATCAGTTGGTGCTGCGAGAATCCGCGGGCCTGGTCGCCTATCCAGGATCGGTGATCAAAGAGCTGCGCGTGGGCGCGCTGGTGCAGCAGGACTTCAGTGAGGCCGCCGATCCCAAAGGATCGGTGCACAACGACTTCGGCGTCGTCGCCGCCTACAAGCTGCATCTGCCCCTGGTGTGGCAGCTCGCCTACGAGAGCGACCTTGACCTGCGTTACCTCGTGCCCGACGGCGACGACCGCCCGGGGGACCTCGCGCTGCGCGCGCAGACGACGCACAAGATCGTGTTGCCTCTGTCGCAGTCCATCGCCTTCTTCGTGTTTCTCGATGCCTTCATCGTGAGCGGCAAGACGGCTGCCAACAGCGAGCTCGGCGGCAACGGCATCGTGGGCGTGGGCATGCAGTTCGCCGATGTGTGGAAGCTCTAACAGGGTGCGGAAAAACTCCGTTTTTCGCACCCTGCTGTACTTCCGGAGGGTCTGCCTCAAAACTTCGTTTTTCAGCAGCCTGCTAATGATAACTACGAAGCGCTCGAGGGCGCGCGCAACGACGACAGCGGAACCAGCGTGCCTTGGTCCCGCACCAAGGCGACACCCTTGGGCAGATCGGCGGGGATTTCGCGCACCAGCTCGTCGTCGCGCATGGTGAGGAAGGCCCCGTTGGGCACCTCGCGCCCCGGCAGGAGCAGCACTTTGGCGCCGACGTGGGCGCCGTGGCCCAGACAGGAGCCGAGGAAGCTCCTTTCGGTGGAGCGCAGGACGCCGTCGTGGCGAACCTCGACGGTGCCCTGCAATTTGGCGTCGATGAGCCCCGCCCACGTCGACAACGACGCCTCTTTGCCGATGAGGCTCACCTGCAGCTTGTAGTTGGAGAGCACCGCACCCGGGTAGGCCGCCGACCAGACGACGAAGGTGCGGGGCGTGACTTTCACACCCTGTCCCAAGGTCGACGACAACACGGTGGCGTGATCGCCGACGACGACGCCGTCTCCCAACACCGCGTGACGCACGCTGGCCCGCGCGCCGATGACGACGTTGTCGCCGATGATCGAGGCCTCGACCCAGGCGCTGGGATGGATGCGCACGTTCTTGCCCAGGTGCACGAAGCGCTTGGTGAAGGCCGCGAAGCTCCAGGGTGGCGCCGTCAACGCGCGCCAGGCGACCCAGAGCTTGTGGGCCCGCGCGATGTCCAACCAGCGCGTGCCGAAGGCGGCCTGGTTGAGCCACAAGATGTGCACCCAGTGTTCGACGTGCGCTGCCAACGTCGACGTCACGGGCATCAGCATCACATGGCTGCCGCCGTCGCCGAGGGTCGGCAGCGGAATGGGGATCGCGAGCTCGCCCTTTTGGACGACCACGCGCACGCTCTCGCTGCGCAGCCGATCCAACAGCTGTGCACCCGTGAGGCCGACGTCGACGTTCGCGGCGAAGAAGCAGTCGTAGGCGACGCGTTTTTCGGCGGCGCGCTCGTGCTTGCCCCTTGCCTCTTGGCGGGCGCCTGGTCCGCTGGGATCGAAGGGCTCGATGGCCGCTGACGAGAGGGGCAATGTGAACTCAACGGACGGGGTCTTGTGCAACGCGAGGCGCGCGTTCTTGCCGCTCGCGACCACGTCGAAGGCCGCACCGAGAAAATCTCCCAGGCACTTCTGAGACACGAAGCAATGATCGGCGAACACCACCACGGGGCCAGCACCGGGGGGCACCAGGTCGTCGGCGCCGACGACGTCGACGTGTAGGCCGCGCTGTTCGAGCAGCGCGCGGCGCGTGGTGGCCACGGTGCTCGGGCCAAAGAGGGCAAAGCCCGGCGCCTCCTGAAAGGGCGAGATCAGGCGACCGGTGGTGACGATCAGGGCGCGCATGTCGTCGTCATCCTCCTGCATCCCGGCGGAACCAAGCGAGGAATTCGACGTTGCCGTCGGCGCCTTCGATGGGGGATGCAATGGTCCCAGCGTGGATCAAAGAGAGGCCAAGAGCAGCGGTGACGACGTCGTCGACGGCTTTTTCTCGGGCCTGCCCATCTCGCACGATGCCGCCTTTGCCCACCTGGGCGCGTCCGACTTCGAACTGCGGCTTCACCAACGCCACGATGTCGGCGACGGGCGCCAAGTGCCCCACCAAGGCCGGCAATACCTGTTGCAAAGAGATGAAGCTGACGTCGACGACGGCGACGCGCGGCGGGGGATCGAGAGCGCCCCGGGCCAGGGTCTTGATGTGGGTTTTTTCGAGGCTCGTGACGCGCGGATCTTGGCGCAGCTTCTCGTGCAACTGCCCGCGGCCGACGTCGACGGCGAAGACACGCACCGCCCCACGCTCGAGCAGCACATCGGTGAAGCCACCGGTGGAGGCGCCGACGTCGACGCACACGGCTCCTTCGACGGGGACAGGCCAGGCTGCGAGTGCGGCTTCGAGCTTGAGTCCCCCGCGCGAGACCCAACGCAAGCCCTCGCCCTTGAGGCGAATGGCGGCGTCGACGTTGACCTGGGTGCCGGGTTTGTCGACGCGGTGATCGTCAACGACGACGTCACCGGCCAACACGCGCGCTTGGGCCCGGGAGCGGCTTTCGGCGAGGCCGCGTTGCACCAACAAGATGTCCAGTCTTTCGCGGGCCACGACTATCCGAGCAGCTGCACGATGGTCTGCACGTGCCCCAGCATGCCGCGGGCATTGGTCAACATGGTCTCGAGGATCATGTCGAAGGCGAAGAAGAAGACGGCGCTGCCTCCCAAGACCTTCGCGGGCATGGCCATGAAGTACGCGTTGATCTGAGGAGCGACGCGGTTCATCAGACCAAAGGCCGTCTCGATGATCAGCGTGACGATGCCGATGGGCATGGCCAGCAGCACGGCGATGAAGAGGATGTCGGCGGTGGTGCGGCAGCAGTAGTCGACGAAGGGTTTGAAGCCGGCCTGGAAGTGCGGGAAATCGTTGAGCGGCACGACGCGGAAGCTCTCGAACAAGCTCGCGATGAAGGGATGGTGCAGTCCCAGCGCGATGAACAAACACAGCAACATCTGAAACTGCATGGCGCCGAAGGCCGACGACCGCTCCTCGATCTCGGGCACCTGCAGCTGGATCTGGTTGGCGCCGCGCAGAATATCGATGAGCTGCCCCGAGATCTCCACCGTATAAAAAATCTTACTGGCAACAAAGCCAATGACGACGCCGACGAAGGTCTCCTTCATCATCATCAGCGTGAAGCCCAGCGGACTGATGGTGATGGGCCCCGTCAAGGTCGCCATCGCCGTCGGCCAAATGATCAGCGCGAGGGTCATGCCCACGCCCATCTTGACCTCGGGTGGCGCATTCTTACCACCGAGAAACGGCACCAATAACACAATAGCCATAACCCGCGCCATAATCAGCGCAAAAGACACAATCATCCGCGTGAGATCGAGCTGCTGCGACAGCGCGCTCATCAACTGTGTCATCGCGCAACCCTCGCGCGCAGGAGCGTCCGCTCGCACACGCGCTTGGCGCGGAGAACGCGCTTCGCGCGGAGAAGGCCTCCGGCCGGGCCATGGGGGTTACCTGGTGGCGGCGAAGCGCTCCAGGGCCCCCCCCCCTGGAACCCCTGCCCTTTGTCTTGACGCGTTCCCTCGAGCTGTTGCCGGCGATCGAACATCGTCATTGATGCACGACGCCAGGTGGTTGGAGGCTTCGGCGCCGGCAGAGCTCGAGGGAAACGAGCGCTTCGATGGCCACGCCCGCTTCGCGTCCGACCCGAGGCGCAACACCGCTTCGGCGCGAAGCGGGCGCGTTCTCCCAAAGAAGGATCGATGCGCACTAGCGCATGACCTCGACGAAGCCGCCCAAGCAGCGTTCCGCAAAGCGCATCATCGTCGCCCCGATCCAAGGCCCGGTAATGGCAATGACCGCAAAGACCGCGATCATCTTGGGCACAAACGACAGCGACTGCTCCTGAATCTGCGTCGTCGCCGAAAAGATCGCGACGGCCACGCCGATCAGCAAGCTCAACAAGATCGCCGGCAACGAAACCAGGATCGTGATGAGGATGGCCTCATTGGTAATCTGAACGATGAAGTCCTGAATCGACATGACTTCACTCCCTATTGATACCCGAGGACCAAGCCTCGAGTAATGAGATACCAACCATCAACGAGCACAAAGAGCAAAATCTTGAACGGCAGCGATATCGTCGTCGGCGACAACATCTGCATACCTAGAGCCATTAGGATATTGCTGACCACCATATCGATTACCAGGAATGGGATAAAGATGATGAAGCCAATTTGAAAGGCTTTGGAGAGCTCGGAAATGACGAACGACGGCGTCAGGATGATGAGATCGTCGGGCCCGAGCGAGGCGCGGTCTTCTTCGGCGCGCATGCGGAAGGCGACACGGTAAAACATGTCGCGATCCTTCTTGTTGGAGTTCTTCAACAAGAAGGCCTTGATGGGTTCTTTGGCGAGCTTGGCCGCCTCGACGATGATGTCGACGTTCTCCTTGGCCATCACATCGCCGCCGCGCTGTATGGCGACCAGCTTGTCAACACGATTGTAGATTTGCAGCCCAACTGGTTGCATCACATACACAGTCAAGATGATGGCCATACCGGTGATGACCGTCGTCGGCGGCGCCTGCTGCATGCCGATGGCCTGGCGCGTGATCGACAGGACGACGGCGATCTTGACGAAGCTGGTCACCATCATGCCGACGAAGGGCAGCAGCGCGAGGCCCGCCATCGCCGTCATCAGGATCAGGGGGCGGTTGGAGATCGAGTCGTTGCCCAGGAGGTCCGCGCCGCCGACGATGGCCTGAAGATCGCTGGCAGGGGCCTTGGGCTTGGCGCGCCCGGCGAGGGCCACCGCCGGAGCAAGCCCCACGATGAGGAAAATGAAGACCGTCCAGCCCATGCGCCGGCTCCAGGCCACCAGCGCGCGCTCTTGGACGGGTTTACTGAAAGCAGCCCGCAAGCGTTGGCGAAAGTTCTGACAGCTTTGGCCGAGCCGTTGGCGCGGCTCAAAGCTCGCGGGGCCCGTGGGCGCGACGCTCATGATGCTTGCTCCGTCTCGGTCGGCTGCGTCGTCGACGTCGACGCCGGCTTCGGTCTTTTCTGCGTTGCGCTCAGCACTTTGTCGAACAGGCCGTGGC
Organism: Myxococcales bacterium; assembly: GCA_023248635.1. Classification (GTDB taxonomy): domain Bacteria; phylum Myxococcota; class UBA727; order UBA727; family VGSZ01; genus VGSZ01. The sequence goes on from JAHFED010000002.1 coordinate 168,804, forward strand.
GCTCGGACTTTGGCAGGGCTGCGAGGGACTCGACCTCGGAGATGCGGACGACGTCACCGCCAGCCAGGATCATCTGCTTGCCGTCGACTTCGACGAGAAAGAGACTGCGACGCGCGTCGAGAGAGATGCGCTCCACCACCCGCACACGTTTGCCGGCCTGGGCCTTTTCGACCAGCTTGCCCATCCCCTTGTGGAGGGTGAGCCACACCAAGGCGAGCACGACGCCCAGCATCAGCATGGTCTTGATGAAGGGCATCAGCATCTCGGCCGCCGAGGGCAGGGCGACGAGCGATTCAATCGGCTCGGGAGGCGGCGGTGCGTGCACTTCGGGCAAGGGGTCCGCGACGGCGGTGGCGACCGGAGGGGGGCTTGGGACGGGATCTGCGCGCAGCACAGGGGCCGGACCCAGCCACAGGAGGGCGACGACGACGACGGCGAGGCGGTTCAACACGCCGCCACGCTAGCACTTGCGCGGCTGCAACGGCGCAAGTGGCGGCCCGCGTCGCTGCCCGGCTGGCGGAACCCGTTCAGACCTCGAGCGCGTGAGGGCTCAGCGCGCCAGGGAGAGGATGCGCACGCCCAGCTCGCCGTCGATCTCGACCAGCTCGCCTTTGCCGATGCGCTTGCCGTCGACGACGAGGTCGACGGGCTCGCCGGGAGCGCGGGAGAGCTCGATGACCTGGCCCGCACGCAAGCCCATCACATCGGCGGCAGAGACCATGACCCGACCGAGCTCCACGACCATGGCAACGGTGACGTCGTCGAGGAGGCCAGCCGCCGAGGCGTTGGGGGCGCCGTCGTCTTCTTCGTAGTCGTCGGAGTGCTGGGCCTGCACATCAGGCTCGGGCCCCACTTTGGCCACACCCAGACTCGGGGGAGCGCCTCGCTGCACGTGCCGTCGTGACGCTTCGCGCAAGGCCGCAGCGTGGGCGCGCTCATCGACGACGCCGCCTGCAGAGAGACGCTTGGAGTCCTGGACCATGGCTTCTTCTCCGTTGTTCCCGTCGGACGGGAAGAGGATGCCCATCGCGCGCGGCGTACCGGCGGGGACGATGGTCTCGATGGCCACTTCATAACGCCCTTCGGCGCCCACATTGAGAGTGCCGAGAATGGTGCCGTGGGCGCCGTCGCCGATGCGGCAGGTGACCTGTCCAGACAAGACCGAGGCGTTGTCGTCGTCGGCGGTATCGGCATCGCTCTTGCCGATGCGGGCGTCGGTGGTCTCGACCAGCACGATGTCGCCGGCGTCGAGACCTTCGAGATCACCCATGGCCAAGTCGAGGCGACCGACCTCGATGGAGAGGGGCGCTTTCAGCAAGCGCACGAGCTCTTTGCGATCGCCGTAGCTGAAGAGGAGGCGCTCTTTGGCCGGTCCGTCTTCGGGCCAGGTCGCCGGGAAATCCGATTCGATGAGGCCCGCTGGCAGGTAGAGACGCAGCACGCCGACGCGGTTGTCGACGAAGAGCTTGAAGCTCAAACACACCAGGCGGACGTCGACGTCGAAGCGGGCTTTGAGGGACTCGAGATTGCCGTGCAGGCCTTCGAGCTTGAGTCCGATCTGCCTTTCGCCGCCGAAGTTCTCCTGCACGATAGCCAGGGCCTTGAGCAACACGAAGGAGAAGACGCCTTCTTCGATCTCCGACAGCGGACGGTGCGCGTCGGATCCTTCAGACGTGCCTCCGAGCAGCTTGTCGATCGCGAGCTGCGCCGAAGGGAGATCGACCTCGATGAGGGCCTTGTCGGTCTTGGGGGACAACCCGAGGATGGAGCAGCAGCAGGGATCGGCGAGCAGGCGCGGAAGCGAACCGGGCTCGATCACCTTGATGCCATCGAACCAGACGTCGACGTCGACGTGGAGCACGGGCTCGAGGGCGTTCCTCAGCTTCTGTTTGAAGCCTTTTTCGAAAGGGGTCTGCGGAAAATGCGTCAAGAGCGTGTTCAGGACGCGCGCCTGCAGCCGCGACACCTGCGGCAAGCTCGACCACTTGAAGCGACGCAGCTTCTTGGCCATCGCTCAGGTCTTCTCCACGAGACAAAGCACGTCGACTCCCCGGGTCGTTGACCCAAGCGACGCTCGCTTAGCAGCGTTTCACGACGGAAGCGACCCGAATTGGCCGTCCGACCTCGAGCGAGGGCTCTCTAGCGGGCCATACGACGGCGCGCTATCGGAGGCGCGATGCGTCCGCTCGTCGAGCCCCACCTGCAGAACCTCCCGGTCTATGTGGCGGGCAAACCCATTGAGGAGACCGAGCGCGAGTACGGCGTCTCCAACATCGCCAAGCTGGCCAGCAACGAAAACTGCCTCGGCGCCTCGCCCCTGGCCACCGAGGCCGTGCGGCAGGCCCTCGACAAGGGTCACCTCTACCCCGACGCCGGCGGCTACGCGCTCAAGGCGCGACTCGCCCGGCTCCACGACGTCGGCGCGGCCAACATCGTCTTGGGCAATGGCACCAACGAGATCATCACGCTGCTGTGTCGCGCTTTGCTCGGACGAGACGACGTGCTGCTCAACGCCTGGCCCAGTTTCGTCGTCTATCGCATCGGAGCGCGATCGCATGGCGTGCTCGAGCGCGTGGTTCCCCTGAAAGCCGGCGCCTACGACCTCGACAGCCTCGCCCAGGTTGCCGCCGCCGAGCGGGCCGTCAAGCTGGTGTTCCTGGCCAACCCCAACAACCCCACGGGCACCTGTTTCGGCAAAGACGAGCTCGACGCCTTCTTGCACAAGGTCCCCGCAGACGTCGTCGTCGTGCTCGACGAGGCTTACGCCGATTACGTGCGCCGCCCCGACTACCAAGATGGCGTCGCGGTCGTTTCGCGTCGCCCCCGCACCATGTTGTTGCGCACCTTCTCCAAGGTGTACGGGCTGGCGGCCTACCGCGTCGGCTACGGGGTCGGCGACCCGGAACTGGTGCGCCTGCTCGAGTCCCTGCGCGATCCCTTCAACGTCTCGTCTTTGGGGCAGGTCGCTGCCTTGGCCGCCATCGACGACGTCGAACACCTGGCGCGCAGTCGGGCCCACAACGCCACCGAGCTGCCGCGCCTGACCCGCGCGCTCGAGGCCCGGGGCATGAGCGTCGCGCCGTCGCAGGCCAACTTCGTGCTCGCCACCCTGCCCGAACGCCACCACCTGACAGCGGCGGCCCTCAACATCGAGCTGCTGAAGCGGGCGCTGATCGTTCGACCCGTCGCCAATTACGATCTCCCCGCGAGCCTGCGCATCACCGTCGGCACCGTCGGCGAAAACGATCGCCTCCTCGCTGCCCTCGACGCCATCTTCGCCGTCCCAAGCGCGGGGAGTTGAGCAGTGAGCGCACGTCCCCTGATCGTGGCCCTCGATGGACCCGCGGGTGCGGGCAAAAGCACCGTCGCGAAGCTCGTCGCTGAAAAGGCCGGGCTCGCGCTGGTCGACACCGGCGCCATCTACCGCACAGTCGCCCTGCTGGCCCTGCAACAGGGACTCTCTGTCGACGACGGCAACGCCCTCGGTCGCATCGCCCAGACCCTGCCCGCACGCCTGCGCTTCGTCGTCGAAGGAGGCCACAACCGCGTCTTCCTGGACGGGCGCGAGCCGCCGGCACCGGCGTCGACGCTGGAGATCACCGCCACCATTCGCAGCCCAGAGGTGTCAGCGGCGGCGTCGTCAGTGGCCCGGCATCCGGCGGTGCGCGCGGCCTTGCTCGAGCTGCAGCGGGCGCTGGGCCGCCGCGGCAAGGGCAGCGTGCTCGAGGGACGAGACATCGGCACCGTCGTCTTCCCCGACGCCGACGTGAAGGCTTTCGTCACCGCTTCTCCGCAGGAACGCGCGCGCCGGCGCATGAACGAGCTGAGCGAAAAGGGCCTGGCGGGCAACGAGAGCGAAGAGTCCGTGCTGCGCGACATCATGGCCCGTGACAAGCAGGACGCCGAGCGCCCCGTGGCCCCCCTCAAGGCCGCCGATGACGCCGTCGTCGTCGACACCACCGGCAAGACCTTGCAGCAGGTCACCGACGAGATCCTCGCGCTGGTGAAACGCGCACGGGAGAAGCAATGATTCGCGGACTGCGCACGGCTGTCTACTACGTCGAAGACCTCAAAGCGGCCACGCTCTGGTATCAGCAACTCGTGGGACATGAGCCCTATTTCAATACAGCCTACTACGTCGGCTTCAACGTCGGCGGCTTCGAGCTCGGCTTGCACCCCATCGAGCGCCCCATCGTCAGGGGAGACAGCCCGGGTATCTACTGGGCCGTCGACGACGTCAACGCTGCCTGGGCCGCGCTGCTCGCTCGTGGAGCCACCATCGACCGGGCTGTCGAAGACGTCGGCGGCGGCATTCGCCTCGCGACACTGAAGGATCCATGGGGCAATCTCCTCGGGATTATTGAAAACCCCAGCTTTCGCTTCAATGAAGCAGCTGTGGAACCGACGAAGCCCGCGTCACACTAAAGTGAACGCAGCCGGGTCAGGTATTCCTCACGGGTGAACACGCCGCGCTGCACGCAGGCCTCGACCAGAAAACGCAGCAGGTGAGCGGTCTCGCGCATCATCAGCTCGGCGTCGGTGGGCGCCGTCTGCGGCGACGACCAGGGCTGGGGCTGTTGCTGGGGTGGCGGCGGCTGCTGTTGCTGCTGTTGCCATTGGGCCTGCACCATCGCCTGCACCTGGGCTTGGGCTTGCGCCTGCGCCGCGGTGCTTCGGGCCATGAGCTCCGCGAAGTCGGCCATCGGCGTTCCCACCCGATTGGTGGCGAAATGCGGGGGCGGCGGAGGCGGCGGAGGCTCGGGCGCGATGTCCTCGATGACCCTGCGCATGCGCGGCGGCGGGCACGCGGCCGGATCGCCTTGGTGATAGCGGCGGATCGCCCACTCCACCTCCCGCTCGGGGGCCAACACCGTGCGAACGCGCGAACCGATGCGGAAGGCGATTTCGTCGAGGCCGCCGATGTTGGCGGGGTCCGACGTCGCCACGGTGAGGCCCTTGTCATCGCGATGGATGGGAAAGATGGCGTGCTTCACGCACAGCTCGTAGGAGATCTGCTTCTCGATGCCCGCTGCCAGCGCTTGCTCGGGCAAAGAGACCAAAGGAACGTTGAGCTGCTTCGATAGGCCCCGCCACAGCATCATCTCGTCGAGAAAACCGTTGCCGACCAGAATGTCGCCGAGCTTGCCCCCCCATTGGCGTTGGTGGGCAAGACCCGACTGCAGCTGGTGCTCGTCGATGAGCCCGGCCTTCACCAACAAATCGCCAAGGCGGATGCGGGCCACCTGCCCACTGTAGGCGGTGCCGATGCCTTCTTCCACAAACCCGCCAGCAACAGTCCGCGGCGGCGGCGGGTGCGAGCTACATTCCGAAGGTGGCCGTCTATACGCCCCTGCCTCGTGGGTTGGTGAACACCATGGCCGCCGTCTTCCCCGAGGTCAGCAAGGGGGGCGAGGTCGTCGACGTCGAAGGCATCCCGCAGGGCTCCATCAACACGACCTATCGGGTCACCGTCGGCGACGGTGGGGTGTGGTTTCTGCGCGTCAACGAGGGCAAGACCTTCGATGCTTTGCTGCACGAGCGCGACGTGCTGACGGCATTGTCCGACGTCGACGTCGGCGTCGTGACCCCACACATGGCCCTGTCGGTGCCGGGGGGCAGCTTCTTTCCCTTGGACATCGACGACGTGCGTCGCTGGGCTTGTTGGTTCAAAGCCTTGCCCGGACGTGACCTCGGGGTCTTCGAGGTCACGCCTGCCCACACCCTGCAGGTCGGCGCGGCCCTCGCCCGCTGCCACCGCGCCCTGCGAGCCTTCCGTCGACGACGGCGGAATCCCTTTGGCCTGCCTGTGGTTGAGTCGTGGTTGAGCTCTCTGCGGCGAACTCTGGGCTCGGTAATCGACAGCCCGCTGGGGGCGGTGATCGAGCGTTTGACGCAGGTGGTGAACCGGGTTCGACGACGACGACGTCCACTGCCCCTGGGCCTGGTGCACGGCGACCTCTTCGTCGACAACACCAAGTGGCACGACGCGCACCTGCGGGCGATCTTCGACTGGGAGATGGCGGGGCGCGATCACTTGGCGCTCGACGTCGCCATCGCTGTGTGTGCCTGGTCCTTCGGACGTGTCGGCGAACAGATGGTGCTCTCCGACGACAGCGCCGCCGCCCTCGTCGAGGGCTACCAGGGAGTGCGCCCCTTTTCGCCGTCGGAGCGGCGCGGCTTTTTCACGGAGCTCCAGCTCGCGGTCGCGCGCTTCACCACCAGTCGCATTCGCGATTTCGAGATCCCGCGCGACGTGTCCGTGCCCTCGGGCCGGGCGGCCAATGGCGTCGAACGCCGACACCTGGACTACCGTGATTTTCTCGCGCGCCTCGACGTCATCGAGGGACGCGGCGAGCGCGCGCTGCGCAGCACGCTGGGGCTGAGATGATGCCGAGTCCGGTGAAAAGACCATGATCGCACTGCTCGCCTTTGTCTGCGCCCAGACGCCCTTGCTCGAGGTGAGCTGGGACCCAAGCACGGCGCGCACCGGCAAGATCCTCGTCGTCGACGTCACCAGCCCGCCGGCGCTGGCGCCGATCCGCTCCATCAACGCCGAGCTCGATAACAAGTCAGGCGTCGCCCTGCCCATCAGCAGCGATGCCCACCACTGGCGCGTGCTGGTGCCGGTGGACATCGAGAGCAAGCTCGCGCCGCAGACCTTGCACATCGATGCCGTCCTCCGCGATGGCCGTAGCTCGACGTGGAAGAAGCCCGTCGCGCTGCGCGATGGTGGCTATGACAAGCGCGCCATCACCGTGGGCAAGCAGTTCACCAGCCCGTCGAAGCAGCAGAAGCAGCGGGCGGAGCGGGAGTCCGTGGTCCTCGCAGCGGCCCTGAAGATCAAGAGCGAGGAGCGCTTGTGGCGGGGCAGCTTCCAAAAGCCCACCCCCGGCGAACAGACGGCGCCCTTTGGGACCTTGCGTACCTACAACAAGGCACGGCGCGCGCGGCACCTCGGCTGGGACCTCGACGGCGACGTCGGCGCACCCATCGTGGCGGCGGGGAGCGGGCGGGTGCTGCTGGCGTCGGAGCGCTTTTATTCCGGCGGCACTGTGTTGCTCGATCATGGTCAGGGGCTGATGACGATGTACTTCCACATGTCCCGCATCGACGTCGTCACGGGCGGCGTGGTGCAAAAGGGCCAGGGCCTCGGCGCCGTCGGTGCATCGGGACAGGTCACCGGCCCTCATTTGCATTTCTCGGTGCGCCTCGGCGGCCTCTACGTCGACCCCAGACAGTTCCTGGGCCTCGACTTCAGCGACGACGCCGACGATCAGGCACCAAGGTTGCCGACTGCGACCAGCCCTTCTCCCGCCTTGGCCGCGACGCCGGCGCGCTGAAGTGCCAGCCCCTCGGCCGAGCGGGATCGCAGGCGCCCCTCGTAGTCCTTCAGCGGAAAGAGATCGACCTCGGCGGCGCCGTGGCTGCCCGTGGCGTCGTAGTCGAAGGGGTCGTCGGCGTCGCGGATGAGGCGCAGCATGTAGATGAAGATCAAACCGACGACGGGAACCACGATGGCTTCGGCGAGCGCGGTCTTGAACTTGGCCACCATCACGATGAAGACCGAGAGGCCCACCAGCGTGTCGAGGAGGGCATAGCCCGTCTGCAGGAAGGTGGTCTTCAGGATCACGTCCATGCGCGTCAGCTGCTTGCGCGCACCCCACAGCTCCGACTGCGCCCGCGAGGCCGACCAGGCGCCGACGCTCTCCAATTTTTCGACGTGCACTGCGCAGACGCCGATGGCGGCGTGCACCGACGAAAAGGCACTCTGCTTGGTGAGCCAACGCATGACGGCCTCGATGAGGGCGACGACGGCCTGGCGCATTTCGACGTCGTCGAGGCCCTTGGCGCGCGCGCCCGACACCAGCGTCTCTTCGAGGTTTTCGAGGGTGCACGCCAGGTCACCCGGCAGCTTCTCGCTCTCTTTGTAATCGGCCATCACGCCGGAGAGCATGAAGCCCGTGAGAAAGACGGCGCCGGTGAGCACGACGCCGACGTCGCCGAATTCGATCAGGCCCTCGAAGCCGAGGTAGCGAAAGAGGAGCTTCAAGATGAGCAGTGCGCACACGATTGGCAGCGTGCTCAGCATCAGACGCCATTTGCGCATGGGGCCCCCGTCGACGTCACTGCAGGCGCTCGAGCTCGAGACGGGCCTCTTCGTAGTTGCCACCGCGCGCCTTCTCGGCGGCGGCAAAGGCCTTCTTGGCTTCGTCTTTCTTCGCGGCTGCGAGGTAGATCTTGCCCAGCTGCAGCCAGGCCTCGGCGAGGTCGGGCTGCACGGCGACCGCTTTCTTCAGCGAGACCTCGACCTTGTCTTTCTGGCCTGCCTTGTATTGTGCGAAGGCCAGATAGAACCAAGCTTTACCAGATTGTGGATTATCATCGGCCGCGCGCATCAATTCTCTGAGTGCGTCGTTGTTCTTGTCGCTCTTGTAGAGAATATAACCGAGCTCGGCGCGGGCATCCGCCAGCGAGGGGTCGATGGCGAGGGCTGTCTCGAAGCGCTTCTGTGCCGCAGCCACGTCACCTTGGGTGAGCGCAGCGTCGCCGTCCCCGGCCAACGCGGGCGCGTGGCGGGGATCGAGGGCGAGGGCTGCTTGAAACGCGGCCTGGGCGTCGGGGATCTTGCCCTGCTCGAGGAGAAAGCGGCCCAACGACGTCTGCGCCCGCGGATCCTTCGGCGACGTCTGCACGCCTTCTTCGAGGAGTTGGCGGGCCCGAGGGGCTCGACCGGATTGGGCCTCGGCAGCGGCCAAGGCAATGCGCACCTCGAGGGCCAGGGGATCGAGTGCGACGCCTTCTTCGCCGAGCTTCACCGCGCGCCGGACGTCGCCGTCTTTGTTGCGGGCCAGCAGCACCCGCATGAGCTGCGCACGGTGGTCGGCTGCGTCTTTGTCGGCGTCGACGGCGCTCCAGTATTCACCCACCGCGAGATCGAGGTCGCCCCGATCCAAATAGATGTCACCGAGCCGGCGGTGCGTAGAGGCGTCATCCGGGTTGGACCGCAGGGCATCTTTATACAGTCGAAGCGCCTTCTTTGTGTCACCCAGTTGAAAGTAAATCTCCCCAAGAAAAAACTTGGCGTCAGCGTTGTCGGCGTCGAGCTGCAGGCACTTTTCGAAGGCGGCTTCGGCCTCTTTGAACTTGCGCAGCTTGAACAGGGCGACGCCGACGTTGTAGCGGGCGAACTGGTTGCGTCCGTCGACGGCCAGGGCCTGCTCGAAGGCAAGGACTGCCTCCTCGAGCTTGTGCTGCTTCTGCAGGGCCACGCCCTTGTTGTTGAGAGCATTGGCGTGGCCGGGCTGCCTCTTCACGGCGGCGTCGAAGGAGGCGATGGCGGCGTCGAGCTGGCCGGCGCGCACGTAAACGATGCCAAGGTTGTAGTCGATGTCGGCGTCGTCGGGAGCCAGCAGGCGAGCGCGCGTCAGCAGATCGAGGGAGGTGCGCAGGTCAGAGCGATTGGCGGCCATGCGGGCTTTTTCGTTCAGGGCCTCGGCCTTCTTCCCATCGGTGCCCGCCAGCTCGACGGCCCGGTCATAGGCGAGGGCGGCGTCGTCGTAGCGGCCCAGTCCCTTCCAGGCATCCGCGAGGGCGAGCTGCACCTCGGCGTCGTTGCCAAGATCGCTCGCGACGGCGGCATAGAGCTGCTCCGCCTCCACTCGTTGATCCTGGCGGTAGAGCACGCGCGCGAGATCGAGGCGATGCTCGATGCCCTTGTCGAGGGCCAGGGCTTTCTCGAACGCGGCTTGCGCGTTTGGCAGCTTGTCGTCGCCCTCTTCGATGAGGCCGAGGGCCTGCTGCATCTCGGCGCTCTCGGGGGCCAGCTCGATGGCCCTCTTGGCCGCGCGGCGGGCGTCATCGGCACGCCCTTGACGCGCGTAGGCGGCGGCCAGCAGCTGGTGGTGCTGGGCTTCGCCCGGGTTTTGCTTGGCCAGGGCTTCGTAGTACGCGATGCCCTGCACCACCGGCACGTCGTCGGCAGCGACTCCGGCCAACACCGCGTCGTCCTTCGTCTCGGCCGCAGCAGCGACGGCAACGAACAGCGCCCCGAGCAGGACAACGACGGAGAGCTGGCACTGGACCACGGCCTTCATCTTAGTCCAGCAGATCAGCCCAAGGACCGCCATAGGCGCCTTTGCTTGCCTCCTGCAGCCGGCGGGAGAGGGCGAAATAGCGCGTGCGGCTCTGAACGACGACGGCGTCCTTCTGATCGAGCTCCGCCTGGGCCTCGGCCTCTCGGGTCGCCCAGCTGGTCACTTGCTCGTCGAACTGCTCAAGCTTGAGGTCTTTGCCTTCGGCGGGGTTCTTTTCTTTCACCAGGCGCGCCTTTTCCTTCTCGTAGCGCGCGCGCGCCGCCCACAGCCGCACGTCGCTGGTGCCCACCTGGACGTCACGCAGCTGCAGCTCCGCCTCGCGCATGGCGATGCGTCCTTGGTTCCACTCTTCCAGGAGATCGAGCACGGGCACCGAATCGACGCTGGCGCCCGCTGTACGCCGCTGGTCGATTACGTCGCCATACTTGCGTGCCCGCGCGAGGGCGAGCTTGGCATCCTGCAGCAGACGGCTGGACAGCTCTGCCTCGTCGCGAGCGATGTAGACGGCGTTTTCGGCGTCGAACAAGAGCAGGAGCTCTTCGTTGGGCACCGCGTCGAGGGCCGATCGATCGACGCGCGTGGAAAGACCCACGCAGCCCCCCGGGGCGACGACGACCAGAAGAGCGACGACGACGACGGATCGGAGCTTCATCGGCTGCCCCCGATGCTGCGCACTTGGGGCAATACCTCGGCCGCGCTGGCGTCGAAGGATCCGGCCCGGCCCAGGATCTCCTTGCCCTTGTCGACGTCGCCGTAGCTCCACCACAAGGCGCCCGTGTTCGCCAGTGCCTGGGGATGGCGGGCGTTGATCTTGAGCGCCTTCTTGAAGGCCTCGGCAGCGGCCTGGCCCTGGTTGGACTGGAAGGAGGCCACGCCCAGCAGGTTGAGTGTGTCCGCGTTCTTGTCGTCGAGCTCGAGTGCGCGCAGCGCCAACAGCCGCGCAAGGGGGAAGTCCTTCACCGAGATGGCGGCCTTCACCAGGGCGCTCAGCGTGGCGACGTCTTTGGGGTTCTCGATGAGCTTCTGCTCGAGCTGATCGCGGTTGGGAATCACGACGCCAGCGGGGCGCGGCTTGGGGTTGTCGGCACCCTCGTCGACGACGCTGCCCGCGAAGCAGGCCCTGGTGAAACGGTTGAAAGCCTCGAGCTTGCGCGCTTGGGTCTTGCAGGTGTCGAGAGTCTCCTGGCTCTTCTTTTTCAGGGGACCAGAGCGCTCGGCCAGCGCGGCGCGCAGCGCCTTTTCGTCGTCGGGGGAGGTGCCGGCGGGCACAGGCGCGCTGTCGAGGAAGTCCGCGGCGGCGCGGTAGGCATTGGCGATGCGGTAGAGGCCTCCCATGGCCCATTCGGGATCGCCGACCTGAATGGCTGCGACGTAGGCAGCCTCGAGCTCATCGAGCAGCGCGAATTTCTGTTGCAGGGCCGCGCCGTCGTCGGAACCACCGTTGAGCTGCACGCGCTCGAACTCCGCGCGGATGACCTCGCCCAGCAGATATTGAGCGCGGCCCTGCCAAACTTCGGCGTCGTCGACGCCCTTACTCTTGGCGTTGATGGCAGCGCTCAAGCGTTCGACTGCGACGTCGGGCTTGCCCGTGCGCAGCGCCGCCTCACCAGCGATGGTGTTGCCGACGATGGACCAGGCTGCGCTGTCGGCAACGGCGAGACCCGCGTCTTCGGCACGGCGCCAGTCCCCGGCCTTGGCTGCGGTCTTGGCCAGCGAGGAGAACCAGCCCGCGCGCTTGTTGGTCGCCCCCTGCTTCGTCAGTCGCTCATAGTCGGCCATGGCCGCCGGAAATTCGCCGAGCTCGTTGCGAATGGTCGCCGCGTTCTCGAGCATCCCGTCAGAGGCGTCGTCGTCGGGGAAGCGCCGCGCCTGCTCTTCGAAGAGCGCTGCGGCGTCTTCGAGTTGGCTGGTGCGCACCGCGATGTCAGCGAGGCTCGGCAGCACTTCGATGGCGTATTTGGTGTTGCTGTATTCCTCGATGAGCTGCCGGCCGACGAGCTGCATGTCGTTGTTGTTGCGTCGATCGCGGGCGATGACGAAGGCCTGGTAGAGGGCCTTGGCCGCCACCTCTTGGCCCTTCTTCTCGACGACGAAGCTGGCCAAGGCGCCGGCGACGTTGCCTTCGGCCGAAATGGTCTTGCGGTTGATCTCTTCTTGCTCGGCTTGGTCGGCCATCTTTTTCGCGCGTTCGCGAAAGCCGCCATCGAGACGAGCGTCGGCGACGAAGACGCGGGCCTGTTTGGCCAGGCCGCTGAAGTCCTCTTTTTGGGCGAAGGCGTCGAGGGTGAGCTCGGCGGCGCTGACGGCGTCCTTGTTGGTTGGGTGCTCGACGACGAAGGCCCCAAAGAGCTCGATGGCGCGGTCGAAGAGCCCCTGCTCGAAGTACGCGCGGGCGACGTTGAATTTCACTTGGGGCGCGTTGGCGTCGTTGGGGAAGCGGGCGACGAAGCGGGCGCCGAGATCCTTGATGCCTTCGCGGGCCATCATCGACTCGAAGCGCGACCCCTTGTCCTCGACCTTGAGGGCTTCAAAATACGCCAGGATCGCGGAGTACATGGCCTGCTTTCGATCCCCTTCGATGTCTCCCGTCGTCGTCACCAGCTTCTGTCCCGGCGTCGGGGACATCGGCTTCTTGGAGTCTTCGGCGCGCAGGCCGGAGGACGCAGCTTTGGGGCCGGAGGCTGGAGCGCCAGCGGATGTTCCCGGTGGAGGTGAAGGCATTTTCACATCCCCAGCCTTCGCCGCCGGGGCTTCGGCACCAGCAACCAGAGCGACCGGCGTCGACGTCGTTCCGGCGGCGTCGAGGAGCGCCAACACCTTCTCGTACTGGCGGCCGGCCCTCACGAACTGTTTGCCCGCAAAGAGGGTGTCGGCGAAGTTCCACTCCATGTTCAAGCGCTCGGGCGACTCGTTGAACACCGAGAGGTAACGCTCGTAGGCCCGCGCCGAGCGGCGGTAGAGGTCGTCGTCGTTCTTCTCTTTGGCGTAGGCGTGCAGGCGGGTCGAGAGATCGCGCGTGAGCAGCTCGAAGTCGCCGAGCACCGCCTTTTCTTCTTCTGAGGCGCGCCACCAGTATTTGTAGCGCGCAGCCACCTCGGCGAGCATGACCACGTCGTCGTCGGCGTGGGTCAGCTCTTTGGCAGCGACGGCGGATTCATAGACCGACTCCGCCCATTCCAGGTTGCGGTCGACGTCGTGGCTGATCTTGATGAGCTCGCGGTACACCTTCGCGGCCTCCTCATACATCGTCTTGATCTGAAAGCGGCGGGCCAGTTTCTCGAGCGCCGTTCGATATTCGGACCGCGAAATCGTCAGGTTTTGAAAAAACGCCAAGGCCGTCTTCGGGTCACGGGACTCTGCATAGTAAAACGCGAGGTCGCGCAGCGCGTCTTGGCGCACGTCAAGGCGCAGAGGCCGGTCGGAGAGGCTGTCGACGACGTCGATGCCTGGTTCCTGCAGGGTCGGCATCCGCACGGCCTGTTCCCACAGATCGACGGCGAGACTCGTCTTGTCTTTGTTGATATAGCACCAGGCCAGTTTATAGCGTGCCATATTGTGGGCATAAGTTTCCTGATTCTTCAATATTGATCTATAGTTTTCAATGGCAGCGTCAATGTCGCCTTTGTCGAAATTGTAGTCACCAATAATAAGCCAGCTCTCATAGCGGAAGTTCGATTTCGGATAGCGGCGAATCAGCTCCTCATAGGACTTCAGCATCTCCTGAAAATTACCAAGCTCCCGAAATTCATGGGCAATGAAGAATTGAGCCTTGTCGTTATCGACGTAATCAGGAAACTCGGCAATGAGACGGCGATACACGCTTACCGCCAGATCCTTCAGCAGCCGAGCCTCAGGGGCGACAACGGCGGTTTTGTCGTCGGCGCCGGCTTCTTCGAGGATGCGAAAATACACCAGACGCGATTTTTCGATGTAGAGTTCAGCCTGCCGAAAATACAAATCCGGAAGATAACGCTCACCCTTCGATCGATGAATCAAATCCCTAGTGACTTCGATGGATTTGTCGATTTTGGAGATGTCGCGTTTGAGCCGCGCGAGTTCCTCCTTGCCGGCCTCAAGCTTGCCCAGCACCCGGGTCTCGGGTGCCGACGCGCACGCCGTCATCAGCAGCGCGAGGAGAAAGGTGGGCGCCTTCATGGAACGAAGAGCTCTTCGCCGAAGCAGCGGTTGTCGATGCGAAAGCGATAGTCGTGCAGCTCGTCGTTCCAATACTCGCCGTCGAAGCGGTAGTAGACAGCGCGGCTGCCCAGGGGGATCGGGGCTTCGTCGTCGACCAGCACTTTGCCCGTGCCTTTTTTCAAGCGCCGAAAGACCTCGAGCGAGACCTCGTAGTCGACGAGGCGGGCTTGCTCCTCGTAGTCCAGCAGCTCGGCGGCGACGACGTTGGCTTCTTCGAGCACCACGCGGTCGAGCTCGCGGTTCACCTCGGCCACCTTCAGCTCGTAGATGCGACCGACGTGGCCCGCGAGGCCGTACTCGTCGGAGAAGCGCTCCACGCCTTCGCGCTCCCGCTGCAGCGTCTCGAGGAAGGCCAACATGCGCTTGGGCTTCTTGCGCTGCACGGCGGCGGTGCGCACGACGGCGTCCGAGAGGGGATCCCGGCTGCGTCGCACCTCCGCGAGGGAGCTGCCGTAGCGGCGCAAGAACTCCCGGGCCGCCGCCTTCGCCGACGCATAGTGGCAGAGCTGCTTGTAGGAGAGAGCTTTCAGCACGAAGCGTTCGGGCTTGAAATACTTTCGATAGCTGGGTGCATCTAGGGTCAATAAGATACCCAGAGCACCACGAACATCGCCCTTATAATATCGAGTCCATGCTTTCTCGAGGAAGAGGTCGGCCTCCTCCTCGGAGAGGAACTCCACGTGGATGCCGTCGTAGGCTCTGAGGGCGTCGTCGTAGCGCTTGTCCTCGAAGTAGAGCTCGGCGAGCACGCGTCGCGCGTCGTTCTTGACGTCGTCTTCGCCCCCCTCCACCTCGGCGACCTTTTCGAGCTCCAAGAGCGCGGCGTCGCGCTTGTCCCTTTTGGCCTTGGTGTCTTTGGCATGCGTGTCTTTGAGATCGGCCAGCGCCGTCGCCACCCGAGCGCGCAGCGCGTAGCGCTGGACCCGTTCGTCGTCGTCGCCGGATCGGCGCAAGCGCTCGAAGTGCCGCGCCGCCCACACCGGCTTGTTGTCGACGAGATCGGCGCGCCCCTGCTGGTATTCGACGAAGCTCTTGGCCGCCGGTGGGAGGGCGCCGAAATCGGCGCCCGCCAGCAGGTCCATGTCGACGAGCTCGGCGTCGTAGGGGTGGTCTTCGCGCAGGCGTTCGAGCAGCCGCAAAGCCTCGGGCAGCAGCTCGGGCCGCTTGCGCTCCTTGGCTATATTGTAGAGATATTCTGCCGCCGCATGATTGAAGGAAAGGCCAAGGAATGATCGAGCCAGATACAACTCAGCCCACTCATAATGATCGGCGGTCTGTTCGCTGCCCTTGAGATAGTGCCACATGTGCTCGGCGGCAGACTCGAAGGCCCCGGACTCGAAGGCCCGCACTCCGTCTTCGAAGACGTCATCGGAGACGGTGACCACCACGGGCTCTTGCACCGGCGCGGGCGCGGTTGCGGGGGCGGCATCGCCACTCGGCGGCGTCGGCGGCGCGACTGTGGCCAGGAAAAAGGCGACGAGCAGCACCGCTCAGTACCCCACGTTGAACGAAACGCCGGCACCGAGATAAAGGACGCCGTCGATGGTGGCGTTGACGTCGACGATGGGAACGCCGTTGAAAACGACGGCATGGCGAATGTCGATGCGGGCGCTGACCCAATCGGCGATGAAGAAGCGCATGCCCGCGCCAAAGTCGGGGCCCGGTCGGAAGCTGTTGTCGCTCCAATAGGTCACGGTGGCGCCGGCGACGACGAAGAGCTCGGCGTAGAGGAGGGTGCGGTTGAAGAGCGCCAGCTTTCCGTAGAAGGGCTTCATCACATAGTTGCTGTCGGCGACCAGGAGCAAGGTCGGGAGGGCCTCGGCCTGAACGCCGAAGTTGTTGATCAGCTGCTCCTTCAGGCCCGTGTCGAGGTTGAAGCTGTAGGTGGCAGCGCCGATCTCCCAAGCGTTGAAGTCGTCGAAGTGCAGCGTGTAGCGCCCCGTCAAGGTGACGCCCTTGAAGAAGGCGTCGAGGGGAACGAGGCCTGCTTCGAGGGTGAGCTCGTGGGCCATCTTGAACTTGCGATTTTGGATGACCACGGCGGTGCCGCCGCCTTCTTCGTCGTCGTACTGCGCGCGGGCGCTCACCGATCCCAAGAGCAAAGCCATGACGACGACGCTTGCTGTGCCTTGCAGGCGATGCATGGAACGACCTCCTGCTCGAGACGTCCTCCTTCTATCCCAATCCGCGCGAGCGATGTTCTGGGGGAGCGTCAGCGCTGGACGTCGACGCCGCGGGCCGCCAAGCGATCGAGGACCGCCGGGTCGTCGACTGGGTTGTGCAGCTTGAGGGTCTTGAGCTTCGGCAAGGTCTCCAGCGCCGACGCCCCGGAGCAGGGCCCCGACAGACGCACAGACACCAAGGCTGCGTGAGAAGCGAGGGGACCCAGGTCGAGAGTCTCGGGGCGGTAGCCGTGGCCGTCGAGGTTCAGGGCCTGCAAGCCGGCGAGTGCTTGGATCCCCGCCAGCGAACGCAAGGCGTAGGTATCGTCCTCGCCGCCGGTGTAGAGGTCGGCGCCGCTCTCCAGCAGCAGGTAGATCTCGTTGCCGCCGTCGAAGTCGAGTCTTTGGATGCGCGCGACCGGGGCAGGGTCGAGGGGAAGTTGGTGCAGCCGCTCCATGGCCGCCAGCAAGCGCTGGGTCTCGCGATCGCCGCTGTTATCGAGCCCGCTGAGCTTGGCTTCGACCTCGGCGACCTGGAGGTCGCCCGCGTCCAACAGCGCCCCCATCACGGCGAGATGAAAGCCCACATCGGGAAAGATCAGCCCCTTCGTCGACGACGCCTTTTTCTTCGCAGCCTTCTTCTTCATGGCCATCGAGCGACTCCTCACTCTTCAAGACGCGCCAGCGTCTTGAACCGTCAGAACTTCAAGACGCGCCAGCGTCTTGAACCGTCAGAACTTCAAGACGCGCCAGCGTCTTGAACCGTCAGAACTTCAAGACGCGCCAGCGTCTTGAACCGTCAGGACTTCAAGACGCGCCAGCGTCTTGAACAGTCAGAACTTCAAGACGCGCCAGCGTCTTGAACATCTGAACTTCAAATGGTGTTGAACACAAACGGATAAACAATCGTCACTGCACCCTTGCCTCTGGGCTTGGGGAAACTCCACTTCTTCACGCGGTCCATCATGCACTTGGTGGCGTCCGTCGACGACAGCGACGACGTGGCAACTTTGACGACGCTCACCCCGCCCGACGCCGTCACCGTCCACTCCAGGACGACACGCCCCGCCAGGCCGGCGTTGGTGCGTAGCTGTTTTTCATAACAATATTGAATTTCGCCGACGTGAGAATTAATCACACGTTGAATCTCGTCTTTTGAGAGCTCACCGCTTCCCTTGATCTGGCTGAGACGTGGCTGCGTCGTCACCTTGCCCGCCACCTCGCGAGAGCCTTTGCCCCCCAGCGCGCCGGCGGCGCCGTCGTTGCGAATCAGCGAGTTGATGCCACTGGTCGCCACCCCTCCCGCTGCGCCGCCGATCTGCACGCCCGCCGACGGACCCTTGCCGGTCAAGGCGCTGGTCTTGAAGCCGCTGGCATCGCCGGGAACGCGCACGCCTTTGATGTTCGACAGCGCCGCCTTGAGGTTCTGGTTGCTGGCGGTGTCGTTCACCTTGGGGATGTTGGCCAGCATCGAAGCAAGTCCCGGTTTGGGAGCCTCGACCGGGGGAGCCTCGGGCACGGGATCGGTCTTCGCCGTCGGCGTCGTCTTTGGATCCGGCTGCTTCGCGGGCACCGGCTGGGCGACCTTAACCGGCTCCGGCGTGCTCTTTTCGGGGGGCTCCACGAAAGAGAGGTCCTTCTCGACGATCTCGGCGAAGCCATCGTCTTCGAGGTCGATGATGTCCTCGCCTTTGCTGCGGTAGCCGTACATCCAAGAGAGGAAAATGAAGAACCCGAAGAAGGCCACCGACGACGCCAGCGACACCGTCGTCAAACGCCGCTGGGCGTTCACCTGCGCGAGGTCCTCTTTCGACCACAGCAGCGCGGGCACGCCAGCAAAGCGCACGAACACCCGCTCGGCGCCGACGCGCAGGTTGCAGAATTCCCCGGCGACCAGGGGCGTGGTCGCGCCCGCGCTCGGCAGCTCGGCCTGCAGCCCTCCGTGGCGCTGCACCTGACCTTCCACCGACTTGGAGAGCAGGACCTCGGCGACGCCGTCTTTGCGCAGTCGCACCAACGGCAGCGGCTGGACCAGACCGCGCTCTTGGCGCTCCGAAGCACTCCAGCCAGCGCCGAGGACGAAGGTGCCCCCATCGCGGATCACCTGGTGGTCGACGACGTGTTCGCCGCGGTGGTGCACGATCTCGATCACGGAACTCTGACCCGCGCTGCCCTCGGCGGGCTGCACCAGCCGCCGCACCAATGACCACGAAACATCGCCGTCGTCGTCGTCGAAGCCTTCATCGTCGCGATCATCGCTGGCGAGCGCGAAGGCCAGCGCTGGTCCCGCCGCCCCGGGGTCGGCCCTCACAGCGGCAGACGGCGCCGACGGCTTGGGCGCCTGGTCGACGACGGTTTTGTCGTCGTCGCTGGTCTTGCGCGCGTCATCAGCTCGAGCTCGACGACCCACCGGATCGGTCACCAGCTCCGAGGGCCCCGACAGCGTGTCCCGACTGCCGGCGGCCTGCTGATCAGGCGGCCAGGTGGCTTCCCCCGACGTCGGCAGCAGCGGCTCCGCCGGCAACAGGGGCGGCGCGGGCAAAGGCGGTGGCGCAGGGACTGGGGGAGGCGGCGGCTTGGCGAGCAGGGGGAGCGGGGGCCTCGGGAGGCCGGGTGGCGACGTCGCCGCGGGTGAGGGCGGCGCCGACGGGCGCGGCGCGACGCCCATCAATTTGAGCTTGATGACAAAGACACCCAGGGCGACGTCCTCGCGGGGACCGATGTAGCGGGGTCCGCTGATCACTTCGCCGTTGACCTTGGTGCCGCCGGGGGCACCAAGATCCTGCACCGCCAGCTTGCCCTCGTGGACGAACACGCCGAGGTGACGAGCGCCGATCGAGGGGTCGTCGAGGACGACAGCGGAGGAGGCGTCGCTGCCGATGACGAAGCGCTCTCCGCTTACCATCTCGGTACCCTCGAGGCCCCCATTTTTCATGATGAAGATCTGGACGACCGTGCTCACGCTTCACCCATTCTTGATGTCGGAGTCAGCGCACCAGTTCGTCCTCAAGCATCTCGTCGATCTCGTCGTGAAAATTGCTCCTTTTCTTTAACAACGAACGAAGCGCGCTCTCGCGTCTCTCAAACAAGTAGATCGCATTGGCCTTGTTGGTTTGACCCTGCACCAAACGATCGTCGAATTCGATGCGCGCTGGCCCCTTTCGGGTACCGGTGTCGACGGGCGCATCGGGATCCGCAGGAGGCGGCAGCCCTTCCGTCTTCGCCGGCGTCGTCTTGGGCGGGACCTTCGCCGTCTTCTTTCCCTTGGCGGCGAGCCCCGGCGCGGAGGCAAACAGCAGCAGCAGCGCCATCGCCCCAGCCACACGTCTCAGAGCATCTCTCTTCACTCAATCCTCCTCGGTGGCCACGGCGGCGCGCGTTTCGATGGGCGTCTCACCGGGCAGCGGCAACACCAAGGGACCGCGCACGATGCGACCGCCGGCGCCGACGGCCAGCACTTCGCGCAGGGTCACGAAGTCTTCGGCGGCGTCGGCGGGACGCGGGAGCTCGGCGCCATCGATGGCCCGCAGCTCGCTCTGCTCTTCGACGAGGCTCAAGCTCCAGAGCCCGTCTTGGAAATGAAAGAGGTTCTCACTCAAGCCGACGGCGAAGACGTCGTTGTCGCCGCGCGCCCAAATCCCCTGCAGGAACACCGGAGAGGGCGCGGTGAACGGGCAGTTTTGGGGGGAGGCGCCGAGCTCTGCGCAGTCGTCGATCCAGCCGTCGTCCCGTCGACGCAAGAGCACGCCGTCGGTGGTGGCGGCCCAGATGCCGGCGCGCGTGAAGACATCCGCCAGGGGGCGGTTGGTCTCCGAGGGATCGCGCGCGAAGCGAAAGCCGTCGTAGTGGTAGACGACGCCGCGCGGACCAACGGTCCAGACGTCGTCGGCGCCGTTGCCCATGACGCTCTTCAAGGGGTCAGCGATGGGGAAGACGATGTCATCACCGGTGGCCGGGTCGTCGGTGCCGCTGTCGATGAGCAGCTCGTCGACCAGCGGCACGAGCGCTGCG
Source organism: Myxococcales bacterium (assembly GCA_023248635.1). Lineage (GTDB taxonomy): Bacteria > Myxococcota > UBA727 > UBA727 > VGSZ01 > VGSZ01. Next base: position 189,268 of record JAHFED010000002.1, read on the forward strand.
CCATCCCAACGCAGCACCGTGCCCGCGTCGCCGACGACGAAGGCATCGTCGGCGCTGCGCACCCAGACGCCAAAGAGCGTCACGGTCACCGGCGAGGGGATGAGGGACCAAACCCCACCGTCACGCCGCAGCACCACGCCCTGGCCGCCGACCGCCAGCACGGTCTCTCTGCCTTCGCCGTCGACGACGCCAGAGATGGACTCGAGATCTTCGCTGACGACGGACGTCTCCTGGCGCCACCCTCTTGCATCGTAGGCGAGGACGGCTCCATCGGTGCCAACGGCGTAGGCGGCGGTGATGGCAGCAGCATCGAAGGCGATGACCGCGACGTCATTGAGCGCGCGAATCTCAGGAAAGGGCCGCGAGACCACGAAGCCCGCTTCGGATGGCGGCGGGGGCGATGGCAGCGCCTCGAAGGTTTCGCAGGCACACGCTCCGCCGCCGGCGACGACGGCGAAGGAGAGCCGGCCCCAGGCCGCGGCCGCTCGATGGAGAGCTGGAGAACGCATCGACCAGCAGCCTACAGCGTCTGGTCCCGGGGGTTCTGATGGGTCCAGTGCCGATGTCTTGCGCCGTGGGCACACCGCGATTGGCCGCCCGGCCTGAGGGCAAAGAACTTGGCCGCCCGGCCTGAGCATCCTCCGGCCGGCGGGCCAGATGCCCGCGGGGGCGCGGCCGGCGGGGCACGGTGATCCGAAAAGCACGCTAACGTCGAGCCATGAGACCCCGCGCTTCGTCGACGTCGCCCGCGGCCCTGGTGCTGGGTTTCGTCGTCATCGGCCTTGGAGGCTGCCCCTCGCCAGCCTTGCTCTACGATCCCCTCGAGATTCCCTCGCAACCCGACAAGGTGGCCTTCACCGGATCGGTGTGCACCGACAATCCGGCCGAGCGCTCGTTCCCCTTGCGGGTGGTGTTTCTCGTCGACGCGAGCGCGGAACCACTGACCGGACTCGATGGAGCAGCCAACGCGACCTTGCAGACCCGCCGGGTCGATTCCATCCGCGACGTCGTCGCCACGCTGCGGGCCCCAGACACTGCTTTTTCCCTCGTGCGCTACGGCGGCGACGCGCTCCTGCAGCCGCCCGGGGGCTTCACAGAAAACGCCAACGACCTCGTCGAGGCCGCCGGCTCCTTGACCGTCGCTGTGCCCTGCACCGCCGATGGTTGTCGCCGCACCGGGCAGGCGCTCTCCCTCGCCTCGAGCCTCGTCACCGGAGATCTGTTCTCCACCGCACGCGGTCCCCGCAGCCGCACGAAATACGTGCTTGTATTCGTGCAAAACGGACCCGCCGACGACGTCGTGCTCGAAGGAGCCACCACCCCCGAATGCGACGTCGCCTGTGTGTTGCAAAACCGCGTCGCCGATCTGCGCGGGCAGGTCATCGAAGGCGGCGGCGCCGACCTCCAGGTTCACACCATCGATCTGGCCACCCTCGACGACGACGCATCCGATCGAGCCTCCGCTCAAGATGAGCTGCAGCGCATGTCCTTTGGCGGCGCCGGCGAGTACCAGCCCGTGTGTCCCCGCGATGCCGCGGGCACCTTCATCACGGCGGGGTGCGGTCCCCAAAACCTCTCCATCGTCGCCATCGACATCAACAGCGCCCGCAACGTGTTCTTGAAGAAGAGCTTCGTCGTGGCCAACCTCAACGCCTTGACCCGACCCGACGGCACCACGGTGCCCGACTCCGACGGCGACGGGCTCGCCGACGATGAGGAGCCCGCGTTCGGCACCAGCCCCGCCCTGAGAGACACCGACGGCGACGGCATCGGCGACAAGGTCGAGCTGCTCTTGCAGACCACCGGCATCAATCCCCTGGTCAAAGACGATCCCGTCACCTGCGCCTTCCTCGACCCCGAGGTGCGCTTTGTTCAAGACACCGACGGCGACGGGCTGCTCGATTGTGAAGAGGCCCTGTTGCGCCTCGATCCCACCCTCTTCGACTCCGACAGCGATGGCCTGCCCGATCCCCTCGAAGTGCTCGCCGGCACCAACTTTCTGCAGGACGATGGCCTCGACGACGACGACTTCGACGGCTCGCCCAACATCGACGAGCTGCGCGCCCACACCGACCCGCGCGCCGCCGACAGCAAGACCCGCAGCCAGCTCGCCTACCTCTACCGCGAGGTCGACCTCGGGGTGCGCAGCCTGCTCTTTGCCAGCCAGCCCCGCACCATCACCGGCGTCGTCGTCGACGACATCGCTTTCCTGGCCAACACCGGCAACGGCACACTCTCGTTTCTGCGCAGCGGCAGCCGCACCCTGCTCGCATGGCGCGACGCCGGCGAACCCGAGTTCGGCCCCGCCGTCGAAGTCATCGAAAGCGGCGTCTACGCCTTGCCCGCAGCCTGCATCGGCTTGCCCGTCAAGTGCGATCGAGAGCTGATCGTCGATGTCACCGCTGCCTTGCTGCCGCCGGTCTCGCGCGATGAGCTGCTGCGCGTGGCTGCCGCCGAGCGGCAGTGCACCGATTTTCGCGTGCGCAACGTGACCCTGGTCGAGACCATCGCCGCCGACGGCCTCGGCGAAGGACACAACGACGTGCGCATCTTCTTCGGCCAGGTGCCCCAGGGTGCGATCAACGCTTTCGGAATCTTCCGGGTGGCGCAGTTCAACTTCACGTTCTTGAAACCCGATTTCAAAGATCCAAACATCTCAGATCAAATCGTCGACGACTTCCGTTTTGTCTTGTTCGAATGAAGAAAATGCACGATTTTATTTGTTTTTTTTCGACTCTGAGGAAACTGGGCGTCGTGGCCTTGATCGGAGCTGCCATGGCCGCGTGCAATTTCGGATCGGAAGGGGCTTTCATCGGCGCGCGCCTGCTCGACACGTGCGACCTCGAAATTCCAGTGTGCAACACCACCGCCGGCTGCAAGCTCACCGAGGAGGAAAGCTATTTGGAGCGCGATCTGCCGGGGCAAGCGCAGCTCATCGTGCCCACCGAAGGCGCGGCCACCATCCGGGTCTCCATCTATTGGCGGGAGCAACTGGGCCCAGGTGCCGACACCGAGATCATCTGGCACGAGCCAGCCTGCGTCGATAATTTCCGCTTCGAATCCCAAGGACGAGACATCTTTGCCGACTCCAATAAGCAGGGGATCTTCATTCAAGAACAGAAAGTTTTTCGCGCCGGCGAACACCTGATCGAGTTGCGCAGCGATGCCACCGCCAAAATTCTCCTGCGCACCGACGTGCTGAGCGACTCCGAGCTCGAGCAGGAAAAGGCCCAGGGCGAGCTGCCCTTCGGCCTGTAGCCAGACGCAGAAGAGCCGTGGTGCTGAGTGGCGATTGGCGGCCCTGAGCCTGCCCCCAGACGGAGCAGGCGCGCGATCCGATGTGGTGCACCACCCCGGCGCAGAGAAGTTTTTCTCCCTTAATTTCAAACCCTTAGAAGCTGGCACGAAGCCGGCAGTCACTCCTGGCAGCAACCCAGGAGGCTCTCATGTTGGTGAAGTTCTACGGCGTTCGAGGTTCCATCGCTTGTGCTGGCGAGGAGAACCAGCGCTACGGCGGCAACACCTCCTGCGTGCAGGTCGTCGTCGGGGGCGAGACTTTGATCTTCGACGCCGGCACGGGGCTGCGCAAGCTCGGCGGCGACCTCATCAAGGCCCACGGTCCCACCAACGTCAACGCGCACCTCTTCCTCTCGCACCTGCACTGGGACCACATCCAGGGCTTCCCCTTCTTCGGGCCGGCCTTCATCCCGCAGACGCGCTTGAAGGTCTGGGGCGTGTTGCCCAAGGTCGTCGCTGACGACGTCGCCGTCGAACAGGGACATCCCGCCACCGTCGAATTCTCTCCCGCCGATCTGGCGCTGCCCGATCCCAGAGACGGCGTGCGCGCGTCCCTGGCGAGCCAGATGAAAGCCCCGAATTTTCCGGTCGGCCTCGACGCCATGAGAGCGGACCTGAAGTTCTTCGACGTCCCCGAAGGCGAACGCATCGAGCTCTCGCCCTTCGTCACCGTGCGGCACAGCAGCGTCGATCATCCCAACGGCTGCGTGGCCTGGCGGGTCGACGGCGGCGGCCACAGCGTCGTCTACGCCACCGATCTTGAGCTGGCCGAAGGGGCCCGCGGCGCCGTCTTTGATGGACTGGTCGAGCTGGCCAGCAACGCCGACCTGTTGATCTTCGACGCCATGTACACACCCGAGGAATACGTCGGCGGCCCCAAAGGCGGCTCACGCAAAGGTTGGGGACACTCCACCTTCGAGATGGGCGCCGCCGTCGCCGAAGCCGCCAGGGTGAAAAAGCTCGCGCTCTTTCACCACGACCCCGCCCACGACGACACCTTCATGGATGGGCTCGCCGACCGCGCTCAGGCTCGTTTGTCGTCGACCTTCGTCGCCCGCGAGGGTCTCGAGCTCACGCTGTGACCCCTGACCAAGTTGGCTGTGACCTACTCGGTGGCCGCATCGATGATCACCAAGGTCAAGCCCACGGCCAAGCCGCTGAGCCCACCCACCCCCAGACCGACGTCGGTGTTCGAAACGACGCCGTTGTTCGCCGCGTTGATCACGGCAGCGGCGGTGACGCCTGCCCCGAAGCCGGCGAGCCCAAAGCCGGTGATGCCCGACGCACCAAAGGTCGACGACGACGATGCCACCTCTTCGGGCTTCTTGGCGCCGCCGAGCTTCTTGGCCTTCATGGCGGTGGCCGCCGCCGACATGCTGCCGTCGGTGTAGTTCTCGATGGTCCAAGCCAAGAGCGCGTCGGCGAGGGTGTCGAGCATGGTGAGCATCATCGAGCGATCGGCGCTCTTGCCGAGGCGGCGGGCGAAGGCGACCTCGGTGACCCCCTCTTTGACGTTGAAGACCTTGACCTGCAGGTCGACGACGCCGGCGACCTGCGTGACGCGGCCGAGCACGATGCGGTCGACCTGCATGTAGTTCTCGATGCGGGCGAGGTCGGCGTCGTCGGTGGAGCCCATGAGCTGGGCCATGGCGGCGTTGTCGATGCTGGCCCGGGCCTCGGCCATCGAGCGCACCTCAAGCTTGTCCTTCAAGCGGCCAAAGCGGGTGGCCAGCACATCGCGCGCGGCTTCTTTCTCCAGCGGCACGCCCTCGCCGACGACGACGTCAGCGACGAGGAACACTGGCTTCTTCTCGGGTTGCGTCTGAGCGGCTGCGGCCTGGGCGCCGAGCAGCAGGCTCAGGGAGAGACCGAGGAACAGGCGGCGAGGTCTCCGCACTCTTTGGCATCGATGCGACATCGGTTCTCCAGGTATGTCTGCGTCGGTTCTTGTTCGACGAGGGTGTCGCACGTCGTCACGCAGCTCTCGTCGGGCGCCGCGTCGCTGCATTCATCGATGCGATCGCAGCCGCCGTCGCAGGCGCAAGCGGCAGCCTCGAGGCAATCGCCGGCAGCAGCAAGACAAGCGTCGACGTCGGGGGAAATCAGCGTGCCGGTCAGGGGCTCACAGGAGGCGGCTTCGCAGGCCTCGAGGGTGCGGAATTCACAGTCGGCCTCGATGGGGCAGTTGGCCTTGCATTTCGGCGGGTCCCCCAAGCCGAGGCAGCTGGCCCCACCGAGGGCGGTGACGACGACGACGCAGGCGCTCAGCTCGAGCGCGAGAGTGAGGCCCCGCCGAAGTGACCGCGCAGACGGGAGTAGCAGTTGACGCACGACGACCTCCCCAAGCGGTTCCCGACCCTCCAAGGGTTGGAGGACGCCAGCACCGTGCCTGTAGCACAGACCCGCTGGCTCGGCGCGCCAACGTCGACAATCCCGAGACCCCGGGGTTTGCTCCGGCGCGCGCTCTGCGCTGACGATGGGGACATGGTCGATGACCAAGATCCGCCGTCCATCGAAGCCGTCGCCTTGGCCGCGGCGCCCTACCTCACGCGCGGCGTCGAGCTCGTCGAGCTGCTGGGCGCCTTGGTCGACGCTGTGGTCAGGCAGCTCGACGCCGAAAAAGGCACCCTCTACCTCGTCGACGGTGCCGCGGGCGTGGTCATGAGCATGGTCACCGACGTGCCGGGCGGCATTCGCCTCGCCATCGGCCAAGGGCTCGCAGGAGCAGTGGCCAAAGATGGCGTCGTCGTCAACGTCGGCGACGCCGCCAGCGATCCCCGCTTTCACCCCGCCACCGATCAAAAGACCGGCTTCAAGACCCGCTCGGTGCTGGCGGTGCCCGTCAAAGACGCCGGCGGCGAAAACATTGGGGTGCTGCAACTCTTGAACGCGCGCGCGGGCGTGTTCTCGCCCGCGGCCGAGGCCCAGGCCCTGGTGTTGGCGCGACAAGCCGGCTCCGTGCTCGAGCGCACCAGCCTGTACGCCGAGCTCAAGCGTCGGTCGCCCTTGTCGGTGGATCGCCCGGGGCTGGCCTTTCGCTTCAACCAGATCGTGGGCGAGAGCGAACCGATGCGCCAGGCCTACGCCGTCGTCGAAAAAGCGGCCCGCACCGATGCCACGGTGCTGATCACCGGCGAGAGCGGCACCGGCAAGGAGCTGTTCGCCCGCGCCATTCACATGAACTCCGCGCGGCGGGCGCGCAATTTCGTGAAGGTGGACTGCACGACCCTGCCCGAAGCCCTCATCGAAAATGAGCTCTTTGGACACGAAAAGGGAGCCTTCACCGGCGCCGACAAAACCACTGCAGGAAAGTTCGAGGTCGCCGCCGGCGGCTCCCTCTTCATCGACGAGATCGGTGAGCTGCCCCTAAAGTTGCAGGGCAAGCTCTTGCGGGTCTTGCAGGACCGTGAATTCGAGCGGGTCGGGGGCACCAAAACCATTGCCGCCGACGTGCGCATCGTCTGCGCGACCCACCGCGATCTGGTGGCCATGGTCGAGGCAAGCCTGTTTCGTGAGGATCTCTACTACCGCATCAAGGTCGTGCCCTTGCCGACGCCGCCGCTGCGGGAACGAGGCCCGGCCGATCTCCTGCGCCTCGTCGAACACTTCGTCTCGACCTTTTCTCGTCGTCACCGTCGGCCCAATGTGCGCATCAGCGAGTCCGCCATCGCCCGGCTCAAGGCCCACTCGTTTCCGGGCAACATCCGCGAGCTCGAGCACGTGATCGAGTCCGCCGTCGTCATGTGCGACAGCGAGATCATCGAGACCCGCGATCTAGCCCTGGCCGATCACGCGCTGGCGCCAGGCCGCAAGTTGGCGACGGGATCGTTTCCAGCACCAGCGCGCACAGTGCCGGCGGCGGTGGTCTTGTCCGGCACGCTCATGGTGGGCGACCCCGATCTCACCCTCGAACAACTCGAGAAGGAGCACATCCGCCTCGTGGTGGAGGCGATGAAGGGCAACCAGAGCGAGGCCGCGCGGCGCCTGGGCATCGGCCGCAACACCCTGGCCCGCAAGCTCAGCGGCGAGCCCCCTGATGAGCGGTAGTCACAGGCGGGCGAGGCGCGAGAGGTGCGCGCGGGCGATGTCGGAAACACCGGCACCGATGCGTTCGTCGTCGACGACGGCCTGCCAGAAGCTCCGGGCCGCGGCCACCACACCTTCGGCGAGGTCGGCGTCTTGGGGCGTGGGCAGCACCAGCTCCACCGCGCGCGACACGATCTCGCCAGCGACGGGGGCGTAGCGGGTCGGCAACATGTCGTAGATGGGCGCCAGGCCGCCGACGTCGGCGCCGTCGAGGAAGAACGACACGTTGCCAAAGTGCATGTCGTTGTTGCCGATGAGTCCGCCGAAGAGATCGAGGAAGCGCACATGGCGGTGGTCGTCGGCGCTGATGATCCCCTGACGGAGCAGCAGCTGTGTGCTCTGCGGCCAACGTCGGTGTTCGCCGCCGACGAATTGCGCGTCGAGGGACGCCAACGACACGAGCCCGCGCCGGCCTGCGCCCAGCCGATCGAAGCGCTCCACCTCGAGGAAGGTGCGCCCGACCCCATCGGCGGCGACGAAGATGCGCGACGACGATGCGGGCACGCCGGCCGCCTGCAAGGTCTTCAAGGCCAGGTGCTCGCACACCAAGAGGTCGGCGACGCGACGCCCGACGACCTCGCCGCCGGGGGGCGAGAACTTCACGAGCACCGCCCGAGCCCCGTCGTCGCTGGCCCGCGTCGTCAAGAATTTTGGCTGCTCTCCCGCCGCCGATGAGCCCGCCTGCCCCGACGACAGCACCGTCTCGGCCAGCCGGGGATAGTCGCTGTCGTCGACGAGCCTTTCGCCAGCAAGATCTGAAGCGCGCTGTCGGAAGCGTTGGTAGGCATCGTCGCCGACGATGAAGGCCCCCACGACGTCAGAGCCCTCGCGGGTCAAGAAGCGCAGCACCTGGTCGGTGCTCCACGATCGGATGTCGAGGGGCAGCCCCAGCTCGGGGTGGCGGCGGGGCTCCAAACGCCCCAGGAAGCCCGCGGGCCGCGCATCCTGCAGGAACCACGGCAGGTCAGGACACCACGCAGCCACCGCCCTGGGGTGCGCCGGCTCCTGCCAAAAGCCCGCTGGCTCGACTGGATACAGGCGAGAAAAAAAACGAACCTTTCCGCTCGGCGCCACATCGTAAACCGGGATGGGAGCGACCACCCCCAGGATCTGGCGCCGGGCCCCATAACGGGTGGCGCGCGCACGACCTCCGACGACGACGGCGTCCCTCATACCTTGCACGAGCCGCGACAGGGTCGACTGGCTGATCTGCAGCTCGGCCATGAGGGTGCGCGCTGGGCTCGGCCCCAACACCGCCAAGGTCCGGATGAGACGATCCTGCATAGATTCTGCAAGGATATCCTCATTGCCTGGCTGCGCCAATCAGACTCAGGCGATGGGGTCGCCGCCGTCGGCCTCGACGATGAAGCGGGCGACATCGCGCCAGAGCGCTTCGAACTGGGGACGGCGGAATTGGGATCGGGAGATCAGCCAATCCACATGAGGCGGATCGTGGCGGGCGTCGTCGAAGTGCCCAATGACGTCGTGATGATCGCCGTGCACCGCGCGGATCAGGCGCCCATGAAATTGCGAGAGCGTGGGGACGACGCCGTCGTTGTCGGTCTCCACCGGGATGCGGCCCAGCTGCTCGAGCAAGAGGCGGTGGGCGTCGACGGCGCCGCCGGGCAGACCGTTTTCCGCATGGAAACGCGAGGTGAGGTTCCACAGGGCGTGAAAGACGGCGTGGCTGCCCTGGGCGTAAGGCGAGAGCCCGAGCCCCAGCGCGGTGTGAAAGGTGGGCTGCTCGGCCATGGCGACGACGCTGCCGTAGGCGACGCCCTTGCGGTCGTGGGTCTGCTTGTCGAAGTGGCGCGCGATGTCGGGCACGAGCTCGTCGAGCAGGCCCTGATCCTTGCTCAGCTCGTCGAAGAAGGCTTCGAGCGTCGCGCGCTTGTCGTCGGAGAAGTCCTTGAGGATCTGCTCTTGCACCTGATCGATGAGGTCTTTCTTGGCGCCCACAGCGGCGTCGAAGAGGGCCAGCAGCCCCGCGGCCCCCAGCGCCGTGCCGATGGAGATGGGACCCAGGCGAATGGTGTGCACGGTGAGCGTGCCCAAGAGCCGCAGCATGTCTTTGCCGAAGGCCCCCCGAAAGGCGGCAGCGAGGGGAGTGCCGCGGTGGGCACCCGCCACCGACACGACGCTGGCAACGCGTTTGACGACTTCGTCGTCGACGTCACGGGTGCGATCGGGATCCAGCAGCCGCCGGGCATCGAGGGCTCCGGTGGAATGCCCCACCAAATGGATGGAGTCGTCGTCGCCGGCGGCTTCTTCGACGAGGATCTCGCGCAGCTTGGCCGTGCGCCGTGACATGGAGCCCGCCGCGAGCGTGTCGACACGCACCACCTGGAAGTTGCGGCCCAGACCAGCAAGCTGCGCCGTCAGCAGCTCCTCGACGTGGCCGAAGTAACGAAAGTCGCCGAAGTTCGCGAAGCCGAAGAAGCCAGGGATCAAGAAGACTCGAGAGACCATCTAGGGACTAGATACCAATCATCGAGCGTCGACGGATCGGCAGCTACGCTCATCCCAAGTTGAAGTTCGCTCAGGCGCAGGGAGCGCGCGCGAAGTAACCGTGTTGAACGTCAAGTTAGATCGCGACCGTCGTCGTGTCCGGACACCCGGGTCCATGCGGTGGTGCTGCCCGCCCGGGAACTGCGGCCACGCTGTCCTCATCGACGTCGGCTCCACCAACGGCACCACCGTCATCCGCCATGGCCGCTCGGTGGAACTCGGCGTGGCTGGCCGCGGCGCGCTCCTTGACGTCGGCGATGTCGTCGAGCTTGGAGGGACGCGGCTCCAGGTCATGAGCCCCGCCGACTGCGGCGGCAACTACCATGAGACGCGAGACGCCGTGGCAACGAGGTGAAGCATGAGCGACGACCCAGCAAGATCGGGACACTGACCTCAGGCGCATCCATTTGCCCGCTCCGGATAAACGCAGTCGAATGGTGCGATCTTCCCTCGTCCGGGACAACAGGCCGCCAACCGCGAGAGAACATCCCGACCGGGACAATTCTCGATCACGAACGATGCACATTCATGCCGGGAGGCGTTTGGTCTCGAGCTGTGCCGACGCGCGACCAGACCAGCAGGGCAGCAATGAGGTCAGCGTGCGCAGCAGCCGCGCACAATCGGGCGCGAAGGCGCTGGTCGGCTTCCGCTGAATGCTGAACACCATCGACCGAGGAGCGCCCGTGAAACCGTTAATGCCGTCGTCGTTGTTCGTTGTCGCGGCGCTGCTCTCGTGCGGTGACAGCGAGGCCGAGCGCGAGGCCGCGATGATGGCGAAGGCGACGCCCCGACGGATGCAGACCGATGGCTCGCTGCGCTTGTCCGAAGCCGATCGACAGGCACTCGGCTTGCGCGTCGAAGCCGCCGCCGAAGCTTCGCTTGCGACGTCGTCGCTGCGCTTTGGCCGCGCGCAAGCCCGCAGCGGCGAGGAGGCCTTCGTCGTCGCACCCGTGGCCGGACGCATCGCGCGCGCGCCCTTCGTTCAACTCGGTGCCATCGTCGCTGCCGACGCCCGGCTCGTCGAGCTGGTGCCCTTGCTCGGGGCAGCGGAGCGTGTCTCGCTTGGAGTGCAAGCCGCCGACATCGCTGGCCAGCTCAACGCGACCCAACGCGAGCTCAACGCGCGCGAAGCCGACGCCGCCCGCGCCAAAGAGCTGGTCGGCTCCGTCGTCAGTGAGGCGGCGCTGCAACAGGCCGAGACCGCGGTGGCCGTGACCCGCGCGAAGCTCGAAGCGCTCGAACGCGCGCAAGAGGTCAGCGTCGACGGCGGCGGGGTCACGTTGCGATCGTCGGTGGCCGGCACGCTGGTGGCGCTCGACGCTCCGGTTGGTGTCGTCGTGCCAGCGGGAGCGGTGCTCGCGCGCATCCTCAAGGCGGGCCCGCGCTGGATCGATCTCGGGGTGCCCGCCGACGACGTCACGGGTGCGCAGTACGAGGTCAAGATCGGCGAGACGTGGGTCGCGGCGCGCTTGATCTCGCGCGGCGCCGTGGTCGCTGACGATGGTGCGCGCCACGATCGGCTCGAGGTCGCCGGCGACGTCTCGGTCGGCCTGTTGCCCGGTGCCTCGGTCGCCGTGCGCGTCGCGGGCGAGGCCAGCCGCGGCATCGTCATCTCGGAGCGCGCGCTCGTTCCTGGCGACGTCGTTTTCGTCGAAGCATCGCCAGGCCGCTTCACCGATCGGGTGGTGCGGGTGGTCGCGCGCTTCGGCGGGCGGGCGCGCGTCGAGGGGCTGCAGACCGGTGACCTCATCGTCACCGAGGGCGCGATGAGCTTGCGCGGCGAGAGCCTCAAGAGCCAGATGCAGCAGGGCGACTAGCGATGGGATCACTCTTCGACGGTGTCATCGGCTGGTCGATCAACAATCGCGTCGTGGTGTTGGTGGTCGCGCTCGCCATCAGCATCGGCGGCGTTTGGTCGACGTCGAAGGCGACCTATGAAGTGCTGCCCGACTTCACGCCGCCCTTCGTGATCGTGCAGACCGACGCGAGCGGGCTGTCGACCAGCGATGTCGAAGACCTCGTCACGGGTCCGCTGGAGCGGGCCCTGCTTGGCACGCCTCAGGCTCAGAGCGTGAGGTCGACGTCGTCGTCGGGCCTCTCGGTCATCACGCTGTTTTTCGAAGACGACGTCGACGTGTATCGAGCTCGGCAGCTGGTCACCGAGCGCATCGACCTCGCCGGACCGTTGCCGACCGGCGTCCATCGTCCTGAGCTCGTGCCGGTGCAGGCGCCGATCGGCGCGCTGATCAGCCTGTGTTTGACGTCGACCGCCCCCGATCCGATCGACAGCGCGCGCGCGTTGCGCACCTTCGCCGAGACATCGATGCGCCCACGCTTGCTCGCGATCCCCGGCATCGCGCAGGTCACTGCCCACGGCGGCAGCGTCGTGCGCCTCGAGGTCCAACCCGATCCCCTGCGGATGAGTGCGCGGGGCGTCGCCTTCGACGACGTCGTCACGGCAGTGCACCGCAGCCAGGGATCGCGCCCGGGCGGCACGGTCGACGTCGGTGCCGCTCACATGGATGTGCAGACGCAACTCCGATTGACCGTCGACGACGCCACCAGCTTGCTCGCCGACGTCGTCGTCATCTGCGCTGCTCCTTCATGTGGGGGGGGCACGGCGCCCGTGCGGGTCGGAGATGTCGCCGACGTCGTCGTCGCCGACGAACCAGCGTTGGGCCTCGCGCTCTACGACGGACAGCCAGCGGTCTACGTGATGATCTCCAAGCTACCCGGTGGCGACACTCTCTATACGACCCGCCTCGTCGAAGCAGCCTTGCACGACCTTGAGGCCGACCTGCCGGCGGGCGCGCGCTTCGAACTGCCGGTGTTTCGCCAAGCCTCGTTCATCGCCACTTCACTCGAGAGCGTCGGACGCGCCATGGGCCTCGGCGCCGTCTTCGTCGTCGTCGTCCTGCTGGCGTTTCTGCGCTCGGGCCGGCTCGCGATCATCAGCTTGACGGCCATCCCGCTGTCGTTGCTCATCGCGGTTTTCGTGTTGGTCGCGCTCGGCGTGAGCATCAACGGCATGACGCTCGGCGGTCTGGCGATCGCGGTCGGCGAGGTCGTCGACGACGCCATCGTCGACGTCGAAAACGTCTGGCGACGCTTGCGGGAGAACGCGCGCGCGCAGACTCCACGCGCAGCCCTCGATGTGGTGCGTGATGCCTCGCGTGAAGTCCGCAGCTCCGTCGTCTATGCCACCGTCATCGTTGCCGTCGTTCTCTTGCCGGTGCTCTTGCTTGGCGGGATCGCTGGAAGAATTTTCTCTCCCCTCGCTCAGGCCTACGTGTTGGCGATCGTGGCGTCGTTGTTCGTGGCGTTGACGGTGACGCCGGCGTTGTGCGCGTGGCTGCTGCCGCACCTCGCGACGCGTGACGTGAGCGAGCCGCGTTTGGCCGCGCTGTTGGTGCAGCGGTACCGGCGCGCGGTCCGTGTCGTCGTCGATCGGCCGCGGATCGTGTTTGCCACCGCTGCCGTCGTCGCCCTCGCGGCCTTCGTCGCTTTGCCCTTCATCAGCGGCGGCTTCTTGCCGGAGTTTCAAGAGGGCTCGTTCATCGCCCACGCGATCACCGCGCCCGGCACGTCGTTGCACGAGGCCACCGACGTCGCCCGCCGCCTCGATCTCCTCGTGCGCCCTGCGGCTGCGACGCACATCGCCGCGCGCATCGGTCGATCCCACCTCGACGAAGACGCCGCTCCCGTGAACCGCATCGAGATGGACGTCGTCGTTCCGCCCGACGATCCTCGCGACTCCGAGGAACTCGTCATCGCCATCGCCGAGCGCATCGGTGCCATGCCTGGCGTGGTCTTTCTCATCGAGAATTTTCTCGGCGAGCGCATCCACGAGATCCTGGCTGGCGACACGTCCCCCGTCGTCGTCACGGTCTCTGGTCCCGAGACTGGTCCGCTGCGCGCCCTGGCCGCTCGTGTGTCGACGTTGATGCAGCAGGTGCCGGGCCTCGGCGCTGTCCGCATGGAGTCGCAGGCCGACGTGCTGCAGGTGCGGGTGCGCCCCGACCTCGCGGCGATTGGCGCGGTGGGCTTACGTCCTCTCGACATCGCTGAGCAGGTCGAGGCCTGGCGCGGCGGCGCGCTCGCCACGCAGGTGTTGCAGGCCGATGGACGCATCATCGAAGTCGTCGTCGTCGCCTCGAGCGGGCTGCGCGATCCAGCGGTGTTGCGCGATCTGCCGATAAAGGCCGCATCGGGCAGGCTCGTGCCGTTGTCGTCGTTGGCCAGCATCGACGTTGTCGCCGTCCCCGAGGCCATGCACCACGAGGCCGGTCAGCGGCGCATCACCATCGGCGCGAACGCTCGGGGCGCGGGCTTGTCGTCGGCGACGGCGGAGCTCGAACGACGCTTGCGTGTCGAGGTGCCAGTGCCCCGCGGCTACCGCGTCGTCGTCGGCGGCGAAGGCCAGGCCCGCAGCGATGCTGCCGTGCGCTTGTTGCTGATCGGGGCCTTGGTGCTGCTCGGGATCTTCGTGTTGTTGGCGAGCGCGTTTCGATCCGTCGTCGACGCCGCCATCGTCATGCTGAATTTTCCCCTTGGGCTTATCGGTGGAGTGATCGCTGCGGTGTCGATTCCTGACGGTCTCTCGGTCGCCGGCTTCGTCGGCTTCGTCACCCTCTTCGGCATCATCGCGCGCAACGGAATTCTCTTGGTTGCGCACAAGCGTGACCTCGATAGGAGGCACCCCGAACAAGATCCGGTCGACCGCGTCTTGCGCGCCGCCGAGGAGCGACTGCTGCCGATCGTGATGACCGCGGCCACCGCCGGGCTCGGGCTCTTGCCATTGGCGTTGTCGATTACTGCGCGCGGCAGCGAGCTCGAATCACCGATGGCCCTGATCGTGTGCGGCGGTCTGTTGACGTCGACAGCGCTGAACATGCTGCTGCTCCCCACGGTGTACGTCTGGCTCGCGCGACGGAAACAGACGCGCGAGATCGAGCGTGCGACGTGAACGTTCTGCCCGCTGTGCTGCTGGTTTCGTCGTCGATCGCCGCCGCTGCCGAGCCGCTTTCGTTGCCCGAGGCCCAAGCCGAGGCCCGCACCCACGCCCCCGAAGCCCTCGAGCTCAGCGCGCGATTGCGCGCGGCCGATCGCGCCGTCGACGTCGCTGCGCGCCTCTTTCGCAGCGATCCAGACCTTGAGGTCAGAGGCGAGAGCGAGTTCCCCTCTGGCGCCTTCGACACAGGACGCATCGAAGCCACGCTCGGGCTGACGCTCGATCTGTCGTCGTCGTCATCGTCGTCGGGTGCCTCGGCGCAAGCCACCCGTGACGCTACCCGGCAGAACAACGACGACGAACTGCGGGCCCTCGACGAAGCCGTCGCCCTGGCGTTTGCCGAGCTCCAGCGATCCCAACGCCGGGTCACCCGGGCCGAGCAACTGCAATCGCTGCAAGCCGCCGTCGTCATAGCCGCGCACAAACAGCTCGACGTCGGCGGAGGCAACCAACTCGACGTCGACGCTGCCGAGCTCGACAGCGCTGGAGCCCGTGCCGAAGTCGCCCGCGCCCGCGGCTCGATCCGCGCCGCCCAGGCCCAGCTGGCGCGGTGGATCGGTCGCTCCGATCCCCAAGACGTCGTCGTCGAAGACCTCGTCCCCTCTGCCCTCGCGCCCCCCGTCGTCGACGTCGACGCTCACATCGATGCCCACCCCAGGGTGCGGGCCGCCTTGCTCGAGGTCGAGGCTGCGCGCTTGTTGCTGGAAGCCGAAGAGCGCCGCGCCTGGCCCCAACCCACCCTCGCGCTCGGCTACGGCGTCGCCCGCCACGACATCCCGCCGGGATCGTTCTCGACATCGCCGGCGCTGTCCGCGGCCTGGATCGATCAAGACCTCGCGCTCAGCCTCAGCGCGCCGTTGCCGATCTTCGACGCCAACATCGAAGCACGCAGCGCGGCCGCCAACGAGTTCGAACGCGCCCAGGTCCGACTGGCCATGGTACGCGCCGATGTCCGCCACGACATCGGCGCCGACGCGGCCGCGCTCGTCTCCGCGCTGGCGGCCTTCGCCGAGCTCAGAGGGACACCAGCGCTGATCGTGCGTGAGTACGAGCTGCTCGATCGGGCCATCCGCGCTGGCAGCAGCGATCTCGCGACGCGCACCACGCTGTTGCGTCGCCTCGACGAAGCCGGCCAGCGCGTCGACGACGCCATGTTCGATCTCGCGATCGCGCGCGCGCATTGGGACCGCAACCGATCGCAGCGCTGATGCCGTGGTTGGTGTCGTGGGCGCATCCTCAAGCTCGTCCGGCGCCGACACCGGTCGTTCCGGCCGCGGGAGACGAGCGTCGCTGTAGGCGTCGTTGTAGGCGATCCGCCCGACGTGCGAGCGTGTCGCATGAAACGTGTCGTGCTCGCCTTCGGCCTCTTCTTCATCGTCCCTGCACTCATGGGGGACGTTGCTGCCCCGGGGGGCGGCTGCGGCTGCGACGGCGGTGGCGGGGCCGAGCGTGGCGGCGGCGAAGGCGAATAGGCGAAAACGTCGCCGGCGGCCTTTTCTCACAGCACCCCGGCAGCGAACAACGCCCAGCCGACGAAAAAGCTGAACGCGTTGACCACCGTACTCACGGCAACAGCCCGCAGCGGCGGCAGTCGGCACGCGATTGCGTAGGCGACGGCCTCGACCACGACCGCACTGGCCTCGAGCAAACCGACCTTGGGCAACCACAGGCCCCCGGCGCGCGCCCAGTGCTCGTTTGCCCACCACAGAAGCGGGTGCGTCACACACGAGCCGACGATGGCAGCGACCATCGCCAGCCAAGGTGCGCGATGCGAGGCGCCACGGTCCATGAGGCGCACCAGCCCGAAGGCGGCCGGCGCCTCCAAGACGAGCGTCCACAAGAATGCACTCCACTGCATCACCGACGCCGAGAGTACCGCGGCCACGTCGACCTCGGAACGAAACGACGGCGAGCCTCGACGGCAATCAGCGACGGGTCTTGGAGTCCGTTCCAGCCCTGGCGCGGCTTGAAGTTCCGATGTCCAGCCGCTGGCGCGGCTTGAAGAGCCGGAACAGCGGCTGCAGCGAGCTGTCCGCCTGACATTGCCGTTCACCGTCAGGTGCAGGGGGCAGAACCCTCATTGCCTGCGCCGGTACAGCTGACCTGAAGCTGTGCAGCGAGGTTGTCCGCCTGACATTGCGGTAGTGCGGTGTTGCCTTCGATGAGCATTTCGTCGCGGACGAAGGTCATCCCGCGCAGGCCCTCGATGCTGCCGAGCACAGGGTTGTTCCGGATCCCGATCGAGCCCACTGGCACCGTCTTGAGGCCGCTCAATCCGTGGAGATTCGCGAGCACGTCGTTGTCGAAGATGCTGAGACCGGCCCCGGCCGACTCGAGGGCACCCAGCCCCTCGAGGCTGATCAAGGCGTCGTTGTCGAAGATGTTGAGGAAGCCCACCGACGTGATGTTCAACCCAGCCACGGACGTGACCACGTCGTTGTTCTGAATCAAGAAGCCGCCGCTGGTCACCTCCGTGTTTCCTTGCGCGACCAGCAGGCTGCCTTGCACGAGCGTGAGGCGGTCGAGGCCGAGAGATCTGCAAGTGCGGAGTCCTTGATGATGAGGTCACCGCCGACGCTGGTGAGGTTGTCGAGACCAGTGAGGCTCGCCAATGCGCGGTTGGATTCGATGGTCACGCCGCCGACGACGGCCGTGAGAGCCGAGAGGCCCGCCGGACTCGCCAAACTGTCGTTGACGACGATGACGACGGCCCCGCCTAGGGTGCGAAGCGCCTCGAAGCCAGCCAGGCTGGTCATGCCCCCGTTGCCGACAATGGTGAGGTCCCCGTCTACGCGCCTGGCGTTGTTCGTGAGGGTGAGCCCCCCACCGATCGTCGTCAGATGGACAAGACCATCCAGACCGCCGAGCGCAGCGGTGGGTCCGACGGTGACGGGTCACCCGCGTGGTTGGGTTCGCGACTACGTGAAGCGCTTCAACGGAGCGGCGCTCGACGGTCTCGCCGATCGGCGCGAGACGAACGGGACCGCCTTGAAGCTCGACGAGGCCTCCATCGCCGCGTTGAAGGTCGCGTTGGAGGCCCCGTCGCCGGACGGCGGGCTCTGGAACGGCAACAAGGTCCGACGCTGGATTGCCGAGGGCCTCGGTGACGAAGTCGGGAAGCGGATCGGATGGCGGTACCGGCGCCGATGCGGATTCACGTTGCAGCGCCCGCAGACCCGCCATGCGGACGCCGACGTCGACAAACAGGAGGCCTTCAAAAAATGATCGGCCCGCTCATCGAGGACATCAAGGCCGTCGTCCCCGAAGCAACGGTCGAAGTCTGGGCGCAAGACGAGGCGCGCATCGGGTGAAGCCGACGACGCGTCGCGTGTGGGCTCCGCGAGGAAAGCGCCCTGTCGCCGTCCAGCCCCTGGGTTACGAGTGGCTCTACCTCTACGGCTTCGTGCACCAACGACCGGCGACGTCGAATGGCTGCTGCTGCCATCGGTGAACACGATCACCTTCAACATCGCTCTCGCGCATTTCGCCAAGGCGGTGGCGGCGAGCGAGACGAAGCGCATCGTCCTCGTCCTCGACGGAGCTGGCTGGCACAAGAGCGGCGCCGTCGATTGGCCTGTCGGCGTCCACCCATTGTTCCTGCCCGCCTATTCCCCCGAGTTGCAGCCCGCCGAGAAGCTCTGGCCGTTGGTTCGCGAGGCTCCAGCAAATCGGCTCCTCCGGTCGCTCGACGAGCTCGAGGTGCTCCTCATCAACCGATGTCAGAAGCTCACAGCGATGCCGAAGCACATTCGCGGCTGCACACGATTCCCGTGCTGGCCGGATGCATGAACATCAATGATCATTGGGGATCAAATGGCCGGATCGAAGGACTTGCCCCGATCACGCGAGCCCACGCGCACCGAGACCTCATGCTCGACGACGGAGTAAGGGGGCACGGTCTTCACCAGCCACACATTGCCGCCGACGACGGAGTGGTGGCCGACGACTGTATCTCCACCGAGGATCGTGGCTCCAGCATAAATCGTGACGTGGTCTTCGAGAGTCGGATGACGTTTATGATCCTGTAATTTCTTGGAAACCGAGAGAGCGCCGAGGGACACACCCTGATAAATCTTGACATGATTTCCGATAATCGTCGTCTCACCAATCACGACGCCGGTGCCGTGATCAATATAGAAATGATCGCCGATGGTCGCACCCGGATGAATGTCGATGCCGGTGGCCCCGTGCACGACTTCGCTCATCATGCGCGCGAGCAGGCGCAGGTCGTTCTTCCAAAAGAAGCTGGCCACGCGGTGCACGAGCACGGCCCTCAACCCCGGGTAGGCAAGGATGACCTCTTCCCGCGAGCGCACCGCCGGGTCGCCGTCGAGCAGGGCCTGCACATCGAGATCGAGAGCCGCGCGCAGGCTCGGGATGGCGTCGAAGAGCGAAAGAGCGAAGGCGTGGGCGTCGTCGACCAGGGTCGGTCCGACGGCTGCTTGTCCCTTTTCATGAGTGAGATCGAGGACCACCTGGGCCCGCACTTCATCCAGGAGAGCAGCCACGCGACTGCCGGTCACGTACTCGAGGTTCTCGTCGGTGAGCGCCTCATCGCAAGAGAAACCAGGAAAAATCAGCTCCTCGAGCCCGTGCAGGATGCGGGCGACACGATCGCGTGAAGGCAGATGCAGGCCCCCCAGATGGTTGGCGCCGCCGCCGTCGCGGTAGCTCTTGACGATGGCTTCGGTGATCTCTTTGAGGCTGCGCATCATGCGTCTTTGACGAAAGAGAGATCGGTGGTGTCGGTGACGACGAGCTCCTCGTCTTGCAGCCACTCGCGGTTGAACATGCGCGACTGATAGCGGCCGCCGCCGTCGCAAAGCACGGTGCCGATCACTTTGCCAGGACCGAGCTTGCGCGCCAGCTTGACGGCGCCGACGCAGTTGAGCCCGCTGGTGCCGCCGACGAAGAGACCGTCCTTTTTCAAAAGCCAATAGACCATCTCGATTGCCTCAGAATCCAAGCCTCTGAAAGCTCCATCGAGACGCGCCAGGGCGAAGTTCGCTGTGATGCGCTTGATGCCGACGCCCTCGAGAAAAGAGGATCCCTCGGCATCGAGCGTACCGTTCGTGACGTTGGAATACAGCGACGAACCCTCGCAATCAATCATCCAAGTGGATATCGAAGGCTTCACCGATTTCAAGTAGCGGCTCACACCGCCGATGGTGCCACCAGTTCCCGCGGCGCAGACGAAGCCGTCGAGCTGTCCGTCGCTTTGGCGCCAGAGTTCGGGGCCGGTTCCCTCTTCGTGAGCGGCGGCGTTGGCGAGGTTCTCGAACTGGTTGGCCCAAAAGCCCTTGACCTCCTCGGCCCGTCGTCGAGCCGTGTGGTAGTAGTGCGCTTGGTTGGCGAAGGCGCAGGGCTCGACCAGCTCGACCTCAGCACCCAGCGCCCGCAGGCACGACACCTTCTCGTCGGATTGGTTGTTGGGCATCACGATGATGCAGCGGTAGTCGCGCGCCCGGCACATGAGCGCGAGGCCGATGCCCGTGTTGCCCGCCGTGCCTTCGACGACGGTGGAGCGCCCCTGCCCCGCCGACGGCTTCGGATTGAGCTCTCCGCTTTTTTCGGCGGCCTCGACCATGAACAAGGCCGCGCGATCTTTGATGCTGCCTCCCGGGTTTAGGTGCTCGGCTTTGGCCAGGATGCGGCAGCCCGTCAGCGCCGAAAGAGATTGAATCTCGATCAGCGGAGTGTCGCCGACAGTGCCGGGAAATCCTTGCTTCACTTGCATGGTGATGTTCTGCCTTGGTTTCGAGGTGGGGCGCAAAGTGCCGGTGGTTTGATCGCCGATCTCGCTGAACTTCGACCGCGGGGCGGTCTCAGCTCCGTCGGGCATGCTCTTCTGGGAGGTCTGATCCCCGATCTCGCCGAACTTCGACCGCAGAGCGGTCTCGTTCAGCTCCGTCGGGGATGCTCTTCTGGGAGGTCTGATGCAGACCTCCCCCCGCGCCGGCGGAGCCGGACGCGGGGCCCCCCACCAACTCCGCGTTCCGCGGGCGCGCTT
>JAHFED010000102.1 GCA_023248635.1 Myxococcales bacterium
TCCATGAAGATAGCCAAGCCCCGCTCAGTCCGTCGTTTCCTGCCCACCGCTGTCGTTGTTGCACTGATCCCAAGCTGCAACCTGTTGTGCCCCTACAACGCCGACCAGTTCATCGAGACACAGATCCACGCGGAGTGTCATTTCTGGTTCGCCTGCTGTCCGGCGGGGGAGCACGCTCTGGCCGTCGGCGCCGGCTTTCCGAACCTCGGCAACTTTCGCGACGAAGGCGCCTGCGTGAGCGAGAGGCTCGAGCAAGGCAGCGCGCTTCAAGACGTGGCCTTGGCCATCACCCAAGCCGAGCAAGCAGGGCGCTTCAAGTTCGACGCAGCGACGATGCAGACCTGCGTCCAGCCCCGCATCGACGCCCTCAACTCTTGCGACGCCGACTTCGTCCTCGGCGATGGGGCTCCTGCCGTGGTTCCCGAGGAGTGCGCGACCCTGCCCGGCGAAGGCCTCGTCGCCGACGGCGACGATTGCTTTTTCCGCTTCGAGTGCGCCGACAAGGGCAGCGACTGTCTGCCGGCCACGGTGTTCGACAAGATCGATCCCGAGGACGAACCCGAGCAACCCGACGAAGTCCTGATCAGCCGTCCCACCATTTGCATCAGCCCCCTGCAAGATGGCGACGACTGCTCCATCGATCCCGATCGGCCCCTGGCGCCGACGGCCTGCGCGCCCGGTCTCATCTGTTTCACCGACGACGGCGGGGACCAGCAATGCGAGCCCCCCCACGAAGACGGCGACGACTGCAACTCCTCGGGCGACTGCGCCGACGGCTTTTTCTGCGACCTGACGGAGGCTCCCCCGGAGTGCGCCGAGCTCAAGGGCGACGGTGACAACTGCACCGCCGACGCCGAGTGCGAGCGCGGTCTGGCCTGCGATCTCGCCGACGACGATCCGGAGTGTGTGCCCTTGCTCCCCGTCAACGTGGAGATCTGCAACGGCGTGCAGGGCGCCGACGACACGACCTATCCGAGCGGCTGATCCGGCAAGCCGGCCGAGCTCGTCACTTCTTGGCCATGGATCAGGGCGAAATCCCGGGACATGGAGCAACGAGTGCGTTGATGTGACCCGTAGAAGCAGGACAATATCCACAGCAGTTGCAGGGCACAGACTGCAAAATGCAGCCGTCAGAGCATTTGTCGCCGGAACCTACGTTTGAGCAAACCTCTGTGAAGTCCGGCGCGTCCGATCCCTCGCCGCCGGTATCGGAGTCGTCGGGCGCAACGTCTCTCCAGACGTCCTGAATGTCCGTCGCCGATGGCGGTGGTCGAGCCACTCCACCCGACGCTCTCTCGGGCTTCGCTGCACACAGATGATCCACGCAATGGTCCGAGGCGCAGTCGAAGTCCTCGTCGCAGTCATCGCCCGTCACGCCGCACCCATCGCTCAATGCACCGGTCAGGAGCAGCACCATCGAGAACAGAAACAAGCAACGCACGATCATGGTGCCCCCGCCGACGTCGGATCGATGGATTCCAGCTTAGGCGTTGGCGCCGCGGCATCGCAAACGCGCCGACGTCGCGTTTTCATGCGTGACCGCGCCTTCGTCCTGCCTTGGACTCAGGGATCGGCGTTGAAGAGGATCGACAGCGTGTCGTCGAGCAAGTTGCCGACGCCGAGGTCGGGCTTGCCGTCGCTGTTGACGTCGGCGACGGCCACCGATCCAGGGGTGCGCCCGGTGGGGAGGTCGACCTTGGCCAACATCGTCGGTGTCGCGGCACCGAGAGCCGTGGCGTTGAGCAGGATCGAGACCGTGTCGGCGGTCTGGTTCGAGACCATGAGGTCGGGTCGGCCGTCGACGTTCAAGTCGCCGACGGCCAAGAAATGGGGAAATGCACCTGTGAAAAAGTCGATCTTGGGGGCGAAGGTCGGCTGCGCGGCCCCTGGCTCGGTGGTGTTGACGAGGAGGCACACGGTGTTCGACGAGCTGTCGGCGACCACGAGATCGGCTTTGCCGTCGCGGCTGATGTCACCGGAGGCAACGAAAAGAGGGTCGTGTCCTGCGCCGAAGTCGACGCGGCCGGCGAAGCTGGGGGAGGACGCTCCCGGGGCCGTTGTGTTCAGAAGCACGGAGACGCTGTCCGTCGCCCGGTTCGACACCACGAGGTCGGGTTTGCCATCGCCGTTGAAGTCATCGATGGCGACGGAGGAGGCAAGCCCACTCGTCGAGAAATCGGCCTTGGGGGCGAAGGTCGGCGGGTCCGCGTTTGGTGTGCTGGTGTTCAAGAGGACAGAGACCGTGTCGGCGTTGGTTGCAGCGAGGTCAAGGGTGCCATCCCCATTGAAGTCGGCGATGGCGACCATCGATGGATTTGCGAAAGCTCCCGTCGGCACCAGAATGCCCACCCCGAAGGTCGGTGTTGTGGCCGTAGGGGCGGTTGTGTTCGCGACCAACCCAACGGCATTGCCCCCGTCGAACCCGGTCACCGCAACGGCGAAATCTGGCTTGCCGTCGTCGTTCAGATCGCCAAGTGCCACCCATCGCGGGGGTAAGGAACCAAAGTCCACGCGCGCTGCGAAGGTCGGGGTGGCAGCTCCGACCGCCGTCGTGTTCATGCGGACGGAAAACGAGTTGGTGGACGTGTTGGCCGATGCCACATCGGGTTTGCCGTCCCCGTTGAGGTCGGCCATTGCCGTGAACAGAGGCCCCGCGCTGGCGGCGAAGTCAACACGAGGTTGAAAGGCCGGAGGCCCGGGCGTGACTTCGATCGAAACGGTGGCTGCGACCGAGCCCACCCCGGCGGCGTTGACCCGGAAGGTGAAGCTGTCGCTGCCGGCGTTTGGGTTGGGCGTATAGGTGAGGTTGGGGGCGTTGCCCGACAACGCACCGGCGCTGGGCGGTGTCACCACGCTGAAGCTGAGGGTGTCGCCGTCGATGTCGCTGCCGGTCAACACGAACACCTTGGGCGTGTCTTCGGCCGTGTTGAGCGCCTGGGCGTTGGCGATGGGCACATCATCGACGGCGTTGATGGTGAGAGAGATGGTTGCTGTCGCCGAATCCAGGTCGCCGTCGTTCACCCTGAACGTGAAGCTGTCACTGCCGTTGGCGTTGGGGTTGGGCGTGTAGGTCAGGGTCGGTGCCGTGCCGCTCAGCACGCCCTTGGTCGGCGCTGCGACCAAGGTGAAAGAAAGGGCGTCGCCGTCGGCGTCGGTGCCCGCCAGCGTGATGCCCAGTGCGGTGTCTTCGTTGGTGCTGCGCGACTGGGCGGTGGCTTGGGGCAATCGATTGCAGCCGCCGAAGTCGAAAACGCAGGAGCCCGCGGTGCATGCCAGGGTGCCGCCGTCGAAGTCGAGGTCCGTGCACTCGAGGTCCTTGAGGTCTTCGCCGTCGCAGTCTTCGTCGGCGTCGGCGACGTCGTCACCGCAGCTTGCCGGCGGTGTGTTGAAGCAGCCACTGGCGTTGACAGTGCAGCTGCTCGTGCACAGCAGATTGCCGCCCGCGAAGCCCCGCGTTTCGCAGGTGGTCCCGTTGAAGTCGAGGCCGTCGCAGGCCTCCCCGGCCTCGCGATCCCCGTTGCCGCACGCGGGTCCACCCACACAGCCGCTGGTGTCGACAGTGCAGCTGCTGGTGCACACGAGATTACCGCCGCCGAAGCCCCGCGTTTCGCAGGTGGCGCCGTTGAAGTCGATGCCGTCGCAGTCGTCGTCGGGGTCAGCGACGTCGTCACCGCAGGTTGCTGGCGGTGTGTTGGAGCAGCCACCAGTGTCGATGGTGCAGCTGAACGTGCACACCAGAGTACCGGCAGCGAAACCCAGGGTTTGGCAGGTGGCCCCGCTGAAGTCGAAGCCGTCGCAGTCCTCGCCGGCCTCGCGACCCCCATCGCCGCAGTCTCCGCCCAGACAGGCGCTCGCGTCGAATGTGCAATCGTCCCTGCACGCCAAGCGGCCACCCTGTGCGTTGAGCAGGCTGAAGCAGTCAAAGCCATTGAGGTCGTCGCCGTCACAGCCTTCGCCGGCGTCGGCGACGTCGTCACCGCAGACCGATTGCCCCTCTCCTTCTTCGCAGGCCGCGACGCTGTCGTCGGGCACACACGGATTGCTCGGGCCGTCCGGCCCGTCGACATCGAGTCCGTTGGGAACGCCGTCGCGATCGAAGTCACCCTCAGGGCAGGCCAGATTCTTCGTGTCGGGCACGCAGGGATCGACATCGTCGATGTCGAAGCCGTTGAGCACGCCGTCGCCATCGTCGTCCCCATCATCATCATTGTCGTCGTCGTCGTCATCGTCGTCGTCCCGCGGGCGACCGGGCGCGACGTCCGGCGTCTCCTCGATGACGCAGGCAGCGCCAACGACGACGAAGGCGCACGCGCCAATGAGCCCAACACGAAGGCCGAGGAGCTTACCCATATGGTCGAACGGTAGCGCTCGACCCAACTGCTGTCTCGCTTCAGGCGGCGGCAGTCCCCCTTGCCCTCAGTTCTTTGCTCGCCGGCGCCAGCGGCTGCACGATCGTCACCAAGCAGCGATACAGGCGAAGACTGTGGCGAAGGCGAAGGCGAATCATCCCGGGTCCGCTTGATGTTCGACCGCGTTCCGAGCTGGGAAGGACGCGGGATGATGCGCGTGAAGCGCGCCCGCGGAACGCGGAGTTGGTGGGGCCCGCGTCCGGCTCCGCCGGCCTGCATCAGACCTCCCAGAAGAGCATCCCCGACGGAGCTGAACGAGACCGCTCCGCGGTCGAAGTTCAGCGAGATCCGGGATCAGAGACGTACGGTCGTCATCGGGCGTCAGTGCTCAGGTGTGATGCTCCGTCGCAGCGTGCGAACTCTTTGTGTCTGAGCGCCGTACGACCATAGGCTCGATCATCCTGGAGGATATTTGCGTCACCTCGCAGCGGCCCTCGGCGTCCTCCTGGTTTCCTCCTGCGTTCTCGCACCGGCGCCGCCCGTTGAGCGGCAACAAAACCCGCGGGAGCGGGATGATGGCGATGGCGATGGCGAACGGTCGACGGTGACAGCGACCATCGGAGCTGCCGGCGGTGAGGTCGTGGCCGAGGGCGCGGCGCTCGACATTCCCCCCAACGCGGTCCCAGAAGACGTCGAGATCACCATCGAGGAGACGGCGGCGTCGCCGACGGACGGGACCGATGCGCTCTCGCCCGTCTTTGCGTTCGGCCCCGACGGCTTGGTCTTTCAGGAGCCGGTCACCGTCACCTTCGTCTTCGACGGCAACCCGCAGCTGGCGACGGTGTTCTGGTCGATCCCCGACGACGACGGCTACGAAGACGTCGGCGGCACCGTCGACGGCGCCACGATCTCCGCCCCCATCGTGCACTTCAGCACGGGTTTCTGTGGTCAGGTCCAAGGCGAGGAGCCGCCAGACGAAGATCCGATCCACGTCGTCCGCGTGCTGGCCTACCACGAGCTCACGACCCGCCCAGCGGCTCCGTCCCTCCCGCCGATGATCGCCGCCAACGGCAGTCGCATCGCTTGGGAGACCTTCGACTCGGTGGCGGGAGCCGCCACCGCCCACGCGCAGGTGGTCTCGACCGACGGCACTGGGTTTGCCGAGATCGATGCCTACACGAACAACCGCATCGCCCCCGGAGGCAGGCTCGTGATCAGCGGCGACGGCACCACCGTCGCCCACGGTGACCCGACCACCATCCGCGTTGTGAACCTGTCCGGCGACTTGATCGGTCGCCTGCAGCTCACGGGCGCGGTGATCAGCAGCTTTGACATGACCGCCGACAGCGCAAAGGTGTTCTTCATCGCCTTCCACGACAGCAGTGTCGAGCCCAACGGCGGCGTCGGCCCCAACACGCCCTTGGAGCGCGGCGTGTGGGTGATGAACCGCGACGGCAGTGGGCTCACCCAGCTCGTCGGGCCCAGCGCGTTGGCGGCAATGCTCGGCACCACCGCCGACGCCGTCGACCTTTTCTACGTGCTCGGAACATCGATTGGTGTTTCCGCCGACGGCAACGAGGTTGCGTTTGGGGCGACGATCACCGGGCTCGGCGAAGGAGTCTTCGGCGTCGACGGCATCGGCACCAACCTCCACACCATCGTGGCCCCTCAGGCGCTCGCGCTGCCGAGCCACGCTGTGTTGCGCTTGAACCTGAGTCGCGATGGCTCGGTCGTCGCGTTCAAGAGTCAGTTGGAGGACGGCTCTGAGCGCATCAGCACCGTCGGCTTCAGTGGCCTGGGTCTCACCGTGCCTCTGGCCTCGCCCACGATCTTCGGCCAGGGGTCAGATGCGCTCTTCCAGCTCGACGGCGACGCTTCGAACCTCCTCGTCGGGCAAGTGGGCCTGCTCGCACCTGTCGATGGCGAGCGCGTTTCGCTCTTCGCCTCCACCCCGCTCCTGGGCCAAGATCGCGTTCCGGTGGGCTCGTTTTGCTGTTCGCCGGCGCCGAATTTCACCATGAACCAGGATGCGACTCTCTTCGCCTACGAGGTCCCCACCTCCAACTTCCCAACGGCAAACGTGCCCCAGGTCGCCGTACTCCAATTCGATCCGGTGTCCCTGGGGGCTGCGCCGAGTGTGGGCGCCGTCTCCATCGTGCCGGCGACGGTTCCCCGAGATGGCGCCACCCGACCTCTGATTTCGGCCGCAGTGTCGGGAACGGGTCTCATCGCGGTGGGCCTGGTCGTCATCCAGGACGGCGTCGAGGGAGGGGGATCGGGCGTCTTCGGCGGCGCCCTGGCGTTGCTGGACGATGGGGTGGCACCCGACGACATCGCCGGGGATGGCGTCTTCACGACCAACGGCCCGGTTGCCTTTGACTACGCCGAGGCCGGTGCCCGCACCATTCGCATCAAAGCCGAGGCCACGATCGGCGGATTGCGGCACGCAACGGCCGTCGACGTCGGCGGCTTCGAGTTCGAGTGAGCTCGCGGCCGTTTCCGCCGGCCGGTCCCGCCTTCAAGACGCGCCAGCGTCTTGACCATCCAAACTTCAAGACGCGCCAGCGTCTTGAACATCAAGACTTCAACCTTCGGCAGCCGGCGTCTTCTCGGGAGCCTTCTCTTCCACCGCGAACGCGGGGGCGGCGGCCAGGGCCTCGGCATCGGACAGGGCTGTGCTGGTGTGAGCGGTCTCGACCTCGGGGACGATCACCACTTTGACCTGCGCGTTGACGTCGGCTTCCAGGCGGACGTCGACGGTGTAGGTGCCGACGGCCTTGATGGGGTCGGCCAGCTTGATGTCTTTGTGGTGAATGACCTGGCCGATGGCGGCCAAGGCCTTGGAGATGTCCCGCGCGTTGATCGAGCCAAAGAGCTTGTTCTGCTCACCAACCTTGGCGTTGATGGAGACGGTCACGCCAGCCATGCCGTGCGCCTTCTTCTCGCTGTCCGCGCGCAGCAGGCGACGCTTGTGCTCAATGACCTTCTTCTGATGCTGAAAGAGGGCCACACGCTTCGGCGACGCCGGCAGCGCGAGCTGGTTGGGGATCAGGAAGTTGCGCGCGTAACCGGGACGGACGGCCACGAGCTCGCCGAGCTTGCCGAGGTTCGGCACGTCGCGGGCGAGGATGATTTGGACATTCTGGGCCATGGGTCTCTCCAAGATCTTGCAGCGCAGTCATGCGCGGCTCGGGTGCGCGGAAAAAAGGCGAAGCAAGGAAACAGAGGAGGGCGCGACGTTCAACGATCGAATTGGCCGCCCGCCCTGAGGCCGGCTCACTCCATGTCGTCGCGGTCGCGGCCACCGTCGCCGTCGCCGAAGCGATCGTCGCGGTCGAAGAAGCGGTCGCCGTCGTCGTCGTCGAAGCGGCGCTCGCGGCGCTCGTCCTTCTCCTTCACGATGGGCGGGGCCACGATGTCTTCTTCGGCGGTGAAGAGCGAGGCGTCAGCGGCCTTGTTGAGCACCACCGTCTGGCGGAGCATTACGGTCTCTTCGATGGCGAGCGTGCGCTCGTACTCGGCGACGATGCCGGGCTTTCCGAGGTAGCGGTGGTGGACGAACATGCCCTTCTGCTGCTTCAGGCGCTCCCAAGCGAGCTTGCGGCGGCCCATGTTCGTGATCTTGAGGTGCTTGCCGCCCTCTTTTTCGACGACGCCCTTCATCTTTTGGATGAAAGCAATCGCGGCGTCGTCGGCGACGTCGGGCTTGAGGATGTAGATGGTCTCGTATTCACGCAGATGGAACTGAGAAGCGGCGGCCACAGATCACCTCACGGCGGTCACAACAGAGCTCCTTCGCAGGAGCGGAGGCCGGTTCCATAGCAGAGATCGTCGGCGGTTCAAGACAGTTCATCGCCGTCAGGCGATGAGCCTGTAGATAAGTAGATAATTCGTCGGGTGCGCTGCGATTCGCCGGCACCGCCGAGATGTCAGCGGCATCGGGCAAGTCGCGACGTGCTGACCGTTGCCAGAATCAGTGGCGTTGTCATTGGATGCGTTGATGGGTAGCGCTTGGAATGCGTGGTTTTTCCTGCGGGGCACAGCAGCGTGTCGTCGTCGTCGTCGCACTGGTTGCCGGCTGCGGGCTCGAAACCAAGCCGCCGCCGTCCGATCGCGCCGCGTTTCCCACTGGCCTCGCCCTGCACCAAGACGGCCAGCACCTCGTCGTCGTCTCCTCGGATTTCGATCTGAGCTTCGACTCCGGCGCGGTGCTGGTGGTGGACCTCGCGGCCGCCCGCCCAAAGCTCACCGGAGCCGACGCCGTCGTCAACGACGCCTTCGTTTCGCAGGTGACCCTGGCGCCCTTTGGCGATCGGCCGGTCTTTGATGCCAGCGGCGAGCATGTGTTCTTGACGACGCGCGGCGAAAACCAGCTCAACGAGATCGACTTCGCCAACGGCGCGCTCTCTTGCGGTGGCGCGACGGCCTGTGGTCAGGCCCCTTTCGTCGCCCAGCTCGCGAACAACGATCCCTTCGACGTGGTGCTCATCGACGGCCCCAGCGTGCGCGGCATCGTCACCCACCTCTCGTCGAACGAGGCCGAGTTCTTCAGCTTCGACCCCACCGACAACGGGCCCCAACGGCTGCGCCTCGAATTGCAGAGCGTCCTCTTCAGCGAGAGCACCAGCGGCGTGCGCAGCACGGTCTTTCGCGCCGCCTCCGTCGACAACGACGCACCCCAACTCTTCGTGGCCCTCGAACAACGCCTCGAGGAGGCGCTCATCGGCACCCAGCTTGGGGTCTTCGACGTCCCAGCCGTCAATCGCGGTGACGACGTCGAGGTGTTTTCCGTCGACGTCACCGCGACGACGGGCAGCCTGAGCGCACGCTCTCTCGCGCTCGTTCCCGATGCCGATGGTGGGGTCGCGGTGGTCATAGCCTTGCGCGCGCCCGATGCCCTGGCCCGCTTCGCCTACGACGACGCCGACCGCACCTTCACCCTCACCGCGTTGCACGAGACCTGCAAAGAGCCCACGAACTTCGCCTTCGTCGATGCCGTCGTCGACGAAGTTGGCGCCGTCACCGGCCCAGCGCGCCTCTTGCTCACCTGTCAGGGCGGCGAAGTGGTGCAGGCCCTCGATCCTCTCACGCTCGATGTGCGCGACTCGGTGCGCTTCTTTGGGCGCAGCCCCTACGACGTCGTCGTCGACCCCGTGCAGCAGCAGGCCTTCGTCAGCTTCTTCCTCGACAACTCCATCGGCGTTCTCTCGCTCAGCAACGGCCGCCTCACCCCTCAGGGACGCATTGGCGAAGCGCTCCCGCCTGCGCAGGACGGTCGCGAGTGAAGCACCTCAGGTCTCTCCCGCTGGCCGGCCTGGCCCTGCTGACGAGTTGCACCAACTGCGACGTCGCGGTGTTGACGCGCGGCAACCTCGACCGGGTCGCCGACGTCGTCGTCGTCAACGGCACCGATGGCAACAGCTATGCGATCAGCGCCAACCCCGAGATCGAGCACCTGCGGGTCCTCGATCTCACTCTCGGACGCTTCACCGCGGCCCCCAATCGCTTCTCGGCTCTGTCGATCCCGACGGGGCCCGACACGCGCGCGCTCACCCTCGCCATCGACGCCGCCACCACCGCCGACGATCCGACCCGCCTCTACGCCCTCGATGGCAGCGACGACACCGTGTCCGTCATCCGCCTCGACAAAGACGGCAGCAACCCGCCCTTCGTCGAAGTCGCCGCCTTCGCCACCGGGCGAGCGCCCGTCGACATCGCGGCTCTGCGCACCGGGACCTCCACCGTCGTTGCCGTCGTCGTCCCCGATACCGGTGCCGTCGAGCTGAATGCCGTGGTCGGCGACGTCGTCACGCCCCTCGGGTCCATCGCGCTGCCGGCGGGCAGCCACCCCAGCGCCATCGTGAGCGATCCCCTGGGGCGGGCCTTCGTCGTCGCCGATGCGGTGCTGCCCCAGGTCCACGTGCTGGCCGTGGCCGACGATGGCAGCGTCTCTCTCGATCGCTCTTTGGACGTCCTCGGGCCGGTGCAGCACCTGGCCGCCGGCATCGTCGACGTCGGCGATGGCCTTGCTCCCGTGGTCGTCGCCCTGCGCAGCGATCGCGCCGCGCTGACGGCCGTGCGCTTGTTCCGACCCGGCTTTCGCGAGGATCGCTACGCGGTCCTCGGGGGGGCCGATCTCCCGGCACTGGGCGAGGTCGCCTACGTCCCCGACGCCCGCCCGTCGGCCGCCCCGCCCACCGTCTGTTGCGAAGGCCTGAGCGCCGAAGCCTTGGCCCAAGGCGAAGCCAGCGCGGCCTTCGCAGCCGTGTGGATGGCCGATGGCGACCTCGTGTATGTGCAGCTGGCCGCCCGGCAAATCGACGGCGTGGCATTGGCGCCGGGACGCACCCTGGTACGCCTCATCGACGACGACGTCGCCGCCCTCTCGCCCCCCGACGGTATCGATCTGAACACCGATGAAGAGCTTTGGGTGCCCGCGGCGGGCGGCGAAGATCGCAGGCCGGTGCTGTCGTTGAGCGCCGTCGACAACTTCGGCAGCCCTCCTTTGGTGCCCCTCACCGACCCCGGCACCTCCCTCTTGTTGGTGTGGGAGGGCGATCTCACCGCCGCCCGCAGATTGCGGGGCACCTTCGCCATCGCCGACAACACCTTTGTCACCACCGTCGACGCTGAGGCCCGAGAGGTGCGCGTCGGCGATGTCGCCCGCCTGCAGCGAGACGAACCGGAGATCGACTGCGACCCATCGTTTCGTGCGCGCATCACCGCCGTCGACGGCCCCTTGCTGTCCCTCGCCACCGACGGCGCCGAGCCCTTCCTCACTGCCCTTCAGGCCGCCTGCCTCGATCCAGACACCGGCGATACGCGCCTGAGCGTCGAAGCCCAGGGCGCCTTCGTCGTCGAGGATGCTGGTCGTTCCCTCGGTCGCCTCGCCCCCAGTGGATCGGCCGAAGACGTCGTCACCCTCGCCGGCGTCAGCTTGTCTTTCGTGCCCAATGCCGCCGGTTTGCCCCTGCCCGGCAGCCGCCTCGCGGTGCCCCTCGATCCCCACATCGTCACGCTGGGCATGAACCTCGCCGATTCGGTGCAGGCCGGCGGCTTTGGCACCGCGGCGTTCGTTCCCACCGGCATCGACGGCGGCACCGTGATCATTCCGGATGCGTCTTCGGAGGTGGAGGGTGCGGTGATCCCCGCGCGCCGCATGGTGTTGTCGACGGGGAGCATCGACGGCACCACCGGGCTGCCCTTGCTGCTCACCTGTGACGAGGGCGAGACCATCACCAGCCGGGTCGAGAGCTTCCGCTGAGCGAGAGCTCTCGACGGCCCGCAGCTCATCTCATCCCCGATCTCGCTGAACTTCGTTCACCGAGGTCGGAGATGTTCTTCCTGGAGGGTCTGATGCAGACCCTCCCCACGCCGGCGAAGCCGGACGGTGGGGCCCCACCCAACTTCGCTTCGCGCGCGCTCCCCGCGCCTGAGCGAACTTCAACTGGACTTGGGATCATCCCCGATCTCGTTGAACTTCGTTCACCGAGGTCGGGGATGTTCTTCCTGAAGGGTCTGCTGCAGACCCTCCCCCACGCCCTCATGATTGATCACATCTTTTTCGCTTCAGCGAGGGCCCAACCTTCGGCCAGCAGCACGAGCTTCCTGTGGCCCCGCCAGAGCACCTGCCAGCCTGGGGGCCCGTTCCGCCGCAGGTGCCCCCCAAGGGCAGCGAGACTGCGGAGGGAGTCGGAGACCTTTGCGTCGGCGGCGAAATCGCCGCGAGCGCGGAGCACGGCGAGCTCCGTCGGGGATGCGAGGTCCGACGCCGGCGCGTCCGGACTGTGGTGGCGTCTTGAACATCCAAACTTCAACTGGACTTGGGATCATCCCGCATCCCCTTGATGTTCGACCGCGTTCCGAGCTGGGAAAGACGCGGGATGATGCGCGTGAAGCGCGCCCGCGGAACGCGGAGTTGGTGGGGGGCCCCGCGTCCGGCCGGCGCGGGGGGAGGTCTGCATCATCCCGCGTCCGCTTGATGTTCGACCGCGTTCCGAGCTGGGAAAGACGCGGGATGATGCGCGTGAAGCGCGCCCGCGGAACGCGGAGTTGGTGGATCGGGATAGAGGCCGGCGGTGCTGCCGCCGGTCCCCTCCCACACCACCGGACGTGCGGGTCCG
>JAHFED010000047.1 GCA_023248635.1 Myxococcales bacterium
AGCGGAGTTGGGTGGGGCCCCACCGTCCGGCTTCGCCGGCGTGGGGAGGGTCTGCATCAGACCCTCCAGGAAGAACATCCCCGACCTCGGTGAACGAAGTTCAGCGAGATCGGGGATCAGACCTCCCAGAAGAGCATCCCCGACGGAGCTGAACGAGACCGCTCCGCGGTCGAAGTTCAGCGAGATCGGGGATCAGCCGATGCGCAGCTCGAGGCCTTCGCGGGCGCCAAAGACCAGCAGCTGCGGGTTCACACGCGCCGCCCGCTCTTTGCACAGGGCAATCTTGCGGTCGACGTCGCTGTCGCCGTGCATGGGATCGTGGTGGAAGATGGCGACCTGCTTGGCCTCACTTTGGAGGGCGAGGTCGATGATGGTGCTGGCACGGGGGTGTCCCCAGCCGACTTTCTTTTCGTATTCGTCGTCGAAGTACTGGCCGTCCGCGATCAGGAGATCGGCGCCGTGGCAGAACTGGCGGAAGGCTTCGGGGATGGGGCGGGGCGCCTCGGGTTCTTTCAGGACCGCCTCGGGACGGGGAAAGGTCAGATCGATCTCGTTGTCGGTGGCGTAAACGATCTTGAAGCCGTCCCGCACGAAGGAATAGGCCCAGGAGCGGCCGGGGTGGTGCTGCTCGAAGAAGCTCACGGCGACGCCGTCGATCTCCCGGTGGCCGCCATCGAGGTGGGAGGCCACGATGTTGCTGCGCAATTCGCCGAAATCGACAGGGAAATAGTCCGAGCGCATCTGACCGCTCAAAAGCTCATAGGTTCGTCGGTCGCCCTCAGCCGTACCATATACATGGAAGGTGTTCGACGGAATGTAGGCTGGCGTAAAGAAAGGGAAGCCCTGGATGTGGTCCCAGTGCGTGTGGCTGTAGAAAAAATGCCCCGTGATCTGCTTCTTGCCGCGGGTAAGCAGGTCCGCCCCCAGCTCGCGCAGGCCGGTGCCGCCGTCGCAGATGAACAACGAATCGTCGCTGCGGATTTCGACGCACGACGTGTTGCCGCCGTACTTCTTCGTCAAATGACCGGGTGTCGGGATCGAGCCGCGAATCCCCCAGAACCGCACAAAAAAGCTCATCCAGGGCACCGGCGTGCTCTGCGGGCCACGCTTTTCATGACATCGCCCGACCTTCGTGAAACACAAAGAGAATCGAGCCGAGCTGGATCGAATCGCCGTCGTGCAAAACTGCAGAATGAATCTTGACGCCGTTGACGTAGGCGCCGTTTCGACTCTCGAGATCTTGTAGGGAATACTGTCCCGAGGGAGCGCGTTTCAAGAGTACATGCCGGCGCGACAAGTCGGTAGAATTGATCGGAACGTCGGCGTCGATGGCCCGACCCACCACCATCTCGGCCCGGAAAAGCTCGTAGTTTCGCGGCGCCCCAGGGCCTTGCACCATTTCCAGCACCGAAGGCGTCTGCTCCGTCGACAACGGCAACAAGGTCACCGAGATCTCGCTGGTGCTCTCGTCGTTCCAGTCGTTCTTCGTCTTCTGCGACGCCATCGCCAGCGAGACCTCAACACGGCCGATGGGGGAGCGGCCGTCGCATTGCACTCTCTCCGATCTTCGTCGGAATAGCCAAAACCTAGCGCAAAGCGCCCGACGTGGCCTTGGGGCGCAGTTGATCGTCTCCACGTCGACACGTGGCCTGTGAGAACGCGCTTCGCGCGGAGAACGCCTCCGGCGGGGCCAAAGGGGTTACCTGGTGGTGGCGAAGCGCTCCAGGGCAAACCCCTTTGGAATCCCTGCCCTTTGTGTTGACGCGTTCCCTCGAGCTGTTGCTGGCGCCTTGACGTCGTTATGAGTGCCCGGCGGCGAGTGGGTGAGCGCTTCGGCGCCAGCAGAGCTCGAGGGAAACGAGCTCTTCGATGGTCACGGCCCGCTTCGCGTCGCTTGGCGAGGCTTCACGAAGCGCCAACTGGCGTGTCTGCCGTCTGCCTTTTTCCGTTCCCCAAACGCAAGACGATGGGCAATCGACGCCAGCTCCCTCGAGCACTTGCCACGAGGCGCCCGCACCACGACCCTCTTCGGGGGCAACTGCTCGAGGGTGCGCGAGCCCAAAGGGCAGGGAGTCCAGAGGGGCTTGCCCTGCAGCCCCTTTGGACCCGCCGGAGGCGTTCTCCGCGCGAAGCGCGTTCTCCTGCGCGACGCGGTCGCAGCGCGTTGGAGCGAGATGAATCAGCGTGTAAGCCGTTGGATGACAAGGGCGTTTGCGTTAGGGAGCCACCCATGTCGCTCCTCGCCCGCATCAAGGACGTCGTCGACGGCCTGCTGGACCCTGCGGTGCGGGCCCGCATCGACGCCCTGCCCCGCAAGAACCTGAACGAGTTCGGCGTCGACCCCTTCGGCTTCGATCCCGAGATGATCAAGCTGGTGGCGCCCTTTCTGATGCTGTTGAAGCAGCGCTATTTCCGGGTCGAGACCCACGGCGCCGAGCACATCCCCAGTGACGGCCGTTTCCTGCTCATTGGCAACCACTCCGGCCAGCTCCCCTTCGACGCCGCCATGGTGGGAACGACCGTGCTCACCGAAGCCCCCAAGCCCCGGCTGGTGCGCAGCATGGTCGAGCGTTGGAGCGCCGAGCTGCCCTTCATCTCCCAGCTTTTCGCCCGCACCGGGCAAATTGTGGGTGATCCTGCCACCTGCGCTCGCCTGTTGGCCGCCGAAGAAGCCGTGCTGGTCTTTCCCGAGGGGGCCAAGGGCATCTCGAAGATGTTCTCCCAGCGCTACCAGTTGGGCGATTTCGGCCAGGGCTTCATGCGCCTCGCCTTGGCCACCCGCTCGCCCATCGTGCCGTTCGCGGTGATCGGCGCCGAAGAGCAAGCCCCCGCCATCGCCGACATCCGACCCCTGGCCCGCTTATTGGGTCTGCCCGCGGCGCCGGTCATTTTCCCGCAGTTTCTGCCCATTCCGTTGCCGACCCACTATCGCATCTGGTTCGGAGAACCTCTCGAATTCAAGGGCAGCGCCGACGAAGACGACGACGTCGTAGCTGCGCAGGTCAAGAAGGTCAAAAATACCGTGCAACGGATGATCGATGTTGGCTTGAAGAAGCGCACGTCGGTGTTCTTCTAGTGGCGACCAAGAAACGACAAACCAAGAGCAGTGAAAGGCGCAGCGAG
The DNA here is from genome assembly GCA_023248635.1 of Myxococcales bacterium. Classification (GTDB taxonomy): domain Bacteria; phylum Myxococcota; class UBA727; order UBA727; family VGSZ01; genus VGSZ01. Next base: position 3,124 of record JAHFED010000047.1, read on the forward strand.
GCCCGGCTGCAGCGTCCCCGGGTGTTGGTGACGGGGGCGTCGTCGTCGTTGGGGCGGGTGCTCTGTCGACGTCTGCACCGCAGCTACGATGTCATCGGCCTTGATGTGCGGCCTTTTGCCGATCGTCCCAAAGACGTCGAGCACCACGAGGTCGATCTGCGCCGCAAGGCCGCCCAGACCTTGATCAAGAAGAAGAAGCCCGAGCTGATCGTGCACTTGGGGCCTCTGCACGACGAGCGTCGCTCAGCAGGCGGGGCGACGACGTTGGAGACGACGGCGACGCTGCTCAAGCTGGTGGAGCAGATCGGCGCGCAGAAGCTCGTGGTGCTGTCAGGGGCGCAGCTTTACGGGCCGTCGGCGACGTCGGGGGCCTTCTTGAGCGAGGATGCGCCCTTGCTCGGCGGACAGAGCGATCGCCGCCTCGCCGACGCCATCGCCGTCGACATGATGGTGCAGAGCTTCTTTTGGAAGTCTCCCGAGACCCAGACCGTGATCTTGCGGCCGGTGCACGTGATCGGCGCCCATCTGCAAAATGCGCCCTCGCGTTTCTTGCGCCAACGCCGCGTGCCTTTGCTGATGGGCTTCGATCCCATGGTGCAGCTGGTGCACGAAGACGACCTCGTCGACGCGGTGGCCTTGGCTTTGACGCCCGGGCCGCGCGGGGTTTTCAACATCACGGGGCCGACGCAGGCGCCGCTGTCTCGCTTGTTGGCCGCCCGTGGCATTCAGGGTGTGCCCTTGCCTTCGATGTTGCTCGGCGCGGCGCTCACGCGGGCCCGGGCGCTGCGGCTGACGCGCCTCGATCAGCACGATCTGGTGCACCTGAAATACTCCTGCGTCGTCGACGGCGGCCGCGCTTTACAGGAATTGCACTACACGCCGAAGCGCTCACTTTCACAGGCCCTCGCCGATCTCGGATGAGGCTTTTTCTCTACGACGTGCTGGTGTCTTTTCTGCGTCTGGTGACGCGGGTGTTCTTTCGCTCCATCGAGGTCTCGGGCCTCGAGAACGTGCCGAAGGAGGGCGCCGTCGTCCTCGTCGGCAACCATCCCAACTCCCTACTCGATCCCGTGCTCATCTCGACGACCTGTCGGCGACGGGTGCACTTCGCGGCCAAGGAACCCCTCTTTCACGGACCTCTGCGCCCCTTCTTGTGGATCGCGGGCTCGGTGCCGGTGAAGCGTCGCCAAGATCAGGTCGAAGGAGCAGCCGAAGACGCCGCCGTCGCTGGTGCACCCACCCGCGTCGACAACAGCGCCGCCTTCGACGCGCTGACTGCGGTGCTGAAGCAGGGCGAGGCCTTTGGGATTTTTCCCGAAGGGATCAGCCACACGCGTCCTGAGCTCGCGCCGCTGAAGTCAGGTGCGGCGCGCATCGTGTTGTCGGCGGGCTGCCCCGTGCAGATCGTGCCCTGCGGTCTCAGCTATCGACAACGCGATCGCATGCGCAGCCGCGTGCTCGTGCAGTTCGGCTCCCCGATCACCGTCGGCGGTCCTGACGATCCTTGGCCCAAGGCCGCAGAAACGGACCCGCTGGCGGCGTCGAAGGGCCTCACCGCCTCCATCGCCATCGCCCTGCGCGCTCAGACCATCAACGCGGCCGACTTCGACACCCTGCGCGTGCTCGAGGCCTGCCGTCGCCTCTACCGCCCGCCCGGTGTGGAGCTCACGCTTGCCGAGCAGGCCGAGCTCATGCGCCGTTTCATCGACGGCTGGGAGCGCCTCCACGACGACGACGACGTCAAAGGCTTGTACCGGGATGTTGCGGGCTATCTGCAGGAGCTGCGCGCTTTGTCGATCAGCGATGGCGAGCTGCGCGGCGCGCTCTCGTGGTGGGAGAAGGCCCTGCGTCTCGTCGACCACATCCTCTTTCTCGCGGTGTTGGTGCCTCTGGCCTTGCCCGGCGTTGTGATTCACTTGCCCGTGTTGGCCGCCGCGGTGGTGGCCTCGCGCACCCTGACCACCCGTGGCGACGTGCGGGCCACCATTCAGATGGTCGCAGTGACCTCCTTGACCTTCGTTGCCTACGGGCTGGCTGCGGGCCTGGCCTACGCGGCAGCGACGACGTGGGAAGGCGGCGTGTTGGCGGCGACGTCGACGTTGGGGCTGCTGCTGCTCTCTGGTGCTGCCACCCTGCGGGTGCTTGATGGGCAGGGGCAAATTCGACGGGGCTTGCGGACCTTCTTGACGCTGCTGCATTTCGATCGCGAGCTCATCGCTTTGCGCGCACGTCGCGATGCGCTGCGGGCCCGTCTGTTGGCGGTGGTCGACAAGCACCTGGGAGATCTCGAGCGCATCATCCCCGAAGCGCTGCACGACGACGCCGCCCCCTGGCTGGACGACGACGACGCCCATTGATCGCTCGTGCTCGGACGGGCCCGCCGAGCAGCGACGACCGTCGCATCCTTTCCAGCATTGAGGCGGGGCACGCGACCGGTTAGGCGGGGGCGTGGCCCGACGCGTGTTGCAGCTCTTCGCCGACAAAAGGATCCAACGGGGTCTGTTGTTGGTGGCGCTGTGGCTGCCCGCCGTCATCGCGCTCTTGATTGTGCGCGAGGTGCTGCTGCCCTTCTTGCTGGCCTTTGCGCTCGCCTACGTGATCGCTCCACCTGTGCGCTGGCTCTCAGCCGTGCAGGTGAAGGGTCGTTCGTTGCCGCGCTGGGGCAGCGTGTTGGTGCTCTACGCCGTCACCGCCGTCGTCCTCTTCATCGGCGGCCGCATCTTTGTGCCCCAGCTCTACAAGGAGGTCACGCGCCTGGCCAAGGAGTCGAGCGAGATCTTCAACCAGCTGTCCGACGACAACATCGCCATCAAGGCCCGGGAGCTCGGTGCTTTCATCGAAGAGCACGACCTGCCCATTCACATCACCACCGCCGAAGACGAGCTCGAAGATCCTGCGCGCACCCCCCGCGACAACGTCCTCATCGACATCGACATCGTCGCTGAGGCCCAGGATCTCATTCGCAATGCCAAGAGGGTGGCCCGCGAAGAAGCCCTCAAAGCCGTGGGACAGGTGCAATCCGTCGTCGCCTCCGCTTTCCGTTTCTTGTTTTCGACTTTTCTGGTGTTGATGCTCACGGCCTTCATCGTCGCCGACACCGAGAGGCTGACCTCCTTCATCTTCACCATCACGCCGGTGCGTGATCGACAGACCCTGCAAGAGTTGATCGGACGCATCGATCGCGGGCTCTCCGGCGTCGTCCGCGGTCAGCTCACCATCTGCATCATCAACGGGGTGCTCACGCTGGTGGGGCTCTTGTTGCTCAAGGTGAAGTTCGCCTTCTTGCTGGCCACCGTCGCCGCCTTGTTCTCGCTGATCCCGGTCTTTGGCAGCATCCTGTCGACCATCCCCATCGTCCTCGTCGGCCTTTCATCGGGGCTGTCGACGGCGGTGCTCGCGGTGCTGTGGATCGTTTGTATTCACGCCCTCGAAGCCAACGTGCTCAATCCGAAGATCATGGGCGAGGCCGCCAAGATTCACCCGGTGTTGATCGTGCTCGCCCTCGTCGTCGGCGAACACTTCTACGGTCTGGCTGGTGCTTTGTTCGCGGTGCCGCTGATGAGCGTGTTCGTCACCATTTGGAAAGCCGTGCGCCAGCGCGCCATGAGCCTCGACGCCGACATCGATCGCACAGGCCACGTCGTCGTCGTCGCCGCCGAGCCCCACCCCAGGATGCGACGTTTGCGGCGGAGCGACGGCGGCTGACGACCCAGAGCCACGGGCAGCTCAGAACGGTCAAGACTTGGAGGTCTCTGCCCTCAGGGCCGGCCAAGTGCTGCGCCTCCGGTCGAGCGCATGTCGTCGCCCGTCAGCCGATCATGACCTCGATGCTGAAGCCGCTCGTGATGAGGTCGAGCTTGCCGTCGTTGTTGAGGTCGGTGCTCAGCACAAATTGCGGCGGGTCATCCCGCGTCCGCTTGATGTTCGACCGGAAAGACGCGGGATGATGCGCGTGAAGCGCGCCCGCGGAACGCGGAGTTGGTGGGGGGCCCCGCGTCCGGCTCCGCGGGCGCGGGGGGAGGTCTGCACCAGACCTCCCAGAGGAGCATCCCGACGGAGATGAACGAGACCGCTCCGCGGTCGAAGTTCAGCGAGATCGGGGGTCAGTTGTCGCGAACTTGCCCGGCAAGTCAAGCGCACGGTCTGCTCGTGGGCAGGCCTCAGGTCTTCGGCGCGCGCCGACTTCGCCTCAACCAAGGCAGGACGATCCACGGCAACCCGGTGCCGACGGCGCCGCAGCCCCGGGGTTGTTCTTCGCCTTCGCCTTCGCATTCGCCTTCGCCTTCGCCTTCGGCTGCGTCGCCGGTGATGACGATGTCGGCACATTGGAAGTAGGTGGCGGCCCCCGTGGGATCGGCGACGTCGTCGACGGTGTTGCCGTTCATCACCTGCAGCAGCTGCAGCGTGCAGTTGGTGCAGGGCTGGTCGGGGAGCGTGACCTCGACGGCCCAGCGGTTGCCTGCGACGTTGCCGACGTTGCCGGCTGGATCGGCGATGTCGCTCAAGATGTTGGCGTTGAAGTCATCGAGGTCGGCGCCGTCGTCGTCGAAGGCCACGCGGAAACGTCCGTCGTGGCCGATGGTCTCGAGCCAGGTCACGGTGACCGTCTCGCCAGCGCCAAAGGTGGTGACGGCGTCGACGTTGCGGTTGGCATCCGACGTCGTGGCGTTGGTGCAGGTCTGGTTGCCGTTGCCCGCGCCGCAGGGACACGACTTGTTCTGCTCGTCGGGCGTGTTCGTGTAGCGAGGAGCCGGGGCTTCGAGCTCGATGTGAGCGGCCGCCGGGAGGGCGAGAAGGAAAAGGATCAGCGGGGAACGCATGCGGTGCCTTTCGGAGCAGGTCATCGAGCCAGGCTGTTGGCGGCGTCGAGCCGCACCGTCACGACGTCACCGCTTGGTCTGCTTGCGCGTCTTGGCTGCGCTGGCGCTCTTCGTCACCTTCTTCGCACCTGGCACCGACGCGCTCTTTGCGGTCTTCGCCCCTTTGGTGTCCTTGGGCTTGGCGACGAGCTTGGTCGCTTTCTTCTTGGCGCCACTTTTGGCGGCACGGGCGAGCGCGGCGCTCTGCTTGGCCCACATCAAGAGCTCTTTGACGTCGTCGAAGGCGCTCTCGGGCGGTGAGCAGTAGGACATCTCGACGCTGCCCTTCTGCTTGTGCTCGTAGGTGAAAGGCCTGCCACCGGCGGCTTTGAGGGTGGCCTTGAGGGCGGGGTCGGTCTTCAAGAACAAGGTGCCGTCGTCGACGACCGCAAAGGCCGCGCCATCGATGAAGAGGCAGGAGGCGCCAAACATGCGTCGCGCGCTCACCCCGCCGAGAGGCTCGAGCTGGTGCAGGAAGTGGTTTTCGAGCGAATCGGAAACAGCCATGCCTTCGCCATACCGCCGAGGTTTGCGATGGAAAAGCGCGCGCTTCCGTTCTTTTTGCCCAAGTCCGCTCTGCTGACCTTGCTGCTCAGCAGCAACGTGCTGGCGGGTGCTGCGTCCACGTCGACATCGACCTCGCTGCCCGCCAAGACGGGCTCGCTGCCGGCGTCGTCAGCGGGGGGCACCGGGCCGTCGAAGGAGGGCGGACCGCAGGCCGGCCGATTGCCCGTCGATGTGACGCCCAAGCACCAGCGCATCGAGCTCCACATCGACCCCAAGCGCGAGAGCTACTCCGGCGTCGTCGTCATCGACGTCGAGCTGGCCCAACCCCGTCGCACCCTGTGGCTGCACGCCCGGGGGATCGAAGTGCAGAGCGCCAAGGTCTTGAGCTGTTACAAGGAACAGACCGCGACCTTCGCCATCGTTGACGACGTCGACGGCGTGGCGTCGCTGACAGTGCCCGGCGTCCTCCCGGCGGGATCCGCCACCCTGACGCTGGCTTTCACGGCAAAATTCCACGACGACCTCGACGCCATCTACCGGGTGAAGGCCGGCGACGACTGGTATGTGTTCACGCAGTTCGAGCCCCTGGCGGCGCGCGAAGCCTTTCCCTGTTTCGACGAGCCGGGCTTCAAGATCCCCTTCGACGTGCAGATCGCGCATCCCGACGACGTGAAGGCCATCGCCAATACCGACCTCACGCCCGAGTCCAAGCGTCCGCACCCACAGCTCGCGGGTGCGCCCAACCACGAGACCTGGGTGACGAACTTCAACACGACGAAGCCGTTGCCGACCTACTTGCTGGCTTGGGTGGTGGGTCCGGTCGACGTCGTCGACGGCGCCGTCTTGCCGCCCTCTCTCGATCGCGCGGCTCCCTTGGCCCTGCGGGGCATCGCCGTGAAAGGCAAGGGCGCGCTGCTGGCCCAGAGTCTCAAGAACGCCGGCGCCGTCATCGCCTTGCAGGAGAAGATGTTCGGCATCGGCTATCCCTACGACAAGCTCGACATCGTCGCTGTGCCCGACTTCTCGGCGGGAGCCATGGAAAACGCTGGGCTCGTCACCTACCGAGACACCCTGCTCTTCGTCGACGACAAGAGCCCCATCGGCGCCCAGAAGAGTTCGCTCAGCGTCATCGCCCACGAGCTCGCCCACCAGTGGTTCGGCAACCTGGTGACCATGGCCTGGTGGGACGACCTCTGGCTCAACGAGGCTTTCGCGACCTGGTTCGCCGCCCGCACGGTTCAGGTGCTGCGGCCCGACTTCGACGGCAACCTCGACCTGCGAGAGACCGCGTCGTCGGCCATGAGCGAAGACACCCTGGTGTCGGCGCGCCAGATCCGTGAGCCCATCCTCTCGCGGGGTGACATCAACAACGCCTTCGATGGCATCACCTACTCCAAAGGGGCCGGCGTCATTGCAATGTTTGAAGAATACATTGATAGAGCCAAGGGAAAGGGCACCTTCATGAAAGGGGTGTCGGCCTACCTCGGCGGCCACCGCTTTGGCTCGGGCACGACCCCGGACTTCCTGGCGTCGATTTCGGCGGCGGCGACCATTGACATCGCTCCCGCATTCTCGACGTTCTTGGACCAGCCCGGCGTGCCTCTCGTGCAGGCGAGCTGCGCGCTCGACGGCAAGAGCAAGGCGTTGCCAGTGATGACCTTCAGCGCCCAGCGCTTTCTCCCGGTGGGCAGCACGGGTGATCGAAACAAGAAATGGGACATCCCGGTCTGCGTCAGTTTTCAGGACAAGAAAGCGCAGGTGCAGTGCGCGTTGCTCAAAGACGGCGCCGGCACCCTGTCCTTGCCCGGCAAGCAGTGTCCCAAGGCCGTGCACCCCAACGCCGACGGCGCCGGCTACTACCGCTTCGCCATGCCGGGGCCCCAACTCAAGGCCCTGTCGACGACGCTTGGGAGCATGAGCTCGGGTGAACGTCTGTCGCTGGCCCAGGCGCTGCGCGCAGGATTTTCTTCGGCCATGGTCTCGTTCAAAGACACCCTCGATGCGGCCACGCCCCTCGCCAACGACGTCGAATCCTCCATTGCCTTCACGCCTTTGAGCTTTCTGGACTTCGCCAAGGACGAAGTGCTGCAGGCACCGGCCGACACCAAAGCACGCGCGGCCGTGGATCAGCGCGTCGTCGGCCTCTACCAGCCGCAGCTCAGCAAGCTGGGCCTGGTCGATCGCAAGAAGGACACGCCGCGCGACAAGGAGACGCGAGCAGCCTTGTTCGGCGCCGTCGTCGACGCCGAAGGCCCGCCGCTCTCCATTGCCATCGCCGCTGGCAAGGAGCTCTTTCAAACGGGTACGACACAAAAGCTCGCCAACGATCTCTGGCCCGCGGCCCTCGGGGCCGCCGTCGAGCACGGCAAGATCGATGCGACGGTGTGGAATGCGTGGTTGAAGACGACGAAGGCGCAGCCCGATCCCCGCCTGCGCCGCTGGATGCTGGGGGCTCTGTGCTCGACCAAAGATCCGGCATTGTCGAAGAAGGCGCTGGAGTTGGTGTTCGACACGGACCTGCGCGTGAACGAGGCGGCGGCCGGGCTGTGGGGACAGGCCGACGACCACGCAACCCTCGAGGGCGCCTTCGTCTTCGTGACCAGCCGCTGGGACGAGGTCATCAAGCGCTTGCCCGAGGATTGGCGACCCGGATTGGCCAGCTCCTTTTCGGGCTTCTGTTCCGAAGAGGGCGCGAAGAAAGTGGAGGCCTTCTTTGCTCCCAAGGTGGCCGCGACGCCGGGGTTGCAACGCGCCCTCGCCCAAACGCTCGAGGAGAATCGCTTGTGCGCCGCCCGCAAGGCCGCTCACGCCGAAGGGGTGCGCGCGCTCTTTCCCAACTGACCCGACGACGCCGACCGGTTGTTTCGTTGCATGGGCGTCGCTCGTGGCTAGGTCGGAGGTATGGACAGCTCAGCCCACACCCTCAGCGCGATCATCGACAAGCACCGACGTGACATCGAGGAGCGCTGGTTGGAGCGGGTCCTCAGCGGGATAGCCCCCGCCGACGGTCCAGAGGCGGCGCCGTCGTTCACCGCGTTGCGCGATGGCATCGCCGATTACCTCGACAATCTCGTCGATCTGCTGCGCGACGGCGCCGACGTCCCGGCCGACCGGCGCATGGCCTGGGCCGACGTCGCCCGCGAGCATGGTGTGACGCGCGTGGCCCTGGGCTTCGACATCAGCCAGCTCATCCGCGAGTTCATCGCCCTGCGGCACGTCATCCTCGACGTGGCCCACGCCGAAGGGGTGGCGGTGGACGGGCCCGAAGCCCTGCTCTCGGACATCTTCGAGGCAGCGATCGCCGAAGCCGTCAGCGCCTACGTCGATGCCCGCGACTATGAGGCCCGTCAGAAGCAGGCCGAGAACATCGGTTTCATGATCCACGAGCTGCGCAGCCCCTTGTCGGCGGCCGCACTCACCGCCCAGCGCCTGCGACGGAGCGTCCCCCCAGAGCTCTTGCCCTTGTGCGACCGCCTCGATCGCAACCACCACCGGGTGGGCGCGCTCATCGACAATCTGTTGCTGAGCCACAAGCTCGCCTCTGGAAAGATGGAGGTGACTCTTGCCGAGGTCCGGCTGGGCGACGTTCTCGAGAGCGCCACCGCCACAGGGCGAGCGGTGGCGGAGGAAAAAGGGATCGAGTTTCATTTGTCCTATGATCCCGGCATCGCCCTGAGGGTCGATCGAGCGCTCACCGAGTCCGCCCTGGTGAACGTCGTCGACAACGCGGCCAAATTCACCGACGTCGGCCACATCGACGTCAGCGTCGACGACGTCGGCGATGAGATCGTGGTGCACGTGCGGGACTCTTGCGACGGCCTGTCGGCGGCCGAGCTTCGCACCATCTTCGAGCCCTTTCGGCGGGGCTCCTCGCGCAAGCCAGGAACGGGCCTCGGTCTCGCCATCGCCAAGCGCGCCGTCGAAGCGCAGGGCGGATCGATCCACGCCGAATCCGACGGCGTCGCCGGCTGCCATTTTTGGATCACGCTGCCGAAGCATCTGCCTCGACACGAAGAAGCGACCCCTCCGCCCTGAGGGCGCTCAGCGTGGCGCCGAGCGCCGCTGGAAGGTGAGCAGCAGGGCCCGGCGCAGCTCCTGGATGAGCTTGGCCTCGGGCGTCTGCGCGGCGCCGGTCTGATCGCCGTGGAAGTAGCGATCAACGACATCCAACGCCTCACGAGCCTGCTGAGATTGTTGAACCACTGTGTCTTTATTCTTTTGTTCGTTGGCGCGCTCGACGGCTTCCAATGCTTCGCGAAAGGCCCGTTCGGCCGGCGTCTCACGCAGAGGATCTGCATCGCGCCAACGTGGGCGCGCCGAGGACTCCGGGGGCGTCGACGACGTCGACTTCCCCGGCGGCGGCGGCGTGGTGGAGGGCGGCGGCGTCGACGCGGCGGTCTTGGATCGGGCGGCGGCGTCGCGAGCGCTGTCTTTTTCCTTGGCCACCAGCTCTTCAATTTGATCGAGGATGGCGTTGAGAGGTCCGAGGATTCGAGCACCCTCGGTACCCATACTCTCGGACTGATAGGTGTATGCGAGGCAGGAGCGGGCATAGCGCAGCGCCTTCTTGCCGACCGGCGCCGCGAGCTTCAAACCCTCGGGCAAGTGGGAATTCACCTCGTGGAGGAGCTGCTCCAGCTTGCTCACCGCCTTGGCCCCCTTGTCTGTGCGCCCGTCATGAAGCCGTGATTGTCATCGACGACTGGCGCACAGACAAGGCAACCCCCAAACCCCAATAAACCCGGGGGCTGGGAGGGCCGAGCTACGCTGCGTTCGCTCAGGTCAGGGCGGGGGATCGCCGCCGAAGACCAGGGCGGCCAGCGCGTTGCCGTCGTCGCTGCCCACCTCGCTCCAGCCCACGAGATCGTTGGAGGCGCGGCGGCGGTTGCTCCAGGTTGCTCCGACGTAGACGCCCCTGCCGTAGGCGACGAGCTCTTGGCCCGGTCCCGGTTGTTGTTGCCAGGCGACGCCGTCGCTCGAGGTCTGCACGCCGAAACCTCCGACGGACACGAAGCGTTCGCCATCGAAGACGACGTCCCGTCCTCCGCCTCCTTCGAAGGTCCAGTGGACCCCATCGGTGGACCGTCCGCGCGATCCATCGCCCAAGGCGATCCAGATGCCCCTGCCAAAGGCCACGTGCTCCATGGAAGGGCCGGTGGGCGTCGACCAGGCGACGCCGTCGATGCTGGTGGAAAGGCCGTGATCTCCAGCAGCGACGAAGCGCCCTGCGCCAAAGGCGAGATCCCGCGCCTGCCAATTGAGACCGCCCACGCGTTGGGTGGTGGGATCGGTCCAGGTGACGCCGTCGTCGAGAGAGCGGATCGACCGATCCGATCCGACAGCGACGAACATCCCGTTGCCAAAGGCGCACCCCCCCAACCAGCCGCGGTCGTCGGTGAATTGGCTGTAGTCCACGCCGTCGGTGGTGGTGAGCATGCGGCCCACGCGGGATCCACCGACGGCCAGGTACACGCCGTGGCCGAAGCAGGCATCCCGCAGCAGGTCGTCGTCGTCGCCGCCGTGGGCCACGTCGGAGTGATCGTTTTGCCAAACATGGCCATCGAGCGAGGTCAGGCGCCGCCCTCCATAGCCGACCGCGAAGAAGAAGGCCGGCGCCTCCATCTCGCCCTCGCCCTCAGCGATGTCACCTTCGCCTTCGCCCTCGCCGAGGACATCGCCTTCGCCTTCGCCCTCGCCTTCGCCCTCGCCGACGACGTCGCCTTCCCCTTCGCCTTCGCCGAGGACATCGCCTTCGCCTTCGCCGACGACGTCGCCTTCGCCTTCGCCTGCGGGATCGAGGCGGGCAGCTCCTTCGCCCTCTCCGCCCTCGGGCTCGACGTCGACGCGCGCTCCACGGTCCACGAGCGTGCACGCGGCCAGCGTGAGGGCAGCGATCAGGACGAGATCGAGCCCTCTCACGCCAGCGCCTCGAGCGGGCCCGAGCAATCGATGCGCGTGCCATTGGGGGTGAAGACCTCGGTGACGCCGACCGACGAGAGATCGGCGCCCACGGCCCGTCCGACGCTCACCCACAACTTGTTGTGCGCCGGTCCGATGGTCGGCGTGAAGTTGGGGAAGTTCGTCGCCCGCGAGGGGTTCGGGACGTCGGCTTTCAGGTAGATGTAGCGCCCGGGACGAACGAGGCCGCCGCCGATGACGACGGGCCAGGGTCGATAATTGTGAATGCCGTCGGCGAGCTCGCTGACCCACAGCACCGCACAAGAATCCAGCAGCGTGCCTTCGCCTTCGGGTACCGCATCGAGCCTCTCGAGCAGCGACGCGAACTGTCGTGCATGACAGGCCCCGTAGTTGGTCATCATCTGCCGCGCGAAGGCGTCGTTCTCCTGCTGGTGCGCGAAGTCGGCGTGCACGTCGCCAGGGGGTGCGCCGATCTGCTCGTTGTTGAGTTGGTCCATCTGGATGGTCACGACCCGCGTGAGGTCGCAAGCGAGGGCAGCGGTGGTCAGGCCGAACATCGCCTCCGCCCGCGACTCGTAAAACGACGCGTCGTCAGAACCGTTGAGCTGCGGCGACGAGGGACGGGAGCATTGGTTCATCGGCGCCGGACTCTGCAGTCGCGTCTCGATGTCGAAAACCAGATCGCGGTGCAGCTCGAGCTTTTGGCGATCGGCTCCCGAAAGGCGGGGCGCGACGGCGTCGTATTCGCGTTTCACGAGGTCCAGCACCGAGCCCTGGGCGGCTGCGACGCGGTCGGCGTTGGTCGGCGTCGAGCCAACGAACGAGGTGGGAAAGAGCCGGTCGTAGACGTTGTTGGGATTGCGATCCGGCGAGATCGATTGCCCGACGTCGCGCCACACCGCGCCACCATTTCTGGTTCCGACCACGGCCAGCTCGAGGGAGTCCAGCCGTCCCTGCGCGCGGATCTGTCGAGCGACGATTTGATCGATGGAAGGGCCGCCGGCGTTGCCGTTGACGAGCTGGGCACAGGTGAGCGCGCCCCGCGTGCCCAGATCGTGACCATTGCCGATCACGTCGGCCTCCACCGAGGTCATCGCCAAGCCATCGACGACGACGAGCTTGCGCCTCAGGGCATGCAAGGGCTGCAGCACCTCACTGAACTCACCCAGAGTCAGGGACGTCAGATCGGCGGAAAAGTCGGCCGTATCGCCGACGCCGCCGGGGCGCATGCGCCAGTTTCCATACACGGTGCCGTGCTGGGTGAAGAAGATGACCAAGCGCTTGGGAGCTCGGGGCAGCCCGGCGCGAACACGCGAGGGGAGAAAGAGGCTTCCGCCGAGCAGACCAGCAGCAGCGAGAAGTCGTCGGCGATTGGAGCGCATCATGGGTTCACCTGTCGGGGCAAGAAGCGGAAAGAAGAGCTCTTCACGATGGCCACCAAGAGCTCGCGAAGGTCGCCGTCGGCGGCGCGGAATTGAGCGGTGACGTCGTCGATGGCGGGCCAGTCGACGTCGTCTTCGGTGCGGCCGCGCGTGTAGGTCAGCCATTGCCGGGCCACGCACTCGTTCACGATGTCGCTGCCGGCCAAGAGCGTGGCCAGCCCGGGTCCGCCGCGGAAGCTGCCGCCGATGCCGCTGTCTTCGAGGCTGCCGCTGTCGTCGACCGGAAAGCCGTTGTCGACGGTGCGAAAGCGTCCTGTGGCGTCATAGCCCTCGAGGCCCATACCGATGCCGTCGATGCCCGCGTGACAGGCCTGACAGAAGGGATCGGCGCTGTGTCGGGCATAGCGCTGCCGGTTCGTCGTCGGCGCCGGCACATCGGCCTCAACCGGCGGCGTGGTGTTCACCGCGCTCGAAGGGGTCGGCGGCGCTGCGCACAAAAAGCGATCGAGCACATACACGCCGCGCAAGACGGGAGAGGGAAAGACCGCATGGGAGCGGCTGGCGAGGAAGGCCGCCTGGGTGATGACGCCGGCGCGCTCTTGCGTCGGCAGCTGCACCAGGTCCCAGTCGTTTGCCGGCGGGGGCACGCCATAGAGCTCGGCCAGGCTGCGGTTCACCCGCGTCGTCGTCGTCGTCAGCAGCGAACGCAGCCTGCCGTCGCCACTGCCAAAGACGGCCTCGGCGATGAGCTTGTCGGCCTCGGTGCGGATCGATTGGCGCAGCTCCTCGGTCCACGCAGGATAGGTGGCCGCATCTCGACTGGCGGTGAGGACGTCGTCGTAGTCGAGCCATTGGCGGTGAAAGGAGAGCACGGCATCTTGGGCGCGCGGATCGGCGAGCAGGCGACGGGCCTGGGCCTCGATCTCCGGGGGCGTGCCCAGGGCGTTGGCGTCGGCGGCGGCGAAGAGATCCTCGTCGGGCATCGAGGCCCACAGCAGATAAGAGAGGCGATTCGCCATCTCATAGGACCCGAGCGCGGTGCGATCGTCGTCGACGGGATCGGCGCCGAGCTCGATGCGATACAGGAAGGAGGGCGATTGCAGCAGCGCGGCGATGGTGAGTTGCAGGGCGACGTCGAAGTTGTCGGCGGCGAGTCGGGCGTCGAAAAACGCGCCGTAGGCGTCGAGCTCCCGCTCTTGCAGAGGACGCCGCAACGCGCGGGGGCCCAAGGTGGCGATGAGCTCGTGTCCCAGCGCGCGCTGGTCTTCCCGATCGGCAGAGGGCAAGCGAGGCAAGAGCAGGTCCTGGTGGGCGACGACGGCGGCAGCGACGGCGACGGCGGCGACGCGCACTTGTTCGACGGCGAGATCCGAGGGCGTTTGGCGAACGACGTCGCCCTCGTACCCTTTGCCGTCGCCGTCGCTCACCACCACGGGCGCCAAGGCGATGCCACTGAAGAGATCGCGCAAGGTGTGGTTGAGCTCCTCTTGCGTCAGCCGGCGCAGGGGAGCGCTGGGTGCACCCAGGCTGGTGGTCGGCGGCGGCGGCGGCGGATCCTCAGGCGGATCCCCGGGCGGATCGCCGGGTGGAGGGTCGGGCGAATCCCCGGGTGGTTCAGCGGGCGGGTCGCCGGGTCCGATGGGCAGCCAGGGCAGCAGCGGCGGACGCTTCTCCCCGTTTGGTGTTTTTGAGCGCGGGTCAGACGATGCGGTCGATGAGGGAGGGCAGGCGGTTGAAAAGACGACGACCGTCAGCGCGGCCGCCACGAGGGCTGTTGTGGTTCTCATGATCTGTGCGGACCCTAAAGACCGAGAATTTTCAGCGCACTCTTGACACATCCCACATGCGCGCACTTGCATCCTGACGACGTCGACAGTGGCGGCGGAGCGCCTCGTGCACGCGCACCACGCCCAACGAAATCGCCCCAATCCAGATCGTCATCCGACTCGAGCGATCCAGAGCGGGCGCGCCGAGCTCGGCCGATGTCTGCGCCGTGCAGCGTCGATGTTTGCGCCGTTGGCAGGGCCCAAAGAGCAGCGAGCTCCGCGCCGAACCGGCGGGCCGATGGTGGCGCGTCGACTGCACAAGAGAGCCAGCGATCGAAACAGCGCGCAAAAAGGCGGGGTGCACCGTGCAGCTGGCTTTTCTCTCCGACATCCACGCGAACCTCGAAGCTCTCGATGCTGTGCTCGACGCCATCGATCGACGCGCCCCGGGCGCCCGCATCGTCTGCGCCGGCGACGTCGTCGGCGGCGGCCCCGATCCTGAGGCCTGCCTGCAGCGCCTGCTCGAGCGCGAGGCCCTCATCGTGCGCGGCAACCACGAAGAGCTGGTGCTGGGGTGGCGCGAAGAAGCAAAACGCCTGCTGGCCGTCCACCCTTTGGTGCCGTGGACCAGAGGGCGCCTCTCGTTGCGGGCGCTGACCCAACTCGCGGCGCTGCCCCCCGTCGCCGACGCTGGTCATGGCGTCATCGTCTGCCACGGCGACCTCGACGACACCGGCACCTCCGTCGTCGACGCTCCTGGTGCGGCGCACGCTCTCGCACGCTTGGGAACCTGCCACCCCGCGGCCCGCATGTTGGTGTGCGGTCACGCGCACCGAGCGATGTACTTCTCCTTCGGCAGCGGTTTGCGACCTGTGTATGGCGGCGTCGACGTCGACGTTGGGGCCGATGGAATGTGCTTGGTCAACCCTGGCGCCGTCGGACAAGCTCGCGAGCGCGCGCCCCTGGCCTCCTACGCTGTCTACGACGTCGATCAGGAGGTGCTGTCCTTCTGGTCCGTGCGTTACGACCACGAGACGACGCTGGCGAAGCTCGCTGGGCTCCGACCCGGCGGCGGGCTCCTTTCCCCCAGGCCGGGCGGCCCCTTCTCAGCCCCCAGGCCGGGCGGCCCCGTCCCTGCCCTTCGGCCGGGCGGCCCATGGGCCAGCGTGGCCTTGATGGCGCAGGTGGTGTTGTCCCCGCCCAGGGGAGGGACCGGCAAAGTCGCGCGTTTGTGGAGACGGTCGGGGGGCCGGGTCAGCGCAGCGGAGCGCCCCGCGCTCGTGGTCGACGGCGACACCTCGGGAGCAGGGGCGCCGGTGTTTCCCATCCCTCAGCTCAAACGACGACTGCTCGCCAAGGCGCAGGGGGCGCTGCACGCGACAGGCGTGAGCAGTGCCTTCTTGCGCTTGCGTGCCTTGCAGGGGAACGCGGTCGGTGCGCTGATTCTCACCTACCACAGCATCACCTCGAGCGCGGAGGTGCCCTTCATCGATCCCCGCTACGCCGTGCCGCTGGCCGTCTTCGAGCGGCAGATGCAGTTCCTGGCCGCCCACCGGCGGGTCCTGGCCATGTCGGACCTCGTCGATCGGCTGACCCGAGGGGCGAGCGTGCCAGCGGGCAGCGTGGTGATCACCTTCGACGACGGCTACCTCGACACGCTGCGGGTGGCGGCGCCGGTGCTCGACCGCTTGGGTCTCGAGGCCCTCGTCTACCTCCCGACGGGGCAGATCTCGCGGGCGCAGTCCCAGTTCATCGACGTCTTGCACGGCGCCTTTGCCCTGCGCACCCGTCATGTCCTCGACGTTCCCCAGGCCGGCATCGCCGGGGCACAGCTGCTCGGACGTGAGGAGGTGCAAAGGGTCTACGCCGCTCTGGGCGATCGCTTGAGCACCATGACGTTGGTGGAGCGCAGCGAGGTCCTCGCCGTTGTCGTCGACCAGCTCCGTCCCTCGCGGCCCTTGCCGCGCTTGACCATGAACTGGGACGATGTGCTCAAGCTGCGGGATCGCCACGGCTTCGACATCGGCGTTCACACGCGCAACCACCTCGACCTCACGGCCTGCGGCCCCGAACAAGTGCGCCAAGAGCTCAGCTCGTGCATCGCCGATGTGCACACATCGACGGGGCGGGCGCCGGAGCACTTCGCCTACCCCTACGGTCGCTGCTCGCCCCAGGTGCGCGACGACGTCGCTGCGCTGCCGCTGCGCTCGGCGGTGATCACCGAGCCGGGTCTGGCGTCGCCGGGCGCCGACATGTTCACGCTGCCGCGCCTGACAGCACCCCGCAGCATGGAGTTGTTCCCCTTCTTCACCAGCGGGGCCTATCCCGACCTCTCCCGGACCCTGCTGCAGCGAATTTGAGGGAGGCGCTCGATGAAGATCTCCCTGATCAGCCCCGCCGAGCTCGACGACAAAGAGCGATCACGGTGGCGCGCGCTGCAGCTGAGCAATCCGGCGCTGGTGAGCCCTTACTTCTGCGTGGAGTTCACCCGCGCCGTTGCCCAAGTGCGCTCCGACGTCCGCGTCGCCGTCCTCGAAGAAGGCGCTAACGTCGTCGGCTACTTTCCCCACCAGGGTCGTTTTGGGGCGGGTCAGCCGGTGGGCGGTTCTCTCTCCGATCATCATGGGGTGATCATGGGGCCCAACCAGAGCGTGAGCTGGCCACAGCTCCTGCGGGCCTGCGGGCTGTCGTGGTGGCAGTTCGATCACCTGGTGGCCGCTCAGTCACCGGGCGCAGAAGTGACGCCTGCATCGTCGCCGGCGCTCGATCTGGGCGGTGGCTTTCTCGCCTACAGAAACACGCGCATCGCTGCGGGGTGCCGGCGCATCGCCGAGCTCGATCGCAAAGCGCGGAAGCTCGCCCGCGAAGTGGGGCCGCTGCGCTTTGAAGCACACGTCGACGATCGTGCTGTCTTCTCCAGCGTGTTGCGTCGAAAGAGCGAGCAATGCCTGCGCACGCGGGTGCGCGATGTGTTTGCCCCGTCGTGGACCCGGCATCTCGTCGACGAAATCCGCTGCAGCGAGTCTGCTTCTTTCGCCGGCCGCCTCTCGGCTCTCTATGCCGGCGACGCGCTGGTGGCAGCCCATCTGGGCATGCGCTCCGACCGCGCCTGGCATTGGTGGTTCCCCGTCTACGACCACGACTTTGCCAAACACTCACCGGGCGCGCTGCTCTTGCTGCACGTCGCCCAAGCAGCCGCCGCCGTCGACGGGGTCGAGATGCTCGATCTCGGCAAGGGCGACGACGTCTACAAAGAGAGCTTCGCGAACTGCAGCTTCCCCCTGGTCGAAGGCTGTGTGCAGCGACCCTCGGTGTTGAGCGCGGCGCGCGAAGTGGAGCAGCGCACGAAGCGCTGGTTGCGGACGTCGACGACGCTGGAGGCGCTGCGTCCGCTGGTGCGCGCCCTGCGTCGTGCCAACGCCTGATCCCCCATCCCCTCGATGCCCGATCGCAGCGTCGGCGTTTGCGTCGTCATTGGAGTTCACTCGAAGGCTCGCGCCGAGCGGGGTTGCGCGATGGCGGTGACGACGACACAGGGCGCTCATGAGCACCACGGCAGTGAAAAAGGTCGGCATCCTCACCGGCGGCGGCGACTGTCCGGGCTTGAACGCCGTCATTCGCGCCGTGGTCACGCGGGCCGAGCAACTCGAGGTCGAAGTGCTCGGCATCCGCGGAGGCTGGCGGGGCTTTCTCCTCGGCGACACCGAGCCCCTGACGCGCGTGCGCACCCGCGGCATCCTGCACGAAGGCGGCACCATCCTCGGCACCTCGCGCCAGAACCCCTTTTTGGAAAAGGGCGGACCTGAGCGCGTCGAAGCCGCCTTTCGGGCTTGGAAGCTCGACGGCCTCATCGCGGTGGGCGGCGAAGGCACCTTGTCGTTGGCGTCGAAGTTCCACGAGCGTGGCCTGCGCGTCGTCGGAGTACCCAAGACCATCGACAACGATCTCTCCGGCACCGAAGTCACCTTCGGCTTCGACACCGCCGTCGAAGTCGCCACCAGCCTCATCGATCGTCTGCGCACCACCGCAGAGGCTCACGAGCGCGTGATGGTGGTCGAGCTCATGGGCCGCCACGCGGGCTGGATCGCGCTGCACGCAGGCCTGGCCGGCGGCGCCGACGTCGTCGTCGTTCCCGAACGTCCCACCACCATCGAGGACATCATCAAGGTGGTGCTGCTGCGTCGGGCCGAGGGCAAGCTCTTCTCCCTGGTCGTCATGGCGGAGGGCGCGCTCATCCAGGAGCGCGACGCCAAGGAGGCCCACTTGGTGTTGCAGAACCAGGTGCCCGACGCCTTCGGTCGTCCCCGCCTCGGCGGCATCGGCGCTCACGTCGCCCATTGCATCGAAGACGCGACGGGCATTGAATCTCGGGTGACCGTGCTCGGACACGTGCAGCGCGGGGGGACGCCCACAGCCCGCGATCGGGTGCTGGCCCTGCGTTTTGGCGTGCGCGCCATGGAGGCCCTGCACCAGGGCCGCAGCGGCGTCATGGTGGCCCTGCAGGCCGACCACATCGTCGAGCTCCCCCTCGACGAGGCCACCCGCAGAAAGACCGTCGACGACGCCTGGCTCGCCCTTGCCGACGTCTTTTGCGAGGGCCCGGGACGCTGATTCCGGATCCGGATGACTTGCCGGCTGCGCCGACTGCCTCACCCGGCTCCGGAATGTTCTTTGCCCTTGCGGGCGCACTTCTTCCGCTGCGCGCTCGCGATGAAGCCACGAATCGGCACCGCCCCAGCCGCATGCAGCAGCAGAAAGAGAGGCGCGCTTCGACGTCAAAAAGAACAATCAAAAGGCGCAGGCTGACGCAGATGATCGAACAATCAAAGGCGCACGCTCAGGTCGGGGCGACGACCTGTGTGCGAGCCAGGGTTCGACGTCGAATCAGGAAGATCGCGATCAACGACGCCAACGCCACGCACAGAGAAATGAACTGGCTGGTCGAGAGCAACCCCGGGATCAAATATCCGCGCTCGCCGTCGCCACGGAACATCTCCAAAGTGGTGCGCCAGATGGGATACAAAAGACCATAAGTCAGCAAGACCTGGCCGTGAAACCACTTGCGCGAACGCACGAACATCAGCGCGAAAAAGATACCAATCTCACCAACGGAGTCGATGAGCTGAATCGGCACCAGCGGGGCCGTGTGACCCGCGGCCTTCATGGCGGCAGCGACGTCGCTGTCGACGGTGCCCACCAAGGATTGGTAGGCCAGCGCGCCCTTGGGGAACTCCAGCGCGAAGGGAATGGTGGAGTGAAAGTGGCCGGCGTCGTCGAGGGTGAACGCGCCATCGCCCCAGCAGCAGCCGGCGGCGACGCAGCCCAGGCGACCAAAGGCCGCAGCCAGGGGCAGGCCGACGATGCACATGTCGGCGAGCTTCAGCATGTCGGGGCCGCGGATGTTGCGGCGACGGGCGAAGATCAAAAACGCGATGAACCCGCCCAGGGCCGCTCCGTAAAACACGAGGCCGCCCTTCCAGACGACGAGGACGGCGGGCACGTTGATGGGTCCGATCTGCGTGTCGCCGAGCACGAACTTGCCCAGGATCATCAGCACCGCGCCGACGCCGACGAAGGCCTTGGCTCGGTTGCCTTCGCTGCCCAGGCCCAACACACCGATCAGCAAGATCACCAGTCCGACCCCCATGCCAAGCACCGAGGCCGGGAGGGGACCCAGCGCGTCCCACGGCGCCGTCACGAAATACTGCTTCCAGTTCACAGCGATGAAGACGACGCGGGCGCCGGCCATGCCGCCCAACAGGGCCCAAAAGGCGAAGTCGAGGACGTCGTCGACGTAGGCTTGCTGCCGCTTGGCTTCGCTCCAGGCCACGAACATGGCGGCAATGAAGCCCATGACGATCAGCACCCCGTAGGTGTGCAGAGGCCAGTCGACGCCGGGGATCTTGAAGAGAACGGGATGCACGACGGGGACTCCTTGGGGCCGACTTGGCCTTTGGCGGCGCAGGCTTCGAGACGCGCAAGCGTCTTGAACGTCTAGACCTCAAAACGCGCCAGCGTCTCGAACCATCAGAACTTCAGGCTTCAGGCATTCATTGCCTAGCGACCCGCTTGCGCCGCGTCGACCGGGGGTGAGAAAACAAGGGCTGCGTCCGGCGCTGCTGCGTCGGAACCCTGGCCAACCCAAGGAAGGCCGTCGTCGATCGATTCCCGTCGCGCCGCCCTGACGTCCAATGTGACTCTGCAAGAAGGCCGCTTGAAGCCCACCGACGACGACGTTCTGCCGACTGCTGCGCGCCCCGCCCCGGCGCTGGCCTCGCGTGCAGATGCCGACACGCCCCCGACGATCCCGCCCGATCTCACCGAGCACACCGTCGAAAGGCACACCCTCGGCCTCGGCGCCCTGGAGGCCCCGGCTGGACCCGACCTCCCCCTGAGCCTGGGCAGCGCCAGCGTTCCCTCGCTGGTCGGTGCGGCGCCATGGTCGAGTGGGACAGCGGGTGAGACAGCATCTGAAGCCCGCAGCGAGACGCCGCGATCGATGCCGATGACGCCGAGCGGCATCCCCGCTCCCTGGCTTGCCCCCGGCGTCGCCCCCCTTGCCGTCGCCCCCGTCGTCGTCGCCGACGAGGAATACGACGACCTGAAGACCACCAAGCTCGCGGCCCACGGCATCCCGCCCCCCATCAGCCTCGGACCGCGCGCCCCCACCATCGGCCGCGGCCTCGACGCCGTCGCCCTCGCCTTGTCGCCCGCCATGCCGACTCTGCCCGTCGAGCCGCCGCCCCAGCTCGCCTACGACGACAACCCGCAGCCCGAAGCGCAGGCTGCCCTGGAGGAAAAGACCGCTGACATCGTCGTCCCCCGGCTCGGCCCGCGCGCCGCCACCTTCGAAGGCAGCCACGACAGCTCCAAGCTTCCCACCGACGAAGGAGCCACGGTGGAGGGGGCTCCCGTCGACGACCACGGCCAGCGCACCGACATCGGGCCCACGCCGCCCGTCGGGGGAGAGGTGATGACCGCCGACGACGGCAGCACGGTCAAGCTCGAGGATTCTCTCGGCGAACAAGCAGGCATGGTCTTTTACCGGGCTCGCATCAGCGTCGAAGGCGTCGATCTGGGCCAGCCTTTCACCGCGGTGTGGATGCCCCAGGCGCCGCCGGAACCTCCTTGGGGTCACCTGCCGGATGCGCGCTTGGTTCGTCCGCGTTGCCGCGTCAGCCTCGAGCGCGCCGCTGTGCGGGTCTTCGAGCGGCCCAAAGGCAACACCGTCGTCGACTACCTATCCGACGACGAACGCTTGTTGCCGGCCATGGCCACCATCGAGCTCGGGCTCGAATTGGCCGAGCTGTTGGAAAGCCTGCACGGCGCCAGCTGCTGTCTTTACGATCTCGATCCGAGCCAGATCGTCATCGAGAAGGGCGGGCGGGTTCGCCTTTATGCGGTCAGTGGCCTCTACGCCGCCGGCCAGCTGCCTCCGGGCGCTTTGGGCACCTTCTGCGCCCCCGAGGTGCGTCGACGCATGAGCTACCGCGTCGGCACCACCAGCGACGTCTACGCCGCGGCCTTGCTCGTCTATGCGCTGCTCGCCAAGCGCGCGCCCCTCGACGTCGAAACCGATCCCGCCTTGCTGGCCACACCCCGGGTGTTTCGTCCGGAGTGTCCGCTGGGGATCTGGCCCTATCTGAAGCCCTGCCTCGATCCCAACCCAGCGCGGCGCATCGGTCATGCCCGCGGCTTGCGCCAGCAGCTCGAGCTCGCCCGTGCGCGCCTCATCGCCGAGGCCCGAGCCACCGAAGAGCAGGTGCCGGTGATGCTCGAGGGTTGGGCCGAGCAGCACGCCGGCCTCGCCAAAGCACGACGGGGCAGCGGCCAACAAGACCGCGCGCTCAGCGTCACCGACGAAGCCGGCAAAACGGGTCTCTACGTCATCTCCGACGGCGTCTCGCGCTCGCGCTTTGGCGACGGGGGCTTCGCCGCGGAGCAGGTGGAGTGGGCGGCCCTGCAGCGTTGGAGCGGCCTGGAGAAGGCCGGGCCGCAGGCGCTCGAGCTCGAGCACCCCCAGCGCGCCGACATCCTCAAGCAGATCACGCGATCGGCGGGGAAGAAGATTGCGGCCGAGATCAACGCGAAGTTCGCGCCCATCCCCAACGAGCCCAACCAGGTGATGTCGGCGACCTTCGTGGCGGCCTTCGTCGTCAACGGCGACGCCACCCTCGGCAACTTGGGCGACAGCCGCGCCTACCTGGTGCGCGACAACGTCATCGAGCAAGTCAGCGTCGACCACGACCGCTGCACCGACGCCCTGCGCCTGGGCTTGTCCTTTCGCGAAGCCGCGCATGTGCAGATGGGAACAGCGCTCACCCGCGTGGTCGGCCGCGTGCTCATCGACGAAGACGGCACCTGCCGCCCCGATCCCTTCGAGCCCGAGCTCTTTCGATTGCGTCTGTTGCCCGGCGATCGCCTGGTCTTGTGCAGCGACGGCGTGGCCGACTTCGCAGCCGGTGCGGGTGCTCCTCCAGCTGAGCAAGACGCCAAGATCAAAGAGACGGTGCTCACCTGGGAAGATCCCGGACGCGCGGCCTTCGAGCTGGTGGTGCTGGCCAACCGCGCCGGCGGCTACGACAACATCTCTTGCGTCGTCATCGCGGTGCACCCGGGTTGAGCGACGCAGAACGTCGACGGACGCTGTAGACAGTTCACCGACACGCGAAGCGCTGTCGTGGAAACCGGCACAAGCGCACGCTCGTTCACGCGGTCGATCTGCGCCAACCCGATCCAGGCGAGCCAGGCAATCGTAGGCAAAAGGCAGCACGCCTATTTTTGCTCTGCGGAGGACATTCATGAACGGCTGGACCATCACACCTCGTGCAGACGTTGGCGCAGCGACGGTGACCCTGAAGCCTCATCGGGGGACCGGCGCCATCGGGCTCATCACGGCGGGTTTGCTCGCCATCGCACCCGGTGCGCATGCAGCCGGCTCAAGCTCGTGGTCGCTGGAGACTCCCCTGACCCACGGCGATGCCCCCAGCGGGAGCAACCACCCGGCAGTGGAGGTCGACTCCGTTCAGATCGCGGCGAACGGCCAGACAGGCGCGGTGCAGCTCACGGTGTGCTGCGGCGGCGAGTCGCTGGGTTTCTGCTCGTCGGGCACGGCCACCTACAGCTTGGGCTGGAATTTCGCCCAGGATCCTTCGGTCATCCACAAGGGCGACACGCTGGCCTACAGCTTTTTTGCCAACCAGCTGAGTGGCGCCGAGTGCTTCGCCAATCCTTACATCGTCCCCGGCGGCAGCCAGGATCTGGTGACGCTGCCCCCCGCTGGGTTTGACCCCTTCGACGGCGTGGCCAGCGGCGAATTCGACGCCCCGCCGACCAGCAGCTTCCACAACCCGAGTTCCCGCGAGATCGTCGTGAAGAACCTCGACAACATGCCCCCCAACGGCCTCTTCAACTTCAATTTCTCGCAGCGGTGGGGATTGCAGTACGAAGTCGTGTTCGTCTTTCACGACAGCAGCGCCCCAGCGGTGGGAGATGGTGACGACCCCGTTGGCGACGGCAGCGAGGGCGAGGCGCCCGACGATGGCGGAGGAGGAACCGATGATGGCGTCGGCGACGGCAGCGGCGTCGGCGACGACCCAGACGTCGGCAACGGCGAAGAAGGAACCGACGGCGGCGACGACGACCCAGACGTCGGCGAAGGCGAAGAAGGAACCGACGACGACGGCGGTGGCATCGACGACGACGACGACGACGACGGCGATGACGACGGCGATGACGGCGATGACGACCGCCCCGACCGTGGCGGGCGCGGAGGGGACTGCCAGGGCGAAGTAGCTGCGGCCAATTGCCAAGGGGGAGCCATTCCACCGCTGCAGCTGAGCTGCTCCTCCGTGGCGGGTGGCAGCGGCCTCGGCGCGGGCGTCGCGAGTCTCACGATCGCCGCTGCCTTGTCGCGTCGTCGCTGGCGAGGCTCTCGCTGAGCCGGGCTTTCAGGGCTCGGCCTCGACGAGCGCTGTGCTAAGCCGTCCCGGTGAACGACGCCAAGAATGCTTTTCGAGCTGGCCTGGTCATCCTCATCGGCGCGGGCGTTGCGCTCTACTTCTTCGCGTCGTCGCAAAAGACCACCCTCGATGGGGCCAACAGCGTCAGCTACTACGCCTACCTGACCGACGCCTCCGGCGTGAACGCGAAGTCGATGATCACCATCGCCGGACTGCAGGTTGGAGAGATTCAGGAGATCAAGCTGGTGCCGGTGACGGTGCAAGAGCTGGTCGTCGACTTCGACGATCGGGTGCAGCTGGTGCTCGATCCCACCGGGCCGGCCAGCAAGACGATCGTCGTCGAGAAGAATGAAGAATTCGACGCCATCCTCAAGAAGCTGATCGAAAAGACCGGCATCAAGACGCCCGCCGACGCCGCCGGCTACAAAAGCGAGCCCTTGCGCGTCGCGCGCTTGCAAATGCGCGTGACCCAACTCGACAAGGACAAGCGCCGCCTCGACCTGCCCAAAGACACCTGGGTGCGCAAAGAGTCCCTCGGCGTGCTCGGGGCGAAGGCCCTCTTTCTCGAGCTGGGTCGTTCGCCGACGATGCTCAAAGACGGCGAGCGCATCGTGAACGTGCGCAGCATGACCGGCACCGATGCGCTCTTGGCCCAGGCCGAGGGGATCATCTCCGACGTCCGCAGCATCACGAAGAAGATCGACAACGACGTCGGCGCCATCACCGCCGACATCCGTGGCATCACCGGCCAGCTCAACAAGTTCATCAACGGCGACGGCGACACGCCCCCGCTCAATGAGCTCTACAAGCTGGTGATGACCGACCTCAAGCGCCTGACGGGAACCATCAACGACGTGCTGCGTGATGCCCAGAAGCTGATCAGGAACAACGACGAGCAATTCGCCCTGCTTGTGGGCAACGTGCAGCGCATCACCAAGGACATCGCCGAGCTGACCTCCGCGGGAGGCGGCCCCGATGGCAGTGGCAAGGGCAAGATGGTGCAGAAGCTCGATGTCGCGGGAAAGCCCGTAGTCGACGACAAAGGACAGCCCGTCATGATCGCCGACGAGGGCGACCTGCGGGCCACCATGCGCAGCGTGCGTCAGATCTCCGAAGACCTCACCACGGTCACGGCCCAGTTGAAGGGGTTGCTCGGCGACAACGGCACCAAGGTTGCCGACGGCGTGGTGCAGCTGCAAGAGACGGTCACCGAGCTCAACCGCACCTTGATGTCGCTCTCGGAGGTCGCTGGCCGCGTCGAGCGGGGCGAGGGCACCGTGGGACGTCTGCTCACCGACGAGAAGATGGCCGCCAAGGTCGAGTCCGCTGTATCTGGGGCGGCGGACTTCGTCTCGGGGCTGACCTCGCTCGAGACCCACGTCGACGTCGGCAGCTGGTACAATTTCAACCGCGAACGCACGACGACGACGCTGTCGCTGAAGCTCCAGCCCAAACCCGACAAGTTCTACCTCGTCGAAGTCGTCGAAGACGGCGGCAACCTCGAGCGCTTCGTGCGTCAAGACACCACGGGCGACGTCACGCGCTCCTCCACCCGCGAGGAGGACAATCAGGTGCGCATCACCGCCATGTTCGCCAAGCGCTTCTTCGATTTCCTGGTGCTGCGGGCCGGCCTCATCGAAACCACCGGCGGCGTCGGCGCAAACATCTTCTTGTTCAACGATCAGTTCGAGCTGCGCACCGACCTGTTCGGCTCCCGCGGACCCCGCGATGCGCTGGTCACCGACGACGTTGGCTTTTATCTGCCCCGCTGGCGCACCGTGATCAAAGGCCAGCCCATCCCCCACCTCTACCTCTCCGCCGGCGTCGACGACGTCTTGAACTCGTTCGATCCCGTGGCCGGACAGTTTCGCCCCTACAACGTCGACGACGGCTACGGCTTCGACTGGTTCGTCGGCGTCGGCTTGACCTTCAAGGACGACGACCTCCGCACCATCTTGCCCTTCATCCCCGGCGGCTGATCCCCGATCTCGCTGAACTTCGTTCACCGAGGTCAGGGATGTTCTTCCTGGAGGGTCTGTTGCAGACCCTCCCCACGCCGGCGGAGCCGGACGGTGGGGCCGCACCCAACTCCGCTTTGCGCGCGCTCCCCGCGCCTGAGCGAACTTCAACTGGACTTGGGATGAGACATCACGTCGCCACGGGCAAGGCTGGGCCCACGCCCGGCAAACGGTGGCGGATCCGGGCGACCAGGGCGTAGGCGAGGGCGGCGAAGGGGGCCATTGGCGGGCGCACCAAGAGGCGACCCAGGCCGCGCCAGGGGGCGCCGCACGTCGTCAGCGCCAGAGCGATGGCTCGATGACCGGCGAAACAGGTGCCGTGCTCGGTGACCCACCACGCCGTCGACGCCGCTTCGTCGGCGCCGAAGCCGTACTCCCCGGGGCTGAGCAGCTGGTAGGGAACCAAGCGAATCACGCGCTTCGTGCGACGGGCAATGAAGCGCGCCGCCCAGGTGCAGAAGCGGCACCGCCCATCAAAGACCAAGGCGGCCAACCCACTCATCGTCGCCGTCCTGCCTCGAATCCGCCTCATCTTTGGTCATGAGATCAGCGCCGCCGTCGACCCCGGCACCAGGCCCGGATCAGTCGCGCAGGGTCGCTCTGTGTTGCGCGGCGGCGGCAGGGCCTGCGTGAAGCCCACTCAGCGCGGCTTTTCGGGCGCACCTGGGGCCACGCGCAGCTTGTTGTCGACGCGGAAGGCACCGGCCTGCAGCGCGTACTCCTCGGCCTTTTCCTTTTCGAACCAGCTGTCGACGTCGCCGGTCAGCACCGCCACACCATCGGCGACGGAGACCGAGACGTCGTCGGCGTCGACGTAGGGAGACCAGACGAGCTGTTGGTGGATGTCTTTGGCCAACTGGACGTCGCTCTTCTTCGCGGCGGCCATCCGCTCGATCTCGATGCTGTCGTCGACGGCGACGACGCCGGCCACGGCGCTGGCGGCGTCGATGGCGCGACGTCGCTCGTCGTAGGAATCCACGCGGCCCCGCAGGGTCACCCGGCCCTTTGCGACGTCGACGTTCACTTCACCCGCCTGCAGGCCGCGCTCGCGGAGAATGGCCCGGCCGATGGCCTCTTTGAGCACCGCGTCGCTGACGGTGCGCGGGGCCACGTTGATGTGGTCGATGGTCTCGCTGATGCCGGCGATGGCCCGCGCGTCATCGAGAGCAGCCAGCTTGGCTGGGAGGTTGTCGACGATGCCGCTCAGGGTGGCCGTGCCGTCTTTCACGTCAACGTCGATCTGGTGCCCCTTCACGCGCGGGTCCGCGATCAAGGCCGCTTTGATGGCGGCGCCGACGACGTCGGCTTTCAGGTTGCCGACCTGGCCGCCGGGACCGACGGCAAAGTGCTTCGGAGTCGACGGTGCCTGGGCTCTCTTGCTGTGCTCGACGTGCAGTCCGTCGGAGTCGACGACCCGGGCTCCGGCTGCGAAGGCATGGGCGATGGCGGCACCTTTGTCGAAGAGGCTGTTCACCTCGCCCCACAACACGACCTTGCCAGCGGCGGCACCGACTTTGATGCGGTCGTCGTCGAGGCGGGCGTCCATGCGCAAGCGCTGCTGCACGTCAGCCGACAACGCGGCATCGTTGCGATCGACGGGGGGGCGGATCTGGAGCTGGTTGTCGACGTCGCGGACGCCTTCGACCCGACCAGCGATGCGCTGGGCCAAGATCTTCTCCTGAAAGGAGTCGACGCGACCAGACAGGCGAGCCACACCGTTTTGGGCCATGACGGTCACCTGGTACTCGTCGGTCGCCGGGTCGTTTTTCAGCGCCCGCTCGACGCTGGCGCGCAGCGCGTCATCCGAGATTCTTGGCGCGGCGACGACGAGCTGGTTGCTGACGGCGGTGACGCCGCGGATGCGAGAGACGGCTTCTTCGGCGCGCTCACGTTCCGCGTAGGAAGGCACCTGACCCGTCAATGTGACGCGTCCTTGTTCGATGCGCGCCGTAACATTGTCGATGGACACCCCGTTGGCGCTGATCACGGCGCGGAGCCCACGGGCGTCGATGCGCTCCGGCTGGGGGGCATCAAGGGAGGGCGGTGCCTGCGTCGCCGCCGGAAGGGCGCAGAGCAGACCGACGACGAAGACGACTCGATGAAAGCTCATGGCTGCTCCTGAAGTACCGATCCTCAAGACGCTGGCGCGTCTTGACGTGTCGAAGGTTGGGTGCCGTCGCTACGCCTCAAACGCGCCCGGGAAGGGGCTGCTGCCAACATTGCAGCGCCCGTGCCTTCGCCCCGTCCGCGCCGCAGCTTCTGTCTGTGGTTGCCGAGGTGACTCGCGAGTGAAAAGCGGCAGGAATGGCAGCTCCAACGACGACGACGACCGCTGGTTCCACGGCTTTTCGGGCGGTCCCAAAGACTGGCGTCATCTTTGTCACCAGCGAGGCCGAGAAGCAGGGCTACCGCGCCGCCGACGCCAGCTGGTGCAACCTGGGCCAGGGTCAGCCCGAGACGGGCGCGTTGCCCGGGGCCCCCGCGCGCCTGGGCAACCTCACCATCGCCGACGACGCCTACGAATACGCCCCCGTGGCCGGCCTGCGCGATCTGCGGGCCGCCGTCGCCGACATGGTCAACCGCACCTTTCGCAAGGGCATGGGTTCGCAATACTCCGCCGAAAACGTCGCCATCTGCGGTGGAGGACGCCTCGCCCTTGCTCGAGCAGCGACGGCCTTGGGCGAGGTGAACCTCGGCCACTTCCTGCCCGACTACACGGCCTATGAAGAGCTGCTCGGGGTCTTTCGCCTCTTCAATCCCATCCCGATCCTTTTGGAGAGCGAGCGTCGCTACCACTTCTCCGTCGACGAGCTGCGCAAAGAGGTGCTGGGGCGCGGATTGTCGGCGCTGCTTTTGTCAAACCCCTGCAACCCCACCGGCCGCACCATCGCCGGCTCGGAGCTCGCAGCCTGGGTGGCGACGTGCCGAGCCCTCGACTGCTGCATGCTCGTCGACGAATTCTATTCGCACTACATCTGGAGCGAGCCCGACGGCAAACAGCAGCCCATCGTCTCCGCCGCCGCCCACGTCGAGGACGTCGACAAAGACCCGGTGGTCATCTTCGATGGGCTCACCAAGAACTGGCGCTACCCCGGCCTGCGCATCTCGTGGACCATCGGGCCCAAGCACGTCATCGAGGCCGTCGCTTCTGCGGGTTCCTTCCTCGACGGCGGCGGATCGAGACCCGCCCAACAAGCAGCCATTGCGCTGCTCGAAGACGACGTCGTGCATCGAGAGACGGCCGCCATCCACAAGGCTTTCTCCAAGAAGCGCACCTTTCTGACCGGTGCCCTCGAAGGCCTCGGCGTCCGCGTCGACCTCCCACCCCAAGGCGGCTTCTACGTCTGGGGCTCGGTGGAGAATCTGCCCGAGTCCATCGACGACGGCATGAAGCTCTTTCGCCGCGCCCTCGAGGAGAAGGTCATCGTCGTTCCCGGCGCCTTTTTCGACATCAACCCCGGCAACCGGCGTTCGAACCGCGCCAGCCGTTTCGAGCGCCACGTGCGCTTTTCCTTCGGGCCCGCGTTGCCCACTTTGCAGACCGCCGTCGACCGCCTGACGCACCTCGTGCGCGGCTAACGCCGCCCTTGGTACCGCGTGGGGGGATGCGCTCTCCCGATCGAGGAGCGACCCGACGCGGCCGTTGGATCGCGCGGGCATCGAGATTGCTCGACGCCTGAGACCGAGGGGGCGACATGAATGTCTATGAGGTGCTCCACGAGGAGCATGTGCAGATCCTTGCGCTCTTGCGTCAGGCCCTTCGGGCGTCGTTTTCCGAGCGCCGTCGCGTTCTCGACCTCCTCATCGACGAGCTCAGCGCGTACACCGCAGCCGAGCGCGACGTCGTCGGCGCCCACGCCATGGTCGAGGGAACGCAAGACGCCCATCTGGCCATGACGCAGTTGATGGCCGAGCTCTGGGTGATTGACGTCGAAGCGCCCAGCTGCGCCGCCCTCATCACCTTGCTGACCCAATGTCTGGCCGACCACGTCGCCAAAGAAGAGTGCGCGCTCTTCTTTTGGGACCTGGCCTCCGGCGAAGGCGGCCTCGTCGGTGCCCCGCGCGCTTTTCACAGCGCCAAGGCCGCCGCGCAAACCACGGCCATCGAGGATCGGCTCATCGAAGCCCTGGCGGTGCACTACCTCGACGACGACGGCGGCCAGTTCCTCGTGCTCAGTCCCGATCTCGATGAGACACGTTTGATCATCGGCGAGGTTCTGCCTGCGAAACCAGCTCCGGGCTGGGCCGTTCGCGGCTGAACCCCTGCAGCAGCTCGTCGGTGTGGCGGTCTTGCTGTGGCGCCGCTGCTCAGCTGGTGACGGAAATGACGAGGCGCCGATGCGAGAGCAGTTGTGCCCTCGGGCCTCGGCGGCCCATCTTTCGCCGAGGCGGCGATCAGACTTCGCCGTCGAGGAGCCGAAATGTCCCAGGTGTTGGCGGAGCTGGTCGAGCTCTTGTCGTTGGAGCGCATCGAGGAGAATCTGTTTCGCGGTCAAAGCCAGGACCTCGGTTGGGGCCAGGTCTTTGGGGGTCAGGTGCTCGGCCAGGCCTTGAGCGCGGCGACGCAGACGGTGCCCGTCGATCGCGCTGTGCATTCATTGCAGGCCTATTTCCTACGCCCCGGCGCCGTCGACACGCCCATCGTCTATGACGTCGATCGTTCTCGGGACGGGCAGAGCTTCGCCACCCGCCACGTGGTGGCCATTCAAAAGGGCAAGCCCATTTTTCACCTCTCGGCGAGCTTTCACGTCGAAGAAGAGGGCTTCGATCACGCAGCCGCCATGCCGCCGGTGCCGCCGCCCGAGCGCCTCGCCAGCGAAAGCGATCTCTGGCGCCGCTACGAGTCACGCATCCCGCCGCCGATGCGCGCGCGCGTCTTGAACGACCGGCCCATCGAGCTGCGGCCCGTCGACCCCGTCGATGTCTTTACGCCCGACCAGAAACCGCCGGAGCACGCCCTGTGGATGAAGGCCGCCGCACCCATCGGCGACGACGCAGCCCTGCACCGCTACCTTTTGGCCTACTGCTCCGACTTCGGCTTCATGACGACGTCGCTCCGCCCCCACGGCGCTTCGTGGATCGATGGCAGCCTCCAGACCGCCAGCATCGATCACGTGATGTGGTTTCACCGCTCCTTTCGCATCGATGACTGGTTGCTGCACGTGATGGAGAGCCCAACCGCGGCGGGGGGTCGGGGCTTCGTGCGCGGCTCCTTCTTCGATCGCCAGGGCCGCCTCGTGGCATCGACAGCCCAAGAAGGACTGATCCGCCGTCGCCCGCGTTGAGGTTGTGATCGATCATGCACGAGGCGCGCGCGTCTTGACGTCGACGACCTGGCGCTCTTGATGTTCGGTTGCCCGTGCCCAGCTGACAAGCAATGCGCTTCAGGGCGCGAAGGTCGAGCCGAGCCCGTCGCCGCCCGTGGATCCAAAGAGCGCGTCGGCAGCGAAGTTGGTGACGAGATTTCCCTGCGTGCTGCAGGTCTGACCCGTCGCGTCGATGGCCAGGGTCAGCACGGTGGCCGTCCCGGCTTCGTCGGCCAACGAGCCGGGAATGCCTAGCGCGATGCTCTGGACGGAGGCCCCGAGCTCGGGGTGAGGACCGAGGGCCCGCAAGGCGGTGAAGGCGCGCCCATGAACGCCGCCGACGACGCAGGCGAAGGGCTCCGCTGCGTCGACGATGGCGTCGCTGGAGGAGACGACGTAGAGGCCGCCCGCGCAGTCGCCGGCGTAGGCGCGGGGCGAGAAGGCGTCGCAAGCCGGATCGTCGGCGGGGGTGTCGGAGGAATCCAGGGGCGAGCCAATGCCAAGATCGAGCTTGTCGTCGCCGTCGAAGTCGATCAGCGGCACCAGCGCAGCACCAAAGCGACCGGCGTTGGTGACGATGGCGGGGGGCGCGATGGCGATCAAGTTGTCGCTGGCGCGCGTGCTCAGCCACACAAAGACCAATCCGGCCCGAGCGTCGTCGGGAGCGCCGATGGCCACGTCGTGGCGTCCGTCTCCGTCCCAGTCGCCGACGTCGGTCAGGGATGCGCCAAAAGAAAGCGGAGCCGCGGCGGGCATCGCGAAAGTGAGAGCGAGCTCGCTCAGATCGACGGACGACACGGCGTAGACGCCGAGGGTTTGTGGTCCCTTGGTGCGCCCAGGCTGGCCCACCAGAAAGTCCTCGTTGCCGTCGCCGTCGACGTCGAAGGTGCGCATCAGCGCCTTCACTCCAGCGCCGACCCCGAGCGTGACGGCGTCGGCGAAGGGGCCGGGAACGGCGCCACCGAGCAGGAGCTCCGCACCAGCGGTGTCGGCGCTCGCCAGCAAGGTGAATGCGCCGTCGTCACGCGCCCGCGACACCACCAGCTGGCGGGCGAAGCCCGTGGTGCCAGCGGGCGCGATGTCGAGGTCAAAGAACTCCTGGAAGTTCACCGCGCCCGAAGGCTCGAAGCGCAGGACCCGCACGCGGTTGGAGCCCGGCTGCGACGCAAACACCCGGCGAAAGCCATCGGCGCCGACGTCGGGCTCGAGCGCGAGCGCGGCCCCGAATTCGAAGGTCGCCGTCCCGGTGCCGATCACCTTGCGTCCCCAATCGCCGCTGCCCGCGCCGAAGGCGTTCCCGTCGGGGTCTCCCTCGATGAACAAAGCGACCGACGCCGCTGGCGCGCCCACGACGATGTCCGGACGGCAATCGCCGTTGAGGTCGGCGCCGAAGGGATCTTTGCCATCGCAAGGATCGACGTCGCCTTCGCCTTCGCCTTCGCCTTCCCCTTCGCCTTCCCCCTCTCCTTCGCCTTCGCCTTCGCCCTCACCCTCACCCTCTCCCTCTCCTTCCCCCTCACCCTCACCCTCACCCTCACCCTCACCCTCACCTTCTCCTTCACCCTCTCCTTCGCCCTCACCCTCACCCTCACCTTCTCCTTCACCCTCTCCTTCACCCTCTCCCTCACCCTCACCTTCTCCTTCGCCCTCCTCGCCTTCGCCCTCGGCCGCGCACAACCCTTCGGTGCAGACGTCGCCCCCCCTGCAGTCGTCGTCGACGTTGCAGGCCACGACGCAGGCGCCGGCAATGCAGACCTCGCTGGCCAGGCAATCCGCGGCCGCGATGCAGGGCACCCCGAGCTGGCGGCAAGCCGGGAGCAGCGGCGCCGAGGCGATGACGACGAAGAAGCAGCAGCGTCGAAGAAGCAAGGCCATTGGCCGAACCCTAGCAGGCGGTGGGGGCGCACGCCCTGTCGACGGCGCCATCCATGAGCGCGACCGCGCAACCCTCACATTGGGAAAGCGCAGGCCCGGGTCAGCTCGAGCTTCAAACGGGCACCAGCGGGTGGGGCCGTCGTCGTCGAAGGCAGGCGCAGGGTCAAGCGCCAGCCGCCCACCAGCGTCTCCACCGCGAGCTCGTGCTCTCGCCCCAAGAACAAGCGCTGCACGACGACGACGTCGACGCCGGCGTCTGCTGGGACCAGCCACTCGGGCCGCACGCCGAGCTGCAGCTGCTCGCCACCGGCCAGGGCGGGCCCGTGCAGGCGCGTGCGCGACATGGCCCAACCCGCGACGACGACGTCTGGGCCGGCGGATTGAGCCGGCAAGAAGGCCATGGGTCCTCCAAAGGACCCGACGAAGGGCGACAGCGGCTGCAGATAGATCTCTTCTGGCGTCCCGCGCTGCGCCAGGCGACCCCGTTCGAGGACGACGACGGCATCGGCGAGGGCGAAGGCCTCCTGCTGATCATGGGTAACGGCGACGACGGTGGCGCCGGAGCTGCGGGCGATGGCGGCGAGCTCGGCGCGCATGTCCTCCCGCAGGCGAGCATCAAGGTTGGCCAGGGGTTCGTCGAGCAGCAGCACCGGCGGAGCATGCTCGCCGTCGCCGACCAGGGCCCGGGCCACGGCCACCCGCTGTTGTTGTCCGCCCGAGAGCTGGTGGGGGGCGCGCTGAGCCAAGTCTTGCAGCCGCACCCGTTGTAAGGCTCTGAAGGCCTGCTCGACGACGACGGCCTTGCTCTTGCCTCGGCTGCGGCCGCGCAGGGTGAGCGGATAGGCCACGTTTTCGAGCACGGTCTTGTGTGGCCACAGGGCGTAACTTTGAAAGACCATCCCCAGCCCGCGCTCCTCGGGAGGCACGAAGACGCCGGCGCCAGCGTCGTCGACGACGCGGTTGCCGAGGCTGATGGCGCCCGCGCTGCAGCGTTCGAGACCAGCGATCATGCGCAGGGTCGTCGTCTTGCCGCAGCCCGACGGACCCAGCAGGGCAGTGACCTGACCGGCGGGCAAGACCAAGGACAAGTCAACGACGACGTCGACGTCGCCGTAGCGCTTGTGCACGGAGCGCAATTCGATCTGCATCGCGGAGGACTAGCGGTTTTTGCGAGCGCGCGCGGCGGGGTGGCAGGTGGGGTCAGTGCCTCACCTCATCGACGACGTCGCCGCCGCCGTCGAAGGCGACGAGTCGTTGCCGACCATGTCGCCCGAGGCTTCATTTGCGCCGTGCCAACGGCGCAAAGCAGGAAGCCCTTTGCGCCGTGCCAACGGCGCAAAGCAGGAAGCACTTCATCGCCGCCAGGCGATGAACCTGTGGACAATTCACCGACACGCGAAGCGCTGTCGCTGAATTCGCTGCGCGAGCCTGTCTGGATTGGGCCTCTGCTTTTCGGCACCTGTGGCACCCTTGCGCCTCGCGTGATGCTGAACGGAAGGGCTCGAGGGCCGGGCGGAACGCGCGATGGCGCCCCGCCGGCAGAGAACACCACGACGACGACGGCACAGGCGGTGCAGATGCACTCGCCATGATCCTTCGGAAGGTTGCCTCCCTCATCGCGCCCACCGCCGCGTTGATCGCCGTGGGTGCGCTGGCCAACGTGCCGCCGCGCAGGGTCCCGCCGGTGCCCAAGGAGTTCCGCCTGCACGGTGACGCCAGCAAGGGGCAAGCTGTCTACGTCTCCAGCTGCGCCTCCTGTCACGGAAAAAAAGGCGACGGTCGCGGCGTCGCCGGACTCGCTCTCGTGCCACCACCAGCGGCCTTCGACGACGCGAAGCGCATGGCCGGCGTCACCGACTGGGAGCTCTTCCTCGCGGTCTTCTCCGGCGGCCCGAGCGTGGGCCTCGCAGCCACCATGCCGCCGTGGGCGGGCACGCTCACCGAGCAGCAAATCCACGACGTCGTCGCCTTCGTGAAGACGATGATGATGAAGCCCAAGCCGAAGGCCCCATGAAGCTCTCACCCGCCGTTGGCATCGCTGTTTTCGCCTGCACGCTCTGCAACTCCGCGCGCGCGATCCCTGCGTTTGCCCGCAAATTCAACTTGCCCTGCTCGACGTGCCACATCGCGCCGCCCTATTTGAACCCGACCGGCCGGGCCTTCCTCGAGGCGGGCTACCGGCTGCCCGACGAAGACGGCAACGTCGACGAAGCGATGCAGCACCACCAGGTGATCAACGACAATCTCGTGCTGGAAAAGATGTTGCCCTGGGCAGCACGGGTGCGTTCGGTGGCCATCGACAAACAGACCGACAGTGCCGCGCAGATCCAGCCCCTGGCAGAGCTCGAGTTTTCGACGATGGGAAATTTCTACCGGACCGGCTCCTTCCACCTCGCGGCCGGTGGCGAATTCGACGAGGGCTTCGCCTTCGGCGGCGACGGCTTCATTGGCATCCACCCCTCGCGCTGGTTCAACGTCGTCGGCGGCTTTGGCTCGGCGATGTCGGCTGACCCCTACAACACCTTTCGCACCGAGGACCACGGCCTCACGGTCAAGACCAAAGCCGCCTTTACCGAGGGACATCAGTCCGCCGTCGCCGTCGTCGACGATGCCAGCTTCGTCACCGCCTACGGTCGCGCCGGCATCCTCTTTTACAGCGGTGGCATCGCGCTGACGCCGGGTGAGCTGGACCCCGAGCACCCCGGCGTCGTGATGGCACGGGTCGCTGTCGACGCCGTCGACGGCTTGACCATCGGAGCCTTCGGCCTGGGAGGGCGCCGCGCCGCCGCCGCCGACGGCGAGGGGCCGGCGGAGGACGCCAGCCTGTGGCGGGCCGGAGCCGACCTGAACGCGACCCTTTTCGACGTCACAGCCAACGTCGTGTTCGTCGTCTCCGGTGACCAGCTCGAGGGGTCTGCACACGAGATCACCTTCGGCGGCTTCGTTGAGGCGCTCTACGCTTGGCGGTTGGATGGGCGCCCAGCACTCTTGCCTGTGGCCCGACTCGACTGGGTACAGCGCGACGGCGACAACGTCCTGGGTGGGGTCGTCGACCTATCGAGCTACGTCTTTGAGAACGCGCGCGTCGGCGCCGAGCTGTCGTACGAGCAGGTGCTGACGACGAGCGACGACGCGGGCGTGGGCCGCGGCTCGGTTTTCCTCGATCTCGTGTTTTGATCTCTCGATGCTCAAGATGCGAGCGCGTCGCCAAGTCCTGTGTGGCCTGGTGTCGGCTGGAATTTGGACGCTGGCCGACCCATATGTTAGAGAGAATCACGCCGGTTTTACTTGATATTTCAAGGAGTTGACTACGGTGTCCTCTGCAGGCGCCCGAGTGTTGTTGCTCTCGCGGCGCGAGGCTTTTCGCGCGCCGTTGCAGCAGGCCTTCGAGCTCGCGGGCATCGCCGTCGTCGTGGCTGTGGACGTCGACACCGCTGGGCCCGTGTTTGCCGATCTCAAAAGGCCCGTGCCGGTGGGGGTCGTCGTCGACCTGCTGAGCATCGACAGCGACGCCGCCGGTCTTTGTCTCACGGTGCACGCGCGGCCCGAGGCTGCCAGCACCCCGGTCCTCTTCATCGGCACCGGACACGAGAGCATTCGTTCGACGGCCGATGCCCTGAGCATGGGCGGTGACGGTTTTTTTTCGCTGCCCGTCGATGCCTCTCGCGTCGTCGCCAAGGTCGCCAGCTATCTGGGCATCCCCGTGCCTTCTTTGCCCTCGCTCTTGCTGACGGCGAATCCCAAAGGCCCAAACGACGACGACGCTCCTACGCTGAGTCTCACGGCCCCCTTGCGCGTGCGCAGCCCGCCGCCGCTGCCGCCCGAT
This sequence comes from Myxococcales bacterium, assembly GCA_023248635.1. Classification (GTDB taxonomy): domain Bacteria; phylum Myxococcota; class UBA727; order UBA727; family VGSZ01; genus VGSZ01. The sequence goes on from JAHFED010000047.1 coordinate 40,544, forward strand.
GATTTCGCCGACACCACGCCCTATCCCTTCGTGGCCACCACGCCGAGCGCTCTGCCGTCGTTGTCGGGACCGCTGAGCTCCCTCGGCTCGCGCGAGTCATTTCCGGTGCGATCGACCGAGGCCCCGCCGACGCAGGCCTATCGCTTCGACCCGCGCCAGCTCGAGGAGGTGCGCACCGACGACGAAAACCGCGCGTTGCTCGAAGTGGAGCAAGAAGCCCGCGAGCGCGAAGCCAAAGCCGAGACGCGCAAGCTGCAGGCCTTCGACGAGCTGCGCCGCCGACAGGAGGCCAGCCGTGCCACCGCTCTTGCCGCCGAGCGCATTGCCGACGAAGAGCTGCAGGAGCAGCAACGCGCCCAAAGCGCCGAGGCCGACGAAAGCCGCTTGGAGCGGCTCTTCGCTGCCCGTGCTCCAGAGGGTGCTGCGCCGACAGCCCCCACGCCGGATCGGACCGAGATCCTTCGCCGCCCGACCCCACCCACGCCCGCCAGCAGCGAGGACCACCAGGCGGCGCTGCGCCAGTTGGCCGCCAATCTCGAACGCCGCCGCCGTGCCGACGAAGCCATCTTTGACGCCGATGCCCAGGATGTGGAGCGCCAGGCCGACGCAGAGCGGCGGGTCGAGGACGAACGCCGTCGTCGGGAAGAGCTGCAGGCCCACAACCACGCTCTGGCCGAGCGCGAGCGAAATGCCGCCGTCGAGCGGCAGGTCGAGGAAGCCGCAGCCCGTCATCGCGAGGAGCTGGCCGCGACAAAAGAGCGCCAACGCCAAGCGGCGGCGGAGGAGCAAGCAGCCGAAGCCGAACGTCGTCGAGCGGAGCTGCAGGCTCTGCAACACGCCATCGATGAGCGGGAGCGCCGCGCCCAGGCCGAGCAGCGGGAGCAGGAGCGTCACGCCGAAGAAGCCAGGCAGACCGAGGAGCTCGAACGTCGTCGTCGCGCCACCCAGGCCGCCGCCCTCGAGGAGGCCGCGCGCCAGGCCGAAGAGGCCCGGGTGCAAGAGCTCGAAGCCCGTCGTCGCCAATTGGAGGAGGAAGGCGAACGCTTCGTTGTCGAGCAGCAGGCGCAGCGGGCCAGCGAAGAGGCCCGGCTGCAGGAAGTCCGCCGACGACGGGAGGAGGCCGAGCTTGAGGCCCGCCTCTTCAACGAGCAGCGCGACCAGCGCTTGGCCGAGGAAGCCGCCGAGCTCGAATTCCTCAGCCTCCGTCGTGCCGAGCAGGAAGCCGAGCTGCGCCGCGTACAGGAGGTGCAAGCCCAGCGACAGGCGGAGGAAGAGCGCGCGCTCCAAGAAGCCCAAGAGCGCCGTCGGATCGTCGCCGAGCAGGAGGCGCGCGAGGACGAGGAGCGTCGCGCGCGCATCGCTGCCGAAGAAGCACGGCTGCGCAGCCTCGCTTTGGAGCGCGAGCGTTTGGCCGCCGAGCGCGATCAGGTGACGTCGACGTTGCAGGCCCATGAGGGGCAAGAGCGCCTGCGTTTGGCGGAGCTCGAGATCGCGCGCCGCCACTCCGAAGAGGCCTTCGCCCAGGCCCGGGCGGCGACGGCTGCGCTCATCGACAGTGAAGAGAGCCGACTGCAGGCTCTGCGCAAAGAGCGCACCGACAAAGAGAGGGACGCGCAAGCCCTCATCGACGAACAACGGCGCCGGGGGCAAGAAGAGCAGCAACGGCTCGAGGAGCTGATCCGCGAAAAGCGGCAACTCGAGCAACGCGCCGTCGAGTTGGCCAAGCAAAACGCCGACCGCGAAATGCTGGCGCGCGCGCGTCTCGCCGAGCTCGAGATCAGCCGCTTGCGCGCCGAAGAAGACTTCGCCCGCGTACAACAGGAGCAGCAGCGAAGAGAGGCCGCCGCCGCCGCCGCCGTCGCCCACGCCGCCGAGGAGCAACGCCAGCTCGAAACGCAGCTGCAGGCGCGCAGCCTGGCCCTGGCCGAGGCCGTCGCCGCCGAAGAGGCACGCCTGCGCGCGCTGGTGTTCGAGCGCCAACGTCGCGACGAAGAAGGCCGGCGCGCGGAGATCGAAAGCCAGCGACGCTTGCAGCAGGAAGAAGAGCGACTGCAGCGACTGGTCGAACGCTCTGAAGCCGAACGCCGCGCCGCCGCCATCGACGCCGTCCGACTCGAGCAAGAGCGCGCCGACCGCGCAGCCGAAGCTGAGGCCCGCCTGCAAGAGTTGGCAGAACAAGCGCGGCGCGAGGCCGAGCAATTGGCCAGCCTTCGGGCCGACGAAGAAGTCGCGCGGGCGGCCCTGCAGGAGAGCCGCTCCCGCGCACGCTTGGCCTTCGTCTCGGGGCGCTTCGATGCCGTGCCCGGGGGCATCGCGCTTCTCGCCGACGATGTGGGCAGCGAACCCCGGGCGGTCGGTGACGGTGTGGGAATGCCCTTGGGCGGGCCCTTGCGCGACGTCGACGTCGAACCCGCCGAGGCACCTCCTCCGCTCCCCTTTGTCGCGCTGGAGCCCGCAGAGGGGCGCTTCGACGACGGCGAGCTGCCGGCCTTGCTGTGGTCGGCGTCTTTGCTGGGCGTCACGGGCGCCATCGACCTGAGCGATGAGAGCGGCGGCGTGCGCCGTCTCTTTCTCGAGGAGGGCGAGCCGGTGTTCATGACGTCGTCGATGGCGGCCGACCGGCCAGAGGAGATCCTCTTGCGCGGCGGGTTGGTGACCGCCGCTCGTCATGCCCGGTTGCGCGCGGCGCCGTCGACGTCGGGTCGGCGGATGTGTGCCCAGCTCGTCGACGACGGTGTGCTCAAGCTCGACGAGCTCTTCGCCGCCGTGCGCGGGGTGCTGACCGAGCAGGTGTTGGCGCTGCTGGAGTGGAGCCGGGGCACCTTCCGTTTCGTTCAGGAGCGCGCCTTTGCCGCCGATCGGGTGCGCTTGTCTCACGCGCTGCCGGCCCTCATCGCCGAGGGCGTGCGCCGCAAATTCGACGAGGAGCGCCTGTGGGCTGTGCTGGGGGGACCGCAGACCCTGCTCGGTCCGCAGACCCGGGCGCCGGGGGGCGTGTTGCCGCCGCTGTCGGCGGAGGAGACGCTGGCTTTGGCTCGCCTCGATGGCACGCGGGCCCTTGACGACGTCATCCTCGAGAGCGGGCTGCATCCCCACGTGGTGCTGCGGGCGGCCCTGATCGGTGTGACGACGGGGGCGGTGCGGGTGCTGGCGCGCGGCCTGCCCCGTGGCCCGGCGGAGATCGTGGCCCGTCGAGAGCGCAGCGTGTCCATCGACCGGGCCCGGGTCGTTGACCGGCTCGCGCTGGGGCGGCACGGCGATTACTTCACTTTCCTGGGCGTCGACGTCGAGGCCACTCCCTTCGAGGTGCACCGCGCGGCCCAGCGCCTGCGCGAGCGGTTCGCGCCCGCCCGCTACAACGACAGCGCCTTTGCCGACCTGCGGGCGGCCTTGCAGGAGATCATCGACGTCGTCGGCGACGCCGAAGCGGTGCTGGCCGAACCTGGGCTGCGCGATTCCTATCGCCAGAACCTGCGGCAGTCGGCGACCGTGCTGCCCCTGCGCCAGCGCGGGTGAGGTTCAGATGTTCAAGACGCTGGCGCGTCGTGAAGGTCAGATGTTCAAGACGCTGGCGCGTCTTGAAGGTCAGATGTTCAAGACGCTGGCGCGTCTTGAAGGTCAGATGTTCAAGACGCTGGCGCGTCTTGAAGGTCAGATGTTCAAGACGCTGGCGCGTCTTGAAGGTCAGTCAACCTCTGGACACTGGTCGGGGCTGCCGACGTGGAATTGCTGATCCTTGTTGATCGGACAGTTGGCGCCGTTGAGGGGTTCGGGGGGCAAGAAGGAGGAGCAGAACAGCGTTCCTGTGACCCGACCGGAGCCGCAGTGGTCGCCCTCTTGGAAATAGACCGAGGAGCTTCCGCTGGTGTTGGCCACACAGCCGCGGTCGTCGCCGCCTTGCAGGTGGATGTCGCAGCCGACCGGGAAAGGGGCTGAGGCGGGACAGCTCGCCGTGACGCAGTCGCCGTCGACCAAGAGGTTCAAGGTGATGGGATCGCAGCTGTTGTCGATGCCATCGCAGTTTTCGTCGACGCCGTTTTCGCAGACTTCGGCTCTGGGGGTGCAGGCTGGCGGCGGCTCCTCGGGTGGCGGCGGCGGCTCCTCGGGCGGCGGCTCCTCGGGCGGCGGCTCCTCGGGCGGCGGGACCGGCGGCGGGACCGGCGGCACCTCGGGGAGCTCGCAGGTGAGCGACGCCGGGACGAAGGTGGTTTGTCCGGTGGTGACGATCAGCGCGAAGTCTCGGGCGAAGGCGCTGCTGCGCACCTCGAGCACGCGCTCGCCCGCCGGCACGTCGCTCAAGCGGAACGTGCCATCGGCGTTCGTGCGGCCTTGGCGTGCCGTCTCGGTGCCATCGGCGTTGTCGACAAAGACCGAGACCAGAGCGTCGTTCAATGGAGCGCCGTCGAGGCCGCACAGCTGACCCTCGATGGTGCCGACCGCGGCCGGCACCAGACGACAGGCTTCGTCGACGACGACGGTGCTGACGCCGCTCTCCACCACGGCTGGGAAACGACGGGCAGCGGCAGCTACGCCCACCACCACAACGTCATCGCCGGGGCTTACGACGCCAAAGGTGTAGCGCCCTTCGCCGTCGGTGCCGACGACCGCGCCGTCGTTTTCCAAGCGCACTGCAACGTTGGCCAGTGGGGCGCCAGTCACTGCATCGCAGACCTGGCCGTCGATGCGTCCTGGGACCACGCCCAGCGGGTCGTCACATTGGCAGGCCGAAAGGAGCGACAAGACGGCAGAGACGACGAAGAAGCAGCGCATGACCCTTGTTTCGGTCCGATCCCGTCATCGGCCGCGCTTTGGTCGCCGGCTCCGTCGTTTGGGGGACGGACCTGCGTCCGCAACTCGCTCGTGGTGGTGGCTGATCCCCGCGGCACCGGCGCTCGGGCAAAGGGTCGACGTCGTCGCCGAAAACGGCCCTGACCCCGGTCCGATACTCCCAGTGCTCGCAAGATCCACCATCCTGAATTGGAGTGCCCCATGCCGATGACGACTTCTGCTGCGTCCCCCTCGGTCTCTCTGCGTCAGCTCTTCGATGGCGTCGACAAGAACAAGGACCAGCTGCTCGACAAGGCCGAGGTCAAGTTGTCGACGGAGCAAGCCGGCGTGGGCTCGGGCTTTTTCGGCGGCCGCAAGGTCAACGCCGCCACCGATGCATTGATGGACGCCGTCGACGGCAACCACGACGGCAACGTCAGCTGGGCCGAGTACCAGCAGGGCGGCCACAAGCTCGTTCCCGCAGGCATGAAGCTCGACCCGGTGCGCGCCCAGAGCGACCCCGCCCACATCGACGCCGCCGTGGCCGCCCTCTACGCCGACGCTGACACCGACGGCGACGGCACCCTTTCGCGCGCCGAGTTGACCGCCCACCAGACAGCGCAGGCCGAGCAGGCCGGGCAGAGCCACGCCTCGACCCGCGGGGAGATCGCGGCGGCGCTGGCGCTCGACAAGCTCGACGCCAACAAAGACGGCGGCCTGCAGCAGCCCGAGCTCGCCGGCTTCTTGAAGGACGTCGCCCGCGAGCAGCGCAGCGCACCGGCAGCACCTGCACCAGACCCCGCACCGGCGGCGTCGAAGCCGGTCACTGCCCCTGCGGTCCGCGAGCGTTCGCGCTGAGGCGCACGAGGTCCACCGGTCAAAGTCGGAGCGGCACCCAGACGCCTGATCTCCGATCTCGCTGAGCTTCGAGCGCGAAGCGGTCTCGTTCAGCTCCGTCGGGGATGCTCTTCTGGGAGGTCCCATTGATGATCGAGCGCGAGCGAGGCTAGGAGCCGGCGAGGAGCGGAACGAGCGTACGCCGCGTCTCCATATACGGCGCTCAGCGGATCGATCGATAGGCGCAGGACTCCGCCACCAGGCGCGAGCCCAACAGCCCCCACACCGGCATCAAATCGGCCCCCGTGGCGACGACGCCGGCCACTTTGTCGGCGGAGCCGAGCACGCCGGGGATGTGCTGCTTGACTTGCTCGGTCACGGGTCCGACGAACTGCGCCAACTTGCTGGTGAGCTCGTTCAACTGGGTCGTGATCTGCGTGAGCACGCTGGCCGCTTGTTCGGCACCCGCCGCACCCGCCAGCGTGAGCATCTTGCTCGAGCTCTCCTTACCGTACTTGGACATGAGGTCCTGCATCAGGTGCCCACCGCCTGAGAGTACATTGTCGGTAAAGGGAACAGCCAGCTCCATTATCGCATAGTACGTCAGCAAATGTTTGCCAGCCGGAACCAGATTGAACATCGCCACCTTCTCGGCAACGGTGCCTGGAAAAAGCTTGGCGATCGCGTAGGCAAGACCGAGACCTTTGAGGGCGGCGTCGGTGGCCTGCTGGGGATCGGACTCGAAGCGATTCGGGTTGGTCTTTGACGAGCCGAAAAAGAGGCTGAACGCGCTCTTCAGACCCGTGTACATGGCGATGCCTTTGTCGCCGGTGTCGAGAGCATCGAGCACCCACAGGGCTTCTTGGGGATCTTCCTCCTGCGTCAGCTTGTAGGCCTTGTCGACCTGCTCCGCCGTCGATGAAGGCACCACGGTCCGCACGGCATCGCCAAAGGTGGAGTAGAAGCCCATGGGCTCGACCCCGGGCACCGCGGAGAAGATCGCGTTGCACAACTTCATGCTGTAGTCGTCGTTCTTGAAACGGCCCATCAAGTTGTCGAGATTTTCACGTGGCATGGGTTTCTTCCTCTTGTTTGGATGCGGCAGCATCGCGCATTTGCAACGGCGCACGGCGGAGCGATCGGCCGAGCACCGGCCGACCCTCCACCGCACGGCAGCTCGGTGTCCACTGATCCCGCGTCCTTTTGATGATCGAGCGCGAGCGAGGCTCGGAGCCGGCGAGGAGCGGAACGAGCGTACACGTGAGTGAGCACCGCAGGTGGCGACAACGCCGCAACCGCGATCGGACATCAAGGGGATGCGGGCTGACAACCGGTCGTTGCACCAACGTCTGCTCAACCGAGAAGCACGGCCCGAAAGACCATCGCCGGCCTCTTGCTGGTGACGCGCTTGCCCTCGACGCGCTCAACCTTGCGTTCCTCGAGCAGGCGATCGAAGCGCTTGCGGAAGGGACCGGCACCGCCGGACTTGGCCCCCGGTGAGTGCAGCAGCGCCTCGTGCACTTCCTGCAGCTCGCGAATGGTGAAGGGGTCAGGGGCCAAATGAAAAGCCACGGGCGCCCCGCGTTTGACGTCGTCGCGCAGCCTCTCGAGCGCGGCCTGCAAAATGACATCGTGATCGAAAGCCAGTCCCCGGGCGTCGTCGACGCAGACGAAGGCGGCGGCGGCAGCGTCGGTCCCGCTCTTCACGAAGGCGGCCAACTCCGGCCGCACCAGAGCAAAGAAAGCAACGGTGATGGTGCGCCCCCGCGGATCCCGCCCGGGAGCACCGAAGACGCCGAACTGCTCGAGCAAGACACTCTCCGGCGTCAGACCCGTTTCTTCGACCAGCTCGCGGGCGGCTGCTTCGTCCAGAGACTCCCCGCCCCGATTGCCCTCGCCGACATGCAGAAAACCGCCCGGCAAAGCCCACTGTCCCAAAAAGGGTGGGGCTCCGCGTTCAATCAAGAGCACATGCAAACGCGCAGCCCGCAGCGTGAGCACAACGACGTCGACGGAGACAGCAGGTCGAGGCCCATCGACAATTGGGGTCCTCGAATCGATCATCGCGCCTGAGCTTCCACGCTAAAGGCACATGAAACCATCAAGCACCTTGTCGTTTCACAATATCCCAGATCTCATCATCCCGAAGCGTCCGATTGCTCCCCTTCGCCTTGGAGAAAATCGCCTGCACCAAGACGTCGTCGACGACGACGCGCCTCTTCTCCAGCCAATAGCGCACGTTGCTGAGGCCGCTCATGGGCCCCACTTCGATCTCCTGCTCCCGCCCGAACCACCCGGCAGGAACACCCGAATAAATGACGTCACCGAGCAAGGCGTCGCCGAAGCGATCGCCCTTCTTCTCGGCTTTGATCACGGCCGCGGCGTGCACCCCCGTCGCCGTCCTGAAAGCATCGCGACCCACCAGCGGATAGTTCACGGGGATGTCGACCTTGGTCGCCTCGGCCACCAGCCGGCAGTACTGCACAAGATGGGTGACGTCGTGGTCGTAGGCCCCCATCAGCTTCAGGTTGACGATGACTTGATCGATGGAGGCGTTGCCCACGCGCTCGCCGACGCCCAGAGCCGTGCCGTGCACCCGGTTCGCGCCATGCTCGAGAGCAAAGAGGGCGTTGACGACGCCGAGTCCGCGATCGTTGTGGCCGTGCCAGTCGATCTTCACGTCCTCGCCGGTGGCCACGATCAGGTCGCGGGTCCAGTCGATCAGGTTCCGCACGCCATCGGGAGTAACATGACCAACTGTATCACAAAGAACCAGACGTCGGCAGCCAATTGAAATCACATGCCGAAACAGGCGATCGAGCGTCTTCGGCGGCGTCCGCGTCGTGTCTTCGGTGACGAACGCGCATTCGAGGTTGTTTTTGACTGCAAATGAAATCGCTTCGTCGGCGGATTTCATGAGGCGGTCCATGTCCCAGTCTTCGGCAAGCAGGCGCACCGGGCTCGTGCCCAGAAAACAGTAGGCGATGATCGGGATGCCGACGTCGTCTCGCACTCTGACGATGGGCTCGATGTCCTTGATGACCGTGCGAGCGGCGCAGTTGGGCAGCACCTTGAGCTTGAGATCGCGGATGTGGGTGGCCAGGGCTTTGACGTCGTCGACGGCGCGGGGACCGGCTCCTGGCAGGCCGATGTCGGCGGTGAAGATGCCGATCTTGTCCATGAGCTCGATGAGCTCTTTCTTGGTCTCGATGGGCGGATCGACGACGGAGGGGGATTGGATGCCGTCGCGCAAGGTCTCGTCGCACAGCTCGACGTGAGCTGGAAAGACGCGACCGCGGCGCTTGACCTCGTTCCAGTCGTAGATCAGCTCCGCAGCTGGCGGGGGAGAAGCGCTCGTCGTCGGCGGGTTGTCGGCGGCACTCATGGCGCCATCCCCCGCGCCCCGGGTCCATTGGCGCTCCGGCCTCCGGCCCCACCGCTGCGTCCTGCGTCCTGCGCGCCGGGTCCTTCCCGCAGCCTACGTCGCACGAGGGTGACCCCGCCGAGCGCACCGCAGCACACCGCGAAGCTGAGCAAGAGGCGCTGCGGCGTCGCACTCTCGTTGCCAAAGAAGAACAGACCGATGTGCACCAGGGCAAAGAGCAGGGCGCTGTTGAGCAAGCGCAAGCGGTCGTCCTTGTGGGCGAGCGGATTGATCATGGTGCCGTGCCTTTGGCCATCAGGGTGACGAGGCGCAGACCGCCGTCGCCGTATTGGAAATGCACGCTGCCGTCGTCGCCATCGTAACGATCCCAACCCGGGCCCGAGCGCGAAGGCGCCCCGCGTGCCCTGCGCACCAGCGCCGGCGTCGACGAAAAGCTCAGCCCATCGCCGAGGTCGCCCGCCCACACATGAAAGCGCTCGTGCCCCTCGCTGTGCAGAAAAATGGTCCCGATGATGCGCGCCGACGGCGCCACCGCTTCGATGCCTAGCGCCCGCGAAGACGACCGCACCCCGCCGAGGGGGCTCTTCTGTTCGCTCAGGCCGAGGTCCTTCACGCGCTCATCGTCGAGGGAGGCCCCCAACATGGCCAGCAGCCCCGGCAACGTGGGCAGGCCCTTGGGGGCTCGGCTGGCCGCCTGCAAGCGCTTGAGGTCAACGGGCGCGATGCGCACGGTGGTCAGCGCCGAGGCGGCGTCGTCGGGTGGACGCCTGGTGCTCACAGGCTCTCGACGAGCACAGCGATGCCCTGGCCGCCGCCAATGCAGGCCGAGCCCACGCCCAACTTGCGGCCCGACGTCGACCGACGCCGCAGTGCGTGCACGAGATGAGCGGTGATGCGCGCACCCGAAGCGCCCAGAGGATGACCCAGAGCGATGGCGCCGCCGTCGACGTTGAGCCTGCTCTTGGGTCCCAGCGCATCGATGTCCAGCTGCTGTGCGCAAGCCAAGACCTGCGGCGCGAAGGCCTCGTTGATCTCAATCAAGTCGATGTTTTCTAGGCCGACTTCTGCCTTTTTCATTAACTTCTGTATTGCGGAAACTGGGCCGATCCCCATGATGGTCGGATCACAGCCGGCGACGGACCAACCCACCAGCCGGGCCAGCGGTTTGAGGCCCTTGGTTTTGGCATGACTCGCCGTCGTGAGGACGAGAGCTGCCGCACCGTCGCAGATGCCAGAGGCGGCGCCGGCGTGAATTACACCCTCTTTTTTGAAGATTTTCGGGAGCTTCTTCAATCCTTCGATCGTCGTCTCCGGCCGATTGTGTTCATCCTTCGAAAACGCGACGGTCTCCTTGCCTTTCTTCACCTCGACAGGGGTGAGCTCGGCGGCGAAGGCGCCGCTGTCCTGCGCTTCCTTGGTCAAGCGTTGGGAGCGCAGCGCGAAGGCGTCGACGTCGCCTTGGGAGATCTGGTGCTGCTCGGCGAGTTTCTCGGCGGTCATGGCCATGGGCATGCCGGTGAAGGTGTCGGTGAGGGAAGACCACAGCGTGTCCTCGAGAGCGGGGATCTTGCCGAAGGGAACGCCCCAGCGCGCATCGCGCATCGCAAAGGGAGCCTGCGACATCGACTCGGTGCCGCCGACGAGGACGACCTTGGCCTCGCCCAGCATCAGCTGCTCCGCGCCGCTGACGACGGCCTGAAAGCCCGAACCGCACAGCCGGTTGACGGTCAGCGCCGGCACGTGATGGGGAAGCTCGCAGCGCAGGCCCACGTGACGAGCCAGGTAGATGGCGTCGGCGGAGGTCTGGGCGACGTTGCCAAAAATCACCTGGTCGACGTCGTCGGGCGCGACGCCGGCAGCCACCAGCGCGGCGCGGGCGGCGATGACGCCGAGATCGGTAGCGCTGTGGTTTTTCAGAGCGCCGCCAAAGGTGCCAAAGGCGGTGCGCTGGGCTGACAGAACGACGACGTCGTCGCCGGAAAAGGATGCAGTCGGAGTCTTCATGGCGTCCTTGCAGCAATGCCGATGGCCAAGCTCCTATCGGCTCTCCGCCGGGGGGACAACGAGGCCTGGCGATGGGGAGAAGCTCAATTGACCCGAGCGACGTCCAAGAGCTGGTAGCGCTCGGCCGGACACTCTTGCATTGCCCCGTCGATGAAGATCATCACCGCCGCATCGGCAGCAACTTCGGCGCGCGGCGGCGGCAATCCATGCCGATACACGACGTCGTCACCGCGAGCGATCAAGTGCCGCACGACCCCGACAGCGTGTTGCTTGGGCTCGCTCCAACTCTTCAGGGCCGCCACGCAGCGCCGATCCCGCACGTGTCCCACGACCTGCCACAGCCCGCGCGGCAGGCGCCGGGGATCGAAACGCCGCGGCTCGAGCCAGACGTCGTCGTCGACAAAGGTGGGCCGGTGGTAGAGCACGCCATCGCCTTCCCCGATGCCGTCTGCCGGGCGGTGCAAGCCCGGCAGCGCGAGGGGCACGGGCTTGGGGATGCGCAGGCAGGCATCGACGGCGTCGTCGAGAGCGCGGTTCAAGGTGGTCGCGATGAGCTCGGGCGAGCTGCTGTCGTCGACGCCCAAGCGCATCAAGGCCTTGCGGGTGACGCCGGCGTGGGTGAACAAGAGGCCGTGTTCAGCATGGGCCAAGCGCAAGCGACGCTCCAGGAGCAAGCGCTTCACCAAGAGCTGCTGCGAGGCGCGGTAGGCCGACAAGTCCCGGGCCAAGATCTCGGTGGAGGGGAGAAAAGCGCAGGCCCGAAAAAAGGCGGCTTCGTCGTCTTCGTGCTTCGCTCCCCAGTAGTGGCGATCGGCCAGTACCTGCAGCCGGGCAAATTCCACGTCGTCGACGCCGACGAGCTCGCCCACCCGCGCTAGATCGTGGTTGCCCCCCAGCAACACCACTTGCTCTGCATCGTGGGACGCGAGCCAAGACAGCAGGGCTTCGCCGGCGTCGGCAGCGTTTTGACGATCGGCCACCGATCCCCAGTCGAAATGATCACCAATGGACAAAAGGCGCGCGCCCGCCCGCAGAGGCCCAGCCTCGCCGTCAACGAGCCCGTGGTGGGCCAACACGGCACGCACTTTCGACAGCGACGCCTGCGGGTCACCCATCGCCAGCAGAGGCGTCGTCGTCGAAGGCGTCACGCAGTCATCCCCTGCGAGCAGCCTGCTGGCGAAGAAGTCAGCACCGGGTCATTTCGGGGCGGGCACCGGCGGTGCGGGCACCGGCTCGGGCGGCGGGTTCACGGTCACCGTCATCTCGGCCTTGAGCTCTTTGACCTCGGCGGTGAGCAGGGTCGAGCCCGCGGCAACGCCAGTGACGACGCCGGCGTCGCTGACGGTGGCGATGGCTGGGTCGGCGGTTTTCCACGTCACCTTGGGGGCGTCGGGGACGATGGGCTCGCCACGCTCGTTCATGTAGTTCAAAGCGAGGGGCTCCGAGGGCGTGCCCGCAGTGACGACCATCGCCGGCGACTGAAGCTGGATGCGCTTGAGCAACACGACGGTGACCGGGATGCTGGCGGACTGTTCGTCGATGGTGGCGCTGATGGTGGTGGTGCCCGAGCCGGCCGGCTTGATCTTGCCCGTGCTGTCGACGGTGGCGACGGCAGGATCGGCGGACTTCCAGGTGATGGAGCGCTCACCCTCGATGGCGTTGCCTTCGGCGTCTTTGGCGGTCGCTGCGACCAGCGTGGTCTGGGTGTCAGACTTGAGCTGTACCTTTTGAGGCGCAATCTCGACGGAGGCCACCTTCGCGGGACAACCGGCAACAGCAACGACGACGACGGAGAGGGCAAACAGGCGCATGCGGGATCCTCACGGCTGGATGCGACTTCGTGTCAGTGAAGCGGGATCGTGTCAAGCGCAGCGGGATGAGTGCGAGACGGCGGCACATGCCGATCGTCGTCGCTGTGGTGCTGGCCGACCCGGCCGCCAGTGCCTGGTCGCCGCTCTCGACGCCCTTCTCGCGGGCGAGACCGACGATCGCGCGGTTGATCATCTCCCATGTCTCCGGACTGATCCGTTTGATGTTCGCCCCCAGCGTCGACGACGAGGGGTTCCAGCCGAGAGGCAAGCGCGAGAAGGTGCGAGCGACACGGGAGTCGACGAGGACGAAAGCAAGGTCCTCGTACGAAATCTGATTGATCCGCTTGAGCACGGCGAGACGCAGTGTCTGCTCGCCGGACAGCCCAGTGCAGCCAACGGCGGCGAGGTGCTTCCCGACGAGGTCCGCGTGCACGCGCGCGACGACGTCGGGGAGCTGATCGAGAAGCAAGGAGATCTCACGCAGCTCTCAGGCCTGCGGGTGATTGCCCCACGGCTCGGCAAGCGGTAGCTGTGGGATGCGGATTTGGCGCATTGATTTCCAGTTGTTCTGTAGTCTTAAAGTGTGTGGCTGCTGGTGTGGTAACCGCAATCATAGACTTTATATGGGACAGACAACGCGAGATCCGCGCCAATTCCGCGCTTTGATATTCTGCCATCACTGTACTTTTCGGGTGAGAACTAGCTAGCTAGCTAGAAATCCAGCCCTACGCATACGACTCTCAATGACCGAGCGATTTCGGTGCCAGAATCGGCTGATTCAGTGCACTGTAAATGACGCAGAGGCGCCGGCAGCCGCGGCGCGCTGGTAGATGCCATCACCGAAGATGTGTTTGCCGTCCACCCAAGCCATCATTGCAGCTGAAGTGCAGAGTGTGCGTGAACCCCGCCTGTGCGCGCCCGCGGAACGCGGAGTTGGTGGGGGGCCCCGCGTCCGGCTCCGCCGGCGCGGGGGGAGGTCTGCACCAGACCTCCCAGAGGAGCATCCCCGAAGGAGATGAACGAGACCGCTCCGCGGTCGAAGTTCAGCGAGATCGGGGATCAGGCCGAAACGCGCGCAGGCGAAGAGTGACGACGTCCGACAGCAAGTAATCCTGCAGCGCAGCGACGCCGGCGGCACCAGCGTGGCGACGCAGCTGGTCATCGAAAAAAAGGTTGTGAGCGCGGCAGACAGGTCGTCGAGGCTGCGCGTTGGCACGTCGGAATAGCCCGACGTCGAGTCGACCCGCCTCTCCTTCTTCGTCCAGCTGTCATCGAGGTTGGTGCGAACGAAGAACGACCTCGCCATGTGTCACGCGGCCTTGCGGCTCCAGCGGGGCTTCATCTCGTGATCGACGAAGTACCCGCGTGCTCCGCCGTCGCATGCAGAAAATTTCCAGAGTGCGGTTTCCATCGACGAAGCCTACGACGCCGGCCAGGCCGTCGCCATGGCGAAGCAGGATGCCCGGTAAG
>JAHFED010000003.1 GCA_023248635.1 Myxococcales bacterium
CGCGGAGGTCACGGCGGCGGCGGCGGCGGCGGCGAGTCTTTCTGCATCTACCGCCAGGGCTCGACCCCGACCTTGTCCGGCATGACGCTGGTGCAGGGCACGGGTGGGGCGGGCGGCTTTTCGCCGGGCAGCAACGGCACGGCGGGCGCGCGCGGAACGCTGCACTGATCCCGCCCACGTTTCTCGCAGCATCCGCACTTTTTCCGAGGCGACGCCGAAAACCATCGGGTCGCGCCAACTGCCCCTCGATCGGTTCTCGTGAGCACGACGTCAGAAAAATCACCGACCCCCCCTCGTCGTCGTCGACGGAGCCGGTACAGGTCGGATCTCGATTCTGGTTTTGGGAGATCACCAATGCTTCGACTTCGCACCTTGACCGTGACGCTCGCGACGATGCTGGTGTGGGCCGTGGGCTGCGAAGAGGAAGTGGCGGCACCGAGCCCGGATCCGGAATGTGTTCTCGACGCTGATTGCCCTGGGCAGGTCTGTGAAAAGGGCGTGTGCGTCGTCGAGATCCTCGCTGAGGGCGAGGGTGAGGGCGAGGGCGAAGGCGAAGGCGAAGGCGAAGTGGCCACCGGCGTCTTGCTCGTGCTCCCCGGCGACGACGTCGAATTCGGCGCGGTGCGCTTGGGTGCGGCGGTCGAGCGCAACATCACCTTGAAAAACACGGGACCGGTACCGCTCACGATCGTGCAGATCGTCATCGACGACAACGAGGCCGGCACCTTCTCCGCCGAGCCCATCGGCGCCCTGAACCAAATCCTCGGCCCGGGCCTCGAGCTCGGCATGCTGCTGGTGCACACCCCCAACGACGGCGTCCCAGACACCGCCGAGCTCAAGATTCTGCACACAGGAGCCGGGCAGCTCGCGTCGGTGACGATGCACGCGGAGTTCAAGGGAGTCTCGACTCTCTCGGTCACGGATGTGCCAGCCCTGCTCAGCCCCGACATCGTCGAGATCGACGTCGGCGACGTCGCCATAGGCGAGAGCCGCGCGGTTACCCTCTTGGTGCGCAACGACGGCGATGCCGACAGCGTCCTGACCATCGAAGGCGCCTCGTTGACGCCGGCCAACATCGGCTTTGGTCTCTCGGTGCAGGGCTTGCCCCGCGCCCTTTCTTCTTTCGACGGCTTGTGCACGGTCGACGTCGCTGAGTGTCCGCCGGGCAGCGCTGCTTGCACCGCCGGCGTCTGCGTCGACGGCAGCGGGGTTCCGGTCGATGCCGTCGCTGTGACCATCACTTTCGCCCCCACCAGCCCGCAGGCGCGAGAGGCCGCGTTCACCGTGCGCAGCGACGTCGGCGGCATCCCCAACACGGGCACCGATTTCGTCGTGCGAGGCCGAGGCGTCGCTGGCGAGCTCGACATCAACCCGGCGGCGCTGGTCTTCGACGAGGTCTTCGTTGGCGCTCCCGAGCGACGCACGGTCAGTGTGACCAACATCGGCGGCGCCGCCGCACAGATCGACGGCGTCAGCCTGCTCTTTCCGAGCGCCACCTTTTCACTGGAGCACGGCTTCCCTGCGGTGCTCGCCCCCAACGACACCATCAGCATCGACGTCGTCTTCGACCCCGCGGCCGAGGGGCAGTTCAACAACATCATCAACTGGGACGTCGCCGGCAACGGCACCGATCCCCAGACCGTCATCACGGCCAACGCCCGCCTCGCACCCCAAGTGGGTCTCTACGACGCCGCCCGCGATCCCCTCGACCTCGACGCCGCTGCCGTCGTCTTCGGCAACCTCTTCATCGATCGTCAGACCACCCGCACCCTGCGCATCGTCAACGACGGACCGGCGGGATCGACCCTGGCCGTGCGGCGCATGGTGCTCGAGGGACCCCAGGCCGAGCGCTTCGCCTTCGCGCCGACGACCATCGATGATCAGCTGGCCGGCAACATCAACCTCGAGCCCCACGTCGACCTCACCGTCACCTACCTCCCGCAAGAGCTCACCGGCATCGACGATCAAGCGACCTTGGTGATCGAAACCGACGATCCCACCCGCCCCGTCGTCGAGCTGGCGCTCACGGGCACGGCCATCCGACCCATCATCGTCGTCGATCCGCTGGCCGTGGACTTCGGGCCCGTCCTCGTCGGCACCCTCCCCTCACCCACGCGCACCGTCACCCTTCGCAACGATGGCATCGGTCCCCTCGTCATCAGCGAGATCACAGCACCTGGCCTCGCGGTTTACGCCCTGATCACGAGCCTGCCCTTGCCGACGACGCTGGAGCCCTTCGCCACCATGACCGCGACGCTGACCTACACGCCCCTCAACCCCAACAACTTCGTGGCGGCCACCAGCATCGAAGTGCGCAGCAGCGATCTCGATCGCGGGCCCGTCACGGTCTCCGTCGTCGGCAGCAGCGGTGGATGCCCAGCGCGGGCCAATGCCAGCGTCGTCGTCGTCGGCACCACCTGCACCTACACTTGCAATGGCGGCTTCCACGGCTGTGGAGCGGCGTGCCTGTCGAACACGAGCCCGGATTCCTGCGGCTCCAGCTGTACCCCGTGTCAGACCCGCAGCAACGCCGCGCGGGGCTGCACGCAGGCGACGTCGACCTGCACCTACTCCTGCGACGCCGACGCCCGCGACCTCAACGGCAACCTGAGCGTCAGCCAGGCCGCGGCCAGCGACGGCTGCGAGTATTCGTGTCCGGTGTTTCCCACGACAACCGAGCAATGTCTCGGCGGCGACCAAGACTGCGACGGCCAGATCGACGAAGGCCTGCTCGCCGACGACTTCGATCGCAACGGCGGCAGCGCCAAGAACACCAATGACAATTGCAGCGTCGCCGAGGGCATCACCACCGTACAAGAAGGTGGCACTACTTCACTGAATGGCACCATCTATCCAATGCCCTCTCTCGCTGGCGACGACGAGGACTGGTACCGGGTCAGCGTCGCCGAAGACGAAGCGCTGTGCGACCCGATCTTCTCGCCGGACGAGGACTTCCGGGTCACGGTGCAGCTGACCGGTATTCCATCGGGAAGCGACTACGATTTGTTCCTGCACAACGACGACTGCGGTGGCGCGTTGAAGCAGTCCGAGGCTGGCAGCAACACCAGCGAAAGAGTGGACTTTGATTACGACGGCAGCTGCGATCCGTTCGGCAGCGACAACCGCACCTTCCGCATTCGGGTGAAGCGCTTCAGCGGCGGCTCTTGCGACGACTATCAGCTCAGCGTGGCTTACCGGCAGCTCTGAACGTCCCGGCGAATGGCGCGAGCCCTGATCCCCGATCTCGCTGAACTTCGACCGCGGGTCTCGTTCAGCTCCGTCGGGGATGCCCTTCTGGGAGGTCTGATGCAGACCTCCCCCCACGCCGGCGGAGCCGGACGCGGGCCCCCCACCAACTCCGCGTTCCGCGGGCGCGCTTCACGCGCATCATCCCGCGTCCTTCCCAGCTCGGAACGCGGTCGAACATCAAGCGGACCCGGGATGAGTCCCTGGCCAAGAACCGCACCCCCGGCGCTTCGCCGGGGGTGAAGTTCTTCGCTCCAGCGCGGATCATGTTTCCCGCCGCAATCGGGCCACCGCAGCGAGCACGGCCAGCAGCACCAGCAGGCCCGCGCAGAGGCCGAAGACGACGTCGACGTGCGCGCCGGGTACGGGATCGGCGGGTCGCCAACAGCCGCCGATGTGAGCGCCGAGGAAGACGATCCAGAAGCAGAGGTTGGCGGCGATGCGCTGGCCGCGCTCCCGCACCTTCTGAGGCCAGGGATCGGGGGCCAAGAAGGCCTCGCCGAAGCCCGCCAACACGCTCTGCGCCGACGCCACCGCGAAAGAGATGCCGAGGGGCGTGAGCACATCGACGAAGCGCCACAAGGGCACATCGCTGGCCTGCGTCGTCGACAGGGGCAAGAGCTGGGCTCCAGGCCAGCCGAAGTGTTGGGCACTCCATTCGACGACGACGACGGCGGCTGGGAGGGCCAGGGGTCCCAAGGTCGGCAGTTCGCGCATCGCGACGCGGTGGGCGCAGAGACAAGCGACGATCGACACGGCAGCGACCGCGGCGGCGACGACGACGCTGCCCCCTTCGTTCAGGGCACCGTGCCACCCGATGGTGCGGCCCAAGAGCACGACGGCGAAGGAGGTGCCCAGGAACAAAGGCCACGATGCGGAACGCGCCAACACCGCCAGCGACACCAGGCTCAACCAGGCTGCGACGGCAAACGACAGCCAACCCGACGCGCAGATCTGGAAGATCAGGCCGCTCACCAACATGGGCACGAGGTTTCTCAGCGGCAGCATCGGCATCTCCGACCACCCGTCTCAGCCCTCAGCTCGCCGAGGTCAACGTCGTCACGCAGATCGTGCTGGAACGCGCGAGATGATGATTGGAACGGAGAGTATCTCTGCGGCCAAGACCACGGCAGCCGACCGCGACGTCGACGAAGGCATGTTCCCTGCCCTGCCGGCAGCATGTCGCGTCCTCCTCAAGATCTTCGCGCTCTCGGCGCTCGCGCCCTCCCCACCCGCGCCCTGCTGCGCCTGCTGCTGGGACCCCGAATCAAGGAGGGCGACGTCGACGACGCTGCGGCTGCCTTGTTTCTGCATCCGCGCGCCCGGGAAGCGGCCTTGATCGGCTTGCCCCACGGTCCGCGCCTGCTCGCTGCCGTGGAGCTCGGACGGCGTTCTTGGATGGCGACGCCGCCGCTGGGCACCCGGCTCCAAGGTCCCGTCGATGTCGCTGCCCTCGCCGCTTCACGTCTGGTCGATGAGCCGCGGTGGTTGGTGCTCGTGCTCGATGGGCGCGGACGCGTCGCGCGGCTCACGTTGGTTGAAGACGACGACGGCGACGTCGCGGTGTTGCAGGAGATCCTCGTGGCGGGCTGCCACCGCGGCGTGGTGTGTCGGCGTGTGTCCGGGCCGGCGGCGCCCACCCACGACGACGTCACCCGCTTGGTCACCTTGCGACGCGCCGGAGCGACCGTGGGCATCGAGGTGGTCGACGGCGTGCTCCTCGGCGACGATGGCTTCTGCTCGCTGCTGCGCTTGGGCTTGATCGGCCCGGCCAACGACCGTCGCTACAGCTGAGCGAGCGCCACGGCCCCACACCGCAGCACCTCGGCTTCTCAGGCTTTGGCTCGCCCGGGCTGCACCGCGGCGACAAACTTCCATTCGGGGTGCTTTTCTTCGAAGCGGCGACGCATCCAGTCGGTCTCGAAAAGGAGAAGTGGACGCTCTTCGACGTCGAGAAGACATTGTACGGTTCCGGTGCGGGTGACCTCTTTCATGTCCACATTTTCGCCGAAGACCCAACGGGCTTGGGTGTAGGGCAGCTTGTCGAGCTGGGCCTCGACGCCGTACTCGGCCTTGAGCCGGTGTTGCACCACTTCGAACTGCAGCCAGCCCACCGCACCGAGCACCGGATCGACGAAGAGCTCGTCGCGCTCGCGGAAGAGCTGCACGGCGCCTTCGTCGGCGAGCTGCTCGAGGCCCTTCTTGAGCTGCTTGCGCTTGAGGGGATCGCGCAACTTCACCCGCACGAAATGCTCGGGCGAGAAGCTGGGGATGCCCTCGAAAGCCACTGCTGGACCCTCGACGAGGGCGTCGCCGATGCGAAGGTTGCCGGGATCCCAAACGCCGATGATATCGCCGGCGTAGGCCTCTTCGACGGCGGTGCGCTCTTGGGCCATGAAGATCATGGGCCGGTCGATGGTGAGCTTCTTGACATTCTCGCCGCCCTCGACGCCGGTGCCGACGCGGACCTGCTTGACCGTCATGCCCTTTTCGAAGCGACCGCTGGTGAGACGCACGAAGGCGATGCGGTCGCGGTGGCGCGGGTCCATGTTCGCCTGGATCTTGAAGACGAAGCCGGAGAAGGATTCGCTGCCGGGATCGACGGCGACGACGTCACCGAGCTTGCCCGTCTTTTGATCGACCGAGCGCACTTCACGGGCGCGGGGCGCGGGACACAGTTGCGTAAAGCGATCGAGGAAAGGCTCGACGCCGAAATTGGTCATGGCCGAACCGAAAAAGACGGGCGTGACCCGACCCTCGAGGAAGGCGTCGACGTCGAATTTGTTGCCGGCATCTTCGAGCAGGGCGAGCTCGGCCTTGAGATCTTTGATGGCGCTTTCGCCGACGTCGTTGATGAGGCCAGGATCGCTCAGGGCGACCACTTCCATGTTGGCCTCCCGCTGGCCGCGCTCGACGCGCTCGAAACGCAGAAAGCGGCCGGTCTCTCTTTCGACGACGCCGGCGAAGCTCTTGCCCATGCCCAGGGGCCACGTCAGCGGCGCGCAGGGAATGCCCAGCACCTGCTCGACCTCGTCGAGGAGATCGAGGGGAGCTTTGCCCTCGCGATCCATCTTGTTGATGAAGGTGACGATGGGGATCTTGCGCAGGCGGCAGACGGCGAAGAGCTTGATGGTCTGCGGTTCGACGCCCTTGGCGACGTCGATGAGCATGACGGCGCAGTCGGCGGCAGCCAGGGTGCGATAGGTGTCTTCGGAAAAGTCGTTGTGGCCCGGCGTGTCGAGCAGGTTGAAGAAGCAGCCTTGGTGCTCGAACTGCATCACCGACGACGCCACCGAGATGCCGCGCTCTTTTTCGATGGCCATCCAGTCCGAGGTCGCGTGGCGGGAGGCGCGCCGCGCTTTCACGGTGCCCGCGAGGTGGATGGCCCCGCCGTAGAGCAAGAGCTTCTCGGTCAGGGTCGTCTTGCCGGCGTCGGGGTGCGAGATGATCGCGAAGGTGCGACGTCTTTGGACCTCGCGCTGCAGGGTGCTCGAATCAACAGACATGACGAGGACGTAGGCTGCACAGTGCTGATGTTCAAGACGCATGCGCGTCTTGAAGGGGGATCCGCAAAGGGCCTGTGTCTCTCGCTAGGGTCAGCGCCAGGGAAGAGCGGTGACGTCGTCGATGTCGTCGGCCCCGGTGAGCAGCATCAGCAGGCGATCGAAGCCCAACGCGTTGCCCGCCGTCGGCGCGGGGAGCTGGGGCAGCACCCGCAGGAATTCTTCGTCGAGGGGGACCTCCTCTTTGCCCAGGGCCCTGCGGGTGGCATTGTCGGCGACGAAGCGGGCGCGCTGTTCGTCGGCGTTTTGCAGCTCGTCGAAGGCGTTGCACAGCTCGAGACCACAGGCGTAGGCCTCGAAGCGGCGCGCAAAGCGGTCGTCGTCGTCGAGGCGGGCCAACACCGCCATCTGCGCCGGCCACTGCGACACGACGGCGATGCGATCTTGGCCGATGGCCGGCTCGACCTTGGCTCCCATGACTTGGAAGAAGGCGTCGTCGAAGTCGGCTCCGGGTCGCAGCATCTCGCCGCTGGCCTGCACGCGCCGGGGCAAGGCCAAGGCGTCACCAGCGCGCATCTCGTCGAGGGCGGCTCCCAGATCGACTTGGGCAAAGCGCGCAAAGGCCTCGTTCACGCTCAGGGACTCGACGGCGGCGTCGACGTCGATGGGCGATTGGTTGCCGATGGCGGCGGCGACGGCACGGATCACACCCACGGTGTCGTCGAGGATCTCGGCGAGCGTTCCGGGCCCGCGGTACCACTCGAGCAGGGTGAACTCGGGGAGGTGACGGCGTCCGCGTTCGCCGTCGCGAAACACGTGCACCAGCTGAAAGACCCGGGGCACGCCGGCGGCGACCACACGCTTCAAAGCGAGCTCGGGCGAGGTGATCAAGAAGCGGCGCTCCAGCGGCGACGACGTCGTCATGCCCCGGTGCACCGGCACGGACAGCGGATCGATGTGCGGCTCGGTGCCAGGCGCGGGCACGAGCTGCGGAGTGTCTGCCTCGACGAAGCCCCACTGGTGAAAAAACGCGCGGGCCGCACGCAGCGCCTGGTCGCGGCAGTGGAGGCGGGCTTTGATGTCTCGCGAAGGGGACTGCACGACGGGACTCGTGCCATGCTGCCGCGGCACTTGACCAGTGCGATGTCACAAGGAGCAGCATGCGTCGGTTTGTCGTCGTCACCAGCCTCATTGCCAGCGCCCTCCTCGGGGCTCCTTCCGCGCAGGCCGCCGCCTACTACGTCGGCGAGATCGGGACCCGCAGCCTCGCCCGCGGCGGCGCCAACACGGTGAACCCCGGCGATCCCTCGGCGGTATGGCTGAACCCCGCGGCCATCACCTTGGCCACTGGCGTGCAGTTGCAGCTCGACCTCGACACCATCTTTTTGGCGAGCGACTTCATCCGCGACTGCGGCGGCAAGGCCAATGGCTGCGCCCCCAGCGACGACGACATCGACCGCAGCTTCAACGACGCCCAAGGCAACCCCGACCCCGAGCGTGTGTACGCAGTCAAAGGCGGCTCCCGCGTCGTCGGCGCCCGCGCGTCGGACGGCACCGAGGTCGACAACGCCGAGCCCAACCGCCTCGGCAACCAAGGCAAAGGCAGCCGTTTCGACGGCAAGACCGACAAAGTCAGCAACCAGGCCGGCCCCTTGTTCAGCCCGCGCATCATGGCCACATTCAACTCCGACTCCTTTGGCATCGACGGCATCGCCGCTGGCATCTACGTCTATGCGCCCAACGCCGGTGACTATAAATTTGGCGAAGAGCAGTTCACCCGTTACACCTTCGTCGATCGAGACCTGCTCGAAGTCTTCTATGGATTTACACTGGCCTATCGCTATCAAAACTGGATTGCGATTGGCGCGAGCTTGCAGGGCGTCAGCGCCGGCCTGAACCAATCCCTGCGCTTGAGCGCCGACAAGGCCGGCAACGAAGACCTCAACTACGACGTGCAGGTGCGCATCGACGCCAAAGGGGACTTCGTTCCCTCGGGCAACATCGGCATCTGGAGCAATCCCCTCAAGGGCCTCGGCTTCGGCGACCTCGAGCTCGCCGGCTCGGTGCAACTGCCGCGTGTCGTGAAGATCACCGGACCGATGACCATCGAATCCGTGGGGCCCAAGCTGCAGGCCGAGTTCTTCGACTCTGGGCTCGCCGAGCTCAACGCCGACGGTGCCACCGCGACGGCCGAATTCGTCATGGCCCCCTTCTATCGCCTGGGTGCGAAATACACGCAGGACAACGTCTTTCACGACATTGAAAAGACCTTTGGCTTTGACGTCGAGCTCGACTTTGTGTACGAGGCCTGGTCGACGTACGACCATGTCTTTGTGACGACCAAGGATCTGACTTTCGCCATCGGCGGCGCGGCACCCGAGCCCTTGCCGGCCATCGTTCAGGTCAAGGACTGGACCGACGCCATGAGCCTCCGCGCCGGCACCACCCTCTCGTTCTTCGACAAGATGCTCGAAGTGCACGGCGGCGGCTTCTACGAGACCTCGGCCATCCCCAACACCACCTATTCGGTGGAGCTCGTCGACGGCGACAAGGTCGGCGTCGGCACCGGCATCTCTGCCAAGCTCTTCGGCGCGCGCCTCGACGTCGGCTACAGCCACATCTTCATCTTCGAGCGCAAGATCGGTGACGAGAGCATCGTGTTCAATGGCGCCGTCGTCGTCCCGCCGCCGGTCGGGGCCGACAGCGAAACGCGCACCCGCATCGCCATGGGGACCTACAACGCCGGCTACGACCTGCTCAACGTGGGTCTCACTGTGGCCTTCGACGACATGTTTGGCTTCGGCGTGCACGCGCCCAAGACACCGCCGGAGCCCGAGGCCCGGCGCGCCGTCGACGAACCTGCGCCGAAGTCCGCCGTCGTTCCCCCCGCGGAGCCGGCGAAGGCGCCGTCGGAGCCGACGACCTCAACGCCCTGAGGCCGGGCTCCCCTGAGCAAACCTTGCGGTCCAAGGCCAAGTGCCTGTATCAATACGGGACGCATTGATCACGGATCACACGCCTTTTTGTGTCTCGCTTTGTCTACGCCGGAGTCCCGCCATGGCCGCCGCTCCCAAATCCCATGTTACTGCCCGGGTCCTCCTCATCGACGACGACGACGCCATTTGTGGCCTCGTCTCGAAGTACCTGCAGCACCACGGGCATTCCGTCGAGGTCTTGCACGAGGGCCGCGAAATGGAGCGTTCGCTGCAATCCCCCTTCGACGTCGTCCTCCTCGACATGGGGTTGCCGGGAATTGATGGACTGAGCCTGCTCGACCGCATCACGCGCGAGCACCCCGAGATTGCCGTGGTGATGATCACCGCCGCCGTCGGCGTCGATTCCATCGTCGACGCCATGCGCCGCGGGGCTTTCGACTACCTCACCAAGCCCATCGATCTGCAGCGCCTGGCCATCGTGGTGCGCAACGCCGCCGAGCACACGCGCTTGCGCCTGGAGAGCGACGGATTGCGCGCTGCCATGTTGCGCGGCGACGGCGGGCCCCATTTGATCTGCGGCAGCCAGGCCATGAGCGAGGTCATCTCGCTGGTCGAACGCGTGGCGGCCTCGCGCGTGCCCGTGCTCATCTATGGCGAAGCTGGTGCGGGCAAAGAGCTGGTGGCCCATCGCATCCACGCCCGCAGCCGACGCCGTGATGGGCCCTTCGTCGTCGTCAACTGCGCGCAGAAACCGCCGGAGCTCTTGGGCGAGAAGCTCTTTGGCTCCACCATGGGTGGTGGCAAGTTCGAGGAGGCCCGCGGCGGCACGCTCTTTCTCGACGAAGTGGGCGAGCTCTCCTCTGAGCTGCAAGCGCGCCTGCACCGCACGATGCACGAGGCCAGCCTGCAAGAACGGCGCACCGGCGGCGACGGCGACGTCCGCGTCGTGGCGGCCACGGTCAAGCACCTGCCCACCGAGGTTTCGCGCGGCACCTTTCGGGCCGATCTCTTCTACCGGCTGAACGTCTTCTCCATCACGGTGCCACCGCTGAAGGACCGCAAAGACGACATCCCGGCCCTTGCTCGCTATGCCCTCGCCCGCTTCGCGGCCCGAGAGAACCAGCCGCCGCCATCGCTGAGCGACGACGTCCTCGAAGCCCTCATGACCTACGTGTGGCCGGGCAACGTGCGCGAGCTCAACAACACCATCGAACGCATGGCCCTGGTCGCGCTGGGCGGCATCATTCGCGCCGAAGACCTGCCCGACGAGATCCGCGTGCACTCGGCTACGCACAAGAAAGACGAACCCGCGGCCGGCTCCTTCGACGACGATAGCGGCGCCATCGTTCGCCCCCTGCACGAGGTCGAGCGCGAGATGATGATCGCCGCGTTGCGAGAAACCGAGGGCAACGTCAGCGAAGCGGCCCGACGTCTCGGCATCGGTCGGGCCACCTTTTATCGCCGCGCCCAGCGGCACGGCCTCACCCGCGACGACGGCTTCCCGGGCTGACACCACAGTGCATCGATGCTGCTCACCACCGGGAACGGGCCGTGATGAGCCTCGCGACCTATCGTAAGGACATCGACGGTCTGCGCGCCGTCGCCGCTTTGGCGGTCCTCGCCTTTCATGCCGGCATCTCCGTCGCCCGCGGCGGATACGTCGGCGTCGACGTCTTCTTCGTGATTTCTGGCTACCTGTTGTCGTCGACGATCTTGAAAGAGCTTCATCGTGGGGAATTCTCCTTTCTCCGCTTTTACGAACGGCGCGTCCGTCGCATCGCTCCGGCGTCCGTGTTCATGTTGGCCGTGTCTTCGGTGTTCGCGTGCTTGCTTTTGACGCCGACGGACCTCGAGGACTTCGGGGAAACGTTGCTCTCCGCTTCGACCTTTGGCTCGAACCTCGTCTTCTGGGCAAAGGCGGACTACTTCGACGGCTCAGCACAGCTCAAGCCATTGCTCCACACGTGGTCGCTCTCCATCGAGGAGCAGTTCTATATTGTATTTCCGATCATCGTCACCGTGCTCCACCACTTGAGACCGACGCGCGTCAGGCTGGGGCTCGTCGTCTGTTTCGTTGGCTCGCTCGTCGTTTGCGTGATCGGCACATGGCGATCGCCGTCGGCAGCATTTTATCTCGCGCCATCGCGCGCATTCGAACTGTTGCTCGGCGCAGCGTTGGGTGCATCACCGGCCATCGAGCTGCGTCGACCTGCGCTGCGCGAGCTCGTTGCCTCGATCGGGCTGGTGCTGATTGTGGCGTGCGTGGGCACCTTCTCGGAGGCCACGCGCTATCCGGGCGCGTGGCCGCTGCTTCCCTGCGTCGGAGCGGCGTGCATCATCCTCGCAGGTCCGGGGACGCGGATCGGCCAAATCTTGAGCACGGGGCCCATGGCGTTCATCGGGCAGCTCTCGTTCTCGCTCTATCTGTTGCACTGGCCGATGCTCGTCTTCGCGCGCCATTGGGTCGCTGGGCCACTCGCGCCCCCGCAGATCGCCGTCCTTCTTGTGCTCGCGTTCATCGCGGCGGCGGCATCGAGGAGATGGGTCGAGGAGCCCTTTCTCAGCATCCATGGCTTTCGGCGCCGGTGCGCGTTCCTCGTCGCCGGACTCGGCATGCTTGGGTCCCTCGCGTTTTTTCTCGTCCTCGAGCTCAGCAACGGTTGGCCGTCGCGCATGAACCAATTGGCATTGCGGATGGATGCAGCGCGCCTGGATAGAAACCCAGATCGCACCCGCTGTCATGCGAGCGATGCCCACCCAATCCCCTTCGAGGAGAAGTGCACCTACGGCGCTGCAGGTGCGGACCCGACCCTTGTGATTTGGGGGGATTCGTACGCGGCCGAGCTCGCCATGGCGCTCGGAGACGAGGCCCGTTCGCACGGACGATCGCTGATGCTCGCGAGCTATTCAGGCTGTCCACCGGTGCTCAGCGGCCTGGGCGACCTATGCCTTAAATACAATGAAGAACTATTAACAAGGCTCCTCAACAACCCAGTCCAAGTCGTCATCCTCGTCGCGCGCTATCAGTCATATGTGAAGACCTATGGCCCCGTGTTTTTCGACGGCTTCGATCGCGTCATCAAGACGCTGACGAATGCGGGGCGCACCGTCGTCGTGACCTATCCGATTCCGGAACCGCCGGCGAACGTCCCGTGGATGCTGGCGCGGGTTGCTCAGACGGGCGGCGATGCGCATGGGATCTTCATCGACCAGCGCGCCTACATGAGCGCCAATCAGCCGACGATCTCGTTCCTCGACGGCGTAACGCAGGGACCGCACGTTGTGGGCGCGCACCCGGAGGACCGTCTGTGTGGCGGTGGACGCTGCGAGGTCTACGTCGGCGATCAGGTGCTCTACTTCGACGAACATCACCTCAGCGTCGAAGGGGCGCGCTTCATCGCACCGGCCTTCGACCGCGTCTTTGATGTGCGTTGATGCTCAGGGCAAAAACTTGTCGATGCTCTTCAGTTTCACGGGAAGATATTCATCGATGACGAAGTTCAACCCGTGCAGTGAGAGCGCCTGTTGTTCGGCGCGTTTCTGCATCTTCATCAACATGTCGATCGCGGCCTTCCATGGCTTCTGGGACTGGAAGAAGGGATCGTTCTTGAGTGCATCGAAGGCACGCTTCACGTCGACCTCGGCCAAGGGGTGCGTGGCCTTGTTCAGATCGAAATCGACGATGTCCTGCGGTGTAAGACCCAGGTAGCGCACCTCGGGCACACAGAAGAACTGATTGATGTGGGCCGCGTTGCCAGAACCGACCTTCAGGGTCCGGTAGATGTTGGTGAAGCCATAGGGGTCGCAGTCTGTGAAGGCATAGACCGGGATGTTCGCCTGCTCACTGAGCAGCCGGACGAAGCGGCGGCACGCGCGGGTGGGGACGCCGCCCATCGACACCAGGACGCAGCCGGCCTTCTGCCAATATTTGTGGGACTGCAATCTCTGGAACATGCCCTGGGTTTCAATGCACAGAATAAATTTGGCCTTCGTGCGGAACTTCAGGTGCTCGACCCAAGAAGGGACGGCGTAGGCGCCGGAGCCGAAGCGGGTGCAATCGATCTCGATGAGGGCACCCGTTTCGATGTCACGATCAACGACAATGAGCTCGCCGGCGACGGCGCCACCGTGCTGGTCCGGCACATAGCGCAGCTGCTCGCGGGAGACGCCGAGCTCGCTGAACAGGGCCTCGATATCGTCCATGACGGTATCGCTCTCGGGCTGTTCCTCAAAGCGCGCATCACCCCAATTTTTGGACTGATAATAAGCATCTCGCTTGGTAGCGAAATCGTTGCTCCGGATCAGATCCGCCGACAATGACATCATCTTCAGGGTCTGGGCGAAGGTCTTCACGGTGGCCACCGAGAGGGTGCGGATCTTCTTGTCCTTCCCAAGCTCGAAGTAGCCTTTTTTCTGATCGTAGGTGACGTTGCTGAGCGAGCGGACTGGCATCTTCAGCTCGGGTCTCTTCACCGCGTTGATGGCCTTGTGGATGCCCGACGCCGTCCTGGCGATGGCGTCGAGGGTGAGCTCGTCTTTGGGATCCTTGGTACGACCCTGTCGCGCCGGCGGCGTCGGCTTCGTCGCTGCTTCGCGGGCGGCCTGCTTCTTCGAGGGAGTCTTTTTCGTCGCCATCTGGCGCGTCTAACACTTGCTGGCACCGGGCGCAGCCACGGTCGAGCTTGCACCGCGGTTTCGAGTGCGGCAGAGCGGCCCCATGACGACGAGCCCAAGGCCTGCACGAGCTCCCACGTTGCGCATTGGTGTCCTTGGGGCCGCCCGCATCACACCGATGGCCCTGCTGCGACCTGCGGCCCAGGTCGCTGGCGTCGACGTTGTCGCCGTGGCGGCGCGGGACCCAGCGCGGGCTGCCACTTTCGCCCGCAAGCACGGGATCCGCGCTGTGCACGAGCGCTACGAGGCCCTCTTCGACGACGAGGGCATCGATGCCATCTACAACCCGCTGCCCAACAGCCACCACAAGACCCTGACGATCCGAGCCTTGCAGGCCGGCAAGCACGTGCTCTGCGAGAAGCCGCTGGCCGCCAACGCCGACGACGCCCGCGCGATGCACGAAGCCGCCGTGCACAGCGGCAAGGTGCTGATGGAGGCCTTCCACTGGCGCTACCACCCTCTCGCTGCGCGCGTGCTCGAGGAGATCGATCGTTTGGGCCCGCTCAAACGCGTGCGCGCCTCCTTCTGCATTCCCCTGCCCCTCCCCGGCGACATTCGCTTTCGCAAAGATTTGGCGGGTGGCGCGCTCATGGACACCGGCTGCTACGCCGTCAACATCGCCCGCACCTTCTGCGGCGTCGCCGGTACGGCGCGTTCCCTCATCGTCGACGACGCCAAAGCGCTGCTCATGTCCCCCGAGGTCGATCGAGCCTTCTCGGGCCGTCTGCACACACCCGAGGGTGTCGAGGTCGTGATCGAGTGCTCGCTGCTGTCGTCGCGTCTTTTGTCCGCGCGCGCGCAGATCGAGGGCGAGCGCGGCTCCATCGACGTGTGGAACCCCGTGGTCCCCCAGTTCTTTCACCGCCTGCGGACCTGCATCGATGAGCCGGCGGGGCGACGCTGGTCGTCGTCTTTGGTGCCCGGCCAAGCAACCTATGTGCACCAGCTCGAGGCCTTCCGCGATGCCGTCGTCGTCGCCGCGCCGTTTCCCAGCACGAGCCTCGACGGCATCGCCAACATGGCCACCATCGATGCGCTCTATGCCAAGGCGGGGATGTCGCGGCGGGAGAGCTACTCGTCGTAGGGAAAGGTCGAAAAGGTCGTCGCCGGGCTCAAGCGCTCCGGCAGGTCCAAGGTGAGCACGCCGCCGTCGAGGGCCCGGTACATCGCTTCGACGACGAGCACGCGCTTGATGTACTCGCGGGTCTCTTTGAAGGGCACGCGCTCCACAAAGACGTCGACGGGGAGCTGAGAGAAGCGCTTCGCCCAGGCTTGCGCGTTTTCGGGAGCGCCGTTGTACGCCGCCGCAGCCATCAACAAGGAACCGTGTTCCTTCACCATCAGACCGAGGAGGGCGGCACCAAGAGCGATGTCATCGCGCACGCCGGTGCTGACGGCCGGCAGGCTCGCATCCTTGCCGGCGAGGCCACGGGCCACCGACGGCAAGAGCTGCAGCACGCCCTGGGCGCCGGCACTCGACGAAGCCGCAGCATCAAATCCGCTTTCTGTACGCATGATGGCATACACGAAAGACGATGGAGATCCGGACGCGGCAGCGGCGGCGTCGACGACCTCGCGCCACGGCGTCGGATACGAAACACGCCAGGAAGCGCTCGGCACCAGTCGATTCTTTTGCGTCGATGGCGATGGCAGATACAAACCCCCACGCCGCCAACCGAAGCTGGCGTCCTCCACCGATTGCGAGAGCCCGATGTTGGGGAGCGACACCCGCTGATCGCGCAACCCCCGCGCGCGAGCGCGGTCCCGGGCCTCGGCATCGAACCCGAGCCCATACAAGAGGCGAATGAGCCGGACTTCTTCGTCGACGACGATCCCTTGTTCGAGGATCCGCGGCGCCACGACAATTCCCCGCAGCGGGGCCTGCCCCAGGTCGCGGCGGGACAAGAGGCCGTACCAGTCGACAGCTTCTTCGTTGATCAGGGCCTGCCGTTCGCGCTTGGCCCGAGCCGGGTCGACGATGTCGAGGGCACGGGCCCGCCAATAGCGGTGCTTGCGCACCTCTTTGTCCTTGAGCGCGATCGCGGCGTCGAACCACGGCAGCGCAGCCTTCGCGTCGTGCTTGGCGCTCAGCAACAGAAACGCGCGCTGCCATTTGGTCTGCACATCCCAGACGCTGTCTTGCACGAAGGCTTCAGCCCCTTGCAAGCGGAGCAGGGCGCCGTCGACGTCGTCACTCTCGATCAGGGTGAAGGCCGCGAAGAAGGCGGCCTCGGCCAGCTCCTTCTTGTCGACCTGGTGCCAAGCGGCGAAGGACAGAATTTCGTCGTAGCGGGCCAGTGCGCCTTTGACGTCGCCAGCGCGGCTGCGGGCCTTGGCGTTGGCTTTGGCGAGGGCATAATCGAGGCTGGCCAACTCGCCGCCGTCGGCGTCGCAGCCTCGGTGGGTGTCGATGGCGCCTTTGGAATTGTCTACAGGTTCATCGCCTGGCGGCGATGAAATCTCGATGGCCTCGTCGATGCGCGCGAGACGCAGCAGGGCATCGACCCGAGCGGCGATCCCCTCGACGTCGCTGACGCCTTCGCTCTCGGCCGCTGCTTGTCGAGGTCGGCCCGCCGCCAGCAGCGCCCGCGTCCGCGCCGGCGTGTTCGCCAAGCGCCTGCCCAGCGCGCTCTCTCTCGCCCGCGCGGCAGGGTGCCCGGCGTAGCGCAACAAGAGATCGCCACAGGCGCCCACGTCGCCGCCGTCGCACAAGGCCCCCAGGGCCTCGGGATCGCGGCTGCTCAACTTCCTCAACAGCGTCGTCGTCGCCGTGTCGTCTTTCTTCGCGCGGGCGATCGCGAGCTCGATGCGCAGCCGCCAGACGACGGCAGTCTCGGGCACACCGGCCAAGGCGGTTTCGGCCTCGGGCACGCGGTTCAGCTCGGCCAGCAACAGGGCGCGGTGGGGCGCCAGCGACACAGCCAATTCCGGCAGACCGCCAACGACGTCGTCGAGCAAAGCCAGGGTGCGCAGTTTGTCGCCGTCGACACGGGCGGCTTCAGCAGCCACGGCGGCGGCGCAGGCGTGGGCTCGGCCACTGCTCGCATTGACCTCCGCCTCGACGCGTTTGCGCAACTCCGCTCGCGCAGGGGGTGACGCCGCCCGAACGCTTTGGATGTCGGCCCGCCGATCGCAGACATCAGCGACCGGCACGAGCGCGGCAAGACAACCCAGCACCAGGAGCATCAGCGCTCTCCGTCTGTCGACGTCACCAGCCGCATTTCTGTGATTTGTTTTGCTCCTTCAACCATTTCTGCAGCGGCGCGAAGTAGTCGAGCAAGGGCGCCGCATCCATCTGCGTCCCCCCGGTCAGCTTCTGCAGGGCCTCGGGCCAGGGCTTCGACGCGCCCATGGCGAGCATGTCGCTGAGCTTCTTGCCGGCGGCCTTGTTGCCCGCCACCGAGCAGCTGTGCAGGGGCCCTTTGTAGCCAGCGGCGTCACACATGGCCTTGTGGAACTGGAACTGGAGAATGCGCGCGAGGAAGTAGCGCGCGTAGGGAACGTTGGCCGGAATGTGGTACTTGGCGCCCGGATCAAAGGCATTCACTGGACGCGCCGATGCCGGCTCGATGCCCTGATACTTCTTTCGCAGGTTCCACCATGACTTATTGTACTCCGAC
This sequence comes from Myxococcales bacterium, assembly GCA_023248635.1. GTDB lineage: Bacteria > Myxococcota > UBA727 > UBA727 > VGSZ01 > VGSZ01. The sequence goes on from JAHFED010000003.1 coordinate 17,980, forward strand.
GACTTGGTCTTGCCGTTGAAGACGTCCCATCGCCATTTGTCCATCAGATAGCCGAAGGGAAGAAATGCGACCTTATCGAGGGCGTCCTTCATCTGCAAATTGATCAGGGCCTTCTCGTTGTTCGGCACGTCCTTGAGGATCCCCAGCTGGTTCAAATAAGTAGGGTTCACGGAGAGAGCGACGGCGTCGCCGATGGCTTCGTGAAACCCGTCATGGGCGCCCTGTTGAAAGAGCACCGGCTTGTCGTTGTAATACTGATAGTAGTAGATATGCCCCAGCTCATGGTGGACTGTGATCAGGTTGTCTTCGTCGACCTGTATGCACATCTTGATGCGCACATCATTCGCATATGTCACATCCCACGCCGACGCATGACACACGACCTCACGATCCCTTGGCTTGGTCAACATCGATCGAGTCCAAAAAGTCTCAGGGAGCCTCTTGAGACCGAGGTTGACAAAGAAGTCCTCGCCCATGTGTGCGACCTTGGCTTCGTCGACGCCCTTGGCCTTCAAGGCCGCCGTGACATCGAGGCTGCCCTCGCCGGGGTAGGGCTCGATCAGCGGATAGACGTTGGCCCACTCTTGCGCCCACATGTTGCCCAGCAGGTGCGCCGGGATGGGGCCGCTGTTTTTCACCTTGCCCTCGTACCGGGCGGCGAGCTTGGCGCGCACATAGCAGTGGAGGTCTTCGTACAGGGGTTTCACCTGGCCCCAGAGCCGCTCCATCTCGGCCTCGAATTGCGCCGGCGTCATGTCGTAGCGCGACTTCCACAGGGCGCCGGTGTCAGCGAAGCCGAGGTTGACAGAGCCTTCGTTGGCGAGGCTGACGTACTTTTGAAAGAGCGGCTGAATCTCCGGACTGATGGTGTGCCAGCCATTCCAGGCGTCCAGCAGCGCATCGTAGTTGCGGCTCGACGACATCACGTTCGTCAGCTGTTCGAGGTCCCGGCAGTGCGGGGCCTTCTTCGCTAGGCCCGTGGCGGCCTCGAGTCTGGCGGCGTCGGCCTGCCCCACGGCCGCCTTGAGACCCGCATCCTCAGGCGCTGCAACCGACGCCGCCGTCGCCGTAGCCAACGCGGCCTTGGCCTCTTCGAGGTCCGAGGGCTTCCAGGCCCGGCAGTACTTTCCCTTGCCATAAAGCGAGGTCATCTGGCTCGCGATTTTGGCGAGCTCTGCCGTTTTGGCTGCATCATTGGGCGCCGGAAGATCGGCGGAAATCTTCAGCAAATGGATCGCGCGATCCGTGTCGGCATCTAAGGTGAGACCATCGAATTGTGTCGCTTCCTTGATGGCCTTTGCAGTGTACACCATGACCTTCTCAGCAGCGTCGGCCGTTAGAATTTCGGTGTCCTCGGTGATGTAGGTGCTCTTGACCCAGTCCGCGCGCGCGGCGTCGGTGTAGAGCTTCTTGAGGTCGTCGTTGACGCGTTGGACGAAGGCCTTGGCGTCGGCCGGTGTCGGCTTGGCCGCAGCAGCGACGGGTGCCTTGGAGTCAGCGGGTGCAGCGAGGGCGACGTTTCCCAGCAGAAGAACGCCAGCAGCAGCGAGGAGGAAGGGCTTGGTCATCCCGCGGCCCTAGCTCAGGGGCCGCAGCCGGCAAAGTGCTGACGGTTGGCGCATGCACGGCACCGGTGGGATCAGGCCTTCGTCGGCGGCTCGTAGTCCTTGGTCGGCATCTCCTGCAGCACGGTCAGCTCACCGCGCCCGTGGGCAAAGGTGCGCAGCGCAGGCTCACCGAACACGATCTTGCTGCACTCGAGCTCGCACAGACCGCAGCCGACGCAGCGGACGTAGTCGACGCTGGCGGGGCGCCGGGGGTTCTCCTTACTGGCGTTGCTGTGGGCGGGCTCGATGGCGAAGGCCTTGGTCGGACAGATATCGAGACACTTCCCGCAGGCGACTCCATCTGTATAACAAATGCAGCGCCCCTTCTCGAGCACTGCAGTTCCCATCTTGGTGGCCCACTTGGATTTTTCCTCCTTGTGAAAGACCGGGATGGCGTCGGTCGGACAGGCCACGCTGCAGGCGTCGCACTCGGGCAGGCAGCCGCCGACGGTGGGTGTGATGGCCGGGGTCCAAAAGCCTGCGATCCCGGCCTCGAAGTGAACGAGCTGCAGCGTCTGCGACGGACAGGCCTGCACGCACATCGCGCACCGGATGCACTGATCGGTGAACGTTTCTTCGTCGAGGACACGGGGCGGACGGATGACGGCGTTTTCACTGCCGCGGTGGTAGGCGCTGGCCGCCGCCAGAGGCGCCAGCGCCAGACCGGTGCCGCCGGCGACGACGAAAGCACGGCGGCTCAAATCGACGGGGACATCGGGAGCATCGGGGACCCCCCTGGTCTTCATCCAGTCGAAATGGATGGCCTCCTTGTGGCAGAAAGACCGGCCAGAGAAGCAGCGAATACACTCATGATTCTGAGTCTTGTGTGGGTTTGTATTGACGGCACCCATGCGACAACCGCTGACACATTGTTTCTCGGTCTCCACGCCGGTGCATGCATCGCAACCTGTGACCCGCCGACGCAAGAGCGGCGCTCGCGACAGCAGCCCGTAGAAGGCTCCGAGGGGACACACATAGCGACAGTAGAAGCGGGGCGTGATCGCCGTGCCGGCCAAGACGACGACGAGCAAGGCCACCGGGGCCAAGGCCAGCCCGTGGTAGGCCATCCACACCGAGCCGCGTTCGACTTCGCCGGTCTTGCTGAAGAGCTCGTGCGCCACGGTGGCGACGGGCCAGATCCCTGTCGCTCCCGCCCGAAAGAGCAGCACCAGAGGATCGAGGAGATAAATCCACTGCGCCGAGGCGAAGGCGCCGACGACCATCATGACGAGTACGATGTACTTTATATATTGCAGCTTTAGATGCGTCTCCATCGAGAATGTGTGCTCACGTGGTGTGAAAATCTTGGCTGACAAATCGATGAGTGTGCCCAGCGGGCAGATCCAACCGCAGAACGCTCGGCCAAATATGAGCGTGAAGACAATGAAGAACAGCGCCGGAACCAGGGTCCATACGATCACGTGCGAAGCGCCCATGGTCAGCGCCGCGACCAGAGGATCCGTGATCAGATACAGCGTCGGCGGCACCACTTCCTGTATTGATTGATTTCGCGTCGCAAGAAACAATCCGAACCACAACAAAAGAAAGAATATTTGGGCGATACGTCGCCAGTTTCTCAACACAACTTTCGGCGTCGTTTGATAATAGGCATCCTGCCCCACAATCGGCAGCCCCTTCTTCGGCTTCGCCGGCAGCGCCGTTGCAAAGGGGTTTGGCGTCTTCCCACTCATCGCCATTTCTCCAGGCGCAATACTCATGTGGGGTCCGCTTTCTTTTCACCTTCTTTTGGCTCTTCCGGCAGCTGGGCGGCGCCGTCTTTGCCTTCCTTCTTGAGGGTCTCGCCGGTTTCGATGGCCTTTTTGATCTTGGCGGCCGCGGTGGCCCGGGCCTTCTTCACATCGGCATCGATGACAACGTTCTGGTTCCCGCCGAAGAAGAGGTTGTGCAACGACACCGCTTTGCGCGCGGCCGTCGACGCGGCCTCTGAGGAGAGCGTGGCCCCGGTGATGCCATCGATGTCTGATTTCGTCGTCAGCGGATCGGTGTGTCTTTTGTCTTTGAACTGGCCAAGAAACGCTTTCTTATTAATTGGAAAGCTGCGCGGACATGTCAACTCCACCACCACCGACTCGAGAATCTTGCCACTCGGATCCACGCCAATTGCATACTTGTGAAAACAGGTATTGAAAATCTCAGGAATGATGAAGACGTAGCCCAGGGGTTTGTCGGCGGCGTCTTTGCCCACGAAGGTCTCGAAGGTAGGGTCGCTGGCTTCCCAGCCGTAGTCGTCGAGGAGTCGCCTGCGCTGCTCGGGCGAAGGCGTGTTGGTCACCTTCACGACCTTCGCGCCTTCGGGCACGAACTTCTTCACCGCCTCGCCGATCTTCATGTACTTGACCGCCCCGGCGTTCGACGACGCGAGCAGCGTGAGCGCCGCAAAGAGGATGGGGGCTGTGCTTCTCGAACCGAAAAACGTCATGGCAACCTCAAGAGGGTTTCACGGGAGCAACGACGGCCTTCTTCTTCGGTGCCATCCGGGCGCGGGCGCTGGCGATCTCGCCCTTCACGCGTCCCTCGCGCCAGTCGACGTTCCACATCAGCACCAACAGCGGCAGCAGCGGCAGCAGACCCAGCCACGGATGTCGATCGTATTCAGGCACGCCGACGACCGCGGCTTCGTCGAGGGTGTCGAGGTCGACGACTTCTTCGACGACCTTGCCCACCTGGGGCAGCGCGCTCTCCGGTAGGTGCGTGTGCTCGCCCGGAGGCTGCGGCTTCTTCGCCTGAAATGCGGGCTCATCGAGCGTGTCGAGGTCGACGACCTCTTCCACCCCTGCCGCTCCGGCGGCGCTCGCCCCCAACGCGACGATGGCGAAGGTCGCAACCCGAAGCGTTGCCTGTCTCCTCCCCTCTCCCATCCTCGGGAGAGGGGGAAGCCTTCGAGCCGCAGCACGGATGGCCGGTTCGTGCTGCAGCGTCACGGGCAAGGACCGCCGGCGCAGTACTCGACCTTCACGGCCCCTGCTCCGCCCTGAAAGTCGGGATCGAGCAGGTGCACCTGAGCGCCGGTGCCAGCCAAGGTGTTCGGCACCGCAGGACAGGGCCACACCGTCGACGCTCCGCAATTGCATTTGATGTTGTCGTTGGCCTCCAGCGCGGTGCTGCACGCCGGCACGGCCTGGGCGCTGCCCTTTTCACCGAGAAACTGGGTGTCATTGAGCGCGCCGTCGACGTGCACCAACGCGACCGCGCGGTGTTGGCCGAGGCCATCGTGGCTGGGATCGTCCCAGCACACCTCGGCATCGGTGGGCAGAAAACGCGCGATCCAGATCGGCTGCCCGGGAGAGCCTGCGGTCCCTGGGTTCGAGCGGTCGTAGGCGAGCTCGACCCAGATGGCGTACCAGCCTGCGGAGACCTTCGCGCCCGTCGTGTCGGTGAGGTCCCAGTTGAACACCTTGCGCTCCCGCCAGTCTTGCAAGGACTCAGCGCGGCAAGTGGGAACGCCGCCGACGTCGACGGAGATCATGCCGTCTTTGCACACCGGGGCGCCGTAGCCGTCTTCGCAGCGGTTCTGCACCGGGTCGCCATCGGTGGTCACGACGTCGCACAGCCCGAAGCCGCCACAGTTGCCGGCCACTGGCGAAGCGTTATTGCAGGTGGTGAAGCCCCCAGCGAGCGCGCTGCGGCACTCCACCGCCCCACCCGAGGGCGCCTCGAAGGTCGTGTTGGTGTCGACGCAATGCTGATCGTCGCTGCAGGCCGGGGAGCAGGCGAGGGTCGGCGTGATGTTCGAGAACATGTGCGGGTTCACCGAAGCCTGGGTGAGGCCGTCGATGATGGGGTCCTGCGTGAGCCGCGGTTGGGCGATGCCGTTGATGTTGGTGAAGAGCAGCTCTGGCGCGCTGAAGGAGTGTTGTCCGTTGATCAGCTGGTGGAAGTGTCCGGCGCTGTCCCGCCGATCGGCGGTGGCGGCGATGCGCTGGGGCGTCGACGCCGTGTCCCAGCGCCCAGACTCCACCAGCGTCGCCACGAAGTCGGCGCCGGCGAATTCGGGTTCGAAGAAGAAACCGTTGCACTTCACGGCCAGCTTGTTGTTGACGTTGCAGCCCCCGCTCAGGTTGCGGGGTGGCAGGTTGTAGGTGGCGTAGGCGATGGTCTTGACGTGCCGCGTGTACTTCCGCTGGAAGTTGGCGTCGTCGTAGTAGCAGGGCTCGGGAGCGCCGTTGCGATCCGGCAGCGGCCCTTCGACCCACACCATATACCCGCTGTGGTTGACATCAGAGGGGCTGCGGTCGGGCTGCGCGTTGGGCGGCGATGATGATTCGTCGCCGATTTGGTTGAACATGCTGATGAAATCCATCTGCACGCGCACTTCACCCACCGTCAACTGCGCCGGCGGCGTGAAGGTGACGTTCTCGAGGGTCTCGTCGGACACGTTGTCGCCGGCATCTTGCGCGGTGAAGTGCAGCACGTTTAACCCCGAGCCCACCTGAATCTCCGCATCCCACGTCGTCGACGCTCCCGCGGGCACGATCTCCACGCCGTTGAGCAGCACCGCGGTCTGGGCATCGCGGGTCCCCTCGATCACCTGCTGCGCGCCGTCGACGTTGTTTTCGATCTGGGTGATGACCGGGGCGCTCACGGGATTGGGGTTGCGCACGATCAGCACACTGGAGCTGCCCGACGCGTTGCCGGCGCCGTCGCGCGAGCGCAGCTCGAAATTGTTGTCGCCGATGACGAGGTCGACCTCGGTGGAGAAGGTGGTGAGACCATCGATGGAGACCACGGCGACGAAGGGCTCGGTGCCGTCGACGTTCTTGCGGATCTCGATGTTGCCGTCGCTGTCTTTGGTGCCCGTGATGTCGACCTGCGCAAGCTGCGTCTGCGTGGCGTTGTTGGGGGCGGTCACCAGCGGGGCCGCCGGCGCGGTCAGATCCGCCGCCGCCGCCGTCGTGAAGTCCCATTCGTCGTCGGCGCCGAGGGTGTTGCCGGCCAGGTCCGCGGTGGCGGCGTCGACCTTGACGTGAAAGGTGGTGTTGGGTGCGAGGCCCGCATCGGGCTGCACCGTGATTTGATCAGCGCCTCCGCTGCCATCAGCAACGCACGAAGGCGTCGAAGCCACGAGGTTCCCGCCCTGGGCCAAGGTGATCACGGCGCTCGCGCAGGTCACGGGCTCGGAGAAGCCGACGACGACGTTGGCATTGGTGGCCACCAAGACCTCGTCGATGGCGGGACTGCGGCTGCTCACGGTGGGTGCCGTGCCATCGACCGCGAGGGCCGTGCGGAACGAACGCACATCGTCGCTGGCCATCGGTGTGCCGCCCAGATCGACGACGACGCCGGCGCCGACGACGCCCCAGGTGATCACCGTGTCGGTGGGCAGGGTCTGCGAGAGCACGAGCTGGAAGTCGCTGCCGTCGTCGTTGCACACCACGGTCGACGCGAAGCCTTGCACCAGGGCCACGCCGGCGGTCACCGCGCTCGCGCAGTTGATGGGCTCTGACCAGGTGAGCACGATGGCAGACAGATTCGGCGCCACGTCGGTGGCCGCGTCGGCGGGAGCGCTGGACACGATGAAGGGCGCGGCGTCGCCTTCGCCCTCGCCTTCGCCTTCTTCGCCTTCTTCGCCTTCTTCGCCCTCTCCCTCGCCTGCGTCGCCTTCCCCTTCTCCGCCCTCACCTTCCCCCTCTCCGCCGTCCTCGCCTTCGCCTTCGCCGCCTTCTCCCTCTCCCTCTCCCTCTCCCTCTCCCTCTCCTCCTTCGCCTTCACCGCCTTCGCCGCCGGGCAGGCTGCAAGCAACGACGCCAGAGACCAGCAGGGCCACGAGACCGAGAGGCGACTTCATGAGGTTTTCGCTCCAGGCACCGTCAAGGGCGCCACACAGCACGAACAGGGGATGACAAGAAGATGAGCCGGGCAGCACCAGCCTCGGGGTCAGGCCCGGAGAGTTCGTTGGCAGCACCGGTGGCAGGAACCTCATAGGCGACGTCGCCGAGGCTGACGGGGATGGTCAAGCGGTGCATGCCACGGCCGGCGTCGGCGGCGTTGCCCCAGCAGGTTTCGACGTCATTGCTGCTGAGAAAACCCGCCGCGCGATCGAGGTTGATCACGATGTGCAGCAGGTAGTCCCCTTGGGCGAGGGGTGCGTTCGTCGACGTCGCCTGCGACCAGGTCGCTCGCACCGTATCGCCGCCGTTGAGCGTCGCTTGCGAGAGGCCGTCGAGCCCCGCCAGATCGCCCTCGCCGATGACGCCGGGATCGAAGCCGGCAAGCGGTGAGCCGTCGACGTCGCGGCGATCACCACTGCGGGCCAGCCCCAGGGCTTCGAGCTCCCCAGCCGAGACCAGCGCGGCGAGGAAATCGGGATCGCGAAAATCCTCGTCGCCCCAGGGCGTGATGTGCTGGGCCTTGCTCCCCTGGTACCGCAGGATCGTGTCGGCATATTTGATGGCCTGTCGATCACCGCTGGCCATCACGCAGGTCTCGCCCTCGACCAGAGGCCCCTCGAGCCACATGTCGACGCCGTAGTGGGTGCCTTCGGCCAACTCGCCGCGCACAGGCACCGATGCATCGAGGTTGCGCAGCCCAAAGGAGATCTCGAGCTCAGCGTTCTCGCCGACGGAACCCTGGTAGTCCTGTTGCAGCGTCACCTCGATGGGCGTGGGATCCGACAGCGTCACCGAGCCGTCGGCTTCGACGCGCTTGGCAAAGAGGTTGCGCGCGTTGCGGCCCGGCGCGAGCTCCAGGGTGAAGGCAAAGGCAGTGGCAGCGCCCCGAGGCACGACGACGTTGCTGTCGTCGTCGAGGGCAATGCTGGTGTTGGCTTCGCGCGTGCCGGACACATCGAGGCTGGCCCTCTGCGTGATCGAAGGCGGCGGGGGGGCAAGCACCGGAGCTGCCGGCCGGAGCTGCTCGCGCACGACGTCGATGGCGAGCTCGGGGCCGTCGACGTTGGCGACGGAGCGGGCGGCGATGCGCAGGGTCTGGGGGCCGACGGCAAGATCCACTGCCGCCGTCCACGTCGTAGATCCAGAGAGGAACACCCGCTCGACCCCATCGATGAGGAGGGAGCTCGGCGCGCTCTTGGTGCCAGACAAGGTGATGGTCGACGTCGTCACCACGCTGGGGATGGGCGAGGGACTGGTGACGATGGGGGCCGCGGGCGTGCTCCCGTCGTCGACAGCCACCGCCGTGCGCTGAAAGGAGGCAAAGAGCTGGGCGTTGCCGGCGCGATCGAAGACGAGCGCGCCATCGATGCGAAAGGTCAACAGCGCCGCGGGCCACCCGCCGAGGGGGGGCGCGATGCGCAGCGTGTGGGTCACGACCTCGTAGCTCACGCCGACGTCGGACAGGGAGATCAACCCGTTGAGCACGCGCACCAAGCCCGGCGGCCCGGCGCCCAGGAGATTGACGTCTTCGCTGAGCGGCACGCTGACGATGCCGTTGCGCGCGAGGTCCTGGCCCTCGAGGGGAAAGATGTTGGCGGCATCAAGGTCGGGCGGCGTGGTGTCAAAGACGATGGTGACGTCGACGGGCTCGCTGATTTGTTCCCGCAGGTCGGCGGCGACGACCGCGATTTTGCGAACTTCGTCGGCGCTGAACTCCACCGGCACGCTCCAGGTCGTGGCCTCCCCAAAAGACACGACCTTGACGCCGTCGAACAACAAGCTGGTCTGCGCGGGCTTGGTCCCCGTCAGCGTGACCGGCGAAGTCGCCGAGACGACCGTGAGCGCGCCGTCGACGGTGGGCGGATCGGGAAAGAGCGGCTCGAAGGTCAGGCTGCTCTGCAGGAATTCGTAACTGAGCCCGGCTTCCTCCGAGCGCGTCCACAGAAAGAGCGCGTTGTCGGTGAAGGGCAAGAGATCGAAAGGCAAGGCCCCGGTCCACACCTCTTGATCGTCGGCGGCAGCGATGACCAGAGCTTCGCCGTCGTTGGCATTGGTGCCGCACAGCACTTCGGTGCCGATGGTCTTGCCGCCGGTGAGCGCGGGGCGACGCACGCGCACCAGATCGCTGACGAGGCTGAGGGTCGGCGGGTCGGGAGGCAGCACGATGTCGTCGAGGCAAGCGGCCGAAGAGGCTGCAGCGACGACGACGAGCGGGCTCAAGAACGCGCGGACCCTCATGGCGAAGCCTCGGGAACGTCGATGGCGGGAAAGCCCGCCGTCTTTGTGACACGAAACGGCCCACCGTTCAGATCGCCTTGCTTTTGCGAGACGGTCTGCGACGGCGACGCAGCATGGATGAAGAGCGCTTCCATCCCGGGGTGACCGGCAATGATGGCCCGCGCCTTTTCCTCACCGAGAATCATGAAGGGCGTGTCGAAGCCGTCGGCGCTGAGGGCGTCGGGGTAGAGCACGGTGACGCTGACGAGGTCGCTGTCGATGGGTCGGCCGGTCTTGGGATCGAGGATGTGGCTGTAGCGCCTACCCCCAGCCTCGAAAAAGTTGTGGTAGCTGCCGCTCGTCGTCAGCGACTGATCGATGAGCGGAACCGTCGCTGCGACCGACGTCGGATCGTCGTCGGCGCGGGGCACCTTGATGCCGATCTTCCACGGCGCGCCCCGCGCGTTTTTGCCGTGCGCGCGCACCTCGCCGGTGATCTCCACCATGTAGTCGTGAAAGCCCGCCCGCTCGAGCAGCAGAGCAACGACGTCGACGGCGTAGCCCGAGGCGATGCCGCCGAGGTTGATGGTCGTGAGGGGATCGCGCTTCTGCAGTGCAGCACCGACGACGGCGACGCGATCGGGGCCCACATGTGCGCGGGCGGCGGCGATGTCGGCGTCGGTGGGCACCTCGGTGCGGCGGCCAGCGCGATCGAAGCCCCACAGAGCAATGAGGGGATCGAGGGTGATGTCGTAGGCGCCTTCACAACGCTTGCCGATGGCCAGGGCCTTGGTGACGACGAGCAGCAGCTCTTCCGACGCCACAAAAGGCTCGGTGCTTTTGTGGTTGTTGAAGCGCGAGATCTCGCTGTTGGGCCGGTAGGTCGACATCACGTCGTTGATGCGCTCGCAGGTCTCGTCGATCTTGGTCTGCAGGCCCTGAGCGACGACCACTTGCGCGGGATCGGCCACGGCAATCTTGATCGTGTAGGTCGATCCCATGGTCTCGCCCTGCAGCACCACCTCCGTCGGCGGCGACGCCGGACGCACCGCGGGAATTTCAGCCGGTGCCGCCTGCCCGCTCTCGCAGGCGGCTGCCAGCAGCAGGCAGCAAGCGAACAAGGCCGCGCCCACGACGCTGGGCTCCTGTGACTGCGATCCAAGACGCGCCAGCGTGTTGAACATCAAAACTGTTAGACGCGCCAGCGTCTTAGGCACCGATTCCAAGACGCGAAGCGGGCCGCGGCAATCGAAGAGCTCGTTTCCCTCGAGCTCTGCCGGCGCAAAGGTGCTCGTGCCCCTGGCGCCGCGCAACGACGACGACACCAAGGCGCCGGCAACAGCTCGTGGGTACGCGTCTACACAAGGGGCAGGGGGTCCAGGGGGGGTTGCCCTGGAGCGCTTCGCCACCACCAGGTAACCCCCATGGCCCGGCCGGAGGCCTTCTCCGCGCGAAGCGCGTGCTTCGGCTTTCAACGTCACAACTTCAGAATTGGAGAAAGACCTTGGCGTAGAGGACGTCGCCCGGCACGAGTGGGTCATAGACGAGGTCCTCGGGAAGCAAGAACTGATAGGCGGCCGTCAGCTGCACTTTGCCGTGCGCGATGGTCCACAGGAGAGCAGGCTCGACCATCCACAGGTCGGATGCCTCGCGCTTGGTGTTGTCGCCGTTGATGCGCCCGCCCCTCACCCGAAAGCCCAGGGTGTCGACGATGGAGTAGGTCGCTTCGCCGTAGAAGCCGACGCGAGCGATGGCGAAGCCGCCGGTGGCGCCGATGACGCCGTCGGTCTGCAGGTTGCGGAAAGGCAGCTCGATCTCACCGCGCCCATATTCTCCGCGGAGCCGCAAACGATCGAGCCAGGGAAGGGCGATGAACCCGCGGCGGGCCTCGAAGCCCAGGGAGTAAAAGAGCAGGCGGTAGGTGTTGTCGGGGTCCCAGACGTCGAAATAGACGCTCGGCGTGACCACGAAGTCGTTGAAGAGCGTGATCTTGGCGCGGCCGCCCAGGGCCTTCGAGTAGTTGTTGTCGTTGGCCGCGGCACCAGCACCGACGGTGGGCACCTCTTGAGCGGCAGGGCTGTCGGCGACGTTCCCTTGTGATCCGTTGACCGCGTAGAACGTGGTCTCGACGTTGACCCACTCAGTGTCTATGGCGTTCCAGTTCACCGCGATGCCGTAGTCGCTCCAGGTCTCGGGCAAGAAGAAGGACTGTTGATCGACGCGTCCGCCGATGAGGTGGTGGAACTCGTTGGTCCCAAAGGGCACCCAGATCTTGCCGACCTTGAACGAGAGCCCAGGCATGGCCTCGTACTGCAGCTCCCAAAACACCGGGTTGGTGTCGACGTGGATGATGAAGGAGATGTCGTCGGTGACCTGGGCGACGACGAAGACGTAGGTGTGGTTGGGACGAAAGACGAAGCTCTTTTTCGCGAGGTCGGCTTCGGCGAGGAAGTCGACGAAGAGCTTCAAGCCCGACGACGTCTCCTGCGCCGATGCGCCACCGCTCTCAGCGCCCGCCCCCGCGCGGATTTGCTTGCTGCGCAGGTCTTCCTTTTCTTCTTCTTCGTCGAAGTCCACGGGCTCTTCGACGGCAAGCGGTGGGCTCGGCGCGAGCGCGGCGGGTTCGGGCACGGGCACGAGCACCGGCTCGTCGGGAACAGCCTCGCTCTCTGCCGACACGGGCGGCACAAAGACCGGTGGTCCGGCGTGCACAGCCGCGGCCGCGACGACGATGACGACGACGACGACGACCTTCCGTCGCGCTGGGGTTCTTTTTTCGAAGAGAGCTGCAAGCGCGGGGAGGGTCGGGGTCATGGCAGGCAGAATCCTCGACGCCTTCGTCGGGGCCGTCAAAGAAACCGTTCACAATCCACTCTCGCTTCGGGTCCCTTCTCACGGACGCCAAAGCGGGCGGTCACAGAGAAGGGACCCTGCGCGAGCCAGTCGCGTTATTGGGCGGTCTCACGCGAACGGATGTTCCAATCGCTGCTCTCGCTTTGAGACAAGTGCAGGCCGGGCTCACAAGGCAGCGAGGCCGACAACAACGCCGTCGTCGTCACGGTGGCCCGCAGATAGGGATCGTGAACGGCGATCTCTTTGATCTCAAGACGGCCGAGCTCTGCCCGTGTGCACAGCGGTGGAACACCTTCGACGACGACCTTTTCCATCGACAGGGCATCGACGAGCTTCTCTTTCACCGCCGCCAGGCGCGCCGACAAATCCAGGCGCAGCGCCTTTCGCACCGCCGTCGTGAGCTCGACCTCCTGCAAGGCGATGGCGACGGCGAGCAGGGCCTGCTCGGTCTCGATGGTGGGCCTGAGATCGGGGAACTCCAAGAAGTTGTCGCGCACGGCGGGACGGCCCGTGAGAAAGAGGTCGCCGTCGACGTCGATGCGCACGCCTTTTTCGACGTGGCCGCCGATGCGCACGACGACGACGACCTCGCCTGCTGCTGAGCTCACCCGCGGATCGGTGATGTAGAGCCCGGGGTGCTCCTTCGAGAAGAAGAGCTTGCCGTCGGGGAAGGCGGCCCACATCGCCTTCTGCAATTCCGCGTAGCCAGCGGCAACCGGGACGCTGAGCGTGAAGGGTCCGCCTTCGATGCCTGAGGAATTGCGCAACGCAGGCAGCGGGGGCAGCTCGCGCGCATTGGCACCGGCTGCCTCGGTGAGCGTCATCGGCCGCCCGTCTTTGCCGGCGACGGTGCAGGGCAGGGTCAACGACGGCGCCACCGTCAGGGCCAGCTCCTTCTCCAATCCGTCGGCGAGGATGGAAGGTCCGGCTTCGATGCCGCGCACGTCGAGGGTGAAGCAGGCCGATGCTTCGCCGATGGACAGGAACATCGGCGCCCCGAGCTTTTCGTGCAGAGCGCCAAAGGCCGGCGCGAGATCCACCTGCAGCGTCGTCAGCTTCTCTTGCAGCGTCTTTTCGACGTGGGCTGTGAGCCCGGCCCCGAACTCGGCCATCTTGATGCGTCGGTCGTCGCTGCGCACGCTGACCTTCACGGCTTGCAAGACCAACTTGTGTTGAGCGGTGAACACCGGCTGCGCATCGGCGGCGACCTTCATGGCGATCTGCATGGCCGTACCGGGGAGCTCCACCGTGGCTGTGACGTCGGTGGTCGCGGTCATGCTCTTTCTGGCGTCGTCGAAAGCGAGGGCGAAGGGCGTGCGGCTCCACGACCAGGCGCGCGCGCCGAGCAGGGCGTAGTTGCCGGTGTCTGTGCGCGGGATCAGCGCGTCGAGCAGAGACTGCAAGCCACTGCGGCTGATGGTGAGGTGCAGCGTCGGGCGTTGCAGCGGAGGATCGGCCACAGGCGGCGAAGACGTCGCAACGGGACCCTTGGGATAAAGCGACGCCGTCTGAGACGCAGGTGTCGGGCCCGCAGGCGTGGTGCCACAGGCAGCAATGACGACGACGACGACGGCGAAGCAACGCATGGGCTTCGTTCCCCCGCGAGGCGCAATTTGTCCAGCCGATCGACCAGACGCACCGGTCTCTCGAATGTTAGGAGGAGGCGGTGAGCGACCCTGACGACCAAGAGAACGCGAAACCAGAGGCGCCGACGTCCTCGCGCTTTGCTCGCTTCGCCCGCATGTCGAGCCTCACCGCGGGTGTGGCTGCGCGCCATCTGGGCCAGAAGGTGGCCTCGGCCTTTCGCGACGACCACAGCCAAGAGAAAGCCGAGAAGGTGTCGCAGCTGAAGTCAGCAACGCAGATCACCAAAACCCTCGGCGAGCTCAAGGGCGCCGCCATGAAGCTCGGCCAGATGCTGGCCACCGACCCCGAGCTCTTGCCCAAAGAGATGGTCGAGGAGCTGCAGAAGCTCCAGCACTCAGCACCAGCCATGCCCTTTGCCGTCGTGAAGCAGGTCATCGAAGAGGCTCTGCACCAACCCCTCGACGACGTCTTTGACGACTTCGGCGAGCGACCCATCGGCGCTGCCAGCATCGGCCAGGTCCACCGGGCGCGCACCAAAGACGGCGCCGACGTCGCCATCAAAGTCCAATACCCGGGCATCGCCGACACCATCGTCTCCGACATGAAAAACCTCGGCGGCCTGCTCTCGCTGGCGCGGGCCCAACTGCCCAAAGAGCGGGTCGACGCCTACCTCGACGAAGTCACATCGGTGATCCAGGCGGAGTCGAACTACCTCAAAGAAGCCGAGAATCTCGAACGCTTTCAAGTGGTGCTCAAGAATCTCCCGGGAGTGCGCGTGCCGACGCCGGTGCACGAGCTGACCCGCAAGAACGTGTTGGTGATGGAGTACCTCTCGGGCCAGAAGATCGAGACCTGGCTCGAGACCGCACGCGCGGAGGACAAAGCCGAGCAGGGCAAGCGTCTCCTCGAGGTCTTTCTGCAGACCATCCACCGGCACCACGTGCTGCACGCCGATCCCCATCCGGGCAATTTCCTGATCCTCGACCAAGTCGAAGCCGTCGGCGGCGTACCCGTGCTCGGCATCCTCGACTGCGGCTGCGTCCGCGAGTACGAGAGCGTATTTTGCGATGACCTGATCGCACTTCTCGTTACCCTGTGGAAGCACGATCTCGACGCCATGCAAATCGCCTGGCGCCGCTTGGGATTCATGGACAAGGGCGTCGACGCCGACGACGTCTATGAGTGGTGCCAGCTCATTCTCGCGCCCATGCTGCGCGACGAGGTCTGGGACTTCGGCGCTTGGAAGATCCAAGAAGAGGCCTTCGCCTTCGTCCTCGCGCACCCCAGGGTGAAGCTCTGGGCTCCTCCGCGCGAGGTGCTCTTCTACATCCGCACGCTGGCGGGCCTGCGCGGCCTGCTGAGCAAGACCGGCCTGAAGCTCAACGCCTACCGCCTGAGCCGCGCGATGGCCGAGGAGCGCGGCCAGCTGAAGAAGGCCACAGGTGATCCCCGATCTCGCTGAACTTCGACCGCGGAGCGGTCTCGTTCATCTCCCTCGGGGATGGTCTTCTGGGAGGTCTGGTGCAGACCTCCCCCCGCGCCGGCAGCGCCGGACGCGGGCCCCCCCACCAACTCCGCGTTCCGCGGGCGCGCTTCACGCGCACCATCCCGCATCTTTCCCATCTCGGAACGCGGTCGAACATCAAGCGGACGCGGGATGATCCCCGATCTCGGGGAACTTCGACCGCGGAGCGGTCTCGTTCATCTCCCTCGGGGATGCTCTTCTGGGAGGTCTGGTGCAGACCTCCCCCCGCGCCGGCAGAGCCGGACGCGGGCCCCCACCAACTCCGCGTTCCGCGGGCGCGCTTCACGCGCATCACCCCGCGTCCTTCCCAACTCGGAACGCGGTCGAACATCAAGCGGACCCGGGATGAGTCGACGTCGTCAAGGGGCCGGACGGCCCGGGGGCACCGAGCTTCGCGGCCCCGGCCTCACCACGCGGAAGTTGGCCAGCTGATCGATGGGCGGCATCGGCTTGAGGGGGGCAAAGAGGGCGCGCACCGGAATCCAGTAGATCGGGTACGCCGCGACGCTCAGCGTGCAGCCATACATCGACGGCGACGACGTGCTCCCGGGCAGCCTCTTGTCCCGTGCTTGGGATCCGCCCGGCCGGGTGAGGTCGTCGAGAAAGAAGCCGTGGAAATTCCGGTTGTAGCTGTCGACGACGATCTTTCTGCCGTGCTCGTCGACGGCGAGGGCGACGGCGTGGTCTTCGGCGCGCCCACCTTGGGCGGCCTGGCAGTACAGGTACTCGCTGTCGACGCCCGCCTCGAGGAGCGCCAGATGGGTCAGCAACGCATTCTCGCGGCACACGCCAGCGCCCTGCATCAGGTAGTCACCGAGCGTGACGTTGGTGCGCTGCTGGCGGTTGTCGGCGAGGAGCTTCAGGTAGGCCGGCGCATCGTAGGCCCCCTGCGTGAGCGTCTTTTGCACCAGCGCGACGACGCCATTCACTTTGTCCTCGAGGGACTTGCCGCTGACGTTGAGCGCCCGTGCCTGGGAGAGCAGTGCCTTGAGGCGGGGATGCTGGAGGTCGATGACGTAGTTGGGCTGCAGTCCGCCGAAGTCGACGCTGCCTTCGATGATCGAGCCATGGTTGAGCCGCACACTGCGGCCGCTGACCTGGCGATAGACCACGCGTTTGTCGCGGGGATCGTTGCTGGCAAGATCCTGGGAGGTCTGGGGCGGTGCAGCACCCCTCAGTTGGCCAAGACGCGCGTCGCGCACCAGCTCACTGGCATCGAACAAGCCCGCCTGGCCCACAGCCGAAAGAGGCGTCGTCGTCGTCGTCGACGTCGCCGGCGTGCCAAAGAGCAGGCGGAAGGGATTCCAAGAGACGGGCACGCCGGTACGGGCTCAGCGCTTGGCCATCGAGACGATGTCTGGTGCTGCTCCCCCGCGGTGCAGCTCGTCGAAGTACTCGTTGGGATCGATGCGGACGATGGCGCCCTGGGGGCAGTTGTAGACGCAATTGGGCGCTTCGTAGCCGCGGCAGATGTCACATTTTGAAGCCTTCCGCTGCGGTTTTGCTGCCTTCTTATCGCCCACGATCACCATCGAAATATTGCCGAACTCGCAGGCCTTGGCGCAGCCGCCGCAGCCGACGCAGTGGTCCTTGATGTAGACCTCGCCTTCTTTGTCGCGGGCGATGCTGCCGACGGGACAGGGCGCCATGCAGTCGGGCGTGCGGCAGTGCAGACAGGAATTGGGGAAGAAGAGGTTCTGCAATTTGCCGGTGGACTTCTCACGACGTGTGAGCTTTTTGCCGCGACGAATCAAGCGCGAATAACCATTGTGCAAATCGGTGCAAGCTTGCACGCAGTTGCCGCAACGCACGCACGAGTCCATGTCGATGATCAGGGCCGAACGGGCCTGGGCGACGCCGAGACCGATGAGATCGGCCGTAAACATCATGCCGGTCTTTGAGCCCGTCGCTGGTCCGCCGCCGCCGCCGCCGCCCGCGCGGGCGTCGAGGTCGTAGCGCCGGTACGCCTGGATGACCTGGGGGTAGCGTTGGTAGAGGCCGGCAAAGACCGAGCGCGGAATCTCGATGATCTCGACGGGCTCCATGGCGGTGACCGTGGCCGTGCGTGGACGGCCGTCGACGAGCTCGAGGTCGCCGAAGAAGTCCTTGTCCCTCAGGTAGGCGAGGATGCTCTCGTCCTCGCCCTCTGTGCGCCAGGCCTTCAAGAAGCCTTGGCGCACCAGATAGAACGACGTCGCCGCCGCCCCCGCCTTGTAGATGTCGGCCATGGCCTCAAAGCGCAGCAGCTTGGCGGCCTCGATCATCAGCTTCTTGTCGGCGTCGGAGATGTCCCGGAGGAACTCGTTGTCGCGGATGAACTTCTCGACGTTCTTGCGCGCGTAGATCTCCTCGAGCTGCTTCTTCAACCCACCGGTTTTGTCCTCCTTCAACATGCGATCGAAGGGACCCTTGTAGATCTCGAGCACCTGGCAGTTGGGTGTCACGGCCTTGATGCTGGCGGTGCGCATGCCGCGACCAATCATGGCGAGCTCGCCGAAGTACGCGCCCCGCTGAATCGAGGCCACCTGCACGGGAATGCCCTGATCATTCCATACTTCGACAGCGAAGGTCCCGTTCAACACAACATAAAAAGTATCGCCGAATTCACCCTCTCGAATAACAAAGTCACCGATGGGCAGATCGACCACCGACGCCGGCTGCTCGGCTTGCGGGATCTTGCCCATGATGAGCTTGTCGCGGATGACGGCGTCGGTGAGCATGCTGAGAAACGGGATCTGCTTCACCAGCAGCGTCCACTCGTCGGCCATTTGCGCGCTCATAGTTGACCCTTCACAAAAACCTCAAAACGAAGCGAAGCCAGATCGGGAACCAAGACATAGCACCACCGCGCCCCAGCAGCAGCCCGCGCCTCAATCGCTCCTGCTGCACACAGCGTCGAGCGCGTACGAGGAGCAGGGGCGCCACCGAAGGTGACTCCGCCGTCTCAGCAGCAGCGGACCTCTGCTGCACCGGGCCTATTTTTGGACGGCTGTGTGGCAGCGGGAGCAGGTCTGCTCGAACTTGTGGCATGTCAGGCAGGCCCCGAGCTCGAGGCGACCCCGCGAGCTGTGGAGGCCCTTCTCGACCCACACATTGAGCGGGAAGTGGCTCTTGGGGATTTCTCGGTGGCAGCTCTCGCAGCGCTCAGCGCGATGGCAGGTCGTGCAACGCGCAGGATCGACCTGGGCGGTGCGGCCGTGCACGCGATCCCGGAAGCCAGCGGTGTGATCCCGGGGCTTCATGGTGGCGTGGCAGGTGTCGCAGCGGTTGCCGTCGTTGGGATCGGCGCCCTTGTGGCAAGAGGCGCACATTGGCGCGTTTTCCTGCGCCGCCGTGGCGTGATGACGACGGAAAAACGCCGTGTGGTCGATGGGCTTGGCGGTCACGATGAGCTCGTTTTGCGGCATGTGCCCCTGGCGCTGTTGCAGGTGGCAGTCGACGCAGCGCTCCGGGGGCTGCAGGCCGACGGCGTTGGCCTGGCGATGACACTCCATGCAGCCCTGCATCTTGACCTTGGAGATCGCTTCCTTGGTTTCGGCTTCGTAGGCGTCGGCGTGACAGGCGCGGCAATCGATGCTGGGTCCAGGTCCACCAGGAACGCCACCGGCACCAAAAGTCGCATGGGTCATATGCGTGAAGAACACGTCGCCGACGCGGCCGAAGGGGCGAATGAGGTGGTTGCGGAGGTAGCGCGAGCGTTCGGGCGACAGCGGCTCTTCTTCCACAGACCCAGAGTGGCACACGGTGCACGACAGGCCGCTCGGGTCGCCAGCGACGTAGGGAGGGATGCTCCCCTGGGTGTGGCAAGCGGAACAGGCCTCATGACCCTGGGTCGCGATGCCAAGAGGACGGTCGGGCTCCTGCATGTGACAGATGGTGCAATCGATCTGGTTCTCGCCCACGTGCAGCTTGTGGTTCATCTTGAAGGGCAGGCGCTTGAGCTGCCCTTTGCGCAGCGCCGGCGGCATGACCTCTGCCTGGCGATGACAGAGCAAGCAGTTCGCCTGCGACGGCGGCTTGGTGGCGAAGCCATTGGGATCGGAGTGCTCGTGGCAGGTCAGGCAGCCGACGGGCTTGCCGGCGACCGTCAGCGGCGCGTGCAACCCGTGGGAGAAGCCCGTGAGCGTGGCCAGCTTGCTGGTCACCGGCATGCCCTCGGCACCCGGCATCACCGTGGGCGGCGTGCCCATGATCGGCGGCGGCGTGACGACGGCGACCGGCGGCGTGACGACGGCGACCGGAGGCGTGACGACGGCAACGGGCGGCGTGGCGACGGGAGCGGTAGCGACGACGGCAGCGCGGACGGCCCCGAGGGTCACGAGGTAGGCGAGCACGTTTTCGAATTGATCGGGGGCGACATCGTGGCGGCCCCCCACGGCGGGTTTGAGCGGCCCAGGCAACGACTTGCCGGCGAGGGCTGGGCCGACGCCCTTGTTGCCACCGGGATGGCACTTATTGCACTTGGCCTGCCAGTAGACGGCGCCCTTGGCAGCGTCGCCGGCGGTGGCGGTGGCGACGGCGACGGCGGGCGGGGTTTCGCCGACGGGGGGAGCGACGACGGCAACGGGTGGGGTTGCCACAGCGAGCGGCGGCGTCACGACGGCAACAGGCGGCGTCACGACGGCAACGGGTGGGGTCACCACAGCGACCGGCGGCGGGGTCGCCCCACCGCGCGGCTCGAGACCGACCAGCGGCACATAGGTCTTGCCACCGAGCTTGCCGCCGTCGGCGACACCGTTGTAGCGGCGGATGCGCGCACCCAGGTTGGCGTCGCCCAGGTACAAATCGGCGATCTCTTCGGCTTTGCGACCGTTGGTGCGCACCTCGATCTCGGCAAACACGCTCAGGACCTGGCCGGGCTTCAGCTTCGCCGTCGCCGCAAGTCCGTTGGCCTCGGCCAGCAGGGCCGCGCCGCCGTCGCCGGAGAAGAAGCGATCGGCCACCTTCTGCATCGTCTCACCGTCAGCAACGGTGTGGATGGTGGTGCCCGGGATCTTGAGGAAGGCGCCGTCGGCGGGTTGTTCGCCGTCGTTGATCTTGTTCGCCGCGCGGATGACGGCGGCCTTTCGGGCGTCGCCGTACAGGCGCTCGGCCATCGCCTCGACGGTCTCGCCACCTTCGGCCTTGATGCGAATGGTCGCCAGCGACGCCGAGGCAACGACACCGAGCAGGGCGGCGACGAGGACGGGCCACAAGGTGCGGACAGGCCGGAGAAATCGGCTCACAGGTGCACTCCCAGCAGAGGACGAGAAATGAGGTTTCGGTGTCGACGATCTCGAGAGACCAGCGCGTGAATCACTGGATGCCGCCGGCCGGTGCGGACTCCGTCGGGTGTCCCGGGGGCAAGGGCACGCCCTGGATGCTGCCCGCGAGGTGGCACTTCAGACAGGAGGAGAAATGGAAGGCGCCCGAGCCGTTGACGCCGGGGATGGTGGGGTGCGGCTTGCTCGGATCCGATCCGTCGTGGCACTGGACGCAGGCCACCATCGGCGGCGCGGCGATGCTGCGCAACGTCGTCGCTTGGGTGGTGTTGATGTGGCACTGCGTGCACTCCGTCGACTTGCCGTTGCGCGAGTCGGTGTTGTGCAACTTGTGGCTGAAGTCGTGAATCTTCGACGGCGGCCTTCCTGCGTTTTTCGAAGCCGAGTGGCAGGCTTCGCAGTTGTTCATCTGCGGGACCATCTCGGCGGCGACGTGGCACTCGCAGCAGTTGGGGTGGCTCGGGTGCGCGACCCGCTCGCCGCCCTTGATGAAGGCATGACACTTGGTGCAGGCGGTGCCGTCGTGGCTTTTGTGGCTGAATTCAGCGCGGCGCGGCGTCACTTGACGAGTGAGTTCTTTGAGTGGGTTGTTCGCTGAGAATGCCGTGTTCTTATGACAGTTGGTGCAGATGGTCAGCGGCGGCGTGTAGAAATTCGCGGTGTGGCAGCCGGCGCAGGCCTCGTGCTTGGGGAAGCGCACCTCGGTCTTGGGGCACTGCCCGTTGGCGGCGACCATCTCGTGACAGGTGCCGCAAGACATGGCCTTGCCGACCTTGTCTGGGTTCATGTGGTGGTCGTGCGAAAAGGGGCTCGACGTGTCCATGACTTGCTGCGCGACCTTGCCCTGGGCTTCGGCGGGTTCGGCGCCGAAGGTCGAGAAAAGGCCGATGCCGACGAGCCCAACGGCGACGACGGCAGACATCAGGGCAACGCGGACGGGGGAGGGAGCAAGATGCGAGCGGTTCACGGTGGCCTCTCGGGGCTTTCGCAATCAATCGGACGGAAACAACAACAAGGGGGACGAGCAGGGAGCGCTGGGCGCAGGCGTCAGAAGCGGACGGAGGTGCCTACGAGGGCGCCGAGGTAGTAGCTGGCGTTCAAGGTGTCGATGGGCGTGAGCGCATCGGCGTCGAAGCGCACATTCACCTGCCACCAGTCGAGGACGTCGTAGCGGGTCGTCGTCGCCACCGCGCCGCCCCATTGGCCGTTGCCGGTGAGGCCCTTGGTTTGGATGTCCTGGCGGCGAACGAAGACCTCGCTGAGGTTCGACAGCTTTCCTTCAAGCAAGGTGCTGCGGATCCACATGCGGGGCTCGACGTAGCTGACGACGCCTTCGGCCTTGAGGTCGTAGGCGAGCCCGTTTTGCAAACCGGAGTCGACGAAGCCGCCGACGAGATCGGTGCCGACGTCGAAGGCGAAGCCCGGGTTCCAGCTCACGCCGGCGCCAGCCTCGTAGAAATTCGTGCGGAAGGCGTCGAGGTCGGCGGGATCGAAGTGTTGGCGCAAACGTCCACGCAGGGTCACCTGGAACGAGGCCGGTAGCTGGCGTTCGACCTCGCCACTCAAGTAGATGTGCTCTTGCGGCGGCCCGAAGTTCAAGTGGCGAATCTGATCGCGGGCCCTCAGCTGCTCCTGCTCGTCGGCGGTCGCCTGGTTGAAGATGTCAGCGGGATTGAAGGCCCGGAAGGTGCCGTCGTAGGCCGTGATGTCCTCGGCGAACTGCAGGCGAGAAACGACCTCGACGCGGGTGGTGCCGTCGCCGGTGAGCGCGTCGCCGCGCAAGCTGACATTGCGGGGGATGAAATCGGTGGCCTTGGTGTCAAGAGCGACGTCGGCCAGCAGGAAGTCCGAGTCGAAGCGGTAGGAAACACCCAGGGTGCTGCGCTGCATCGGCAGGAGGTCAGCGCCCGACAAGGTCTGGGCCGGCATCAAGCTGTGGTTGAGCACGAAGCCGAAGCCGGCGAAGCGTCCGTCGATCGCCAGGCCGCCCACAGGATTCAAGATGGGATCGACGATGGCGGTGCGGGTGGTGATGAACGCCCCCGGATTGGCGAAGAACTCGGGATCCTCGGCATAGGTTTCGGCGTAGGCGCGGTTGCTGGTGCGGCTGAAGGGGTCGTTGGCCAGCCGCTGGGGCGCATCGAGCCCACCCCAGACCTTGGCGTTCAGGTGGCCGAGCCCCGCAAATTTCAGCTGGGCCCCGAGGGAAGCACCGTCGTAGGTGATCGGGCTTTCGACGATCTCGGTCATGCGTCCCAGGTAGACCTTGACCGGCTGCAGCCCGGGCTCGGCCGACGTGCCCGAGAGGCCGACAAAGGCCGAGTAGAGGCGCATGCGCGGCGCCACGCTTTGATCATCCAGATAAGGGCTGACCGGCGAATCACCGCCGACGTCGGCGCCGAAGTCACCGAAGCCGTCGAACACGATCGGGATGCCAACGGGGCGGTCGTAGCCGAAGATCACGGTGCCAGCGACGTCGAGGTCGTTGCGATCGAGGACCTTGTCGTCGACGTCGAGGCGCACCGGCGGATCGGGCAGTCCCGCGGCGCCAAAACGAGTGCCGAGATCGGCGCGGAAGCGCAGTCCCCGCTTCACCGTGTCCATGGTGGTCGGCACCACGGAGGCATCGAGCGGAGGAGCAGTCGCCACCGCCGGCGACGGAGCGGGGGTCGTCGTCGGTGCCGGGGTCGCTGCCGGCGTCGGAGTTTCAGCGGGCGCCTGGGCTCGGGCTGCTGGCACCAGCACGCAGCCGAAGATCGACATCGCCACGGAGAGCGGAAGGCGCCGACGACGACGCCAAAGATCAGGCCAAGGATCAGGGTTGCGCAGTGGAGTCACGAAGCCCTCTTTCTCTGTCCGCACGGTCCGGGGGGGAGACTCGCCCAAGGTCGACCACGACGGCAACTTGTTCTGCAGCCCGAGCAACATCGCGGCGCGGCGCGGAGGCTTGGGCCTGAACGAAAACGGCGCCGGCCGCGAAGCCGACGCCGTCTACCGCCGCTGAGCCGGCTCATGGTGCTTCCGTCAGGGCAAGACCGTGCCAGGAATGCAGCGTTGGGTCGTGGCGTCGACGGCCACGTCCCCTTCGTCGCCATCTCGCACAATGCAGCCGACACCGTCGCCGCGAGAGTCCTTGGTGTTGGCGACTTCCTTCACGACCACCGAGCGCATGCGGGCGATGGTGCGTTGCTCCAGCGGGTGCGCACCGATGGCCCAAGAATCACGCATGCGCCGGCCGCCCTTGTCGGCGATGTTGTCGAGGCCCAGGCCCCGGGCGAGGGCGACGACGCCACCGCTGGCCGGGAACACAAAGATGTTGCGGGTGGCGTTCTTCGGATCGAAGGGCGTCAGCGGATCGTTGCGCTCATGAGACAAGCGGAAGCCCCGGAAGGCGTCAGGGTTGTCGTCAGCCGCCTTCAACGCGAGGCGGAAGTCGATCACCGGCGTGATGTTGACCGCAAGAACGTTGGCTCCGTTGGCAACGATGGCAAAGGTGCGGGTCGGCACTTCGGCCATAACGACGGCGGTGGCGTTGTTGATTTGTCCACCCCCCGGAATGTTCTGAATGGTCTCTTCGAGACGGGGATCCGCCGGCGTCGAGACGTCGAGGATCCGCAAGCCGTTGCGGCCGTCGGCGACGACGAGGCGGCTGCCCCACATCGCGACGCCGCGACTGTCGGCGGGTTGCTGCTGATCGATCAGGGCCCGCGCGATGGGCGCGAGGTTCACAGCTTGGGGCGTCAGATCCCCTCGCTGCTCGGTGAGGGGATAGACGACGGGGCCGACGTCGAAGATCTCGACGCCGCCTTCGCCGGTGGCGACGTAGGCGAAGCGACCGTGGATGATGACGTCGAGCGCAGGGCGACGCGTCTCGAAGTTGGTGAGCTCGGCCAGCGGGGGACCAAGGTCGATGTCGGCAATCTTCGCCGCAGCCTCACGCTCACCAAGCGCGAAGACCGCAAGGCCCTGGGCGTGGGTGACGAAGGCAAAACGACCGTAGAGCCGAACCTTGGTCGCTCCATCCAGACCGTGGGGCAAGGAGCCGACGACGACGGCACCTTGCTCGCCCGATCGGGCGCCGCCGTCGACGAAGTCGTTCTCGTCGACGTCCGGGTCGTTGCCGGCGTCGGGATCGAGCACGTTCAAGAAGCCGCCGTTTTGACCTGTGGCGTTGTTGAAATCGAGGGCGGCGCGGTAGTCGATGACCGCGATCTCTTCCTCGGTCAAGGCAATGAAGCAGGTGGTCTGCGAGGCACCGGTCTCGACGATGTCGACGCTGCGCACGGGTCCCAAGGTCTCCAAACGCACCAGCTCGACCGGAGGCATGCCGATCGCCGGGTTCTTGCCGCCGCCGATGCCGAAGTCGTTGTTGTCGCGGCCGAAGACGTCGATGACGGAGACGCCCTTGCCGTGCCCGATGATGGCGACGTCGGTGACGTCACCGCTGCCATTTTCGAAGGAGACACCGCGCTGCAGGGCCACGTCGAAGGCCGGGTTGACGACCGCGGGGTTGGCATCGGTGTCGAGGTCGAAGGACACGCGGCGTCGCTTCTCGGCGCCGACATTGTTCTTGTCGGAGAAGTCGAAGCCCGGGAAGGTGACCCCGCCGACGGCCTCTTTCTTCATGTCCAGCAGGTCGAGGCCAGCGCCGGTGGCGGCGACCACCCAGTCGCCGACATTTTGGTAGCGGCCGGTGCCCTGGGCGGTGGCCTCGGTGATCAAATGATCATTGGCGACGTTGCCGGCGGCGTCTTCGAGGGTGTGGCAGCGCACGCACTGCTTGGTCTCGACGGTGCGCACGGTGTGCGGGAAATAGGCATTGGAGACCAGCGACGACAGGTTCGCCTTCGTCGAAAACACGGCGCTCTCGGCCAGCTGAATGCCGCCGGCGACGACGGTGAGGTGCACCTGCATCGTCGAGCGGTGGGTCGCGATCTTGTTGCCCTCGGTGTTGCCGGCGTGGCCCAAGTAGAAGGGCGAGCGGGTGTAGCTGAAGAGCTGGAAGAACACGTCTTCGATGTCGTCGTCACCCCACCAGATCTCCTGCTTGGGCTTGGCGACGTCCATCTTGAGGTGGCAGCTCAAGCAGTTGGGCTGCCACGAGGAGTGGCAGGAATAACACTCGAGGCCACCCTTCTCGTTGGGCTCGGCGATGTGCGAGAATTTTCGGTCGTAGCCGTTGCATGTGGTGCCATCCCACGAGCAGACGGCGGCGGCGCAGGTGTCTTCGGTCAAGAAGGGCGCGCACTGCTCGGTGCCGTGGTCGAGGGCCGGGTCGAAGGTCTCCAGCGGCTGGCGGTGGGCATAAGCCGAGGCGTTGTCCTTGGGAGCGGTCAACACGGGCACGAACCAGCCGAGGTTGGGATCGACGCGGCTGCGCTGAAAGACCTTGCCGTCGACGTTCTCGAACCAGGGCTTGCCGAAGGCGGTGTTGTAGCGGACGGCGGTCATGTCGTCGCCGCCGTTGGGGCCGGAGAACTTGAGCGCAGGAGGCGTGTCGTTGGTGCCGTGGCAGTCTTCGCACTCGATCTGGATGGCGTCCCAGTTGCGCGTGTAGATCTGGCCGTCGCCGTGGACGTCGTTGCCGATGTGGCAGTCGACGCAGTTGAAGCCGCGCTCGATGTGGATGTCCTGCAAGCGGACTGCGCCGTTGGCGCCGCCATAGATGATGCGGTTCTGGCGGCCGTCGAAGGCGTCGGAGCGGCGCACGCGATCGGGGATGTCGAGGGCGCCGTTGCCGTTGACGTCTTCGTTGATGACGACGTCGTCGCCGTCGAGGACGCCGTTTTTGTTGAGGTCTTCGTTGGGCTGCAGGATGCCGTCGCCGTTGAGGTCGCTCTCGACCAGCGCAGTCTCGAGCTCGCCGTTGTTGTTCAGATCTTCACTGAGACCTTCGCCGTCGTTGAGAATGCGGCCGTTTTTGTAATGGGCGAGGTTGTCGAAGATGCGGACGTTGTTTCCGCTCGGCGCTTGGTACTCGAAGGTGCCGATGGTGTTGATGGTCTCGAGGTTGGTGAAGTCGGTCTCCTGCTCGTAGGAGCCGATCATGGACACGTCGATGCGCGTGACGAAACCATGGCAAGCGCCGCAGGCCTCGGTCTTCACCGTGCGCTTGATCTCGTGGCGCTTGGCGTAGGCGTGCTGGCCCAGATCCTGGCGAATGCCGAAGGGCAGGTCCGTCGACGGACTCTTGCCGTTGTCGGCGACGGTGCGGTCGATGGGTTCCTGGTTCTTGCCGTCCTTGGCGTACTCGATGTGGCAAGCGGTGCAGCCCGAGGGACGACCCCGCCCGAAGGGGTTGTTCTTGTTGCGCAGCTCGGTGTCGGAGGCATCGCTGGGGGGCGCATCGTTGGCGTTGGGCGAGGTAAAGAAGTCGACGAAGCCGAAGTTGTCCGAGGGGCCCCACCAGTTGACGGAGTGGTAGGCACGGAAGTTCCGCAAGGCTGCGTCGGCGGGGTTGGTGATGGGCTGGTTGTCGAAGAGGTTGACGATGGTGGTGTTGCGGTCGTCGATGAAGCCGGCGCCGACGACGGGCACCGCCGAGATCATGCGGGCGAGGCGCAGCTGCAGGCCCTTGTTCTGGACCTTGTCGGGCCACACGCGGCCACCGGTCGCGTCGCCGTCGCTGGCGTTGCCGCCTCGGTTGCTGATGCTCTGCAGCACCTCGACGGCGCGGTTGTTGGCGGCCTCGGGAGAGTCGAGGTCGTCGACGTAGAACTTGTAGCGCTGGCCGGTGCGGGTGGTGCCCAGGCCGCCCGGGGGAGCGAACTTGCCGTCGCTGCCGCTCTTGCCGTCGGCGAAGATGGCGCCTTCGGTGGCCTCGAACTTGTTGTCTTCCTCGTCGACGTTGGTGCCCGCCGCCGCCGCGAGCTTCTCCCGATCGAAGCCGCCACCGCCGATGAGATTCTGCTTCTCGTCTTTGAGCTCGGGATCGAAGGCCTCGTCGATGGCGGTGAAGTCGATGACGTAGCCGACGTGACCGACCCGGGGGTTGCGCAGGTCGTAGCGGCGCCCCGCGTCCGACGCCGCGAAGGCTTGGCCGAAGTCGATGGCCTTGGGCAGCTGGGCGTTGCCGTAGGTCGCTGCGCTGGGGACGGTGCCGAAGCTGCTCATGATCGAGCGGCGCATGTCGTAGACGACCTCGGCATGGCAGATCATGGCGTCGTTGGAGCTCTTGTTGCGGCTGCCACACGAAGCCTCAGCAACGCGCAGGTCACCAGGGTTCAGCCAGCGCAGGTAGTTCATGTCCCGGTTGATCTCCGAGTCCATCTGGGCCTTGTTGGCGAGGCGCTTGTCAGCCGTGGCGGTGGCCGTCTCGACCTTGGCGCGGCCGTCAAAGAACTCGCCGGACTCGTCGACCTGGTTGTCGCCGTCGTCGTCGATGCCGTTGGGCCACCACATGGTGGAGTCGTTGGGCAGCACGTGGCTGAGCTTGAGCAGGGCCTGATCGCGGATGTTGAGCTGGGCCGGCAGCGCGACCTGGTCGTTGCCGCCATGGCAGTCGACGCAGGCGAGGCCGAAGAAGGGGTGCACGTCGGTGATGCCTTCATGGCAGCCGAGGCAGGACCCACCCAGGGGAGCCTGGGTTTGGATGATCTTCTCGCTGCATCCAGCGGACGTGACGGCGACGATGGCGCCAGCCGTGATGGCCAGAACCCAGGGGGCTGCGGAGGGGCCGGAGGGGGTTGACGTCGCGGCAGGCCTTTTCGGCTCAAACATGGATGCAGCTCCACCAGGCAAGGGCAGTACACAATGAACCGGAAGTGTGACCCATCGGGCGGGTCGTGCGCGTGCTTTTTTT
This sequence comes from Myxococcales bacterium, assembly GCA_023248635.1. Classification (GTDB taxonomy): domain Bacteria; phylum Myxococcota; class UBA727; order UBA727; family VGSZ01; genus VGSZ01. Next base: position 46,680 of record JAHFED010000003.1, read on the forward strand.
GCCCGGATGGGCGCAGAAGGTCAATCCGACGAGAGCACTCGGCCGGCACCCTGTGCGCCGGGCTGCAGAGCGGGGCTGGCGGTGACCGGTCACACTTGCCAGAAAGCTGCGCCATGAAGACCCGTTTTGCGCCAGCAGTCGTGAGTCATGGGGGCGCGTCCAACGACCCCGCCAACCGCGATGCCTGCGTCGCCGCCAACGACGCTGCACTGCTGGTGTTGCGCGCGGGGGGCAGCGCCCTGGAGGCCGCCGTCGCCGCCGTCGTCGTGCTCGAGGACGATCCGCGCTTGAATGCCGGGACCGGCGCGACGCTGAGGCTCGATGGCCGCGTGCAGCTCGACGCCAGCGTGATGGATCGCCGCGGCTTTGGGGCGGTCGCTGCCCTTGAAGACACCCTGAACCCCGTACGCGTGGCCCGCGCCGTCTATGACCTGCCCCACCTGCTCATCGTCGGCGACGGCGCCACGGCACTGGCCCGCACCCTCGGCTTGCCCGGCGCTGCGGCCGTCACCGCCGGCCAAAAGGACAAGCACGAGCGGCGCATGGCCAAGCTTGGTACCCCCGCTGGGGTCTCGGGCTGGCTCGGCCTCTGGCAGGGCGTCGACGAGCGCTTTTGGAAACAAGCAAGCGACCTCGGCGGGGCCTGCGACACCGTCGGCGCCGTCGTGCGGGATGCAGGGGGAGACTTTGGGGCGGCGGCATCGACCGGAGGATTGTGGTGCTCCCTGCGGGGACGGGTCGGCGACGTCGCCGTCCCAGGAGCGGGGATCTTCGTCGGTGCCCTGGGGGCCGTGGCTTGCACCGGTGTGGGCGAGCTGATCTGGCGCGAGCTGCTCGCCCGGCGGGTGCACGACCTCCTGGGTGCTGGGCGAGGCGTCCAGGTCGTCGTCGACGACGTCATTGCTGGTGTGCGGGAGCGCCACCCGGGCTTCGACGTCGGCGTCATCGCCATCGATGCGACGACGGGGGGAGCTGCAGTCACGGGGTCCATGCCGTGGGCGGCTTGTCAGGCGGGCCCTGCGGGCTGAAGGGCTGATCGCGTCTTGACGTTTTCATGCTTCAAGACGCTGCCGTGTCCTGCAGTTCTCATGCTTCAAGACGCTGCCGTGTCCTGAAGTTCTCATGCTTCACGCTGGTCGTTGCTACGACGGCCAACGACCCCTACGTTGCTCCCCGGAGGCGAGCCACATGTTCGGCATGGGCATGAGCGAAATCCTGATCATCTGCGCCGTGGCCTTGCTGGTCTTTGGACCGCAACAGCTGCCCGAGATGGCCAAGAAGATCGCCAAAGGCCTGAAAGAGGTGAGGCGGGCCTCCGACGACCTGAAGCGCAGCATCAACTTCGACGACGACGACGACCGGCCGCGCTGGAAGCCTCCGGTTCCTCGTCCGCCCCTGATCGAGCCCCCTACCGCCGTCAGCGCCCATCTGCATGGAGATGATGCCGAGCTGTCTGCGGTGATTCCCGGCTCGGCGCTGGCGAACGGCCTCGCGACGACGCCTGGGGCCCACGCCGAAGACGTACCCAGCGTGCAGGTCGCCGCCGGCGTGGCCATCGACAGCCTGGGGACCGACGACGACCCGCCTGAGGCCTTGTCGACGAGCCCCGCGCCCCCCCCAGCCACGACGAAGGACGGCTGAGTGGACGAGAAGGAGTACTCGCTCGTCGAGCACCTGGGCGAGCTGCGCAAGCGTTTGGGGCGCGCTTTGATCGGCATCGCCGTGCTGGCCATGGCGGCCTTTGCCGTCTCTGATCAGCTGCTCGACCTCTTGCGCCAACCCATGCAGAGCATTCTCGTCGAGGTGCATGGGCCGGGGGCGAAGTTCATCGTCGTCGGCGCTGCGGAATACCTGGTGTGTCAGATGAAGGCCGCCATGGTGGCCGGCGTGTTTTTGGCGTCGCCATGGGTGCTCTACCAAGTGTGGTTGTTCGTTGCTCCTGGGCTCTACGACCACGAGCGGCGCTATGTGCTGGTCTTTGTGTGGGCCGGCGCCTTCTTCTTCTGCGCCGGCGGGGCCTTCTGCTACTTCGCCGTCTTTCCGTCGATGTTCCGGTACCTGGTGAGCAACCTGCCTCCCGATATTGCGCTGATGCCGGGCCTCGAAGAGCACTTCAGCTTCACCCTCAAGATGCTGCTGGGATTCGGCGTCGCCTTTGAGACCCCCGTCGTCATTTTCATCTTGTCGCTGGCGGGCATCATCGACCCCGCCTCGCTCGGGAAATACCGGCGGCACATCAGCGTCATCGCCCTGATCATCGGCGCTGTTCTCACGCCGACGCCGGATCCGCTCTCGATGTTCTTGCTCGCGGGGCCGCTCTATGTGCTCTTCGAGCTCGGCGTCGTCGTCTCGCGCCTGACCTTGAAGTTCTCGGGCAAACCGCTCGACCGGCGATCCGCCCGCGCCCGGGCCGGTGCCGACGGCGTGCCCGGTGGCAGCCAAAGCGACGTGGGCGGGGCCGTCACCAAGGACAAACGCAGCAAGACAGCGCCGCCGAAAGGATCGGGCTGATGGGTCGCTGCAGGGGCGTTTCTCACGAACGCCGAGGCAGGCCGTCACAGAGAAGCGACCCCGCGCGACCGTGCCTGGGCCAATGACGTAGGCTCCAGGGATGCTCGCCGCCGCCGCCGTTGCGCTCTCGTCGATCCTGGCCGCGGGATCCGTCGTCGATGTCGGCATCAAAGGCGAAGCGCGCACGTCTTTCCTGTCCGCCGACGTCGCCGACGGCTTCGGCAACACGCTCTCGGCCGTGGGCCTCACGCCGACGGTGCGGGCGGCCTACCAGGGACAGGGGCTGGTGCTCGACGCCAACTACGGTCCCAACCTCTCGCTCATCTATCCCTCGTCGGACTATTTCCTCCTCATGCACCGCTGGGGCGGACGCGTGGATTGGACGGCCAGCCCACGCCTACGCCTGTCCGTCGACACCACCGGGGCCGCTGGCGACCTCGACGCTGGCTCTGCGGTGCGGGAGCGGGGCGGCGCTGGTGCCTCGAACCTCGGTCAAGTGTTGGGCGGCGGCAACCTCACGCAGTTCCCCTTTCTCGACATCGTCAGCGGCGCCGACGCCAGCTACCGTTACGACGCCCGGACGACGCTGAGCGCTGGCATCCGCGCCGACATCACCGGCTCGCCCTCTCCTGGCGAAGAGGAGCAGTTGATCCTGCCGCCGCAGTTCCGACCCGAGGCCAACGTCGGCGCCGCCTACTTGCTCACGCCCACCGATTCGCTGCAGGGCAACCTCTTGTTCAAGTCCGCCATCATCGCCGACAAGCGCGGGGTCCTCGGCAAGGGCGGCGGCTACGTCGGCCTCACGCCTTCGTTGTCCTACAACCGCACCCTGATGAACGGCGTCGTTGCCACCGGGCGCGGGGGGTGGCTCACGGCCATCGCCGACGAAGCCCGGGGGCGTGATTTCGTGTTGGTCGGCCTGCCTCTCGTCGACGGACGCTTGCAGGCCTCGGTGAACCTCTCGGGAGAAGCGGCCATCGAAGGCACGGTGTTGTTCGGCGTCACCCCTTCCTCCGATCCGCTGGGGGGGTTGATCGAGGAGCGCATCACCACCGGCGTGCAAGGGGCGTGGCGGGTCAACCGCGATCTGACGTTGACGACGTCGGCGACGGCTTTTGCCACACTCTTTGCGCTGGGCGGCAATGTGGAGCTGACCCAAGAATCCTCGACCTCCGTCGGCGGCAGCTTCGGTGTTGCCTACAACCTCACGGAGTGGGTCTCGGTCACCGGCGAGGCCCTGAGCAACATGAGGGTGGTCTCGGACAAGTTCGGCGCGCTGAGCGAGCTGGCCCCAGATCTCACCGTCGTCGTCGGCCTCACGGGGACCTTCAACGCCTTTCACGAGGGCGAGCGGCCGGCGGGCACCGATCCGCGGCCGGGGCGATCGGTGGGCACCAAGTCCGTCTCCCTGCCCGGATCGGCGCGGGCCTTCTCAGGCAAGAGCGAGAAAGAAGGGGAGAAGAAAAAGAAGGAGAGTGGCGCATTCCGTCAGGAGCGCGAGGTCGGCAAGCCTGATGCCGACCTCGACGACGATGACGTGCTCGATCGCCGCCGCCGCGGGCTGACGGTCGACGAAACGCGGCTGAAAAAGAAGAAGGCCGAAGCCAAAGAAGAAGAAGAAGAGAAGGACGACAAAAAGGATCCCAAGAAGGACGACAAGAAGGATTCCAAGAAGGGTACGAAGAAGCCGCTGAAGGGCGACAAGAAAGCTGCGACGACGACGACGACTCCCTGATTCTGAGACCATCGGGACTTCGGGCGTGCCGGCGCCCGAACCACAGAACACTGATGAGGTTTTCCATGCGCTTCGGCTCCGTATTCATGGCTGGTATTTTCCCCTCCCTCGCCGTGCTGGGCTCCTGCACCATCCCCATCGGTGGCGCCGAAGTCGGTGACCTGCGCGTCACCTGGTCCTTCGCGGCGGCGGCGGGGGACGACGCCAGCCAGCGCTGCGCCGACGTCGGCGTCGACAACGTCACCATTCAGCTCATCGAGAAGGGCAAAGAGGGAGCCGGGGCCAAGGCCTTTGGTGCCACCGGAGCCTGCATCGATGGCTCGATGGTGCTGCCCGACGTGCTCGCTGGCACCTACACGCTGACCGCCACTGGCGACGGCGAGGTCGCGGTCTTCGACAACGGCGAGGGGCTGACCGTCGAGGTCAAAGCCAATGAAGAGAGCGCCGTCGACGCCCCCCTGGTGCTGGCCAATGGGGAGGTCGTGAGCCGGGTGGAGTTCCAGTACACCTTCGCTGGCGAGGCCCGCTGCAGCGCCGCCAAGGTCGCCACCATCAACGCCCAGATCATCGACGACAACGGTACCCCCATCGCCGGCAGCACGTCGGAGTGCATCGGCGGGCTGGCCGTCGTCGAAGGGGTGCGCGTCGGCGAACACACCTTGCAAGTCGAAGCCATCGACGGCGACGGCAACGTGCGCTTCTTCAAAGAGATCACGATCAAGGCCCTGCAAGCGGGCAAGACCGTGCGTCCCAATCGGGTCGATCTCGACGCCGCCCTCGTCGACGTCGTCGTCAATTTTGGTTTCGAGGATCAAGACAGCTGCGCTGAGGCCGGTGTGGCCACCGTCGACGTGCAGCTGCGGGACAGCGACGACAACGTCATCGCCGGCCAAAACGTTGCCTGCGTCGGCGGCAGCGCGGTCTTTCCGAACATGCCGCTCGACGTGAACCGCGACGGCACCATCGACGAGACCGACGTCTACACGGTGAAGGTCGATGGCATCGACGGTGGTGGCGAGGTGCTCTTCAGCAAGAACGAAGACGGCGTCACCTTCAGCGCCGAGGAGCCCGCGCTTGCGGTGACCCTCGATGCGGTGTCGTCGACGGTGCGGGTGCGCTTCACCTTCCCCGCTGGCCTCTCGTGCGCCGACCTCGGCCAGCCCAACGTCGACATCCAGATTGTCGACAGCGACGGCAACGCCACTGGCACCAACGTGGCCTGCATCGCCGGCGACAGCGGTCCCTTGATCGCTGCTCCCGGGCGGGCCTCGATCTCCATCGACGCCATCGTCGGCGACGACGTGATCTTCCATGGTGACGACGACAACGTGGGCCTGGCTGCCGGCAACAACGTCGAAGAGATCAACTTGGTCGCGGTGCGCAGCACCCTCGAGCTGAGCTGGGACTTCTCCTTGGTGCACGGTCCGACGTTTCGCGACGACGGCACCCAGGCGGCCGGAATCGCCGAGCCGCCCACGAACTCCTGCATCGATGCCGACGTCGACACCGTCATCGTCCGGATCTTCCGTGGGGGCACGCTCGAGCTGGCGCAGTCGGTCGATTGCGACGACGGGCGCGTCGAAATGCCGGGAATCGCCGTTGGCAACATCACAGTGCAAATGGAGGGCATTCGCGAGCAAGAAGGCGACGCTCCGTTCAAGCTGGACGACACCGTCGTCGTCGCGGGCAGCCGGACCGCGCCGCCCCCCTTCACGCTCGAGCCCGCGCTGGTGTTTGCTCTGTTGGTGTGGGCGGGTGACTGCGGCACAGCTGGGGCTGCCACCGTCGACGTGCGGGTAGAGGCCGGCGTGAACGGCGTGAACTCTGGCATCAACCTGCCCTGTGCCCAGGGCAGCCAGACCCTGGCGTTGCCCGCTGGGTCCGAGCTGTCCCCCATCACCATCACCCTGCTCGGCGTCGACGGCCAGGGGGTCCCCGACGTCGCTGCCGACCTTTCGACCATCGGGCCGGTCGCCGTCGCCCCGGGCATCAGCACTTTCCGCTTCTCTGGCCCGGACTGAGATCGGCACCGGCTGGCCAAGGTGCTCCCAAGGCAGTAGAGCGCGCTCGCAATGCAAAAGCTGCGGACATCGCTGGTCGGCGGGGTCGTCGTCGTCTCTGTGCTCGGCGCTGGCGGCGGTTTCTACCTCGTCCACCAAACGTCGCCGGAGGCCGCTCGATCCCTGTTGGCCATCGACGCCGGCATGCTCGTCGCCCTCGCGGTTTGCGTCTGGGTGCTGCTCGGCCCGACGCTGGCACGCATTGACGAGCTGGTGGAGGCCCTGCGGGCCCTGGCGCGCGGCGAAAAACACACCCGCATCGACGCCGCCGAGTTCGCCGGCCTTGGCGACGTTGCCCGCGCCGTGAACGAGGTCGCGGCGGCCTTGTGCGAAAACGACGATCCCAACCTGGGCCCCGTGCAAAAGAAGGTCCGGGACCCCAGCGACATCCTCAAGCTCTCGGGCCCCGTCGCCAGCACTGCCCGGGTCTCAGGTCGCGTGCCCAAGGCCCCCCGAGCCCCTGAGCCCAGCCACGCAGAAGGCGGCGACGACGTCGACGGACGTGTCTCGGCTCATCCCGAGATCGGTGCCGTGCGGGTGCGAAAGAAGCCGGATCCTGAACCGGCCCCAGAGCCCGCGCCGGCCCCCAGTGCTGCACCGCCCAGCGCCCCAGCCAAGGCCGCGGAGCCTCCTGCGCCGGAGCGCTCGCCGGGCCGGCCCTCCGACGACGACACGGTCATCGAGCCGGCTGCTCCCGAGCCACGCTTGCCAGGCCGAGGCGAGCTGCAGACCCTCTTTGCGGATTTCGTGCGCGAAAAGAGAGCCGCCAATCACGAAGACGTCGACGTCGACTTCGATGCCTTCGCCGACACCATCCTGGCCGAATGCGAACGGCTGGTGCAGGAACACAATTGCCGCGGCGTGCGCTTCGAGATCGCCCTCGCCGACGGCGAAGTGTCGTTGCGACCGCGCTTGCTCCGCTGATCCGCACCGGCGCACCCGAACTGCTGGAGGAGCACGATGACCTTTCGCGTCCTGGTTTCTGACAAGCTCGACCAACAAGGCATTGCCGCGCTCGCTGCCGCCGACGGCCTGAGTGTCGACGTCAAACCCGGCCTCAAGCCCGCAGAGCAAGAGGCCATCATCGGCGACTACGACGGCCTGATTGTGCGCTCGGCCACCAAGGTGAACGAAGCCCTGCTGGCCAAGGCCGCAAGGCTGAAGATCGTGATCCGCGCGGGCATCGGCGTCGACAACATCGCCGTCGCCGCCTGCAAAGAGCGCGGCGTCGTCGTCGAAAACACCCCGCGCGGCAACGTGGTCTCCGCCGCCGAGCATGCCATCGCGCTGATGATGAGCCTGGCGCGTCAGGTGCCTACGGCCTCGCACACCACGAAGTCTGGTGTGTGGGAGAAGTCGAAGTTCATGGGCGTAGAGATCACCGGCAAGACGCTGGGGGTCATCGGCACAGGCAACATCGGCGCCGTCGTCGTCGACCGGGCCCTGGGGCTGCGCATGAAAGTGATCGCCTTCGATCCCATCCTGACCGCCGACAAAGCCGAGGAGCTGGGCGTCGAGAAGCTCGAACACATCGACGAGCTCTGGCCACGCGCCGACGTCATCTCTCTGCACGTGCCCCTGCTGGCGAGCACGCGGAACCTGCTCAACGACCTGAGCTTCGCCAAGATGAAGAAGGGCGTGCTGCTGGTGAACGCGGCGCGCGGTGGCCTCATCGACGAAGACGCCCTGCTACGGGCCATCGTCAGCGGCGTCGTGCGCGGCGCGGCCCTCGACGTCTTTGAGACCGAGCCGGCGCGCAAAGACCACCCGCTGTTTGCGCGCGATGAAGTCATCGCCACCCCCCATCTCGGGGCCTCCACCTTCGAGGCGCAGGTCAACGTCGCCGTCGAAGCCGCGGAGCAGATGATCGCGTTTTCGCGCGACGGCACCACGATCAACGCTCTCTGAGGATGCCGAGGCACCGACGCCGGCGTTGACATTGGCCGGAGCCAAGGGGAGGGTGCCCCCGTCGTCGAGGACGATCCGACGTCGACAGCGACGCAGCGGATCTCGCCACCGCCCCTTCACCGATCTCACAGACCGAGGAGTCCCATGACCAAGCGCATCGCGATCAACGGGTTTGGCCGCATCGGCCGCGTCGCCTTCCGCATCCTGTTCGAGCGGATGAAAAAGGGGATGAACGACGTCGAAGTCGTCGCCATCAACGACCTCACCGACGCCGCCACCCTGGCGCACCTGCTCAAATACGACTCGGTGCACCGCCGCTTCGACGCCGACGTGAAGCACGACAAGGACTCGATCACCGTCAACGGCAAGGTCATCAAGATCTACGCCGAAAAAGATCCCGCCAAGCTCCCCTGGCGCACCCACGAGGTCGACGTCGTCATCGAGAGCTCGGGCGTCTACACGAGCAAGGATGATCTGGTGAAGCACATCGGTGCCGGCGCCAAGAAGGTCATGCTGACGGCGCCGTACAAGGGTACCGCTCCCGATGCCACCATCTGCTTTGGTGTGAACCATACGATCTTCAAGCCCGAAATGACCACGATTTCGACGGCGTCGTGCACCACCAACTGCCTGGCTCCTGTGGCCAAAGTGATGATGGACAACTTCGGCATCGAAAACGCGTTCGTCACCACCATCCACAGCTACACGAACGACCAGCGCATCCTCGATTTGCCCCACAAGGACATGCGCCGCGCCCGCGCCGCCGCCCTGAACATGATCCCCACGTCGACCGGTGCCGCCCAGGCCGTGTCTTTGGTGCTGCCCGAGCTCAAAGGCAAGTTCGACGGTTGCGCCATCCGCGTGCCCACGCCCAACGTCAGCATCATCGATCTCACCTGCGTCGTGGGCAAGGCGACGACGACGGAAGAGGTCAACGCCAAGCTCAAGGCCGCCGCCGACGGCGCCTTCAAGGGTGTCATGGGCTACACCGACGAAGAGCTGGTCTCGACGGACTTCATGGGCTCCCTCGAGTCTTCCGTCGTCGACGGACCGTCGACCGCCGTCTTGAATGGCAAGTTCGTGAAAGTGCTGGCCTGGTACGACAACGAGTGGGGCTTTACCAACCGCGCCATCGACCTGGTCACCATGATGGCCAAGGCCTGCTGAGAGAGAGATTCTGCCTCGTGAAAAGACCGCCTTTGGGCGGTCTTTTTGTTTCTAGAACAGCTGCATCCCGATGCTGATGGTGCCGTGCCAGTTGAAGAGCCGGTCCTCGATTCCGGAGCCGTCGGCAAAGAGGGCTCCGCCGGTGTGAAAGACCGGGAGGCCAGCGGTCACCCAGGGCATGACGTAGACGTCGTCGACCAGCGTTCCGCCAGAAGCGGCGCCTTCGAAGGGAAACCAGGTGAAGCCCGCGGTGGCGTGCACATAGAGCTCGTGGGCCGTGGCGTTGCGGGAGGGTTGGTCAACGTCTGTGTAGCGCAGCTGGTAGGCGTAGAGCTCGGGGCCGACGAAGAAGCCGCTGTGCTCCCGGGCTCCTGCGGCCGGCGACGATGTCAACCAGCCGATCTGAAAGCAGGTCTCGGTGATGCGCAAGCGCGGATCGTGGGCGACGACGATGGGGACCAGGAAGCGGGGGACGTCGACGACGAAGGCCGCCACGCTCAGGCGGCTGTCGCTCGATCTCGGCAAGACGTCGAAGCCCACCGAGGCGCCGCCGGCCACCACGGTCACCAGGGGATCGATGCGCACGCGCAAACCCGGCGCAGGCTCCTTGCCTGCCAACAACGACACCAGCAAGAACAGCGGGCTCAATGTTGGTGCGACGACGACGACGGCAGCGCCTTGCCTTCGAGGTAGGCCACCAGATCGCGTTGGGCGCTGGCTTCGCCGTGGTGCAGGGCCACCCGCTTCACCCTGGGGATGGCCGAGAGCCAGGCCTTGAGCTCCTTGCGATCGGCGTGGGCCGAGAGGCCGCGCAGGGTCTCGATGCGGGCTCGCACAGGCACTTCTTCGCCGTCGAGCCAGACCGAAGCACCGCTCTTGGCAGCCTCCTGGATGCGTCGGCCCGGGGTGCCCACGCTCTGGTGACCGACGAAGAGCAAGGTGTTGCGCGGGTCGGCCAAGCCGCCGTCGACGAGGTGGTTGATGATGCGCCCCCCCGTGATCATGCCCGAGCCGGCGATGATGATCATGGGTCCTGGTGCACTGCGAATGCGCGCAGAATCGCGGCCTTTCTTCGACACATAAAGATCGTCGAAATCGAGCGGGTCGTCGCCGCGGGAGAGCTTGTGAATGGTTTCGGCGTCGTAGAGCTGGCGGAATTTTGCATAGGTTTCGGTGACGAGCAGGCCCATCGGAGTGTCTAGAGCGACCGGCACACGCTGCAGGCGACCGGACTCGACCAGCTCGTTCAAGAAATAGAGCAGGACTTGAGTGCGGCCGATGGCGAAGGCGGGGATGAAGATCTTGCCCTTCTTCGCCGCCGTCTCTTTGACCACGGAGAGCAATTTTTCTTCGATGTCGTCGTGGCCATGCTCGTGCTCGCGGCTGCCGTAGGTGGACTCCATGACGACGACGTCGACGTCTCGGGCGTTTCCCCAATGGGTGAACGCGTCTTTCAAGATGGGCGACCCCGGGCGCCCGAGATCACCCGAGAGGATCACCCGGCTCTTGTCGCTGACGATGTCGACGGAGGCCGATCCCAAGATGTGCCCGGCCTCGCGGAAGGTGACGTTGAGGTTGAGTGCGCCGGTGGGACCACTGCTGCGGTCGTAGGGGATGGGGTGGGCCAACTTGTCGAAGGTCTCGAGGAACCACTGGATCTCTCTGAAGCTCGCGCGCTGCATCGCCAGGCTGTCCTCGAGAGAGATGCGAGCAATGTCCAGCGTCGCCGTCGTCGCCAGGATGGGCTTGTCGAAGCCGCCATCGAGCAGCTGGGGCAGCGAGCCGATGTGATCGAGATGCCCGTGGGTCAACAAGACGGCGTCGACGCCCTTGGCCGCGTCGGGGAACACCCAGCTGCGCGCCTCACGCCCCTGTCCGATCCCGCAATCCACCAGCAGCTTCTGGCCGCCGATGTCGACCCGGGTCATGGCGCCGGTGACGCTTTCGATGGCCCCCAGCAAGCGCACCTCGCCGTCGGGAAGGGGATGCACGGCAGTACAGGCAACGACGTCGGACATGAGACCTGCTTCGAGAAGGCTCAAAACTTCGGCAGCGGGGGGGCACCAGGGCGACGGGCCCGGGGATCGGTGAACTCCTCGAGCTTGCGGCCGCGCTCCCGCTCACCGTCGATCTTCTGGTGCAACGCTTTGCGCGCGCCATCGAGCTGGGGGAGCGCGCCGGCGCACACGGCCAGGAGCTGAGAGGCCGCCTGCGGCGACTTGCGCTCGACCTCGAGGTGCCTGCAGAACGAGACCAAGGCCATCACCCCGGCCTTGACGCCGACCGCGCCTCCTTCTTCGCCCTCGAGCTCGTCCTTGATCCACTGCAGGCCAATGGGCTCGAAGGCGAAAGGCTCGGTGCGGCCGCGCACCAAGTTCTGAATGGCGAGATCCACAAGGCGATGAACCGGAGCAGAAGCGACCTTTTGTGCAGTCATGATTACTTCGACGGTGGAGGTTTCATGTTACTGAAAGTAGCGCCGTATTCCGTGGCGCTGCCGGATCCGCTGCCCTGCATGTGGGTGCGTAGCAGATACCGCATCTTGGCGTCTTCGCTGCTCTTGTTGAAGTCGGCGCCGCCGCGGTCGCCGTAGGATTTGAGATCCTTGACGGAGTCGTTGTCGACGACGAAGCCCTCCTTGGGATCCTTGCCCCGCACGAAGACGCCGCAGACGACGTGCACGCTGCTGGCGGAGTGCTTGATGTCGAACATGGGCGCGCCGCCTTTCTGGCAGCCGCCGAGCACGCCCTCGGTCAGGGCGGCAAAGCCCTCGCAATCGATGAGCTTCTTGCCATCTTTGGCAACGGGCTGCCCGGCGAAAGACTTGTCGAGCGCCTTTGGATCGAGTGCGGGTTTCCAATCCACGCCGGCACCGGGGTGCTTGAAGAAGGTCTGGGTGTACTCCGCGAACTCCTTCTTGATCTGCTCGGGTGGGGCGCCGTTTTGGGCCAGGGTCTTGAAGTAGCCGCTGGCGGCGTTGACCGAGGGCGGGTTTCCGACGTCGGCGCCGATGACGCCAGTCATCTTGGCGCAGTAGTCGCGCTGGGCGCCGCGGGCGGCGTTGGCGTCGGCATCGGTGATCGAGGCCATCTTGGCGGTGTCGACCTTGGTGGTGTTTCCGCCGGTTTGGTAGGCAGTGATTGCGTTGCCGTGGTCGTCTTTGCCCATGGGCGTTCCGCCACTGCTCATGGCCTTCGGCATGCCATCGGCTCCGAAGTCCGACACCGGCGGGAGATGGTTGAGCCCCTGCTGGCGGCGCCCGGCGTCGGCGGACAGCTCGTCGCCAGAGCGGGTCAGGTTCAGGCTGCCAACGGTGGTGCCGACGAAGCCGTCGTAGTCGAGGTTGGAGCTGAGCGCCGCGTGGAGATGCGGCTCCTTTTGCTCGAGCCATTTCAAGGATTCAGTGCTCTGTGAATCCTTCTGGTATGCCTCTTTGATCTGAGCATACTCCTGCTTGGAGATGTTGTTTGCGCCATCGAGCTTCGACGTCTGCGCCTGCTGGGTGACCTGTTTGATGTCCGTCATGGGCCAAAGAATGCGGCCCGATGGCATCCGAAAACAAGTGTCGGGGCCGAGCCGGTGACGGCGACCGCCTCCGGTGTAGGTCGTCGCGGCACGCGCCCCCACAGCGCTGCTTCGTCACAGGGCTACCTCGTTGGGGGGCGCGTGCCGGCGATCAGCGTCTCTTCACCGTTGACGACCAGCAAGATGCCCTGAAATTCCTCGGCCGCAGCCGGCCCCGTCGACGTCGACTTCACATAGACCATGCCTTTGCCCTTGGGGCCTTCTATCTCGAAGATGAAGGTGTCTTCGTCGGCGATGTCCGAAGAGAAGAGCCTGTCGTCGCACGAGCTCAAGGGCCCGAGCTTGTCGACGATGACGGCATCCCCTTGCAGACGCTGACAAACCTCATCGTGGTACTGGCCCGCTCCCCAGGAAAGCAGGGCAACGAGCCCGACGACGACGACGACGACGACGGCGGCTGCGATCTTTCCCATGGCTCCCCCATCCCTCGGTGTGCACCAAGGCGCATGGTACAGGTCCACCCATGCGATCGATCGTCGCCCTTGTCCTGCTCTTGCCCACGGCGGCGGCCGCCCAGGATCCAACTCCGGCTGCGCCCACCGACGACGACGTGGCAACAAGCCCCTCCGACTCCGCTGGCCCCGGCGATGAGGACATCGTCGACGCCGTCACGGTGGCGCCGACAGCCTCAGCGCCCGGCGGTGCCGACCCCGCTCCTGCCCCCGCGCCGACGGCGGCGACGCCTGCTGCTGCGGTTGCTGACCCCGCGGTGGCCGTGGAGATCCCGGCGGGTCGACGGGTGGGCGATCCCCTGCCGCTCACCCAGCGCGAGCCGACCCTGAAGGCGCACTCGCTCATGATGGGAGTGCGCTATGGCCTCGTGGGCAGCGGCCCAACCCGCTTCGTCGACGACGTGCGCTTCTCGCTGACCGACGAGATCGAGCTGCGCACCGCGCTCTACCCCTGGCCCGCCGCCCTCATGGCCCGAGGCCGCTTTGGATCGCAGCAGTCAGAGCTCGGCGCCTTGGTTGTCGACGGCGGCCTGGCCTATTTCGACGCCGGCCTGCGCATCGTCGAAGACACGGGCGAACCCCAGGTGGGCGTCCGCTTTCACCTCGAGGGCAGCGGCGGTTGGGCCAAGAGCTTCGGCGAACGCTGGGCTGTGCATGCCTTCGCCCACTACCGAGCGCGCTTGAGCCTGCTCCCCGACGACGACCAACACGCCCTCGCTGTCGACGCCCACCTGACCTACGACCTGCTGCCGGCGCTGGCGGTGTCTGGGGGCCTTGGGTTTGCGACGACCTTGGGCACGCCGGTGCGTGAGGTGGTGGTGAACTTCACCGAGATCGATCGCCCCGGCATCTCGCATCTCTTGGCCCGCGACGACGGCCTCCAGCAGTCCCTTACCGTGCCCCTCACGCTTACCTACGGGCGCGTGGACTCCTTCGACGTCGACCTCTTCTGCACGACGCGCGTCTTTCCCGAGCTCGGCATCCTCTTTGGCGCTGGTGTGCGCTTCCGCATCGAGCCGCTCTTCTGACAGAGCCAAGGCTCAGCGACGCAGAGCAGCAGGTGTGCACCCGACGACGACACGACCCCCCATCAGATTGAGCGCGGTCAGCGCCAGCGGCAGCAGGTAGTAAACAGCGCGAAAGAGCAAGACGCCGGCGATGAAGCCCGTGCGGTCGACGTCCTCGCCGATCAGCAGGAGCAAGGTGCCTTCGAGCACCCCGACGCCAGCGGGGACGTGGCTGAAGGCCACCACGACCTGGGCGATGCACAGGGCGCCGAGCACATCAACAAAGCAGAGGTACCTCGGCAACAGCAGCCACAGCACCAAGGCGCTCAGGGTCCAATGTAGGGCCCCGCTGAGCACTTGAGCGCCGGCCCAGCCGAGCCCCGGCACCGCGACCGACAAGCGCCGCACCCGCACCGGACGGAGGCCCGCCCACGCCACGACCAGGTAGGCCAAGGGCAAGGCCACCAGGGCGACGCCGGCGACGCGGGACCAGACGGGCTCGATGGGCAATCCGTTCGGCGGGCGCCAGATCAGCGTGACGCCCAGGACCAGCGCATAGCCCAGCCACATGGTGACGACGTTGCTGCCGTAGATGCGCGCGACGGTTTCGGCGGAGATGCCGCGGGATCGGTAACGCCGCGCCCGCACCGCGGGCCCCGTGAGCAGCCCCAGGCCCAAATTGTGGGCGAGGGCGTAGGCCATGAAGCTGGTGCGCACCGCAAAGGCCGTCGACATGGGCCGCTGCACGACGAAGAAGCCCAGGCGATCGAACCAGCCGAGCCAGCAGTAGACGACGACGGCGCCTACGACGGCGGCACCCACGCGCCAGGGGGGCAGAGCCTCGAGGGCGCCGGGGAGACCCGCCCAGACCTCGGGCTGCAGCTCGTGCTGGAGCAGACGCAGGGCGAGCAGCAGGAACACCACAGCCGTGACGACCACGCCGACCTGCCCGAGGCGTTTGCGCCCCGGCGGCGTGACGGCGCTGGGCATCCGGAGGCGAAGGGCGCTGAACACCTGCGAAGCAATGCAGCGCCTGTGCCGAGGTTTTGACGCGCCGGTGTCCTGAACCTCAATCCTTCTCGAATGCGATGTCCCAGTCCGTCGACGAGCCGAGGTGCGGCAGGGGCAGCGCGAGGCCCTCGAGCAAGAGCTCGTCGAGGATGTAGGCGGTGAGGCCCCACACCGGGAAAGGGCCGGCCGAAAACACCGGCGCCACCCTCGGCCCCAAGCGCTGGGCGGTGCGGTGCGCGGGATCGATCAGGGACGACAGCGACAGAGCAAAAGCCACATCGATCTCCGCCCGCGAAAGCACGAGGCGGTCGACGTCGACGTCGCCGATGAAGCCGATGACCGGGGTGACGCCGACGCCGGTGATGGCTGGGACCTCGTGCAACACGCCGAGCACCTCCACCTGTTCGCGGCCGATGCCGACTTCTTCGTCGAGCTCGCGCAAGGCGGTGGCGACGACGTCACGGTCGGTGGGATCGCGCCGGCCGCCTGGGAAGCTCACGTGCCCCTTGTGGGTGGAGACCGTTTCTGTGCGCTTGGTGAAGAGCACCGAGGCGACGCCGTCGACGTGGCACAGCGGCACCAGCACCGCAGCACGGGGCAGCGCCCCCGCCATGCGGCGCGGCGAGATGACCCCCAAGCGCCCGCGGATCGCTGCGCGGGTGTCGACGTCGAATTGTCGGGGGGCTCCGCTCACCTGGGCGCGTCTCAGGGCTTCGGCGGCGGCGGCTTGCCGAGCTTGAAGGGCACGCTGACGTTCTTGCGCTCGCCGCTGAAGCGGGGCCATTTCAGCGCGCTGATGGCCTTCTGCACGCAGCCGATCACCGGCCGCCCGCGCAACTCGCGGGCGTCGAGGTTGATGTTGATGGCCTTGCCCTCCTCGGTGATCGTGTAGGAGAGCACCACCTGCGCGGGCATGTCTGCGTTGGACTCCATCTCGGCCTTGAAACAGGCCTTCATCTCTCCCTGGGCTCCCTTCAGGGGTGAGATGGCTTCGACATTGGTCAGGCTCTCGGGGATGGGAGCGTTCTTGTCGTCGTCGGCGTCGTTCTTGGCATCCTTTTTCGTGTTCTTGGTGCGCGGCCGGCGGGGATCGCGTTGGTCGTCGTCGGCGTCGTCGTTGGCTGCGGCCGCGACTGCGGCGGGGGGGAGCTCGCGTTTCAGCTCGGGCGGTTTTTGCGGCAGATCCACCAGCGGAGGTACCCGGGCGATCCAATCCGCGGTGTCGTCCCAAGGTCGGGCCACCATCAGGGCGCGGGCCCCGGCAGCGGCAGCGGCGAAGGGCGCGGCGAAGAGCACCAACACGATGAGGACACGCAGCAGGCGCGCGCGGGCCACGGCGTCCTGGTGGGCTTTTTCTTCGGCAGCGAGGCGGCGCTCCTCTTCGGCGGCCATCCAGGCCTCGCGAAAGAGCCTCAACATCTTCATCGGCCGGAAGGGCTGACCATCGCGCGCGATGGGCGTGTCGGCGGAGAGCTCCCCCTTCTTGATCTTTTCGACGAGGACGATGGCGGTGACCGGACCGAGCACCAGCTCATCTTGTTTGAAGAGCCACTCGCCCTGGGTGGGATCCTCGTCGCCCAAGCGGGTCACGGCGGAGACGCCGTCGAAGCTGGCGTCTCGTGCCTCGTCCTTCGCTCCTGGGCTGGGGCGCTGGGGGGGGTCGGTGCGGGCGAGGGAGGTCACGACGACGGCGAGCATGGCTGTGCCGGGGCCCCCCTGCCAAGCGCGGCCTGGGGGTGGAACAACTCGATCTGTGAAGGACCTCAGCGATCGGACCGCGCTCCTGGTGCGCTTTGGCTACGACGGCGGCCGCTTTTGGGGGTTGCAGCCTCAGCGCGGGCTCCCCACCGCCGGAGCCGCTCTGGCCCGACGGCTGACCGAAGCCGCCGGGGCGCCTCCCAAGGGCCTCTGTTTCGCGGCCCGCACCGATCGTGGCGTCCACGCCCTGAGCAACCTCGCCACCTGCTATTGGCGCTTGGACGTCGACGTCGACAACGTCCTGCAGGCCCTGTCCCAGGAGCGCGACGACGGCCTTTTGGCGGTGCACGGCGCCTGCGTCCCCCCGACGGTGCACGCACGCGGCATCTCTCGAGGCAAACACTACCGCTATCGCATCCGGGACCAGCAGGCCGGCGACGACCTCGACGACACCCGTGCTTGGCGCGTCGTCCCAACTCTCGATCCGGCCCGCATGCAGGAAGCCGCGAGGGCCTTGTTGGGGCGCCACGACTTCAGCTCTTTTCGCGCGGGCGGATGTTCGGCGGCGACAGCGGAAAAGACCCTCTACCGCATCGACGTCAGCCGAGACGGCGCCGACATCGTCGTTGACCTGGTGGGGGATGCCTTCTTGCGCAAGATGGTGCGGAACCTGGTGGGCCTACTGGCCGAGGTCGGCAGCGGCTGGCGCCCCGTAGACGACGTCGTCGCCGTCTTGGGCGCCCGCGTTCGCCAGGCCGCTGGTGTGTGCGCTCCCCCCGAGGGCCTCACCTTGGTCGCCGTGGGCTGTGCTTGGCCCGACGACGGCAGCGCCTTGTTGGAGGGGACGCCCCACGAGCGGGAGCCCTCGTCGTGAAACAGCGACCGGCGCCGACGACGGCGCACACCGCAGGCGTCCGCAGGCCGGCGGATCATGAACAAAACGTGGGTCGCCGACCCTGGCCCCGTTGGCAGCGCGGCCCAGCCCGGGCACACCCAGGCGATGTTCGAGCACCGCAGCCGGCCCATCGTCGTCGCCATCGTCTTGCTGTTGGCCGCGTGCGAGGCCAAAGCCCCGGACCCCACCGACGAGCCCCCGTGCACCACCGTCGACGGCTGTCCCGCTCTCGAAGTCTGCGTCGCCGGCGTTTGTGTGCCGGCACCTCGCTGCCTGGGCATCGACGACTGGCCCTTCTGCCGCGAGAGCCTCGATGCCCTCGCCGCCGGCACCGGACGAACCGCTGTTTGCAGCGCCGACGACGAGGGGAGCTTGGATTCCCACTGCCGGGTGGCCTGCGAGATCGACGCGCAATGCGCGCCCGACGCTCTGTGCACCGATTTTGGCAACTGTGTCCCGGGGCTGCGACGGCACCCCACGGGGCGAGCGCCCAGCGCTCACGCGGACCTGCTGGCCGGGGTGGGTGAAGCGCGACTGAATGTGCCCTTGACGACGTCGTTGGGTGGATTGGCCGCGCGGGCCGGTCCGGGGGACGGGCGCTGGGCCGATGGACTGGACCCCGCCGTGGGCCACCTCGAAGGGCTGTGGGCGCGGGCGGCCTCCCTCGACGTCGGCGACGGCCGCCTGCTCTTGGTGCGCCTGCCCATCATTTTTCCCACCGGCGCCCTCAGCGAGGCCATCGCCCAGGGCCTGCAGGATGCCACCGGCGACGACTGGCGCGACGCCCTCGTCGTCAGTGCAACCCACACCCATTCTGGGCCCGCGCGCTTTTTGCCCTTGCTGGGTGAGAGCGAGGCCGTGCTTGGACCCTTCGGCATCGGCACTTTCCGCCAGGAGATCTTCGACCGCATCGTGCAGTCCGCCGTCGACGCCGCTCTCTTGGCCATCAACTCTCAGCAACCCGCGGCGCTGGGCTGGACCATCGTCGAGGCCTTCGACACCGAGGATCGCATCGCCCAGGATCGGCGGGCCGAGAGTCCGCCCTTCGACGACAACCGCGCGCTGCTGGTGCGCGTCGACGACGAAGCTGGACGTCCTTTGTTCGTGCTCACCAGCTTCGGGGTGCACCCCACCGAAAACAACAGCCAATGGGCCACCAATGACGTCGTCGGCGGCGTCGAACGCTCTGTCGAAGCCGCGCTCTTTCCCCTGGCCGGGCGTGTGGTGCCCGTGCTCTTTCTCGCGGGCAACGGCGGGAGCATGTCGCCGTCGGCGGGCAAGGGCGGCCTGGCTGTGCCCCACAGCAACGAGGCCACCGGCGCCTTCTTCGTCGAAGAAGTGCTGCCCGCGTTGACGACGTTGACGACCCGGCGCGATGTGCAGCTACAGGCGCGCGCGCATCGTTTTCCGATCACCAAACCTCTGCTCGGCTACGAACCCGGCGAGTGGGTCAACGACGGCACCCCACCTTTCGGCGGCGAGATCACCTACGGCGGCATCAATTGCTTCACCAACGTCCCCGACGACGTCGAACCCTTCGATGCCCATCTCGAGCGCGAGGACATGGACTGCGGCATCTCCTTTCACACCTTCTTGTTCAACCATCCGCCTTCGGTGTTTCAGCGCACCCAAATCGGGGCCATCAACCTCGACGGACTCGCGCTGCTCACCCTGCCCGGCGAGCTCACCATGGAGCTCTCGTGGGGCATCGTCAGCGAGCTCTCGCGCACCGACGGCCTCGATCCACTGGCGACCTTCACCCTCGGCTATGCCAACGATCACCTCATGTACCTGCTGCCGACGACGCTGGACGAAGACGCTCCGCCGTGGCCCGGCTACACGGGACCCGCGCCCAGCGCCTACCCACCCCTGGCCTTTTCGCCCCTGCGCGGGGGCTTCGAGGCCGACACCTCCATCTTTGGCGACCGCTTCGGCGACTACTTGGTGCACGAGGCCGTCGTCGCCTGGCAGCGCTTGCAGAGCGGGGCGGGGCCCGCGCTCGAAGAAGCGCCCGCGGTCTATTCCCCCGACGTCAAGACCCCCATCGACGTCGACCAAACCGCCGAGGCAGACCTCGGCCGCATTCTGGTCGACCTGCCGGCCGCTTTGCCCCGGCATGCAACGGCGGTGTTCTCGTTTTTCGGCGGGGACGTCGCCGTCGACGGGTCGGGGCCCGCAGTGGAGCTCGTCACCGAAGACGGGGCGGCTGTGCTCTTGGCCTCGGGCCGCCCTTTCTCCACCGATCACGCGCTCTTTCCCCTCGGCGTCGTTCGCGGCGACGACGGTTGGCGCTGGACCGCTTTTCTCGAGCTCCCCCCCGCGTTCCCTACTGGTCGATACCGCCTGGTGGCGCACGGGCGCGCCCGCACCAGCGCTGGCGACGTCGACTACCGCGTCGACAGCGCCGTCTTCAGCGTGGCACCAGCGGAGCTCAGCGTGAGCGCCCACCGTGACGGAGCGGACCTCATCGTCGTCGTCGGCTTGCAGACCGATGTCCCCACGCTCGATGCGCGCGGCATCATCGGCCGCGTGGGCCTGCTCGATGTTCGCGTACCCTCGGGCAGCGTTGCTCCTTTGACGGCCGGCTCCCTGTTGGCCGACGCCGTGGTCGCGCGCCCTGCGGCAGGGGGACCGACCTTGGCCGCCGTCAGCGTCGTCGAAGCCAGCGAAAACGGTCTGCCCATCACCCAGGCGCGCATCGTCGACGTCGACGCCGCCGCGCTCGACGTCGAAGTCACCGACGTCCATGGCAACACCGGCAGCGTTCATGTGGAGGCCCGGCCATGAGTCCCGCCCTTGGATGGCGCGCCCGACAAGGCGTGCTTGGGTTGGTCGGCGCCGTATACGCCCTGATCGCCGTGGCTAGTTTCGTCGCCCCCGACACCATGGCCGCCGGCCTCGGATACCGGCTGGACAACGTCGATGCCCGCAACGAGTACTCAGCCATCTACGTCGGGCTCTGGCTGGCCACCGCCCTCATCTTTGGCCTCAGCGCGCGCCGACCGCGAGACCGCTCGCTGCTCCTGGTCTGCCTGCTGCTCATCGCCGGGCAGGTGGTGGGTCGGCTCGCGGCCGCAGCGACGGCGGGGCTGCCTACGGCGCGGCTGCTGCCTCCTTCCCTCATCGAAGCTGTGGGCACGCTGGTGCTCTTTTTGATGCTGCTGACCCTCCCGCGGGACGCCGACGACGCCCCTCGCTGAGCGCGATGGTGCACAGGTCCTTCCCGAGGGGCGGGGCCCATGGCACCTGTGGCATATGGAGTTGGTGCCACGTTTCTCCGCGAACGCTGTCGCTGTCGCCGTCGTCGTCGCCGTCGCCGTCGCTGCTGCCTGTGGGACGCCCTCTGGTGCCCAGGGCGGACCCGATGCTGCCCGTGGCCAGAAGTTCTTCCAGCTGAAGTGCAACCGCTGCCATCCCGACGGCGGCGCTGGCGTCGGTCCCGCCATCGATCCCACGCGCGCCAGCAGCGTGCTGACACTGGGCACCACCTACAACCGCCACACGGTCCCCCAGGACGAGTACGCCGGCCTGCTGGAATTCCTGACCGTGACCTATGGGCCGGCCACCGCCGTGGCCTTGGCGCCGACGCCCACGGAGGCTGTCGTGGTGCCGCCAGTGATCGCTGGGCCCATTGCCACCGCACCGGTCGCTCCTCCGGTCGTCGCCGTCGCGCCCGTCCCTCCCCCCGCCGCGCCCGTGGTCGATGCCCCTCCGGCCGACGTCGTCAAACCCCCAGTCGCGCTGTCGCCGACACCGACCGCCCCCGTCGCCACGGTGGCCCCGACGACGTCTGCCACCGCGGCCCCGACGACGCCCACGGCGATACCGACCACGCCTGCCGCAGCGGTCCCGGCGACGACGGCCACGGCGGTCCCGACGACGCCGGCCCCGGCGGCCCCGACGCTGCCGACCCCACCTCAGGCTCCCGCTGCCACGCCTCGAGAAGAAGCGACGCCGCTCGCTGCGGGGCCACCCAGCCCCGGCAGTGCAGTTGGACGCATCAAGGTGATCGTCCTCGATTTGAAGGGGACCTCCATCGACGCCGCCGCCACTTCGGCCGTCGGCAGCCTCGTCACGGTCACCCTCTCGGAATTCAGCGCGCTCGAGGTCGTGTCCGGCTCAGACGTGCGCGAAATGATGGCGCTCGAGGGCGCCAAGGAGCTCACGGGCTGCGAAGGAGGCACCAGCTGTGTCGCCGAGCTGGCCGGAGCGCTGGGTGCGCGCGTCGTCGTCTATGGCCAGATCGAGAAGCTGGGCAGCAACCTGGTGATGAGCTTGAACCTCCAGGACACGCTCGTCGGCAAATCGGTGGGGCGCATGGCCTTCCAAGCCGACGACATCGACGCGCTGGGGGCCGCCGTTCCCGGCGCTGTCCAGAAAATGGTCGCCCCTTTCCTCGAGCAGGAGCATCTCTCCCCAGCAACGACGACGACGACGGCGCCGGTGGAGGCGCCGAAGCAAAACGGCGTGCTCGCCGCCAACGCCGTCGTGACCTCGGATCCTGAACCCGCGGGAGCCTTGGGGGCCATCGCGCTCAGCGCCGGCGGCGGCGTGCTCGTGGTCGGCGGGGTCATCGTCGCGGCCATCGCCGCCGTTCCCTGGCTGGCGCTGCAGGGGCAAAACGATCAGCTCAAAGCCCTGCGCGCCGACTTCGACGACGCCGACGCCACCGAGGATCGGGCCGACATCAGCAGCAGCGCCTCGGCGTTGCAGGCAGAGGCCAACCAGAACCTCAACAGCTGGAACGACGGCGGCCAGTACTTCTTCGTCACGGGCGTCGTCGCCGCCGGCGTCGGCCTTGGCGCTGCTGCCGTTGGCATTCCCTGGCTTGTGATGGGCGAGTAGAGTGCCTGCTGTGTCCTTGCCCATCTCGGCTCTCATCGTCGTCGTCGTCGCGGGCTCTGCCTGCGCGCTGAAGGCCACCGACCTCGACCCCTTTGGCCGTGCCTGTGCCTCCGCGGCCGACTGCGCGGCCACCGATGCCTGCGTGGATCTCGGCCAGGGTTTGGTCTGCGCCCCCGCTCAGGGAGGCGGCGAAGTCGCCGACGCCGGCGCCACCGACCTGCGCTGCACGACCACCGCGGATTGCGGCACCGGCGAGGGCTGCGTGCAGCTCGAGAACGGATCCTTCTGCGCCGCCGCCGACGGCAGCGGGTTGAGGGTCGAATTCGGTGCGCTCAACGGGGTGCCGCGCCTGAGCGGTCGCACCACGAGTGGGCTGGTGCTGCGAAATGGTGGCCTGGTGGCCAAGCCTTGGGTGACCGGGCGGGCGGCGAGCGGCCTCACGGTCATTGGTGGAGATTTGCGATGAAAGTACGGATGTTCAAGACGCTGGCGCGGCTTGAAGTTTGGATGTTCAAGACGCTGGCGCGGCTTGAAGTTTTGAAGTTTGGATGTTCAAGACGCTGGCGCGTCTTGATGGTCAAGACCCGCGGTGTTTTCGGCCTTCTGTGCGCCGGTGCGCTGGGCGCCGTGATGACCTGGGTGGCCACCGCTCACGCCGACGGCGTCCCGGCGGCGCTCGGCTCCCCCGCGCTCACCTACTCGGGCGTGCTCTTGCGCGACGGCGTACCCGTCACCACCCCGGTCGAGGTCGAAGTCGGCTTGTGGACCGACCAGGCACGGGGTGCCCCCGACGAAGTTCTGTGCAGCACCGGCGAAGGAACCATCGTCACGCCCGATGCCTTCGGAACCTTCTCCATCGACCTGCCCGACGCTGTCGGCGAAGGCCAGGACGGCAAGAGCTGCCTCGACGCCCTTGCTGCCGCGTTTCCCGGCACCCGACCGACCGTCTTTGTGCAGGTCGAGATCGCCCGCGAGTTCATTTCCTACACCGTCGACGGTGACCCGGGCACCCCGGGAACCCAGGCCACATCGGTGGATCGCTTGCCCATCTCGGCGGTGCCCTTTGCCATCGAAGCAGACCGATCGTCGTCGGCGTCGGGTGCTTTGGCTGAGCAGCTGGCCCGCATCGAGACGCGCCTCAGCGCCCTCGAGCAGTGATCCTCATCCCGCGTCCGCTTGATGTTCGACCGCGTTCCGAGATGGGAAAGACGCGGGATGACGCGCGTGAAGCGCGCCCGCGGAACGCGGAGTTGGTGGGGGGCCCCGGGTCCGGCTCCGCCGGCGCGGGGGGAGGTCTGCACCAGACCTCCCAGAAGAGCATCCCCGACGGCGATGAACGAGACCGCTCCGCGGTCGAAGTTCAGCGAGACCGGGGATCAGGCACACCGCTAAAATGTGAACTCGTCGGTGAGCTCGACCAGGTGCATGTTCTTGAGATGCAGCGCCGATAGCTCTTGCTTCGTCTGCTCGTAGAACGATGGCTTCAAATGATAGACAAAGAGCGGAATGTCATCGCGCGCTTTGATCTTGCCCATCTCGGCGTGCAGGGTCTGCGGCGTGTAGTGGCCAGCGACGTCAGCGAGGGCCTGCATGTGGTTCGGGAAGCTGAGCTCGACGAACATTCCGCGCAGGTCTGGGGTCTCATTGGCAACCTGCCATAATTTCGTCGTCGGACCGGTGTCTGATGAATACAGGAACGATCCGTTTTCTCCACGGATAATCATTGCCATGGATTCGACCGGGTGCGTGACGGGTACATATTGTACCTCGTACTCGCCTGCGGCCAGGGGCGCTGCTTGGGGCACCATGGCGACGGTCTTCTTCGATGTCCCACGGGCCTTTTGAGCCGCAGCCAGCACAGGGGCGCTCTTGGCGCTGGATGACGTCGAGAGGGCGACGCCGGGCGGGGGGATGCGAAACACATCGAGCGCTTCGCGAACGTGCAGGCGCATCACTGGATTGTCGGCGGTGGGAATCTTCGTGAAGTCCGGCCACAGGTAGTTGTTGAAATAGGAGGTCTGCAGCGTTTCGGCGGTTTCGGGACCGCAGTGCAAATGAACGGGTTCTGGGCGACGACCGATGACCTGATCGGCCATCAACGCCAGGTCCTTTACGTGGTCCATGTGGCTGTGGCTGATGAGCATGTGATCGATCTTCACCTGGTCGTTCAGGTCGAGGCTGCGACACACCGCGCCAGCATCGATGGTGATGCGTTCGTCGATGAGCATGCACGTCGTCCGATGACGAGGTGTCTCTCCTCCGTGACAGCCCAGCACCCGAACGCGCATGGTCGACGCTCGCAGGACGAAGCAGCCGGGGTCAAGTCCGGTGGTTGGCCGCCAAGGGTGCCGCTCGACGAGGTTTGGGCCGGGCTCAACCACCAGCACTTGAGCGCTGCCAACGGCTCACCTCAGAGCATCGCACCGGGGGCCCGTGCACGTACCCAGTGATTGCCGGGAAGCGTGCGATGTGTCTAGCTGCGCCGACCTCGACGAATGCCGATGTTTGCGCTGTTGGCACGGCGCGGGGCCGATGGTTTGAGCCGTCGCCACGGCGACGACGACGACGACGACGAGCGCTGCGCGCGCACCAGCAACGACGTCACGGCCCCGTGACGGAAGGACCGACCCAAAGATGAAGTACGCGCCGTTGCCATGGGTCCACCTCGCCGACGCTTTGCGGACCTCGCTGCGTCGGCTGCGGATCGTGCTCGAAGAACCCGCCTTCATCGCCGAGCGCACCTTTGTCCGCCTCCACGACGGGCCGCGCAGCGAATCCATCGTCGAGACCCGGCCGCTGCTGCACGGGGCCCAGACGCCGCTGTCGGCCCGCGAACGCGCGGTCATCGAGATCCTGCACGAGGCCGGGCCCAGCCACGCCAAGAAGGGTCGCTTCTCGCTCACCAAGGCCCAGGTCGGACGCCTGCTGGCCTTCGCTGCCGACGTCCCTCTTGAGGTCGAAGGCAAAGGCAGCATCGCCGTCGTCCCCCGCCCCGCTCGCATCACTGGCCGCGTGAAAGAACACGAGACGGGCACCGCTCTGGTCTTTGAGGCCGTCGACGCCGACGGCATCACCATCGACAAGCCGATGATCCTCGGCGAACGCGAAGCCTTTCTCCTCGACGATCAGCTCAAGATGTTCCGCGTCTCGCCGCCGCTGCTGCCCGGCGAAGCCCGCACCCTGCTCGAGTCCGAGCCCCTCGTGCTCGCGGGCTTGTGCACCGAAGAAGGCAAGGCTGGCTTCGAGTCGGTCACCGGCCTCGGCGCCGACCTCGCCGACCTCGTCGAAGTCGCTCGCACCCCTGAGCCCGCGCCCCGCATCGTGTTGCGGGCCATGCTCACGCGCGCCGACGACGGCCCCGGCTTTCAGCTGCGGGTGCACCTCGTCACCGAGCTCTCCGCGCGCAACGCCAGTGAGAATGGAGAATCCATCGCCGACGAGGTCGAGATCTCGGCGCGGGGATCGATCCCTCCCGTTCACGCCGTCGAGCTGCCGCCAAAAAAGGGCGAAAAAGAGGGCGGGGCCATGCTCATCGCGCGGCCGTCGACGCAGGAAGAGATGGCGCGCCGGGCGCTCTTTGACCTCGGCTTGCACGCTGCGGGCACCCACCGGGGCTTCTCCGCGCAGGGCGAGCCCGGACTCGATGTGCTGGTGAAGCTGGCTGGAGGCCAAGGCATCCCAAGCTTCGTCTACGTCGACAAAGACACGCTGCCGCGCATCGTGCGCTTGCCCAATGTGCCCCGCCTCAAGGCCACCACCCGCCCTGAACGCGAAGGCGACAAGCGCGGATTGCTCGATGTGCGTCTCGACATCGGCGACGAAGCCCGCGAGCTCGCGCTCAAGTTCGACGACATCATCAAGGCCGTGCTGGCGGGGCGCCAATCGCTGCTCGTCGACGACGACACCGTGCTCGGCTTCAGCCCCGAGGCCGGTGCTGCTCTGGAGCTCATCGCCGATCAGCTCGAGCTCAAAGATGCGGGCCAGACGCGTGAGATTGGTCCCGCGGAGCTCGCGCTCTTGGTGGCTGGTCTCGAGGGACGCGTGGAGGTCGACACCGACGACGAAGAGCTCAAGAAGCGCATCGCGGAATTCCTGGCCGAGCCGCTGGACGCCGATCGCATCCTGCCCTCGATGCTGACGGCGACCTTGCGGCCCTACCAGCACGACGGCGTCGCCTGGCTGAGCCAGATGCACCGGCTCGGGGTCGGTCGCATCCTCGCCGACGACATGGGTCTCGGTAAGACGCTCATGGCCATGGCCCTGCTCGCCAAGACCAAAGAAAACGACGGCGTGAAGCCGTCCCTCGTCGTCGCTCCCACCTCGGTGCTCGACGTTTGGGTGCAAGAGGCCAAGCGCCACTGCCCCGGGCTCAACGTGCTCAAGTGGCACGGGCGCGATCGCAAAGAATCCGAAGCCGCAGCCCGCGAAGCCGACGTCGTCGTCACCTCTTATGCTTTGTTGCGCCGCGACGTCGAAGGCAGCTTGGGCAACTTGGATTTCCGCTACTTGATGCTCGACGAAGCCCAGAACGTGAAGAATTCGTCGACGGAGGCCTGGAAAGCGGCCCGCCTGGTCAAGAGCGATCAGCGCATGGCCCTGACCGGTACCCCCATCGAAAACCGCGTCGAGGAGCTGTGGTCGATCCTCGACCTCGTTGCACCCGGGCTCTTGGGCAGCGAGCGCGCCTTCGAGCGCCGTTACGGCCGTCCCATCGCCAAGGGCGACGCCAACCGCCTCGACGAGCTGCGCAAGCGCACCCGGCCGGTGATCCTGCGCCGCAAGAAAGAAGACGTCGCCAAAGACCTGCCGCCGAAGATCGAGACCGTGCTGCGTTGCGAGATGGCGCCGGAGCAGCGCGCCCTCTACCTGCGCGTGCTCGCCGAGGTGCGCTCCGACGTGCAGAAGGCCCTGCAGGTGCACACAAGGGCCCGCGCCCGAGCACCGATCCTCGCTGCGCTGATGCGCTTGCGTCAGGTGTGCTGCGATCCCCGTTTGCTCGGCGACGACGAACGCTTCCAGGCCAAGGGCGTGGCGTCGTCGAAGCTGCAGCTCTTCGAAGAGACCATGGTCGAGGCCCTGGCCCAGCCGGAGCGCAAGGTCATCGTGTTTTCGCAGTTCGTCGAGATGCAGAAGATCTTGCACGAGGTGCTGGAGAAGATCGGCATCAACAACGCCCTGTGGTTGCACGGTGCCACCAAGGACCGCGGTGACGTCGTCGCCAAGTTCCAGGAGGCCACTGGACCGCGGGTCATCGTCGTCTCGCTCAAGGCCGGCGGCACCGGCGTCACCCTCACGGCCGCAGACACCGTCGTGCACTACGACCCCTGGTGGAACCCCGCCGTCGAAGACCAAGCGACGGACCGCGCGCACCGCATCGGCCAGACGAAGACGGTGCACGTCATCAAGCTCGCCTGCTCCGACACCCTCGAGGAGCGCATGCTCGACCTCGGCGAAGACAAGAGAGCGGCGGCAGAGAGCGTGCTCGGCAAGGATGGCCAGGGTCCCAAGAGCCTCAGCCTCGAAGAAATCGAAGGCATGCTCGACGCCGAAGCCTCACGGGGATTCTGAGACGAGCAGCGTCGTCGCTCGGCCCCCCGGCCCCCAAAAATGGGGGGGGGGTGGGGGCGGAGCAAGGACAATGGTTCGACGATCTTGAAGTGTTGATGTTCAAGGGCGCGTCTTGAAGGAGGGCTGCAGTGACAGAGCAAGATGCCATGTTGCATTGGAAGCACGCGTCCAGAAACTCGAGCAGCAAGGGGCATCGCTCAAGAAGTGGCTCCTTCTGGTTACCGTGACGTGTCTTCTCGTGGGCATCTCGACTCTCCTCGCAGGCCTCACAAACGAGCGCGTATTTCGGAAATCGCAGCATCGCTTTCAACAACTGGAACAGCGCTGCGCTGCCCACGGCGAAACACACTGACCAAGAAGGGCACCACGAGGACGACGTCGACGATGATCCAATCGGTAAACGCCGGGCCCAGGGTCAGTCGAACGACGACGTGAAAGCCGAAGGCGACGACGACGAAGCCCACGCGCCACCAGCGGCCCAGGATCAGAAAGACCGGGGCAAAGAGCTCCGTCGCCAGGGTCACCCACGAGAGCACCGCCATCATCGCCGACGACGACGCGAGCCATTTTCCCAAGGGGCTCACCTGGCCCATGTAGAGGTGCCCGCTGATGGTGTCGCTGTCGAGGGGGCCGTACCAATACTGCAAGCTGCGGGCGCCGCCGGCGAGGTACCACTGTAGGGTTGAACCGCTGAGCCAGGGCAGCAGGTCGGCCCGCACCTTGGCCAATCCCGAGGCTGTGTAGAAGGCGCCGACGACGGCGCCGACGAAGATCTCGCCGAAGCGCGGCACCGGGGGACATACGATCTCGAGCCAAGGTGTGGAATCGCCGCGTCGTCGTCGCCAGGCCAAGAGCAGGCAGCGATCGAGGGAGAAGCCCGTGGAGCCTGGCAGGAGAGCCAACGCGAGCAACAGCTGCCCAGGCAAGGCCGGCGTGTGGTTGAAGAAGCCCCAGCCCGAGCCGACGGCGTTGATGACGATGAAGGCCAGACCCGTCAGCAGCAGCGCCGGGCGGGTGGCGAGGCCGATCAACGCGCAGATGCCGCAGATCAGCAAGGCCGGACCGACGGCAGCGACGAGCCCTCCCGGTGGCGGCCACCAGCCCAGCTGCCCCAGGGTTCTCTCGAGGTGGGGGGCGTGCAGCAACTCGAGAGGGTGTTTGCGCAACGAGGCCCGCAGCCCTTCGCTGGCGCCGATGAAGCGCGTGGCCAGCAGCCAGCCCAACAGCACGATGCGCAGCAAGGGCAGCACCAGGTCGCGTTGCAGACGCAGCAGCCCGCTCACGGGACCTCGGCGATGCTGTGTTGATGTTCGAGACGCTGGCGCGTCTCGAAATGGTGCGCGGCGACGACGTAACGGCCCAACACGCGCTTGCTCTTGACGGGTTGGGTCTGCTCGAGATCGATGCGCAGGGCGACGACGTCGTCAAAGACGGGTCTCTTGCTCCGGCGCGTGTGCCGGATCATGGCCTGCACGAAGCGCTCGATGCGGGCCGCCCGTTTGGCTGCGGTGTCGTCGTCGACGTGGCCGAAGGAGGTCGATGGGTCGTCGCTGCCCCAGGCCTCGATGAGAAAGGCGCGCTTGAAGAGCCACTCCGAGATGCCCGAGGCCGGCAGGGTCGGCAGGGGCTCGGTGCTGCCGTCTTTCTTTTCAAGGATGAAGGTCGGCAGGTAGAGGGCGTTGTCGACGGGGGAGGCCGCAAACATCGGGGCGCAGGTGTAGGGCCAGGCCTCGAAGGGAACGACGACGGCGGCGACGTTGGGGACAAAGAGCAGCAGGCTGGCGACGACGCACCAGACCCCGTGTCCCCACGCCGGCTTCACGGCTCACCAGCCATAGTTGGGCTTGCGATCGAAGTGGTGCTCGGCCTCGATGGTGCGGATGGTGCCGCTCTTGCTGCGCATGACGATGGATTGGGTGTGGGCGCCGCCCTTGAAGTAGCGAACCCCCTTGAGCATGTCTCCCGTCGTCACGCCGGTGGCCGCAAACATCACGTCGCCCTTGGCGAGGTCGAGCAGCGACCACTTTCGATCGAGCTCGGTGATGCCCATCTTGCGGGCGCGATCCCGTTCGCCGTCGTTTTTGTAGATGAGCCGACCCTGGAAATCGCCACCGGTCGACCGCAGCGCCGCCGCCGCCAGCACGCCCTCGGGGGCTCCGCCCGATCCAAAAAGCACGTCGACGCCGGTGAGGGGAATGCAGGCCGCGATGGCCGCGGAGACGTCGCCGTCGGAGATCAATTTCACGCGCGCGCCGGCTTTGCGGACTTCGGCGATGAGCTTGTGGTGGCGCTCGCGATCCAAGATCACCGCGGTCAAGTCTTCGACGTAGACGCCCTTGCTGGCGGCGATGGCTTTGAGGTTGTCGGTGGGGCTCTTGTCGAGGTCGATCACGCCCTTGGCGTCGGGACCCACGGCGATCTTGTCCATATAGCAATCGGGAGCGTGCAGCAGGTTGCCCTTGTCGGCGATGGCGACGACGGCGATGGCGTTGGGCAGTCCCAGGGCGCACAGGTTGGTGCCCTCGAGGGGGTCGACGGCGATGTCGACTTCGGGGTCGGTCTCTGCTCCGGCGCCCACTTTCTCGCCGATGTAGAGCATGGGGGCTTCGTCGCGCTCGCCCTCGCCGATGACCACGGTCCCGCGGATCGCCAAGCCATCGAAGGAGCGGCGCATGGCGACGACGGCAGCTTCGTCGGCCCCGTGCCGATCCCCGCGTCCCATCAAGCGGGCGCAGGCGAGGGCGGCGGCTTCGGTGACACGAACGACCTCGAGGGCCAGGTTGCGATCGAGGGTCGGGCGGGCGGTGGTCATGCGTACTCCCGGAGTGGTGCTGGTGTGCAGACGGGGAGGGAGCGTTGCTCGAACGGTCCATGCACCACAACGTCAAAGCGCGCAGCGACCACCCGATCAGGCGAGGGGCACATCGCCAAACTGCGGCGGGAACAGCGGCCGAATCGACGCGGGGAAGCGGACGGGCCGCCCGCTCTCCTTGGACAAGCAAGCGTGGCGGGTGCTGCCCTCGCTCAAAAGGGTGGTGCCGCACAGCACGCGGTAGCCGAAATCGACTGTGATGCGAGAGACCGCAGTGATCTCAGTTTCAATCACCAATAGATCATCAAAATGTGCCGGAGCCTTGTATTTGCAATTGACTTCGACGACGGGGAAGAAGAAGCCCTCCTTCTCGAAGGCGCCGTAGTCGAAGGCGCGCTCCCGCATGTACTCGCAGCGGCCGCGCTCAAAGAGGTTCAAGTAATTGGCGTAATACACCACGCCCATCTGATCGGTATCACCGTAGATGACGCGGTATTCCGTACGGTTCACAAGCTTAGAAGACGTACTTGATGACGGGCGCGAAGGAGAAGCCAGGGATGATGACAAGCTCGGCCCCCGATGAGGGGATGACCGCCAGCACGAAATTGCCGTCGATGCCGACGAAGACGTCGGGGAGCAGGGTGGCGTAGCGGACCCCGAGGCCGGCGCCGACATTGCCGCCGATGGTGGGCTCTCCGGGTGCTGGTTCGGGTGACAGGAAGCTGGCGCCGCCCATCAGCTTGCCCATGATCGCCAAGCGCTCGAGCACGTAGAAGCTGCCGACGACGGCGAGGTTGATGTTGGTCAGCCCGTAGTCGCGGGGGTTTTCGATGCTGTCGCCATAGACGGCGGCGTTGGCGACGAAGCCGGTGCCGAAGCTGAGCTGAACGCCGAGCCATTGCAGGATGTCGTAGCCGACCGAGAGGCCGATGTAGGGCTGCAGCTGCGACGTCGGCACCGGCTTGCAGGGGGGACCGCCGCACTCCTGAGAGATGGTGAAGCCCGTGGGCGAGCCCGCGGAGTTGCCCAAGACGAAGAAGCCGCCCAGATCGGACTGGGTATAGATGCCCTGCTTGAAGACGAAGCCGGTGGCGCCGCCGAGGGATTGACCGAGCACGGTGCCGCCGACTTTGACCTCGGCATCGGGCAGCGCCGTCGACACCTCTTCGCCATCGCTTTTCTTTGGCTCTTCGACGACGGGATCCCCCAGGACGTCGGCGTCGGCGGCGGCGGCGGCCTTGGGCTCCGCCTTCTTCTTCGCCGCCAGCAACAACCCGGTGGGGCTCAGCTCATAGCGAGGCAGATCGCCAAGCCCTGAGGATCCAGCCTCGGCCACCGAGGGGGCGAGCAAGAAGACAAAAGGGACGACGAGAAGCGAGCGCGTCATGTTGGGGCCCCGCTATCAGGAACGCTCGACTGGGAAAAGTGCTGCGTCTCCCTTCGCTGGCGCCGAGGGGCGCACCGTCGACGAATCCGTCGCTGGGGCTGCCCCAGCGCCTTGCTGCCGTGACCAGAGGGTGACAAATGCGGGTGCATTGTCTTGGCTTGGCTCACGATCCGGGCATCCCGGGGAGCTCGTAACGAGATCACCATGGCGAACCCTCCCTCCCCTGCCCCGCCGCCTGCGTCCCGACCGCAGCCCTTCAAGCACACCCTCGGCCATACCGCCTTCGAGCTCCTCGGCATCACCGTGGCGATGACGCTGACGTCGTTGCTGCTCTACCGCTGCGTGCACGGCATCGGCGACGCCTGGGAGATCGACGGCACCTCCGCTGGCAACTCCTTGGCCCTCGTGCTCGCCGGGGCGGTGTTCTCCGGCTACCTGCTGGCCGATCTCGGCAGCGGCGTGGTGCACTTCTCCTTCGACCGATTTTTCTCTATCGATACGCCAGTCTTGGGCCGGCATTTTGTGCATCCTTTCCGCCGCCATCACTCCGATCCAAAAGACATCACGCTGCATGATTTCATCGAGACCAACGGCAACAACTGTCTTGCGGCCTGCTGCGTGTTGATTCCGCTCGCGCTCATCCCCTTCGACTACACGGTCGGCTGGCAGCTCTTCGTCGTCGCCATCTTCGTCTTTGCCTCCATTGGCACCTTCGCAACCAACCAGTTCCACAAGTGGGCGCACATGCTCCACCCTCCCGCCCTTGCCGTGTGGCTGCAGCAGAAGCACCTGATCTTGCCGCGCGATCATCATCAGATTCATCACACGCATCCCTACCACACTCACTACTGTATCACGACCGGTTGGTTGAATGCTTTCCTACTGAAGATCCACTTCTGGCGTTTCCTCGAGATCTTTGGCCAGCGCGTGCTCCGCCTGCCGATCTTCACCGAGGAAACGCCCTGGGAGCAGCTGGCGGGCTCGACGGCCTTCGCCGAGCGCGAAGAAATGGCGAGCCTGTCGGAGCCCCAATTTTCCGAGTCCCGCTGAGGTCGGTCGCGCAGGGTGGCTGCGATCTGACTGCCCCTTTCCGCGTCACCAAGCAGCCCGCCGAAGCAACCCAGAAGCCGGCCCACCCCCGGCGCCGGCGTTGGATCCGCTGGTTTATTCCCACTTCTTTTGGGGAGATCGTTGGACCTTGATGGCCCTGGCCCAGGCGAGGTGACGATGACGATTGCGGTGGAGCTCGCTGGGGCTGAATGACGATGGATCCGTCGCCCAGGGTCCGTTCTCTGTGACTGCCCGGATCAGCGTCAGCGAGAAGCAACCCGATGATCCCAAGTCCAGTTGAAGTTCGCTCAGGCGCGGGGAGCGCGCGCGAAGCGGAGTTGGGTGGGCCCCACCGTCCGGCTTCGCCGGCGTGGGGAGGGTCTGCATCAGACCCTCCAGGAAGAACATCTCCGACCTCGGTGAACGAAGTTCAGCGAGATCGGGGATGAAACCTTTGGATCAGCGGCGAACAGACCCCGCCTGCGACTCCTTCGTTCCCCAAAAGAAACCCGCGCCGAGCAGACTCCATTGTTGACAGGGGAAAGGTCTTGGTGACAGCGTCCGCTCGGCGTTTCTTGCCCGTGCAGCGCGATGCTGCGCAATGAAGGAGCAACTCATGAAGATGAAACATCTGCTGGTGGCGACGGCTTTGGCCCTCGTCCCAGCCACTGCCTCACTCGCCGACAAAGCCGCGCTCGAAGCGGCCAAGAAGGCCAAAGAAGAAGCCAAGGCGAAGGCCATCGAAGCCGCCCGTGAAAAAGCCAAGGCGGAGCTCGAGGCCAAGGCCAAGGCCAACGCTGTCGCTGCCGCCAAGAAGGTCGACAAGAAGGCCGAGGCCGAAGAGGCCAAAAAGGCCGAGGAAGAGCTTCACCAGCAGCACCTCGGCATCATCGAACGCTTGGAGCAGATCGCGACGGCCACGGCCAACGCCGAGCTGACCACCAAGGTCGCCTCCATCAAGACCAAAGAAGACAAGCGCCACACCCTCGCCATCGGCGGTTGACGCGCAGAGCGTTGACGTCGTGCTCCCCGGCGACGTCGACGGCTCCGTTCTTGGTCTTTCAGTGATCTCGGAATCTCGGAATCCCCTCCTGCCCCGCGGCAAGAATTTTCGCACCGGAGTTTTTTTCCATGAAGAAGTTGTCGATTGCCCTCTTGGCCGCGTTCGCGCTGGCCGCCGCCGCCTGCCCCGCTGAGCCACCCCCGCCCCCGCCGGAGCCGGTCAAGCCCGTCGAGCCGATCAAGCCCGTCGAGCCCCCGCCCCCGCCGAAGCCCGTGATCCCGGCCTACGAGCCCACTGGCGAACACGCTGACCTGAAGAAGGCTGCCGCCGCCGGCATCGACGAGAACACCGCCGTCATGAAGGCCGCCGAGACCGAAGCGAAGATCGACCAGGCCATCGCCACCCTCGAGGCCGCCCCCAAGAAGAAGTGATTCTTCCGCACGTTGGCAGCCTTTGGGCCGTGCAAGGGTCCAAACATCAGTACTTGCTGGAGAGTCGAGCGCCATCTGGCGCTCTTCTTTTTTGCCGCACGATGTTAGGTCGTCGTCGTCATCTGAGGCGCTGCGAGGCTTGCACCCTCGGGCCGCAACGGCTCAAAGCTGGAAGCACCGTACGCGGTGCCAACGGCGCTCAGCAGACGTACTTTGCGCCGCGCCAACGGCGCAAAGCAGGAAGCGCTTTGCGCCGTGCCAACGGCGCAAAGCAGACGTACTTTGCGCCGTGCCAACGGCGCAAAGCAGGAAGTACTTTGCGCCGTGCCAACTGCGCAAAGCAGGAAGCACTTTGCGCCGTGCCAACGGCGCAAAGCAGGAAGCCCTTTGCGCCGTGCCAACGGCGCCAAGCAGGAAGCACTTTGGCACTGCCAGGAGCCACACCATGACCGGGGCCGCGAAGCACACCCTCGACGCCATCGCCACCGCGACCCGGGCGACCTTTGACAAGCGCCGGAGCATTCTCTCCTTCGACGAATACCTCGACGACGTCGCGCTGCACCCGCGCCGGCACCTGCGCAACGCCGCCCGTTACCTGATGGACGTGATCCAGCACTTCGGCGTCGACGACATCAAGCACACCATTGGTCAGGTGCGACGCTGGCGCCTCTTCGATCAGGCCTTTGACGAAAACCGCGGGCGCGTCGCTGGACAAGAGCGTGTGCAGGCCGCCCTGGTGCGTGTGCTCGAGAACTTCGTGCGCAGTGGGCGCATCGATCGGCTGGTGCTGCTGCACGGACCCAATGGGTCGGCGAAGACGTCGCTGATCCAGGCCCTGACCCGCGCGGCCGAGGTCTACTCCCAGACCGACGATGGCGCGCTCTATCGCTTCAACTGGATTTTTCCCACCGGGAGCGTGCAGCGCGGCAAGCTTGGCTTCGGCGGTTCGTCGTCGTTGCACGCGGGCAGCTATGCCCACCTCGAGGGCACCGCCGTCGAGAGCCGCCTGCCCTGCGAGCTCAAGGACCATCCCCTCTTTCTCCTGTCCCGTGAAGACCGCGTGGGCTTTCTGCAGGAGCTCGTGCGGCCGCTGCAGGATCGGGAGAAGGATTGGATGCTCCCCGAGATCTTGAAGACCGGCGATCTCAGCGTGAAGAACCGCCGCATCTTCGACGCCCTGCTGGCCACCCACCACGGCGACATCCACGAGGTGCTGCGCCACGTGCAGGTCGAGCGCTTCTACCTCTCGCGCCGCTACCGCTGTGGCGTCGTCGCCGTCGAACCCCAGCTCAGCGTCGACGCCCACTCCCGGCAGGTCACCGCCGATCGATCCCTGGCCATGTTGCCGCCGGCGTTGCAGCACGTCGCCCTCTTTGAGACCGCCGGCGCGCTCAACGATGCCAACCGCGGTGTCTTGGAGTTCAACGATCTCTTGAAACGCCCGCTCGACGCCTGGAAATATTTGTTGGTGGCGACGGAGCAGGCGCAGGCGTCGCTGGATCAGGTCTCTCTCTTTCTCGACGTCGTGATGATTGGCAGCAGCAACGAACTGCATCTCGACGCCTTCAAGCAGCACCCCGATTGGCCGTCGTTCAAGGGACGGATGGATCTCATCACCGCGCCTTATTTATTGAGGGTGAGCGACGAGCTCTCGATCTACTCCGACCAGGTCCCGCGGGCGTTGACCGGGCTGCACGTCGCGCCCCACGCCCTCGAAGTCGCTGCGCGCTTTGCGGTGTTGACGCGCCTCGAGCCGCCCGAGCCCGGCCACTACCCAGAGCAGGTGAGAGACACCATCGCCGGCCTCACGCCCGTCGAAAAGATGGCCCTCTACGACGACGGCGCCGTTCCCGAACGCCTCACCCAGCGTGAGAAGAAAGACCTCCGCGCCATCGCCGCCCGCCTCTACGAGGAACACGTCAACGACGACGACTACGAGGGACGCCACGGCGCCTCGGCGCGCGAGATCCGCGTGGTGCTCTTGAACGCGGCCCAAGATCGGCGCTTCGATCACCTCTCGCCCATCGCCGTTCTCGACGAGCTGCGCCAGCTGGTGAAGGCACGCTCCTCCTACGATTGGCTGCGCCGCGATGCCGTGCGCGGCTACCGCGACGTCAACGCCTTCGTCGAAGACATCGAAGACCTCTTGCAACGACAGCTCGAAGAAGAGGTGCGCGAGTCCATCGGCCTGGTGAAGGCCGGCAGCCACGTCGAGCTCTTCGAGCGCTATCTCAAGCACGTGTCGGCGTGGACCAAGGGCGAAAAGCTCCCCGATCCCATTCACCCCGGGCGCTCGGTGGACCCCGATCCCGAAGTGCTGCGGCTCGTCGAGAGCGTGTTGTCGGCATCGGGAGAGAGCGCCGAGGACTTTAGACGGGGCCTCATCGCCCAAATCGGCGCCTACAAGCTCGAGCACCCCGATGACGCCGTCGACTACGAGCTTTTGTTCGGTAATTATATGCGCCGCTTGAAAGAAGATTTTTATACTCAGCGGCGCAGCGCCATCGAGAGGATCGAGACGGCCTTGCTCAAGCTCCTCGATGGCGAACCTGCGCGCGACGTCGACCCCAAAGACCGAGAGCAAGCCGAGCGCTTGCGAGCCAACCTACTCATAAAAGGTTACAATGATTCGTCGATGAGAACCATTGTCGCCTGGCTTTTGAAGCGCTGACGGGAGAAACATGCACAACCACAGCTTCCAGTCCCTCACGTCCCTGGGCAACGACGAGCTGGATCGCGTGCTCGAAGCCGGCGTCCCTCCCGCCTTCTCGAGCATCGCTGGCTCCGAGTTTCGCGGCTGGAACGTCTTCGGCGACTTCATGGGCCGCGCCGTCGGCACCGTCTTGGGTATCCAGCGCTTCGCCAAGGGCTTCTTCGCCAGAGATGCTGGTGGCGACGTCGACGGGCTCGAGGCCATCGAGGGGTACAACGTGAAAATCCAACGCGGCACCAAAGACGAGCCCTGGACCGCGATCCCCGACGACGCCCGCCCCACCCGCTTCGGTTTTTACAAGGTGTGGAAGGCCGGTCTGGGCGATGGACGGCTGGGTCGCCACCCCAATGCCCTCCTGCTGGACTACAGCCAGGGCAATCCCAAGCCGGGCCTCTTTGAGGGCGGCGGGCTCAAGGACTTCGTCGTGCAGGTCAGCGCCGACAATCCCAATCTGCTGCTCGGCAAGGCGTACATGATGCTGGGCCCTGTGAGCACGCCGCCCTCGTTCTTCGTGATCGAGCGACTGCGGAAAGTAGACTTTCGCCCGTGAAGCTCGCATCAGGCTGCTTGTTGGCACTGCTGCTCCTGACGGCGTGTGCGACGACGACGACGACGACGACGACGACGACGGCGACGACGGCGACGACGGGCGCTGCGCTGGAGCGCGGACGGCGCCCGGCCCCCGAGCGCAAGGCGATCAAAGCGCTGCCGCTGGTGTTTCAAGACGACGACGCCTTCGCCTTCGTAGACGGCAACACCGGCGCGCAGATCACCTTGACCGAGGTGGTGGACCGGCTGCGGCGGCACAAGGTCGTCGTCGTCGGCGAACAACACGACCAGGCCGTTCATCACGAGCTGCAGCGGCGCGTGGTGGAGATGCTGGCTGGTGATGGTCCGGGGCTCGTGATCGGGCTGGAGATGCTGAGCTGGGACAAGCAGCCCGAGCTCGATCGCTTCAACCGCGGCGACGTCGACGCCGACGCCCTGCGCGACGCCGTGGATTGGAAAAAAACCTGGGGCTTCGACTTCGGCCTCTATGCCCCCATCTTCGCCGCTGGCCACAAAGGCGGGGCGCGCTTCATCGCCCTGAACGCACCGCGGGGCCTGGTGCGCTCGCTGCGCCAGCTCGGCGTCGACGGTCTGACGGCCAGCGATCGCGCCCTGTTGCCGGAGCTCGACCTGGGCGACGCCCTGCACCGCGCCTGGTTCGAGCGCATCTTTGCCAGCGGCGAACACCCTCTCAAGGTCGCCGACCTCGACGGCTTCTACCGGGCCCAGGTGTTGTGGGATGAAGCCATGGCCGATCGAGCCGCCGGTGCCATTCAGGCGGGCGCGCGCCAGGTCGTGGTGTTGGCCGGCGCGGGCCACGTGGCCGGGGGCCGCGGGATTCCGCAACGGGTCGAACGTCGCCTGGCTGTGCCGGTGTTGGCGCTGGTGCCCCTCACCGGCGTCGACAACAGCAACGCCGTCGCCGCCGTCGAAAAAGCGGTGGCCAACGACGAGGCCGACATCTTGGTGGTGCCGCGCTTCGAACCCGAGATCGTGCTGTAGAGGTCGCGAGATGCGCAGTCAGGCCCTGAGTCCCGTCGTGGCTTACGATTTCGCGCTGCAGTCCTATGGCCTCGACGACGCCATCGCCGCCCGCTTTGCCCAGGGGGTCAGCCTCGATGCGGTGATCGCCTTGCACCTG
This sequence comes from Myxococcales bacterium, assembly GCA_023248635.1. Lineage (GTDB taxonomy): Bacteria > Myxococcota > UBA727 > UBA727 > VGSZ01 > VGSZ01. The sequence goes on from JAHFED010000003.1 coordinate 86,208, forward strand.
GAGCTGCTGGACGCCATCGCTGCTCGGGTGCCCCCCGCTGAAGACGTCGTCGTCAACGCGGGCGCTGTCGTGCGGGGTCCCCGCGATCTCACGGCCTGCCGACGAGCGCAGCGGTCGCTGAGGCCCCACTGGGAGCGCTGGGCGAGCGGCATGGAGCAACAGCCCGGTTGCGCCCACTACCGCATCGCGTGCCTGGCGGCCGGTGCCTTGTCTTGCGTGATGACCGAGAAGGCGGCCAAGCGCCGTGATTGCGTCGTCGGCGCACTGACCACCGCCGAGATGGCCCACGCGGAGCTCGGTGATGCCGCCGACGTCGCCTGGGGTCGGGTGCGGCGCGCCCTTGAGCTGCATCTCCCGCGAGTCGCTGACGTCGCCGTCGCTCGCTGATCGTTCAGCGCGCTCGGCCAAAGAGCAACACGCCGTTGGTGCCGCCGAAGCCGAAGGAATTGGACTGGACGACGTCGACACGGTGCTGGCGGGCTGTGTTCGGGATGTAGTCGAGCTCGCATTCGGGGTCGGGCGTCTCGTAGTTGATGGTGGGCGGCAACACGCCCCGTTGCAGGGCCAAAACCGAGATCACGCTTTCGACGCCGCCCGCACCGCCGAGGAGATGGCCGGTCATGGACTTCGTCGACGACACCATCAACTTCTTGGTGTGATCGCCGTAGACCGCTTTGATGGCGTCGCTCTCGCTCTTGTCGTTGAAGTGCGTCGAAGTGCCGTGGGCGTTGATGTAGCCGACCTGCTCCTTGTTGATCCCGGCCATGCGCAGGGCTTGCTTGAACGCGCGCTGGGCGCCCTCGCCTCCCTCAGAGGGAGCGGTGATGTGGTTGGCGTCGGCGGTGGAGCCGTAGCCGATCATCTCGGCATAGATGGTGGCGCCCCGCTTTTGCGCGTGCGTGTACTCCTCGAGCAGCAAGAAGCCCGCACCCTCGCCCATGACGAAGCCGCTGCGGTTCTTCTCGAAGGGGCGGCTGGCTTTTTCGGGTGCGTCGTTGCTGTTGGTGCACAGCGCGTGCATCGAGGCGAAGCCGGCGACCGCGAGGGGCTCGCAGCAGGCTTCGGCGCCGCCGCACAACATCAGATCCGCGCGTCCGTCGCGCACGTGCATGAAGCCTTCGCCGATGCCGTGGGCCCCAGAGGTGCACGCCGACGCCGGCGCCCAATTGGCCCCGCGCAGGTTGAAGCGGATGGAGATGTTGCCCGGAGCGAGGTTGGCGACGATGGCCGGGATGAAAAATGCGCTGACCCGCCGCGGGCCCTTGGTCATCAGGCTGGTGTAGCTGTCGATGATGCCGCCCAACCCGCCCAGGCCGACGCCGACGATGCAGCCGGCCATGTCTCCTTCTTCGTCGGAGAGCTTTGGGGGCAGCCCGGCGGAGTCCCAACACTGCTTCGCCGCCGCCTGGGCCAAGAGAATGAAGCGCTCCATGCGCTTGGCGTCTTTCTTGTGCTCGGTCCAAGCCTCGGGATCGAACTGGGGCACCAGGCCAGCGATGGTGACCGGAAGCTTGGCGCCGGCGAATTCCAGCGTCTTCCACTCTTCGACGGTGCGAATCCCGCTCTTGCCGTTGACGAGCCCCGTCCAGGATTGCTCGGTGGTGACGCCGAGGGGCGTCGTCATGCCGATGCCAGTGACCACAACGCGTCGGGACTGTGCGGACATGAGGCTCCTCAAGACCAGGCCCGGCGACCTGGGGTGCCGGCGTCTTGAACCAGCAGAACTTCAGTGCGAACCGCCGAACCACACCGCAGACCGCGGCTGGAGCAAGACAGCAGCCGCGACGGCGTCAGGAATGCGTTTGCACGTAGCCGATGGCGTCGCCGACGGTGCGAATCTTTTCGGCTTCTTCGTCGGGGATCTCGGTCTGGAACTCTTCTTCCATTGCCATGATCAGCTCGACGATGTCGAGGGAGTCGGCGCCCAGGTCTTCGATGAATTTGCTCTCAGGCTTGATCTGTTCTTCGGAGACGCCGAGTTGGTCGGCAATGATCGACTTGACGCGGTTCTCGACAGACATCGTGGCTCCTTGGAGGAACAGGCAGGCGCTGCTGCTACCCGTCTTCGTTTTCGGAGACAACCGTGTCGTCGCGCCGCACCACATTGCCGGCATCGGCGCAAGAGCCGACCCCATCCCCGTGACCGGGCGAAGCGGCCCCGCGCGCCGTGCCAACGGCGCCAAGTACCGGCCCTGCGCCCTGCAAGTGCGCACTGCCGTCGGCTCGAAGTGAGGGGGACGCGCTCTTCTCGCGGATGACACTTGTGTGAAGCCCTGGCGCCGCATACATGGTGGCCTCCTGATTCGGTGACCCCATCGTCTAGAGGCCCAGGACATTGCCCTTTCACGGCAATGACGGGGGTTCGAATCCCCCTGGGGTCGCCAACCTGAACACCGGCGCATCACAACGCCGGTTTTCTTTTTCGGGTGTGAGCTGTGCCAACGGCTCAAAGCAGGAAGCACTTCCCCGTCGGCGACGCTCGTTTTCTTTTCCCGCGCTCGCTGGTCAGGTCCGGTCCCAGCGTCCTGAAGCGCCGACGGTTGAGCCGTTGGCACCGCCAACAGAACTTCGCCGAGGCCCCGATGCGCTCTGGATCCCTGCTTGTTTGGTGCGCCCTGCTGGCCCTGCCGGGATGCACCAGCTGCGAAGACCCCCAGCCCATCGTCGTCGCCGACGATCCAGATCCCCGTCCTCCTCTGCCGACGGGGGAAGGCGAGGGCGACGAAGGCGAAGGCGAAGGCGAAGGCGAAGGCGAAGGCGACGTCGGCGAAGGCGAAGGCGAAGGCGAAGGCGAAGGCGAAGGCGAAGGCGAAGGCGAAGGCGAAGGCGAAGGCGAAGGCGAAGGCGAAGGCGAGGGCGACGAAGGCGAAGGCGAAGGCGACGTCGGCGAAGGCGAAGGCGAGGGCGCTTGCGATGCCACAGACCTCACGGTGGTGGGCAGCGATGACAAGACCCGCGTCTTGCTGCTGGGCATGCCCTTCGCCACCGAAGCGGGCACCGACGGCACTTTCGTGCGCGCGCTGCGGGTCAACGACGGGGTCATCGAGGCGCAGACCGATGAGCTCGACGTCGGTTTCCGCGTGGCTCGGATCGCGTTTTCACCCTCGGGGCGCTTCGCCGTGGTGGTCGGTGAAGACGGCGACGTCGCCAGCGTCGACGTCGCCAATCCCGCGGCCCTGGTGATCGTCGATGCCCTGCAGCTGCCAGCCGTCGGCGTCGGCGATGTGCTCATCCACCCGACGCCCAGGGGCGAGAGCGTGCTGGTCTACATCGTCAACGCCAACGTCGACGCCGCGACCTCGGGCGTCTCGGTGCTCGCCTTGGGCTGCGACGGTGTGCTGGTTCCCGACGACGGCGCTCACCTGGGGCTGCGTTTGTCGTCGGCGCTGGCCTTCCTGCCTGGTGATCGCGCCTTGTTGCTGGGCGGTCAGGTGACGGGCTTCGAGCCCCGCGACGACGACGATTTGCGGCTGCTCTCGCTGGCCGGCAACCCGACGCAGATCGCAGCCTTCGACGTCGTCACGGATTTCGTCGATTCCACTAGCATCGCCGCAGCCCGCGATGGGAGCTTCGCCGTCATACCCAACAGCTCGACCTTCTCCGCCGAAGGCGGTGACGTCGTCGTCGTCGACATCGCCGGCGACGTGCTGAGCGAACGGGGACGGGCCACGGGTGCAGCCACTGCCAACGCGGCGGTCATCGCGCCGGATGACACGGTGGTCGCGGTCTCAGCGTCAAACGACGACGCGGTGCTGATCTTCGACCTCAGCGGCGGCGGCGCTCCCGTGTTGGTGACGACGTTGACCAACCTCGGGTTTGCCGAGCAGATGGCCCAGATCGAACGGGGGGCCCACGCGGGACGCGTCTTCGTGCCCACCCTCGACGACGCCGGCTCCTTCGTGCACGCCGTCGACATCGGCGGCGGCACCGGCGTGCGCGGCCCCAGCTTCGCCCTGGGCAACGACTTCGAGGACATCCCCGAGGCCATCGCCATCCAACCCTGAAGGCCCCAGGAATGTTCATCGCCTGGCGGCGATGAATTCACCCACAGCGCTTCGCCTGTCGGTGAATTGTCCACAGGTTCATCGCCTGGCGGCGATGAATTCACCCACAGCGCTTCGCCTGTCGGTGAATTGTCCACAGGTTCATCGCCTGGCGGCGATGAATTCACCGACAGCGCTTCGCCTGTCGGTGAATTGTCCACAGGTTCATCGCCTGGCGGCGATGAATTGCGGCCCCCATCGTCGTCGGCGCAAGCTGCGCGGGTGCCCGCGCCCACGGTCCTCGTGCTCGACTATCCCATCGCCCGGACGCGACGTCTGCTCTCGGCGCTGGCTGCCGTCGGCGTCGAGGCCCGGCTCACCGCCACGCCCTTGGCCGCGCGACCGGCCGACATCTTGGTGGTCCCCGACGGCGACGACGACGACCGCGCGCTCTCACGAGGAGTGTCAGCAGGCGTCGTCGATGCCATCGCCGGCCATGTTGCCAAGGAGCGGCCCCTGCTCGCCATCGGACTGGGCCTCTGTTTCCTCCTCAGCGGCCGCACCCACCCCTCGATGCCCATGGGCGCCGACATCTTCCGCGCGCCGGTGCAGCGCTTCGATCCCCGCATGGCCGACGAAGGCGAAAGACCCCTGCTCGCACCCCACGTGGGAGCCTCGTTCGTCGTCGGCCTCGATCGGCAACCGACGCTCTCGGCCATGGTGAAGAAGGGCGACGCCGGCGTTTGGCTCACCTTTCGCCACCGCCTGTGCGCCCCCGCCCGCATCCACCAGGCCGACGTCGCTGTGGGGCACCACGGTGTCCCCTTTGCGGCGGCCATCTGGCGGGGCGCGACCTTGGCCGTACAGTTTCTTCCCGAGCAGTCCGGCCCCGTAGGCCTCGAGATGCTGCGGGCCTTCTTCGGCGCCGCCGGACAGCCCATGGCAGCCCAGCTCAGCAGCCAGCCCAAGGTCGTGTCATGAGCACCGCCCTGCAACGGTCTCCAACACCGAGACGCAAAGCGGGCCGCGGCCATCGAAGCGCTCGTTGCCCTCGAGCTCTGCCGACGCTGACCGGTTCATTTCCCCGGGCCCGGGCGCCGACGACGATCTCCGTCGCCGGCGACAGCTCGAGGGAGCGCGCCTACACCAAGGGCAGGGGTCCAGCGGGGTTGCCCGAGGCCTTCTCCGCGCGAGGTGCGTTCTCCGCGCGAAGCGCGTGGAGCACACGGAGCCCCGCACGGGGAAGGACATGACGCTCGCGCGGCGGCTCTGCGCTCTGCTCGACGTCGACGAACATGGTCGACCCGGCCGCCCCTACACCCGGCACGGTTTGGACGCGACCTTCGTCGAGGCCATTGTTTCTTTCATGGTGCAAGACGGCGTCGACGAAGTGTGGCTGCACGCGATGCATCCCAAGGCGTCGCAGACGTCGACGCCGGCGGATGTGAAATTGCTCTTCGAGCCTTTGGGCAGTCTCGAGCGGCGCGTGTTCGCCCCCATCGTCGCCTGGGCTCCCATCGGCAGCCCCGCCGATGCCCGCCTGCTCTTGGAGTTCGGCGCGGACCGCATCGTCGTCGACGCCAACCGCGGGCTGCCCGATCCCGTGGGCTTCGTCGAGCGCATCGTCGAAGCCACCGGGCCGGATCGCGTCTGCTGCGCCGTGCACGCGCGGCGCGTCATCGACGACAAGGGCACGGCCTTCGAGCTGGTCTCGCCCTCTCTCGAAGGCAGCGGCATCAACGCGGTCTCGCTCGTCGACCGCTTGACCGGCGTGGGGGCTTGCGAGGTCCTGCTCGTGCCCGTCAAGGGCGCCACCCAGGGCCGCGCGTTGCACGACGGGGAGCTCATCGAGTTGTGTGCGCAGACCTTGTCCTTGCCCCTGCTGGCCCACGCCGACGACGTCGAAGCAGCGGATGTGGCCACCGCGTTGCTGATGGGCGCCGACGGCATCGTCAGTCGCTTGTTTTCGGGCGGGCGGCCCGGCTTCGACGAGGTGAAGAGGGCGCTGAGCGACTATGGGCTTCCCATTCGTTCGTGAGCGACCAGGGCGCAGGCGTTGCAGCAGTGGCCAGGGCGGAGACCGCCATGAACCACACCGTCGCCGACCTCAGCAGGCAGCTGGCCAACCTGATCGCCGTGGTGGTTGGCATCATGGCCTTGGCAACGCTGCCCCTGACCCAAGATGGCGGCGCTCGTGAGCACGTCGTCGGCGCCGACCCCTTGTTGGCCGCAGCCCCGGGTGCCGCCCTGCTCTGGCTGCCGCTGGTGGCGTGGATTCTCCTCTACGCCGTGTGGCAGGCACTGCCGGCGCAGCGCGCCCATCCCCTCTTGCGACGCGTCGGCTGGTGGACGGCGACGGCGGCGGCGGGGAACGTCGTCGCCGCCTTCTGCCATGCGCGGGGACACCCCTTCGTGGCCTGGGCGACTGTCGCCACCGTCGTCGCGGCGCTGCTGCAGGTGGAGCGCGAATCCCGGGGCGTCGGCGGCGACGATCAGGGGCTCGTGCGCGCTCCCTTCGGCCTGCTGCTGGGGTGGATGTGCATGTCGCTCCTGCTGCAAAGCGCGCAGGTGTTGCACGTTGTGTTGCGGGCCGACGTCAATCCTGTGCTGGGGATCTTTGGTGCCATCGCCGGCATCGTCGGCATCGCCGCGGTGGGCATCTTCTTCGCGTTGCTCCACGACAACCACTGGCTCGGGGCGGCCATTGCCTGGGGTCTCGGCGCCGTCGCCCTGGAGCGGCAGGAGCTTCCCTCGTTCGCCTTCCTGGCGGCCCTCGCCGCGCTGATCGTCGTCGTCGCCATCGTGGCCTCGCTGCTGGTCGACCCCGGGCCCGAACGAAGTTCCTTGCCCTCAGGCGGGGCGGCCAAGACGGCCTGATCCCCGAGGGTCTGATGCAGCTGATGCAGACCCTCCGCCACGCCGGCGGAGCCGGACGGTGACCGAAGTTCGCTCAGACGCGGGGAGCGCGCGCGGAGCGGAGTTGCCCTCAGAGCACACCGGCAACAAATGCCGTGCTGGGGCGAGAAGGCTGGGCCCGACTGCGATCCTGCTGCTCTTGCGTGGGGTTCGGGCGCCGTCCCCAACGCCGTTCGGCCGGCACCCGACTTGCTCAAGCCCAAGGGGCGATCAGGCGCTACTCCGGCGCCGGCGCGATCCAGGAGCAGCCATGGACATCTACGAGATCCTGCACACCGACCACGTCAACGCTCTCGGCTTGTTGGCCAAGCTCCACGCCAGCCACCCCGGAGCCGCGCGCAAAGAGCTGCTGACGTCGGTGATCGACCAACTCACTGCCCACACGCTCGCCGAAGAGGAGATCCTCTACGACCGCCTGCTCGACCGGGCGCGGGAGCTCACGCTTGAGGCGAAGGAAGAGCATTTTCTGGTGACCCGGCTGCTCGAGGAGTTGGCCACCATGAGGCTCGAAGACGAGCGGTTCACCGCCAAGGTCAAGGTGCTCAGCGACGTCTTGGAACACCACGTTCGCGTCGAAGAAGCCGATCTGTGGGCGGCAGCGAAGGCCAGCTTCGACCCAATCATCGCTCAGAACTTCGCCGGCGAATTCATCGTGCTCAGAGACAAGCTGAGCAAGCGGCCGATCCTGATGCGCCTGGGCGAGACCCGCCTGAAGAAGGTCGTCGACGCCGTCGGCCACGTCTTCCAGCCCGCGGGCGATCAGCGCTGAGCTCTGCGAACCCGACCGAGGGCTCGAGCACGGGCCGCAGCCACGGTCGGTCCGCCGAGGTGGTTCATGCCAGCTTCGTCCATCGGCGCGCGCTTCCCAGGCAGCGCAGCCCGCCCGGCGGTGAAACAACGGACGCCCATCGTCGTCGCGCCGGGCGGCCCTGCGACGTCAAATGTGTGGCGGGTGGAGCGGGCCACGCGGGCCGCAGTGCTCGTCGACGCCGACGCCTATTTCTGCGCGCTCCACCGGGCACTGCAGGGGGCGCGCTCGCAGATCCTCTTGTTGGGTTGGGACATCGACAGCCGTCTCTGCCTCCGCCGCGATCTCGACGAAGAAGGCCAGCGGCGGGCGACGCTGGGCCCCTTCCTCGACGGCATCGCGCGCCGCGGGGTGAGCGTGCACCTGTTGAGCTGGGACTTCGTGCCCCTCTTTGCCTTCGAGCGCGAGTCGCTCTCGGCGGCGAAGCTGGACTGGCAGACACACCACCGCATGCGCTTCGAGCTCGATGGAATGCACCCGCTCGGGGCGTCGCACCACCAGAAAGTCGTCGTCATCGACGACGCGGTCGCCTTCTCGGGGGGCATCGATCTCTGCGGTGCGCGTTGGGACACCCCAGCCCACGTCATCGACGATCCCCGGCGCCTGGATCCCCCGGCCTCGCAGCACAAGCCCTTCCACGACGTGCAAATGGCGGTCGAGGGAGCGGCGGCCGCGGCCCTGGGCGACCTTGCCCGCGAGCGCTGGCGGCGGGCCACGGGCGAGAAGCTGCGAGCACCAGCGCGGCCGTCGACGTCGCCGTGGCCTGCGGAGCTCAAGGCGGATTTTGTCGACGTCGACGTCGCCATCGCGCGCACCGAGCCCCTCTTTGAGGATCGCGCCCCCGTGCGGGAGGTGGAGCAGCTGCACCTCGACGGGATCCGGCTGGCCCGCTCCGCGGTCTACCTGGAGAACCAGTACCTGACGTCGCGCTCGATCCGCGAGGCGCTGACGACGAGCCTGCGCGGGACCCACGGGCCCGACATCGTCATCGTCGTCCCCCGCGTGTGCTGCGGCTGGTTCGAGGAGCGCACCATGGGCCTGCGGCGGGCCGAGCTGCTGCATGCCCTTGCCAAGAGCGACGCGCACCAGCGGCTCTCGGTGCTGGCCCCGATCCTCTCGCACGATGAAAACGCGCCTCGTCTCAACGTGCACGGCAAGGTCTCCATCGTCGACGATCGTTTGCTGCGCGTCGGCTCCGCCAACCTGTCGAACCGCTCGATGGGGCTCGACACGGAATGCGATCTCGCCATCGACGCGGTCAACGACGACGGCGGCGTCGACGACCACATCGCCCGCGGCATCATCGGCGTGCGCGCACGGCTGCTCGCCGAGCACCTCGATGTCGACGTCGACCTCGTCCAGCCTGCCATCGAGGCCCTGGGCTTGCGCGGCGCCATCGCTGCGTTGCAGGGGCGCGATCGAACGCTCATCGCCGTCCACGACGCCGACCTGGGCTTGCGCGAGATCCTGCTGCCGCTGGCGGTCTTTGCCGATCCCGAGGCGCCGACGCTGCTGGATCCTCTCACGGCGCGGGGCTGGAGCGGCTTGGGTCCCCCGCGGCGACGGCTGCGGGCCGCCATCGCCGTCGTCGTCGCCATCGTGTTGGTGCTCACAGCGATCGTGGTGTGGCGCTCGACGTCGCTGGCATCGGTCCTCGCTCCCGCCCGCGTGCACGAGCTCCTGGGCGGTGACCCCGGACCCTGCATCGGCATCGCCGTCGTCGTCGGCGGCGGCCTGGTGTTCTTTCCCCTCACGCTGCTGGCGCTGACGTCGGCGTTGGTGTTTTCCCCTCTCGCCGCCTTTGGAGTGAGTTGGGTGGGGGCCCTGCTCAGCTGTCTGCTGTCTTATGGCATCGGCCGAATCATGGGTGCGCGGGCCCTCACCCGACTGGTCGGGCGCCGACCCTTGCGCACCGCCGCCCGACTCGACGGGCGTGGCATCTGGGCCACCGCCGGCCTGCGACTCGCACCGGTGTCGCCCTTCACGCTCGTGAACCTCTGCGCCGGAGCCGCGCGGGTGCGGCTCCCGCAATTCCTCTTGGGCTCGGCTCTCGGCCTCCTGCCTTCGGTGTTGCTGCTGACGCTGCTCGGACAGCTGCTCGGGTTGTTGGTGAACAAGGTCTGGCACGTCGAAGTCGCCGCCATCGTCGTCGTCGCTGGCCTTTGTGCCACGGGTGTGGCCGCCCTGCTGTTTCGCCGTCGACGACGGGGCCGGGCGGAGGCCGGCGCTCCCCCGAACCTGGATCTCCCGCCGCCAGAATTGTCTACAGGTTCATCGCCTGGCGGCGATGAACTCACCGACAGCGCTTCGCGTGTCGGTGAATTGTCTACAGGTTCATCGCCTGGCGGCGATGAATTCACCGACAGCGCTTCGCGTGTCGGTGAATTGTCTACAGGTTCATCGCCTGGCGGCGATGAATTCTCCGCCCGGCGGGGCGGCGTGGCGTCGGCATGATCTCCCTGCTCTCCCTGCGGGTGGCGACGTGGAACGTCCACAGCTTCATCGGCACCGATGGCCGCAAGGAACCGCGCCGCACCCTCGCGGTGCTGCAGGAGCTCGACGCGGATGTCATCGCGCTGCAGGAGGTCGAATGCCACGGCAAAGACGGCCTCGCGGCGATGGCGGCGCTGCACTCCGAGCTCTTGCTCGGCCCCGCCTGTCCCGCGCGCAGCGGCTTCGGCAACGCCGTCGTCAGCCGCTTTCCCGTCGAGAACCTGCGGGTGCACGACCTCAGCGTCGCTGGCTTCGAACCCCGCAACGTCGTCGATCTCCAACTGCGGGTGGCGGCGTCGGTGCCGAGCGTGCGCCTGCGGGTGCTGGCCACGCACCTCGGCCTCGACGCGCGTGAACGCCGCAGCCAAGCCGACCAGCTCGTCGCCATCCTCGACGACACGCGCGCTGGTCCAGCGGACATCACCGTGTTGCTTGGCGACCTGAACGCCCTCGACCGCCAGGAGTTCAGCGTGCAGCCCCTGTTGGCCCGCTTCGCCCCCGCGCTGCCAGTGCGCTCTTTTCCGGCCTTGCTGCCGATGCTGCGCCTCGATCGCGTCTTGGTCCTGTCCCCCGCCGTCGTCGCCGTCGCCACCCACCGATCGCGCCTGGCCCGCGTCACCTCCGATCACCTGCCCGTCACCGGCACTGTGGTGTGGAGCGGCAGCGGCAAGGTCGCCGTCGACGCCGTGCGCCGGGCCCGCTGACCTGAGCGCATCTTGGTCAGCTTGGCGCGCCTTGCAGCAGTTGCTCGTAGGTGCCCGCGATGCGCTGGGCCAGGATCAACAGGCCGCCGACGTCGGATCCGACGTGCTGATCGTGGCCGTTGTCGACGACGAGTAGATTCACGACGCGACCCCGCACCAAGATGGGCAGCACCGCCACCGATTTGGGGATCTTCTTGCCCGTGGCCTTCACCCAGACCCCGTTGGCCGTGAAGGGCTGCAACGGTCCGAGGTAGTAGGCGCGGCTGTCGGCCACCAAAGCAAAGACCGAGGGCAGCTCGCGGGCGAGGCTGACGTCGACGAGGGTGGCGCTGTCGAAGCCGTCGCCGACGCCCTGCCAGCCGACAAAAGCGTGGTGGTAGACGGTGATCAAACAGGCTCGCGCGAACTGGGCCCGGGCCGCGCGCAACACCACGCGGGCGATGTCGTCGCGAGAGCTTGCGCCCGTGAGCAGCTCCGCGGCCTCCTCGAAAGAGAGGGGGGAGAGGACCGTCGCTGGCGCCGGGTTCGTCGTCGCTGGCGGCGCGCTGAGCACCTCCGCTGGGGTGGGGTCCCCGGGTGGCAGGCTCTCGGGTTCGCTGGCGACCTCGACGAGCTGGACCTCGCCCGGGGCCTCCGGCAGGCCCTTCGGCAGAGCGGGCATGGGGTTGGTGTCCTCGAGGCCCCGCACCCAATCGACACCGGCCGTCGACTCCGCTTCGATGGCAGGCACCGCGGCTTCGTCGTCGACGTCGCCCTGGTCAGCGCTCAGCGCCCGGCCCGGGATCAAGCGCATCCGATCGGGCTGCGTGGTGTCGGTCCAATCCGGAACCCCGTCAGCGTCGTCGGCGTTGTCGCCGAACAGATCTGCTTCGGGATCCGGCTCGGGCTCGAGGTCGGCGATGGGCTCGCTGGCATCTGGGGCCTCGTCCGCGGCGGCATCGGAGCGGGCCAAGGCGACCTTGGCGTAGAGCTGGTGAAATTCCTCCTCGGAGACCAGGTCTTCGACGGCCACCGGGGCGGTTGGCTCGGCGGCGGCGAACACCGCCCTTTTGACGACGTCGACGGGGTTGGGGCGCAGGGAGCTCTTGTGGCCGTAGTGCTCGAGCAGCAGACGCCAGAGTCGGGCCTCGCAGACAACGACGGGCTGGACCTTCAGGCGGGTGGCAAAGCGAACGTCGTCGACGGCCTGGAGATCGTTGGGGTCCTGCATCAAGAGGTACAGGGTGCGATCGGCGATGTGATGGGGAACGAGAGCGTGCTTGATCGCCAGGGCCTTGGAGACGGTGGCGACAGCGTCGGGATCCACATGCAACACCGAGCCGTAGCCTGCGTGCACGCCGTGCTGCGTGCCCAATGCCCCAGCCAGTGCTTCTTCGTCGACGACGCCGAGGGCCATCAGGTTGGTTCCCAAGCGATCGCCGTAGACGACCTGTTGTTCCAATGCCTGAGCGAGCTGTTCGCGCGTGCAGAGCCCGCGCGCCAGCAGCAGCTCACCAAGGCGAACCCGCGACATGGACCCAAGCTACTGCGCTTTGGACGGCGGCAGGTCGGCACGCCGGCGGCTGCGTCTGACCCCGGGTCCGGCGCTATGTTGCGGTCCCTGAAGACCGCCGGCGTCTCGAAGAATTGGTACTGAACGGTTCAAGACGCTGGCGCGTCTTGAAGTTCTGACGGTTCAAGGCGCGCCAGCGTCTTGAACATCAAACGTCAGCCCTACAGCTCTGGAGCCAACCTTGATTCCCAGTCCGTCGCCGACGAGCCGAGCGAAAAACGCCCAGACCGTGCTCGCCCTGCTGCCCGCCGCCGTGCGCCACCGCGTCGAGGAGCTCCTGGCCGCCGTGAACCAGGCTTTGGGTCGCCACCTCGTGTCCGTCGTCGTCTACGGCAGCGCGGTGCGCGGCGGCTTCACCCACCGCAGCGACGTCGACCTGATCCTGGTGATCGACGACGACGACGCTTTGCTGTTGCGCCGGCTCGCGGACCCGCTCGCCATCGGACGCGCCGCCGCTCGCATCGACTGCCTCATCCTCAAGGACAGCGAGATCCCTCGGGCCGCCGACGTCTTTCCGATCTTGTACGACGACGTGCGCGCCTGCCACACGGTGCTTTTTGGGGGTGATCCCTTCGCCGAGCTCGTGGTTCACACCGAGCACCGACGCCTGCGCGTGGAACAGGAGCTGCGCGACGCACGCATTCGCTTGCGCCGGCTCGTCGTCGACACCGCCGTCGACGACGTGGGGTTGAGCGTCGGCGTCGATCACCTGCTCAAGCAGATCCGCGCGCCACTGGCCTCGCTGCTGCGCCTGCACGACATCGTCACGCCCGATGATCTGATCACCGTCCTCGATGTCATTGGCAAGCGTTTGCAGGTCGACACCATCCCTCTGACGCAGAAAGCGGCGTCGTCTCTGCCTGCAGCCATCGCTCTCGGCACGGTGCTCGACGCGGCCATCGACGACGTGGACGAGCTCGACACCAGCCGGACGGTCACGTGAGCTACGCACTCGGATGCTTGGGGCTGGCCGCGTTGCTCGGCGGGCTCGGGGTGTTGGCGGCCATGGTCGTCGGCTACGTCCTGGATGGTCCCGTGCTGCGTTCGTCGTCTGCGTCGACGTCGGCGATGGCCCTGGCCCCCAGCCAGCCCCTGATCGTCGGGCGCATGCCGGGCCCCGACGACGTCCTCTTGCTGGCCTTACTGCGGGGCGGCGTGCGGGCCGTGGCTGAAACGCTTCTGGTCGGCGCCCTGAGCGCGGGCTGGCTGCGGCACCAAGGCACCTCGTACTCCATCCTCCACGACGTCGAAGCGCGGGATCGAGGCCAAGCGGTGTTCCAGCGCCACGCCGCGGATCCCCTCCTGAGTTTGGGCCAAGCCATGCACCGAAGCGCGCTTGAGCTGGAGCCTGGGCTGCTGCTGCGCGCCGAAGGAGGCGGGCTCTGGCGTCCGACCGACCGGCGGCTGTTGCTGCGGGCCATCGGGACCGGCGGAGCCCTGACTGCGGTGCTCTTGAGCCTGGCTTGGATGCGGGTGATGACGACGGAGGCGCTGGCGGCGTTTGCATTGGTCGCCTTCGTCGTCGTCGCGGTCTCGCACGAGCTGACCAAGGCTCTCACGGCCCGCCATCGCCAAGCCCACGCCATGTTGACCTGGCTCGATGAAGTCTGCGGCAGCCTGCGGGACGACGTGCAAAACGGCCGGGAGCGCGATCCTCATCGTGTGTCGTTGGTCGCAGCCCTCGACGGCCTGGAGGGCACCCACTGGGTGGGTACGGCGCTGAACGTTCGCCTGGAATCGCATGACGCAGGGTCTCTGAGGGCACAGAACTAAAGCAGCAAACGTCGGTACTTCGACAGATTTTCCAACACAATGCCCACACCGTCGACGACCGCGTGCAAGGGATTTTCTGCAACAAAGACTGGCAGCGCGCACTCTTCGCTCAAGAGTACATCGAGATTGCGGATCATGCCGCCGCCGCCGCACAAGACGATGCCGCGATCGATGATGTCGGCGGACAATTCGGGCGGCGTCTTTTCGAGGGTGGCCTTCACCGCGCCGACGATCTGGCGGATGCAATCGTTCAGGGCTTCGCGGGTCTCGACCGAGGTCACGGTGATCTGTCGAGGCACACCGGTGATGAGATCGCGGCCTTTGACGTCGAGGTCGAGCTCTTCTTCGAGGGCGTAGGCCGAGCCGATCTTCATCTTGATGAGCTCGGCGGTGCGCTCGCCGATGAGAATGTTGTGGCGCTTGCGCACGTAGTTGACGATGGCTTCGTCGATCTTGTCGCCGGCGACGCGCAAGGTTTGCGACGACACCAAGCCCCCCAGCGAGATGACGGCGACGTCGGTGGTGCCGCCGCCGATGTCGACGATCATGCTGCCCCGCGCCTCTTGCACGGGCAGACCAGCACCCACCGCCGCAGCCATGGGTTGCTCGATGAGGTGCACCTCGCGCACGCCGGCGCCGACGGCGGCCTCGCGCACGGCCTTCTGCTCGATCTGGGTGATGCCCGCGGGCACCGAGATGATCAGGCGCGAGCGCACGAAGCTGCGGCCCTGGTTGGCCTTGCCGATGAACGACTTGATCATCGCTTCGGTGACCGTGAAGTCAGCGATGACGCCGTCGCGCATCGGACGAATCGCCGTGATGTTGCCTGGGGTCTTGCCGAGCATCTCTTTGGCGTCGCGACCGACGGCGAGCACCCGGACGTTGTTGCCGTTTTTGGTGATGGCGACGACGGAGGGCTCGTTGAGGACGACGCCTTTGCCGCGGACGTGCACGAGGGTGTTGGCGGTCCCGAGATCGATCGCCAGGTCGGTGGAAAAAAGCGAAGTGAACTTCTCGAACACAGCGGCACCAACGGACGGCTGACGGGGGCGACGACGACGACGTCTTGTCGCTGTTCCGTGCCCGTTTGTCACGCCGCGCTTCTCGCGCGCACGGAGTCGGGGCGCGGGGTCGAAGCCGGCGACGGGTCGGCAGGGCAACACCGGCCCCGAGCAGCCCGTGCGGGTCTTCGACGACGTCGACAGCGGCAACGCCTGGGCGGCTGGGCCCCTGGTGATGGGGTGCTTCGCCCGATGGCCGGTGGTTGAGCCGTCGGCACCGCTCAAACACCAGCGTTGACGACGTCGGGTGGAAACCGCATATGCCCGGCGACACTGTTTTTTTTCGAGGTACTCCATGGTCGACAAGAAGAAGTCCGACGCTGTCTCCGAACTGCTCCTCGACAAGCGCCTGGTCGAACGCCAGATCGCCAAGGGCAGCCTGAGCCGCACCGAATTCGAGAAGCAAATCAAAGACCTGCCCGACCTCGCCGATCGCGCCGACAACATCGCGGCCATCGTCTACCCGCAAAACAACTGACGCGAGGCCACGATGACCGACGAGCGCCGCGAAGAAGAAAAACAGAAGAAGTCGAGCTTCAAAGTCGTCGACCGACGCCGGTTCACCGACGACGGCGACGAACGATCGGGGCCTGACGTCCCCAAGGACGATCGCGTGCGCGTCGATCCCAAGGTCGAGGCCAAGGCGGCTCCCGGCGCTGCGGGAGCAAAGGCCGAGGCGAAGCCGAGCGCTGGGCCACGGCCCGGCAACGGTCCAACGCCGGCGGAACAGCACCCCAGGGCCGAGCCCGCTCCGGCCCCAGCCGCAGCCGCCGACGGCCTCACCTTCTCGATGTTCCTGCAGTCGCTGGCCCAGCAAGCGCTGATGCAATTGGGGCTCATCCCCTGGCCCCACGGGCAACGCGAGCTCGCTCTCGATCAGGCGCGCGACACCATCGACATCGTCGGGCTCCTCAAAGACAAGACCAAAGGCAACCTGAGCGCCGAAGAGCAGCAGCTGATGGACACCGTCGTCTATGAGCTCAAGGTCTCCTTTGTCGAGGTGCAGCAGGCCATCGCTCGATCTCGTGCTGGTGTGAAGGTTGCGCCGCCCCCGGGGATGCCCAGGTAGTTGTTTCGCCTTCGGCGGAGAACGCCTTCGGCGCAGAACGCGCTTCGCGCGGAGGAGGCCTCCGGCCGGGCCAAGGGGGTCCAGGGCACCCCCCCTGGACCCCTGCCCTTTGGGTGGTCGCGTCCCTCGAGCAGTTGCCCCCGAAGACTGTCGTGGTGCGAGCCGCCTCGTGGCAAGTGCTCGAGGGAACGACGGCTTCGATTGCCCATCGTTTTACGTTTGGGGAACCGAGAACATCAAGCGCAGTGGCCGCCGGGTCGGTCGCCTGCAAGGCATCAAGCAAGTGCCCCTGGCGAGCGAGGGGCCCCTCTGGCAGGAAGCGACCATGGACCTGGATTACACGCCGATCTTGTTGCCGAACCCGAGCCGCAGCACCGCCGTCACCCTCGCCGAATACGAGGCCCGCGGCGGCTATGGCGGTCTGCGCAAGGCGGTGGCCCTCAAGCCCGAAGACGTCACCACCAAGGTCAAGGATGCCGGGCTCAAGGGCCGCGGCGGCGCCGGCTTTCCGACGGGGCTGAAGTGGAGCTTCGTGCCCAAGGGGCCAGGCCCCAAGTACATGGTCGTCAACGCCGACGAATCCGAGCCTGGGACCTTCAAAGATCGCGACCTGATGGAGGTCGAGCCCCACACGCTCATCGAAGGCATCGCCATCGGCTCCTACGCCATCGGTTGCGAGCTGGCCTTCGTCTACATCCGCGGCGAATACACCGTCGCCGGAGAACGCCTGCGCGCGGCCATCGCCGAAGCCAAGGTCGCGGGCCTGTTGGGATCGCCGGCCGAGATGCTCACCAAGGCTGACGGCTCCCCCTTCGTCCTCGACATCATCGTCTTCCTCGGCGCCGGCGCCTACATCTGCGGCGAGGAGACGGCCCTCATCGAGTCCCTCGAAGGCAACCGGCCCATGCCCCGCTCGCGGCCCCCCTTCCCCGCCGTCGCCGGCCTCTACATGAAGCCGACCGTGGTGAACAACGTCGAGACGTTGTGCAATGTTCCCTTTATTCTGGAAAAGGGCGTCGACGCCTATAAGGCGATTGGAAACCCGCCAAACAACACCGGTCCAAAAATCTTTTGTTTGTCGGGACATGTCAAAAAACCAGGCAACTATGAACTGCCGCTCGGCAAGGTGAGCTTGCGCCAGCTCATCGAGGATTTCGGCGGTGGCACCCCCTCGGGCCTGCCGGTCAAAGGCGTGTTGCCGGCGGGCGTGTCGGCGCCGATCATTCCCGCTGCCCAACTCGATGCTTTGCTCGACTACGACGGCATCAAAGGCGCTGGCTCGATGCTGGGGTCGGCGTCGTTCATCGTGATGGACAGCTCCGTCGACATGGCTTGGGCCGCTACGCGCATGGTCGAGTTCTTCCGCCACGAGAGCTGCGGCAAGTGCACGCCCTGCCGCGAAGGCACCTCGTGGCTCGAAAAGACCCTGTTTCGCATCATGGACGGCGGCGGCAAAGACGGCGACGTCGAAATTCTGCAATTTGTCAGCAAGCAGATCGCCGGGAATGTGCTGTGTGCATTGGGCGACTTTGCTACTTCTCCTGTCATGTCTTCGATCAAACACTACCCCGAAGACTATGCCAAACACCTCCTGAAAATCGGCAAGAAGACCGATCGCGCAGCGGAATAGCTGCTCCATGCACGTCGTCGTCACCGGGGCCTGCGGCTTCATCGGTTCCCACGTCACACAGGCGCTGCTGGCCCGCGGCGACAGCGTCGTCGGCGTCGACAACTTCAATCACTTCTATGATCCGGTGGTGAAAGAGGCCCACCGCGCCCTGCTCGAGGAACATCCGGGCTTCGCGCTGGTGCGAGGCAACCTGCTCGACGCCGTCGTCAGAACCGCTGCCTTCGTTCGCCGCCCCGACGTCGTCGTTCATTTGGCGGCCTGGGCTGGGGTGCGGCCGAGCATCGAGATGCCGGCGCTCTACCAGCGCGAGAACATCGAAGGCACCGTGGCCATGATGGAGCAGACCCGCGCCTGCGACGTCGGCGGATCGCTGCCCCGCTTCGTCTTTGCTTCGTCGTCGTCGGTCTATGGCGGCCAGGGTCGATCCGGGCAGGGAAAAGTTCCCTTTCACGAAGACGATCCCGTCAACGAACCCGTGTCGCCCTACGCCGCCACCAAGCGCTGCTGTGAGCTGCTGCTGCACACCTGGGGTCACCTCTGGGGCTTGTTTTCGACGTCGTTGCGTTTTTTTACAGTGTATGGTCCGCGCCAACGACCAGAGATGGCCATCCACAAGTTCTCCCAGCTTCTCCTCGCAGGCCGTCCAGTGCCCCGCTACGGCGATGGTTCTACGGCCCGCGACTATACCTACATTGATGATATTGTAGGTGGGGTGCTTGCGGCCATCGACCGCAGCAGCGGGCCCACCAGCCGCATCTACAACCTCGGCAACTCGAAGACCGTGCGTCTCGATGCTCTCATCCAGAAGTTGGCCAACGCCTTCGACGTCGAAGCGCGCCTCGTGCCCATGGCCGAGCAGCCTGGCGACGTCCCCCTCACCTGCGCCGACATCACCCGAGCCCGCGCGGAGCTGGGCTACGACCCGCTCACCTCCATCGACGCCGGCTTGGAGAAATTCGCCGCCTGGTTTCGCACTCGGCACGGCGCGCCCCGATCGAACCCAGGACACTGATGCTGCGCCTCACCCCCCTCGGTGGCGTCGGACGCTTCGGCCGCAATTGCCTGCTCATCGAGGACGAAGACACCGGGGCCGCCGTCGTCGTCGACTGCGGCGTGCGTTTTGCGGGACCCGAGCTCCCCGGCTTCGACGTCGGCCTGCCCGACCTGGAGCGTCTCGGCACGCTGGGCGACCGGCTGTTGGCCTACATCATCACCCATGGTCACGAGGACCACATCGGCGCCATGCCCCTCGCCCTGCGCGAGCGCTCTGCGCCAATTTATTGTACATCATTTACCGCACGTTTCCTTCAGCGCCGTTGTGCTCGCCTCGGCGAGCGACGTCCACCCATCGACGTCCTTGCTTACGGTGAAACACGCTCCGTCGGACCCTTTTCATTCTCCTTTGCCGCCGTCTCGCACTCCATCCCCGGCGCCGCGAGCCTGATCCTGCGCACCCCCGTCGGCGTCGTCGTGCACTCCGGTGATTTTCGAGTCGACGAAGATCCGGTCTTTGGCCTGCCCACCGACCTCGAGAGCTTGCGCGCGGCCGCGGGGAGCGATGGCGTCGCCTGCTTGCTCGCCGACTCCACTGGCGCCACCCTTCCCGGCCGCAACGGCGGCGAAAAACCGATCGGCGTCGCTCTGGATCGTTGCTTCGACATGGACGAAGAAGGCGGCGTCGTCTTCGTCTCCCTCTTCGCCAGCCACCTGCAGCGTCTGGCGCTGCTCATCGACCTGTGCCGACGGCGGGGACGCAAGTTGGTGCTCTTGGGCCGCGGGCTGCTCGAAGCGCTGCAGATGGGCCTCGCCGAAGGCGTCATCGACGGCAGCGACGTCATCGCCGACGAAAACGCTTTGAGAAACCTGCCGAGGGCGCGCTTGTGCATCGCCCTCACCGGCAGCCAGGGCGAAGAGCGTGCGGCCCTGGCACGGTTGGCGCGCCGCGATCCCACCCTGGGCATCAACGTCGAGCCCGGTGATCGCATCGTCTTCTCGGCGCGGGTCATCCCGGGCAACGAGCGCAGCGTGCAGCCCCTCGTCGACGCCTTCGTCGACCAAGGCGCCGACGTCGTCGCCGGCCGCGGCGCTCC
This sequence comes from Myxococcales bacterium, assembly GCA_023248635.1. Lineage (GTDB taxonomy): Bacteria > Myxococcota > UBA727 > UBA727 > VGSZ01 > VGSZ01. Next base: position 106,287 of record JAHFED010000003.1, read on the forward strand.
TCACGTTTCAGGTCATGGCTACGCCGAAGACCTCCGCTTGCTCCTGCAGGCCTGCCGCCCGCGCGTGTTCGTTGCTTTGCACGGCAACCCCGAGAACCTCGTGGCCCATGGCGATCTCGCCCGCGAAGTTGGACTCGACGACGGGCGCATCGTCGGCCTCCGCGACGGCCACACCCTGGTGCTCGACGGCACGAGCGGCCCCCGCCACATCGAGGCTCCCAAAGCCCACGAGCCCGCCGCCATCGACGGCGACGTCTGCTGGTTTCCCGCGTCCTTGGTGCACAGCCGGCTGCGCATGGGCAAAGCTGGCATGATCATCGTCAATGTCGTCGATGGCAGCGACGTCGTGGTGGTGCCCCACGCGGTGTTTCCCGAGCTCGCGGGCGCCCTGCTCGACAAGGTCAAAGAGGCGCTGCGGGCGGCCCTGCGAGATCGAGGCGCCGTCGACGACGCGGCCCGCCGATCGATCAACCGCATCTTCTACCGCTTGCACCGTACCCCACCCGAGCTGCTGCTGCTGCCGGCCGTTGGGAGCTGATCAGCCCTCGTCCAGCGCCGTCGACGACGACACCGGCCGCCACATCTCGATCAGGGGCCACACCAAAAGCACCAACCAGGCAGCGCTCATCAGCACCGCCGAGGGCCCGAACAACACGCCGAAACCCGGGCTCGAAAAACGCACCAGCGGCGGCAAGAGCAGGTGCACCAACGTCGACGTCGACGCCGTCACCAGCACCACGATCTTCTTCCGCGTCGTCAGCGCGCACATCATGAAGAGATGGCCGACGATCAAGAGCACCACCGGCATGGTGAAGGCGTGAAAGTGCAGGGTCTCGACCACCTGCCGCGCCGGCTTCTCCATGCGCATCGATGCGCCGTCGGCGGGGGGGGCCAAGCCCGGCGCTTCATCGCCGTAGAAGTAGCGGACGACGTCGTCGCCACCCAAGCCGAGGCCGTCGTCGCGGTAGAGCCAGGCGCTGCTCCCCACGCCGACCAAAACGAAGAGCAAGAAGGCCGAGTAGAGCACCCGCGCCTCGAGAGAGAGGCGGGCCAAGGGAAAGGGGCGCGCAAACTGCCTCAAGGTGCGGCGCCGACGGAGGGGGGCAAGTTGGTGGCGATGGTCTTGGCAAGCGCGGCCAACGCGAGCGCCCGACGCACCACGATCACCGTGCTCTGGCAGGACAGGGTCGCTCCGCTGATGGCGTCGACGGCGACGGCGGCGGGCTCGAGATCTCTTTGGGTCTTGCCGACGAATTGTTTGCGGTAGCGGGCCGCACGGATCTCTGCCCCGTAGGCCTCGCGGTAGGCCATCACCTCGACCCTTTGCACCGCCAGCGCCGCATCGATCTGCACGGCGAAGGAGATGGGCTCGTGCTGCCCGCGCTCGTCGTCGACGACGGCGTAGCCATCGAGGTGCGCGCCCGTCCAGGCCACGTAGACATGGTGCTGTTTCGCGCCGCCGGGGATGCCCTGGCCGGCCAAAGCGGCGCCGTCGACGGTCACGAAGCTGACGCGCTCAGAGGTGGGAAAGAGCTCTTTCAAGACCGCGGCCGTGGTGAACCACCGACCCGCCTGGGCGCGCGCACCTTGGCTGCAGGCCAAAGCGAGGACGACGACGACGACGAAGCGGGGGAGCACGGGCGAGGCTTAGCCCCCGCTCTGCCGATGCTCAAGTGGACCGAGGCCCGCGGGCGTGTGACAAACGGCCGTGGCCCAAAGCGACATCGACGGCGCGGGCTGGGACCTCGCGCAGGCCCTCGCCCACCTCACAGATCAGAGCTCCCGAGACGGCATCGTCCACGTCGCCACGACCTTTGCCCGCGGCTGCCTGCCTTTTGCCGCCGTCTTCGGCGTTCGCACCGTCGACGGCGTCAGCTCGTGCCAGGGCTGGAACCGGCAGGGGCCGGTGGTGGGAGCGCTCTTTGCCTCCCCCTTGGTCGTCGCTGACGATTGCGTGGTGAAAAGGAGCCTGGCGGTGCCCGCGCTCTTTTTTGGCAGGCCCACGCTCTCGGAAGGCAACGTGCGCTTCTTCGACTGGCTGGGTCGACGAAGGCCCAAGACCATGTTGCTGGTTCCCATCGTCGTCGGCGGTCGCCCTGTCGCTGCGCTCTTTGCCGATGCCGGCGTGCGAGCCTGTGATCCAGCGGCGCTGGCGGATCTCATCATCTTCTCCTCGCGCCTCGGGGGGGCCTTTCACGCTCTCCTGCGCCAACATCGACGCACAGCAGCTCCACCGCCGGCCCTGGATGCAGAGAGCTTGGTCGTCGACGCCGCCCTCTTGCCGTCGTCGGCCCCGGATCAGGTCGTTCACGAGGTGTCGTCGAGCGGGGTCACGCGAACGGATCAGGAGCTGGTCGCGCTGCTGCACGACATGGACGAGAGCGTCGTCGCCGGCGCCGGTGCCGAGCTCGTTGCCCGAGGAGCCGCTGCTGTCCCCGCTTTGGCCGCGCTCTTTCCCGGACGTCTGCGCGTCGATCCCTGCGCCGACGACGTCGACGTCCCCACAGCGCACGCTTTGAGCGCCGTCGTCGACGTCCTGGCGCGCCTGGGGACCCACGGGCTGCCCGTCGCTCAGGCCCAGCTCGAGAGTGCCGATCGGAGTTGTCGCTTCGCGGCCCTGCTCTTGTTCAGGCTGACACCCGATGCGCGGTGCATCGACGCGCTCGGGGCGCGCCTGTACGACGACGAAGCGAGCATTCGCCGGCTGGCGGTCCTCGCCCTTGTGCCCCTGTTGGCCCATCCGGGCTTCGAGTCGGTGCTCCGGGAGCTGCGGCATCAGGCGTCGACGTCGTCGGCCCCAGCAAACCGGCGCCGCGCCGTCGAGCTGCTGGGTGCCTTTCGCGACGTCGGCGCCATCCCCTTGTTGGTGGCGGCGTTGGCGACGGAGCTGGCTGATGCGGCCGCGGCGGCCCTGAGAGTCATTGGGCTGCAGAACCACGGGCCCCGTGCTGGCGCCTGGGAAAAATGGTGGGCCAAGGCCAAGAAACGCTCTCGCATCGACTGGCTCGTCGATGCCTTGGACTCCGACGACGCGGCATTGCGCACCCAGGCCCAGGGTGAGCTGCAAGCCCTCGCTGGCGCCGACGTCGGCGACGGGGCTGACGACGTGCGGGGCGATCGCAAGCGCACCATGGCGGTGTGGCGAAAATGGTGGGCCCGCCACAAATTGCCGATGGTTTGAGCCCCGTTTGGCGCGGCGCAAAGTGCTTCCTGCTTTGCGCCGTTGGCACGGCTCAAGGTGCTTCCTGCTTTGCGCCACCTCGTGGACCCTGCAACGAGCCAGGACACCGCGCTGCGCTCGGTCTGCCTTTTGCTGCTCAAGAAGGACCGGGCGAGTTCGGACGCCCGGTGTCGATGGCTCCTGCTGCCGCGGGGGCAGGGGGTGGGGCATGTCGCATTTGTGGATCATGGTCGCCGACGCCGCTGCTGCACGCATCTACGCCACGAGCGAACGGGGCGAGGCCTTGCTCTTGATCGAGAGCATCGAACACCCGCAGGGGCGGTTGCGCGATCAAGATCTGGTCACCGCACGCCCGGGCTCCAACAGCAGCGACACCTCCCCCCGACGTCACGCCTTCGAGCCCCACACCCCCGCCGGCGACGTCGAGCTCGACCACTACGCTCAGCACCTGGCGGCCCGCCTCGAGCAAGGGCGCGTGCAAAACGCCTTCGACGGACTGATGTTGGCCATGCCGCCGCGCTTGCTGGGACGCGTGAAGGCCGCCCTCTCCCCAGAGACGGAGCGCTTGCTGCAGCAGTCCCTCGATCAGCGGCTCATCGAGCTGAGCGCCGAAGAGCTGCGCGCCTACCTCACACCCATCTGATCAATCTTGGGCGCGCTGCACGTCGACAGAGATGTCGCCGTCGGCGTCGCGGTGAACGTGCACCTGCCACGGGTTGCAGCACACTGCGCAGTCATGAACGAAGCTCCCCGACGTCATCGGATCGAGCTCCATCTCGACCTGTTCAAAGCAGTAGGGGCAGGTGCACTCGACGAAGTCCATGTCGTCGATTCTAATCCCTGAGTTCAGTTGAGTTTGCACTCAACCGAACCCACGGATTGTGTTTCAAGGGGGCTGCGCCCCCTCCCGTCGTCGAGCGAGTCGCCGACGGGGCCCTCCCCATCCGTGGTCGCTCCGCTCCCGAGAGGCAGATTTCAACTGATCTCTGGGATGAGCCAGTCACAGGGGAGGCATGGGTTCGGCGCCGAGCGCGGCCAACAAGAAGGTCCAGCGGTCGGCGGCTTCTTCGATGACCTTGGTGGTCGGTTTCCCTGCGCCATGCCCGGCTTTGACGTCGATGCGGATGAGCACCGGCGCGTCGCCGCCTTGGGCGTCCTGCATGGCCGCCGCGTACTTGAAGGAGTGGGCCGGCACCACGCGGTCGTCGTGATCGGCGGTGGTGATCAAGGTCGGTGGGTACTTCGTGCCCTTCTTCAAGCTGTGCAGCGGCGAGTAGGACAAGAGCGTGGGCAGCATGGCTTCGTCGTCGGAGGAGCCGTACTCGTTGACCCAGGCGTGGCCGATGGTGAACTTGTGGAAGCGCAGCATGTCCATCACGCCAACCATGGCGACGCCGGCGCCGAAGAGCTCGGGGTGTTGGGTCAAGGACGCACCCACCAAGAGTCCGCCGTTGCTGCCGCCGCCGATGCCGAGCTTGCTGGGCACCGTGATCTTCTGATCGACCAACCAGCGCGCGGCGGAGCTGAAGTCGTCGAAGACGTTCTGCTTCTTCTTCAGCATGCCGGCCTCGTGCCACTCCTCGCCGAACTCGCCGCCGCCGCGCAGGGAGGGCTGGGCGTAGACGCCGCCGCGCTCGAGCCAGGCCACCAGCGCCGGTGAAAAGGCGGGGGTGAGCGAGATATTGAAGCCACCGTATCCATAGAGATAGGTCGGATTGTTTCCATCGTAGGGCAGCCCTTTCTTATGCACGACAAACATCGGAATTTCCGTGCCATCTTTCGACTTGTAGAACACCTGTCTGGTCTCGAAGGCGTTCGGATCGAATTTGACGACGGGCTGCTTCCACAACGTCGACACCCCGCTGCTCAGGTCGAGTCGGTAGATCACCGTGGGATAGGTGAACGATGTGAATGAATAGTAGGTCTCAGTGTCCTTCGACTTGCCAGCGAATCCGCCCGAGGTGCCGATCGACGGAAAAGGCAGGTCGCGCAGTTTCTTGCCCTTCAGGTTATAGAATTCGACGACGTCGTGGGCGTTGCTGAGCTTTTTCACCAGGAAGCCGCCGCCGATCATCGAGACCGCTTCGATCTTCTCCTTGGGCTGCTGCGCGATGATCTCGTGCAGCTTGGGCTCGGGAGCCTTCAATCCCTTGACGTCGACCGAGACCAGCCGCTGCCGGGGCGCATCTTTGTCCGTGTGGATGTAGAACGTCGTGCCGACATTGCTGACGAAGCCATAGGAGGCGTCGAAAGCGTCAAACAATTTCTGGACGGGATCTTCCTTCTTCGTTAGCTCTTTAAAGTACACTCGATTGCGACGATCAGTGCCTTCCCACACGCTGATGATCAGATACTTGCCGTCTTCGGTAACGGCCCCGGCGAAGCCCCAGGTCTTGTTCTCCTTGTCCTCGAAGACGAGCTGGTCCTTGTCCTGCGCTTCGCCGACGACGTGATAATAGACCTTGTGATAATAATTCGCCTGCTCGAGATCGGCGCCTTTTTCAGGCTCCGGATAGCGCGAGTAGAAGAACCCTTTGTTGTCTGGTGTCCATGACGCACCCGAGAACTTTGACCACTGAACGAGGTCGGCCTTGTCGGTGCCCGTGGCGATGTCCTTGACGTGCCAGTCCATCCAATCCGAGCCCCCCGACGACAGCGCATAGGCCATGAGCTTGCCGTCGTCGGAGATGGCCATGCCGCTCAGGGCGATGGTGCCGTCCTTCGAGAGGGTGTTGGGATCGAGCAACACGCGGGCATCTTTTTCGTCGGCGTCGACGACGTACAAGACCGCTTGGTTCTGCAGGCCGTCGTTCTTCCAATAGTAGGTGCGGCGATCCTTGCCCTTGCCCTCGATGAAGGGGGGCGCGTAGCGCTCGTAGTTCCACAGCTCGGTGAGCCGCGCCTTCATCGGCTCGCGCACCGCGTTCTTCTTCAACCAGCCAAAGGTGAGCTCGTTTTGGGCCGCGACCCACGCGGTGGTGTCTGCGGCATCGGCGTCTTCGAGCCAGCGGTAGGGATCGGCGATCTTCGTCCCATGCAAGTCGTCGACGACGTCACCCTTCTTCGACTCGGGGTATTTGCTCACGCGGGCTGCTTTCTGTGCGGGTGCCAGGGAATGGGCGCCAATGACGTCGGCGGGTTGGGTGGACGGCCCCTCGTTGGCGGGTGGCGCGGGGGCGGGCTTGGTGCCAGCACAGGCGATGACCAAGACCAACGACGACGCCAACGGGGTCAAGCGGTGAAACATGGCAACCTCGGTAGCTGAATAGCGGCGCCGCCGTCGTCGTCAAAGGACTTCGACCCCGGTCACAGGACATTGGCAGCCCCTTGCATACGGTCGTCCCCTTTCGGAGATCTCAGGCGCCCGGCGGCCTGCAACACGACCCAACGATGCGCCGTCGGCTCGGCGCGTTTCCCGGCGGAAAGGCCCTTCGATGAAGATGGTATTTCGTGTCGTTCTCGCCCTTTTCATGATGGGCGCGGGGGTCATGCACTTCGCGAATCCTGATTTCTTTGTGCTCATGGTTCCAAAGATGCTCCCGGAACCGCTGTGGATCACCTGGATCAGCGGCGTCTGCGAGCTGCTGCTGGGTGCGGCTGTGCTCTGGCCCCGCACCCGTTCCTCCGCCGGCCTCGCGCTCATCGCACTCTACGTCGCTGTCTTTCCCGCCAACCTCAACATGGCCCTGCACCCCATGGAAACCGGCGCGGCCGCGATGCCCCCGTGGGCCCTGTGGCTGCGGCTGCCCTTTCAGGCGGTGTTCATCGGGCTGGCCTGGTGGGTGAGTCGCCCCGATTCTCAAGAAAACCAGACAGCAAAAGCTGACGACGTCGACGTCTCAGCGCCTCTTTGATTTCTGTTTGATCATCGCGATCGCGTGAGCCCCGGCCAAGGCGTCTTTGACATCGTCTTCGTGCGCGGCGTTGAGGGCCACGCGGGTCCAACCCATTTTGCCCCACCCGCCCTTGAGAGCCGCGAAGGCCTGCGGACGGCCTCGGCTGAGCAGCTCCTGCTGCTCGAGGGCCAGCTTGAGGTTGGCGTCGGCGCCGTCGGCGGCGAGGGTGGCAAAGATGCGCTGGGGCGTGCGGAAGGCGATGCGCTCCATGTGCGGCGCTTCGCTGGCATCGGTGAGGGCAAGGGCGAGGGCGCGAAAGCGGGACGCGGTGATCATCGCCCGAGGCTATTCTGACGGCGATGGCCATTCGAGGACCGCAGGGCCCCCGCCCCGAAACCGCGCCGCAGCCGCGGGAGCAGCCGCAGTCGCCGATTCAGCGTCTCCTGGATTTCGGCGCTGCCCGCACGCCCCAAGAGGCAGTGAAGCTGCTCAAAGAGATCCTGACCCTGCTGGCCGCCGGCGGGTTCCCGGTCGCGAAGCTGGGGGACAAGGGCGATGGCAGCCCCGAGCAGCAGCTGTCGTCAACGTTGAAACAGCTGCAGAAACAAGAAGGGCTGCCCCAAAGCGGCCAGCTCGACAAAAAAACCTTCGACGCCCTCGACCGCTTGGGGCTGCTGACCAAGAAAGATGGTGCCGCCGAATCCCTCGATCAAAAGACACTGAAAACGTCATTGTCCGAAACGAAATTCTCTATCGGCGGGCCGCGATTGACCTCGGAGTTGGTGGCCCCGCGCGGTGGAGGCGAGGCCCCCGTCGGCACCCAAAAGACCCGCAGCATCGAGAGCGAGCAGACCCGAGCGCGGCTCGAAAGCACCAAGCCCGACGTCGAAGTCGACCTGCGCAGCATGCTGAGCGCGCTCAAATCGGCTGGTTTCCTGGGTGCGGGCAAGGGGAAAGAGCAGCTCACCGACGCCGTCAAGAAGCTCCAACGCGTCGACGGCTTGCCCCCCACCGGCCACCTGGATGCAAAGACCGTCGAGTCCCTGCAAAAGCGCGGCGTCGTCGACGCACCGACCGCCCAGGCTCTCAAAGAGCAAGATCCCAACTGGTCGCCGCCACCAGCGTTGACGTCGACGGCCTCTGACGAAGCCAAGGGAACCCTCCGCGGCGACGACGCCAGAGGGCAGGGTGGCCCCGAGGGAGCAGCCCTGGGCAAAGGCGGCAGCGGCGGCCCCGGATCCACGGTCCAAGCGAAGGCCTCCACCGATGGCCGCGTGGACGAGGGCGAGGTCGGCGGCGAGAGCGAAGACATCGGGAACAACTACGCCGGCGACGACAACGACGACGACGAGCGGGGACAGGCCAACGTCGACGCCGGCGACGACGCTTCCTTCGATCATTGGGAGGTGCAGCTCCTCGCGCTGCAGATCGATGAGGCCCTGCCCCAGATCGTGCGCGACGACGACGGCGGCGGCCCGGCGACCTACGGCTGGGACGTGCGCCTGTACAAGCCGGGCATCTACGCCGCGCACCAGCCCGCCGAAGAGCTGCTGCACCTCGTGGTGACCCGGGCGGGCCCCTTTGACGCCGTGTGGCAACAAGCCCTGGGCGCGGTGAACGAGAAGCTCGCCAGCTGCGAGCCCGACGCCGACGTCGTCGACGAAGCAAGCTTGCGACGGGCCTTGCAGCGCGCCCGCTACCGGTAGGATCGACGCCGCGCTGTGCTGACGAAGGCAGGGGCGCGCTGTGTGCTAATTCCAATGCTGTGTCCCACCAACTGCGCGCCGTGCTGGCCCAGCCGAACACCGATGTGATCGACGCGGTGTTGCGCGAAGACGGCGCAGCGGGGGCCGGTCTCTTTCGCCTCGCAGCAAGCTTCGGTTCGCCCACCGTCCGCGTCGACGTCGCCGTCAACGGTCGACCCCACGTTTTTCCGGCGGCCGAGCGGGTGCGGGCTCTGCTCGAGTTGCTCTTTGCGCGCCTCGACACCCTGTGCCAACTCGCCACCACCCCGGACCTCGACGTCGATGTCGCCGCCTTCGCCATCTGGGGCCTGACCGCGATCCATCCCTTCGACAACGCCAACGGCCGGACCGCGGTGGCTTTCGCGCAGCTGCTCTTGGCCCAACGTTGGTCGACGTCGTCGTCGCCGCTGGCCTTGCCCAACGACGCGCACACCCGCCTGGCGCCGCTGATGATGGACATCGACGTGGCCGAAAGCGATGTGTCGCCCCTGGGCCAACTCCGCTCCGCCGCGCGCGTCGAGGCGCGCTTGCGCACCTTGAGGCTCGAGGACATCGGCAGTGTGCCCGGCCTCGCCCGCACCTCGGCTGCCCTGCGCGCCGCGCTGCTGCCCGCGCTGGCCGAACGCGTCCAATTCTCGTCGTGATCCCGAACTGCAGCTCTTGTCCCGGAGGGTCTCCGTGAGCTCGATTCAACCGCCCATCACCACGCGACTGCTGCGCACCGACCCCGAGGCGCTCCGCCAGCAGTTGACGACGACGACGCTGGACGCCCGCACCGCCACGGATCTGGTCAAACAGGCTGGCTACCTGGGCACGCTCACACCCGCCCAGCTCGACGTGTTTACCGCGGCCGCCGCCTCCCCCGGCGCCAGCGCCGTGGCCCGGGACGTGGTCCAGACTTTTCTGAGCGGGCTGCAGCAGAAGCCAGCGTCGGCGTCGTTGTTCTCGTTCCTGCATTGGAAGCCCGCCCCCTCGCCTTCGGTGGCGGTGGCCGCCGATCGCGCTGTCACGGACGCCACCAGGAAAGCGACCGGGGCCGTGCGCGCCTTCCTGGCGACGGTCGATCCGTTGCTGGCCCGGACCTCACTCAGCCAGCTCCTCGGCCGCAAGGACATCGCCGCGGCGATCCTTCACCTCGACAACGCCCCCGCGCACAACGTGGCGACCTCCGAGCTGCTGAAGTCGTTGCTCAAAGAGATCAAGGCACCGCCCCCCTTCGCCGACGTCTACGCCCAGGTCGGCAAGCGCAGCGTGGACACCAGCTTCGCCACCGAGCTCTTGCGCTCGGCTGCGCTCTCGTCGTCGCCGGCGGCGGCCTACGAGAAGATCGCCGACCTGGAGCACAGCCGCGTACCCATGAGTGAGTGCGGCCGCGCGTTTTGCGCCGGCATCAACCAGGCGCTGACCAACGGCGCCACCGACGTCGGCGACCTCTACCAGGGGGCCATGCACGGGCAGTTCGGCGGCCGCGGCGTTCGCGGCGCGCGCGATGCCATGGCCTCCTTCGACCAGGCCCTCGCCGACTTCGATCCCGTGTTGGCCGAGAAGGGCCGCAGCCTGTTGTTGTTGGACCCGGGCCGAGACCCGAAGCTCCAGCAGGCCTGGAGCTCCATCTGCCAAGCCAGCGGTGGCGACGAGGGCGAGAACCTCAGAGCTTTCGCCAAGCAGGCCATCAAGGCAGCCTTCGCCTGATTCGACGATGGCTGCGTTGTTGGCACCGACCAGAGCAAAAGAAAGAGCGCCCGGTGGGCGCTCTTTCTTTCACTCTGAGACGATCCAGAATCAGAGATCCAAGTCACCAGACCACACGTCGGCGTAGCCAAAGGTGCGCGCCGTCGAGCCCATGATCTGCAGCACCTCGAGGTCCTGCCGAGGCTCGAATTCGAAGGTCCCCTGGTAACCCGGCAGCAAGGTGGAGCCATCGCCCTCGGCGCCGTCGACGTAGTACTTGCTCTTGATCTCTCGGATGAAGTCGAAGGCCGTCGAGTAGAAGGCGTCAGCACCCGAGCGCACCTGCTTGACTGCGTAGTAGTGCAGGCCGGTGACGGGGTCGGTGACCTCGGCGTAGGCGTTGCGATCCTCGCGTACGAGGGGGTCGACGTTGATGTCGGTGATGTTGATCGCCGTACCGACCGCGAGGGCCTCGCCGAATTCGAAGTCGTCGGTGGCCTGGCCGTTGAACGCCGCGTTGAACATGGCCAGCAAGCGGAAGGTGTACTGCTGGTCGGGGTTGAGGGCCGCTCCCGTCACGGCACTGCGGTCGAAGGAGCCGCCCGTGGTGGTGTCGAGCAGGGGAACGACGTCGATGGAGCCATCGGCGTTGAGCACCGGGCCATAGCGGCCGACGTTGTCGGTCACCGAAGCGCCCACCAGGTTGTTGAGATCGTTGCCGAAGATGGTGTTGAGGCTGATGAGGAAGCTGCGGGCGTCGGAGGAGGCGTCGACGCCGATGAAATCGGTGTTGCTGTCGCCAATGGCCTTGACCGCCAACCACTTCTCCCACCACGACCCGATGACCGTGGGTTTGATATAGAAGTAATACCCGTATCGATCGCGGTCATAGAGTGTATTGGCAGCACGCACGTCGAAGCCGGGGGCGAGCTCGGTGACCGTGAAGGCATCAGCCACGGGATTGCCGGCGACGTCGATGACCAGCGGCGGGACATAGAGCTTGTCAGCGTCGACGACGCCCACGGCGCCGACGGTGCCGTCGGCGGTGCCGTCGCAGCTGAGCGAGTCGGGGACATGGCTGAAAGCCGTGGTCGCTGTGATCTTGAGCGCGAGGCGGCGGTCGGCGTTGACGTCGTCGGCCGGCGGCTGGGCAGGCTCGAAGCTGTCGCAGAAATTCGGATCGCTGCTCATCAAGCGGATGTCAGCGGTCTCGGGGGGCCTCGAGGTGGAGCCGTTGCCGACGACCGTGTCGTAGCAGCCGGGCTTAAGGCGGGCGTAGCAGCCGACGTCGGGGGACTCGATGACCTCGGCCATCAGGTTGACAGCGTCGACCGTGCCGAGGAACCCGGCCAGGCCGCAGGAGTTGGCGGCGAAGCGGTTGGTGTCTTCGACGACGACGTTGCCGTTGTCCATGACGAGGCAGGGCTTGCCGTCGCGGATGATGAGCTCGTCGTTGACCCAGTTCTTGTATTGATTCAAGACATAGGTGTAGTCGACGGTATAGACACGCGATAGGTAGCTGAATACGTCGACGCCAAAGGTCAACCGCTCACGCTTGAATGCATTGAACAAGCGGTAATTGCGGTAGTGATCGATGGCGTACTGCGTGCGCTCGAAGTTGTCGGCGCCCTGGTCCCAGATGGCGCAGGTGGCCGAGGCCTCGCGGTATTCATCGGAGCAGAAGGAGTAGGGAACCTCGACCCGGTCGCCGGCGACGACGTCGTCGAGCCTCTTGACCTTGCGGAAGTTGATGTTGGTGCGGTCGTACATCGCGGCGACGCGGTCCTCGTAGGTGGCGCCGTTGGAGACGACCTCGGGATACCAGGTGTAGTGCACTTCACCGGCGCGCAAGAGCTGGGCGCGCTGCTTGGTGATGTCGGTGTTGTTGAAGACCTCGACGATGTCGCCGTAGGCGTATTTGATGGCCGCGAGATCGTAGGAGCCCAGCTCCGTCGACGTACCGTAGGTGCTCGCGTAGTCCATCACCGAGCTGTCCTGCTGGTCGCGCATGCCGCTCTCGATGGCGATGTTCAGCGCGTCGCGGTCCGGGCCCGAGGCGGTGATCTCCCACTCGGGGATGGGGCGGGGGTCGGTGGCGTTGCGCACACCGCCGCGGGCCTCCCAGTAGGCAGGACCGAAGTTCAGCGCATCCGTCGAACCAGAGAAGTTATGGCGCAGACCCATGGTGTGTCCGACTTCATGAAGCTGGGTGTCTCCCATGGTCTGAGTCACAATGAAGTCATACACTTGCTGATCGGTGACGCCGTCTTTCAACACAAAGAACTCTTCGCCCCGGTCGTTGGGGGTCGGCGAAGCCTGGTAGAAGCGCGTGCGCACGGTGCGCAGCATTCCCAGCAGACCGTCGTCAAAGACGTCTTCAGCCGAGAGGATGCAGGTCTTGCCTGGCGCCATCAGCATGCGGTTCTGGCGCTCGCGAGCGCGCTCGAAGAGCATGTCGTTGTCGAAGAGACGGGCAGCGATGACGGCGTCGGCTTGCTCGGGGGCGATGCCTTCGGAGAGGAGCTGGCCGGCAAAGACCTCCTTGATCTCGTCGGTCATGGCCAGCTCGTCGAGGCCCGAGTTCTTGAGAGCGACGATGCGAGAAGCGCGGTTGTCGTGGAAGGCCAGACCGCTGTCGATGTTGCGGCGCAGGCGCTCGGCCTTTTGGTCGATGTGGAGGTTGTCGGCCATCTTTCTGGCTCGCTCACCGATGTCGCGGCCGCGACCCCGCAGCGAACGCGCGGTGACGGCAGCCTGCGAGCGGGTGAAGGAATCCCGGGCCGGCAGGCCGTCGCTGATGTCGTCGGGCTGCAGGATGTTGAGTTGGAGCTTGAGGATGTCGAGGGTGCGGGCCGCGATGCTGGCGCCGGCTTCACCATAATAAAAAGCGTTGCCCGCGATGAGCTCACCCGTCAAAGGATCGGAGGCTGACGGCCCGTATCCCAAGGGCGAGGACTCCTGCGCATTGGGGATGTAATAGTACATCGAGAAACGCAAGTCGCCGATCTGAGGATTGGTGCCGACGGCGCCGCATTCGGCGGGATCGTCTTTCTGCACCGGGTTGTTCGGGCACAGGGTGAAGATGCGCTTGCCAGCGAGGTCGGCGTCACTCCAACCGGTCGAGGCCTTGATGGCCTCCTTGAAGAGATTGTTCCACTTCTCGCCGTTGTCGAGCGCCTGCGCGCGCAGGCCGGCAATCTCATCGTCCTTGGGGAAGTCGTCGTTCAGATAGTACACGACGGTGCGCAGCTGGTCGGGGCTGCAGGCGGCGTAGGGCTGGTCGGCGTCGGCGTTGTAGCAGGACTGCGCGTCTCTCCAGAGGTTCCAGCGGTTGGCCAAGCGGATCTGCGAGGGCTCGTTGATGCCGTATTGGTCGTCGTAACGGAAGCGCTCGGTGCGGAAGAAGCCGAACTTCTGAAAGCGGACGTCGTCGTAGTCCAGCGGCATGTAGTCCGACGGCGTCACCTCGCGGAAGGAGGAGCGCATCTTGATGGTGCCGCCGAGGCAGTCCTTGTAGATCGACTGATAGAAGTAGCATTCTGGAATCTTACCGTAGCCATAAGCTGTATAGTCGACGCTCTCAGGCTCGACATTATACTCAGTAACCACATCGATATAGGAACCGGTGATGATCGGACGCTCCTTCACATTGGCCGGATTGTCGTCGGCCTCGGGGATGCTGCGCGACGCCGGCGTTTGCAGCGCGGTCGAGCTGCCGAAGCGGAAGTCGGCGATGTGGTTGGTCGACCAATCGACGCGGATGTAGTCGCGGTCGTACCAGGGGCGATCGGAGCCGTCCTCGACGATGACGTTGGTCTGTTCGCCGGTGGCTGAGTTGTAGGCGCGCTTGACATCGAAGTGGCTGCTGATGGCGAAGGCCGCGAGCGGTGCCCCCTGGTACGGGCCGGTGCCCGGCCGGACGTAGCCATCGCCCTGGTTGCCGACGACCGCGCCGCCGTCGACGTTTTGCAGCCAGCCATAGCTGCGGTAGGCGTAGAGGAAATTCTCGGTCACCTCGAAGGTCACGCGCTCGGTGTCGCTCTGCTCGCCGATGAAGGTGACGCCATTGGTCGCCGGAACGTCGATCACCGTCTGCCGGAAATAGAATTCCTTGGGCGTGCCATCGGCGTTCTTGAAGATCTGCTTGTCGACGCGGTCGGGCTGGGTGCGGTCGATATCGCCGATGCCAGGGCAACCGGCAGCCAAGGAGAGGGCTGCAGAAAAAGCGGTCAACAGGCGCAGTCGCATGGACTTCCTCGAGGCAGGAGTTCGGAGGCTGCCGGGTAGGCCCCGGTCGCACAGTGTCGGACCGTAGAGCAAGGGCCAAGCCTGTCCAGGTCGGTCCCTGAGACGGCATTGGAAGGCCCCGTGCTCGCGCTGGCCGGCTGGAGTGTCAGCTGGCTAACGATCTTTCGCGTGCCTTCGACCAGCTGGAACGCGGTCGAACATCAAGCGGACCCGGGATCAGTACACCGCGGTCACAGCACTAGGCGCGGCCGGGAGGCCGAACCACCTTGCCCAAAGTCGCCGCCGTCGGGTCGCCGTCACGCGCGCGGGCCTGCCGCAGGGCGCGGACGATGTCTTCGACGGTGGGCACCGGCGTGTCGCGCTCGAGCTTGCGGACGAGGGCCTGCACGTTGGCCTGCGCCTTCTGCCACACGGGATCGAAGGCCGTCGCCGACTTCACCACGAGGTGCACCAGGTCTTGGGCTTTCTGGCCGGGCCCGTAGATGCCGGGCTTGTAAAAGAGCACATCCCACGAATAGGTCGTCGCCTTGTTGGTGCTGGTGGCGTCGCGCTGGATCTTCTGCAGCGCCTCGAAGGCCTGGTCCGAGAGCGAGGGCACCTGATAGTGGCCGGCGTCGGCGTCGGTGCCGTCGTCGGTCGAGGCGTGCCCGCGCTTTGGATCGCCGTGGTCTTCGTCGCCCGACGACGCGTTGCCGCGGAATTTCTCGGTGCCATCGGCAGGACCCGCAGATCCGACGTCGCGGCTGGCTTCGGCGTCGTGGCCTCCGCCTGCTTGATCACCGCCCTTGCCGCGCTTCTTGCCCTCGCCGCCCTCGCCTTCGCTGGCTTCTTCGTCGGCTTCTTCGTCGAGGATGCCGCGCTCGGTGGGGTCTTTGCCAAAGAGGGCGGGCTTGCGCCGCTGCTCCTCGGTCTTTTGCTCGTTGGCCTTGAGGCCGCGGGCGACGTGCAGCTTGTTGTCCTTGGCTTTGTCGAGCTGCTGCTGATCGTCTTTGGCCGCGGCCTTCTTGGCCTCCGACGTCGACCCGGTCTTCTGCTCGACCTCGCTCGCCTTCTTGGTCTCTTTGGCCTGGTCGGCTTTGGCCGTGTCCGTCGACGTCTGCTGGGCGCCGCCGACCTGGCCTTGCTTGTCGGAGGTCACGCCCTGGTCGCCGCCGAGCTTGTTCAGCAGGGCGTCGAGGAAATTGGTGTCCGGGGTCGAGTTCTTGGCGAGGTCGGCGCGCTGTTGGGCCCCCTGTTTCAAGAGCGAGGGCGCGCCCCGCTCGAAGTCGTCTTTGGCGGTCTTTGCCGGCTCCTGCGGTGCTCCCGTGATGCCCGCGGTCTTGAGCGCTTCACCGGTCTTGCCGTCGAGCTGACCGGTGGCGCCGAGGCCGTTGCCGGCCTGGAATTGCTTGAGTGCGCCCACCAGCTGGGCACCGAGGTCCTTGGGGGCCGCCGGCGGCGCCTCGAAACCCTTGCCCTTGAGCCCCACCAGCACCTGCTCGGCCGTCGTCTTGGGCGCTTGCCCCGGCTGCAGCGAGGCCAGTCCCTTTTCGAGATTGGGAGAGAGCCCGCCCGCCGGCGACGGCAGCGACGACGTCCCCGGCGAGTGCATGCTCGGCGGGCGGTTGCCGTTGATGGTGCTCATGGGCTGAGTATTGCCGATCCAGCGCGGCCTGGCTTCCTCAGGGCCGCCGTTGGCGCTCCACGCAGCCGCCGAAGCCTTCCCAACGATCCTTGGTCACGACCTCGTGTAGGTGCCCAAACACATCCGGGAGCAGCTGCGGCGGCGAGGCCAGCAGCTGGACGTAGGTGGCCTGGCACTTCTCTTTGCCGTCGGCGGTGCCCAGGCGGGGAATCAGGCCCTGCTCCTTGGGGGGCCCGCCGGGCCCATGAACGCCAAGGACGAAACCCGCGCCCACCAGCTCGAGGTCGTAGACCAGGACGCCCACCCACTGCGGGCTGATGAGTCGACGGGCATCTTTGGAGATGAAGATGGTCCCCTGATCACGATGCACCAATAAAGAAGATGCCTTCTCGTTCATACCGTTCTTGAATTCATAGGGTTGGCCAAAAAAGATGTTTCCTCCGCTGTAGGGAGAGAGGGTGTAGCCACCCGACGGGGCGATCCCCGGTGCCCCCTTGCCGACGTCCACTTCAAGCCCGAGCGGCTGCAGGCGTGTGCTGCCGATGACGATGGGGACAGCATGGCCCAACTCCGCCGGCTGGGGCTCGCTCGCCTCGATCACCGGCTCGGGGCGCGGCGCCCCAAAAACGCGGGCCGACGCTTCCCTTTGTTGCCGTTCGCCTTCGGACTCGATCACATCACCGGTTAGAGCAACGGTGCTCTTGCCGAGATTAAGATATGTTTCTAGGTAATAGTTGGCTTGATCAAAAGACCCGGCACAGACCACCAGTGGTGCTCCATTGTACGGCCCGGCCATCATCTTGGCGACCTCGGCGCAGTCCCGATAGCGCACGGGTCCACGATCTCCTCCTTCCTGATTGGCGACTTTCTCCAGCCCCTTGTAGTGCGGGCGCAAACGGGGCGCCGGCGTCACCGGGCAGCCCGGGCAGACCACCGCCGGCCACGCGCCGAGCAGCGTGCGGTGGCCGGCCACGCTGACCTCGGTGGCGGCGTAGACGTCGCTGGCGGCGGCGACGACGACGGCGGGGCCCGACACGGCGGGGCCATCGATCAACGCGCCCAGCAGGCCAAGGCCGGCGTCGGCGTCGACGTCGTAGGCGACGACGAAGACGCGGCATTCGGGGGTGGCATCACAGGCCTGCACTCCGATCAGCTCGCGCTTGTGGGGGCCCAGGGCGTGCGGCACCTCGAGCAGGGTCAGCGTGCCGCCCCGATCACCCGGCGTGCCGAGCTCCAGGCGGGTGATGCGGCGGTCAGCGGCGAGCTTGGGGTCATCGACCCGCAGACGTGCCACGAAGTCGCCGCCCCACGAGAGGGCCCAGGCCTCGACCGAGCCATCGCCGTTCAGGTCCGCGGTTCCGGCCAGGGGGGTGACGACGCTGCCAAAGAGGTAGCCCACGAGCGGTGGCACGGGCGGCGACGACGGCGGCGGCGACGACGACGGCGCTCCGACGCTCACTTGCACCCAGCGCTCGACGCGGCCGTCCACCGACACCGGTGGGCCCACCGCGAGCACCTCGAGCGGGCGCGCGATCTCCAGGGTCGCGAGCACGGCCGCGTTGCGATCGGCGGACACGCGCAGGTTCGCTGCGTCGATGCCTACAAAGAGGCGATCCCCGATGGCGATGGGCGACAGCGACGTCGACTCCGCGGTCGGCCAGCGGATGCTCGATTCGTAGCGCAACGTGGCCGGCGCCGGCGACGTCGTCACCGCTGGCAAGGCGAAGGACAAGGCCAGCACCAGGTTCATCGCGGCACCTCGAGAGGGATCTGCAACAGGGGGACGACGACGTCTTCGCGGGCCAAGTGAGACTCGAGCCCGGTCTCTGCCAGACGCAAGCTCACGTCGACGACTGCCCCCGGCAGCAGGGGCCCCAAAGGAAGAGGCAGCTGCAGGGTACGCAAGCCGTCGACGGGAATGCGCGTGTCGATGTTGTCTGCTCCCGTCGTCGACAGCCAGCGACCCAGGGTCTGGTGCACGAGCACGCGCTCGCACGAGGGGTCAGCGCACACCCGCACCAACAGACGGCGAAAGGGATCACCGGTCGGAATGGCGTGCCCAGCGTCTCGCGCCGACAAATGGACCTGCACCATCGCACCATCGACGCCATCGACGACGGCGGCGTCCACTGCAAAGGCCGAGCGCACGAAGGCGGCGTCGCGGGCCCCCAGGAAGCGGTGACTGGCGTTTTGCATGTGACACGTGCGGCACGAGCGCCCCTCCGCCGCTGCGTCGCTGTGCCGCCATTCTTCGATGGTATCTTGCGCCCGCACGTCGCTGTGCGGACGTTCGCCGACCTGCCAGGCGTCGACAGCCCCAAGGCCCAGCAGCGGCACCTCGTGACAGGTGGCGCACAGGCGCTCGTCGCCCATCGCTTCATCCTGGGCGATCGGATGGGCGAGGCGCGCCAGCAGCCCCGGCTCACGCGCGCTGCGCAGACCCGCCCCTGAGCGGTGGCAGGACAAGCAAGTGACGCCGTCGTTCGGGGCCGCCGCATCGGGCCCGTGGCAACTCAGGCACCACGGCGCGCGTCGGCGCGCGAAGCTCACTTCAAACGCTGCACGCATTGACGAGAGCGCGTGACCCGAGCTCTCCCACTGGGTGTGCTCGCGCTCGTGACAACGCGCGCACGACGCCGGAGTCCGCAACGACGACGACGACGTGCAGCCGAGCAAGAGCAGCAGGCAGAGAACCAGTGGCACTGCAGCCACCGTAGCGCAGGTCTGTTGGAATCAGATACAACGACAAAAAAAACGGCCTTACGGCCGCTTCTTTGTTGCTCAAATCCTCAAGATGCATGCGCATCTTGAGGATCAAGACGATCAGCTCACTTGAGGGTGACCTTGGCGCCTTCGGCTTCCAGCTTCTTCATCATGGCTTCGGCATCGGCCTTGGAGACGCCGTCCTTGACGATCTTGGGAGCGCCGTCGACGAGGTCCTTGGCTTCCTTGAGGCCCAGGCCGGTCAGCTCGCGCACGACCTTGATGACCTGGATCTTCTTGTCGCCAGCGGCGGTCAGCTCGACGCCGAATTCGGTCTTTTCGGCGGCGGCGGCGGCGGCGGGAGCGGCGGCGGCGGGACCACCACCACCACCACCGGTGGCGGCCTTGACGCCCCAGGCTTCTTCGAGGCTCTTCACGAGCTCGGCAGCCTCCATGAGGGTCAGCTTCGAGAGTTGGTCTTTGATTCCAGCGAGATCGGCCATGTGTGTCTCCAAGTTTATCGCGTGTTTTGCACGCGAATCAGGGGATAAGAAAACGAGAACTACCGTAGCAAAAAGAGTCGGTACGATTCAAGACGCGCCAGCGTCTTGAACATCCAAACTTCAAGACGCGCCAGCGTCTTGAACATCCAAACTTCAAAAGGGAGGGCTCAGGCCGCCTTCTTCGCGTCGTCGTCGTGCTTTGCCTGCAGCACGCCCACCAGGTGTTGGGCCGGAGCGTTGATCTGGGCGAGCATCTTGGCGGTGACGCCGTTGATGGTGCCCAGGAGTTGCGCCCGCAGCTCAGGCAGAGAGGGCATCGTGGCCAGGGCCTTGACGCCGTCTTCGCTGAGGCGGTTGCCGCCCTGGAAGCCTGCCTTGATCTTGAATTTTTCAAGGCCTTTCTTGAATTCGGCGATGGCCTTGGCGGGCGCGACAGGGTCGGTCTTGTGCCAGGCAATGGCGGTGACTTCGCGGAAGTCATTGGCCATCACACTCAACGGCGTCCCCTCGGTGGCCTTCTTCGCCAGGGTGTTCTTCACGACGCGGTAGTTGACTCCCGCGTCGTGCAGCTTCCTGCGAAGGGCGTCCACCTCGGCGGCGTTCAGACCCTGCACGCTCGTCAAGACCAGCGCGGCGACGTCTTTGAATTCGGTTTTCAGGAAGGCGAGTTGCTCTTCCTTGGTCGCGCGATCGGTCATGCGAGCTCCTACGTGACGGTTGGCGTCTGAAACCCACGGCTTCGTCGTCGACGAAGACCACCGGGGCGCTGCCGCAGGGGAACCTGCAACAGTGACCAAGGCCGCGAGCCAGAGGCGCTTGCGTCGAGGTCATCCAGACTTGAGCCGAGCTCGGTCACGGTGCCCTTCCGATGTCCGTCTGCGACATCCGTCGGCGCGATCCGCTTTCCGCCTCGTCTCGGCCGGCTGGACCAGGGGCCCATTTCAGCGTTCGCCCTCAGAGAAGCTCTGGGGAGGAGCGCACCGACTGTCTCAGACGGGCAGGCACCGGAGATCCCGAGGGATCGACCGCGTGCCTCCTTCGCTGCTGCGTCTAGGAGACGACGTCGCCGACCGCAAGGGCCATCTTCGGTGTTTGACGCTCAAGACGCGCCAGCGTCTTGAACCATCAGAACTTCAAGACGCTGGCGCGTCTTGAAAGGCGCGCGCCACGGCGAGCAGGGGACCAAAGCCGGCGACGACGCCGACGACGGCTCCGACGGCGGATCCCACGCCCGTCACGGGGCAGAGCAACATGCCGACGGTGCCGCAGACCAAGGCGGCAGCGGCGAAATCCAGGCGGTGCCGGCGCAAACGCGAAAACGCGAGCCCGGCGACGACGCCGACGGCGGCTGCTGCGGCCGCGCAGCCGAGCCCGCACCACGAGAAACACAGCCCGCCGCCGCACAGGCAGCGCGCCGACACCAGGGGACCGATGAGCAAGGGAACCATGGCGACGACGACGCCGGCCAGGGCTCCCTGCATCCCGGCCCCCGAGCGCCAACCTGCGAAGGCGGTGGCGGCGACCAGCACCAGGCCCAGCGAGAGGGCTGCCGTTGCCGGAGCACCCGCGTGACAGGCCAAGGGCGCAAAGGGGACGACGGCGAGAGCGCGGGGCAAGCTCCAGGCGAGGCGGCCGCGCTCGTAGGCCGAGAGAAAAGGGGCCAGGGGCGGTGACGACGTGGGATCAGCCATGGGGCTCTCCGCGGACCGAACGGGACGTGACGAGGGCGCGCAGGCGATCGAGGGCCCGTTGCCGTCGTTTTCGCAACGTGGGGTAGCCAGCAGCGCCGCCGTCGAGCAGGGCGCGCAGCGTTTGCTGATCGTGATCGTCGAGGTCGACGAAGGCGCGGGCCACGCGGGTGACGTCTTCAGCGCGCACCAAGTCGCCCAGCACGTCTGCCGACGAGAGCAGGTCGTCGTCGAGGGGCACCAGGCGGGCGCGCGCGCGCTTCTTGCGCAGGGTGCGGCATTCCCACGTGACGAGGGCCAGGGCCCACCCGAGTCCCGAACGCGAGGCGTCGAAGGCGGCCACCTCCCCAAAGAGGCGCAGCAGCGCGCTCTGGGCGGCGTCGTTGGCGTCGGCGTCGTCGTGGAGCTGGCTGCGGGCGAGGGCCAGGCAGGCAGGCCAGAGGGCGTTGAACACGGGACGAGCGGCGGCGCGCTCACCCTCTTTCAGGCGAGCTAGATCGTCTTGCAGGGTGCGGCGCGCCGCCGGATCCAAAGGTCGCTCAGCCGCAGTCGCAGGCGCCGCAGGGGCAAGACGACCCACAGAAGCAACCCAGAGCGTCGGCGCCAGCAGCAAAGGCCGGGACGGCGACGATGAGAGACAAGAGCAGGGCACGCAGTTTCATGGGTGGTGTTCTCCTTCTGGCCTCTTCTGGGCGCAAGGGGCGCGATCGTGACCCGCCGGATCCAGATTGCGGCCGAAAACCCGCCATGGCGTCCAAGCGTGCCAACAATCGGTGATGCGCATGCCCGCGGCGGTCCCAGTCTGCTTGGTGTTCCTGCTCTCGGCCTGCGATCTCGGGGCCGTGGCCCTCGGCGACGACGACGTCGACCAACGTTTGCTGAGCGAGAGTCCCGCTGCCCTCCATCTGGTGGATGCACTGGAGGGTGGGGGCGAGCTCACCTTTGCCCAGCTCTTCGAGCGCGGCGAAGGCCTGACGTTTGCGAACCGGCCCGATCCCAGCGCCCTGCTCACGGCCACCAACGTCCTTGACGACGCGCGCGATCGCGCCGGCCGCGTTCCCCTCACCCTGCTCACCCTCAACATCGGACTGCTCGATCTCAAAGTGCTCGGCTTCATCCCCTATGCCCGCACGCCGGATCTCGACCAGAGGCGCCAGGTCGTCGCCGGCCGCATCTTTTCCCGCGCCGACGACGTCGTCTTGTTGCAGGAGCTCTGGCTCGAGCCCGACATCGAAGAGTTCGTGCGCACCGGTGAAGACTTCGGCTACCGAGGCTTCTTTCCCCACGATCGCAGCACCCACGTCGACGGCCTGGCCATCTTCGTCAAGGAAAGCGTGATCAGCGGGGGCACCACTCCGAGCGTCAGGGGCGGCACCTACGCCTCCCAAGACACCAAGGAGTATTTCCCCGGCCCGGGCATCCAGCGCAGCTGGATGTCACTGCGATTCATTCACCCTGATGTCGGTCCGGTCACGCTCTTCGATACTCATCTCCAATCGTTTCCAGAGCACTGGCTGGGGCGCATGAAACAGGGCCGCGAGCTGGGAATCATCATGCGTCAAGTCCTCGATGACGAAGAAACTGCCGACGACCTCATCTTGTTGGGTGGCGATCTGAACGCGGCGCCCTACTACACAAAAGCGACCTGGACCATTCCAGATGGGAGCGTGCAGGATCGCTGGTTTCACAATACGTTGTTACAGCCAGTTCTGGCGAGCTATGCCGATCTGGTCGACCTGGCCATCATGGGGCGCCCCGCCAGAGACGCCCTCGCCGACGTGGCCCTCGGCGATACCGTGGTCAACGACGCCACCACGGCTCTCGACATCCCCGGGGCCAGCCCCGATTGGTGCGCGACGACGCCGACGACCACCTTCACCAACACGGACTGCAACTCCTTGTCCTTCGAGCAGTACGCCGGCACCGAATACCCCGCACGCGTCGATCACCTCCTGGCCCACGATCCCAATGGGCGCATCGTCGTCGCCAAGAGTGAGCTGGTGTTCACCAAGCCCGAGCCCTTCGGTGGCGTCGTCGTCGAGACGTCGGATCACTACGGCGTCGCCGCGGAGATCTTCGTTTCGCGCTGAGCTCGGCTGAGGTCCGGCTTCAGCGGAGTGCGACGAGGCCGTCGTACATGGGGACAAACAAGGTGCCGTCGGCGATGGCCACGCTGCCCCTCGCCTTGAAGCCGATGGGCCTGCCTCGGATGATGTCCTCGGGCCGAAGCCTCCACAGCAGCTTCCCCTCTTGGACGGCGACGGCGACGACGTCTTTGATGATCGCGTAAATCACGCCGGCGGCCACGACCATCGCACCGTCGGATTGGAGCGCGGTGGCCGTCTCTGCACACACCCATTGGCGCTGACCGGTCGCTGCGTTGAGGGCGTGCAGCGCGTCGTTGCCGTCGCGCACAAACAGCTGGCCGTTCGCGGCAGCAATCGGAGCCAGTCGATTCAGCCCCGCGGTCTCCTCACCGAAGTGGCTTTTCCAGACGACCTCGCCCGTCGTCTGCTCGAACGCGATCACCGTATCGAATTCATCCGGCTCAGCTCCCCGCGCAAGCACCAGACCGCCGGCGAGCACCGGTCCGACGCCGCCACCCGACACCTTCTGCTGCCAGAGCGTGCGCTTGCCGTCGGCTGCTTCGACAGCGATGAGTGCGTCGTCGGTGGTCACAAAGAGGACGCCACCGGCGAAAGCGATCGGGGCGGTGACCTCGCTGTTGACGACGCAGGTCCAGCGCTTTCGCCCTTTGACAAGATCGACAGCGTTCACGGCGTTCTTGCTCGCAACGTAGGCCACTCCGTCGTTGATCAGCGGCGAGCCCTGGATCTTGCTGGCCTTCCAGAGCCAGCGTTGAACGCCGGTCTGCTGGTCCAGCGCGAACATTCCATCCTTGCTGCAGGCGCAGACGACGCCGTCGGCAACCGCAGCCTGTCCCAGGGGCCACGATTGCGATGGGGAGGTCTTGTGTTGCCAGATCTTCTCGCCCGTCTTTGCGTCGACGGCAGCGAGATGCGCCCCGGTGCCCCCGGTGACCAGGCCGCCAGCTTCCACCGGAAACCCGCCCCACTCGTCGCCTGAGATCTCGACGTCGCTGCTCCTCCACACCAGCTTGGGCTTGAGTCGAGGGCCTTCACCGTCGAGCGCGCCGGCGCGACCGTGTCCCCGCCAAATGGTCGCAGCCGCGACCGGGGTCAGACGTTGGGCGAGTGGCACCGTGGCGTCGCTGCTCGACCTCGTCGAAACGCGTTTTCGAGCTCGTACCGCCTGTTTTTCTGTCGGCATCATGCGCGCAGTATCGAGACGCGACCCAAGCGCGTCCACGGCTGCCTCCGGACTCCGCATCCGCCCGGCGGCGGAGAACAGCTGTCACACCCACCCGATGACGACCAGTAGCTGAAATGCCAGCACCTGGGCGGGGGTACGCGATGCCGCAGTACGACGTCGTCATCAAAGGTGGCCTGGTGTTCGATGGCCGGGGCGACGCTCCGCTGCGCGCCGACGTCGGCATCAAGGACGGCGTCGTCGTCGAGGTCGCGCCGGGACTGAGCAGCGAGGCGGCCGACGTCGTCGACGCTGCCGAGCGCTGGGTCATGCCGGGCTTCATCGATTTGCACACGCACTACGACGCCGAGATCGAGGTGGCGTCGGGCCTGTCCGAGAGCGTGCGCCACGGCGTCACCACCGTCGTCGTCGGATCGTGCTCGCTCTCGATGGCCTTGGGATCGCCCGATGACCTGGCCGACATGTTCTGTCGCGTCGAGGCCATCCCCGATCGCCTGGTGCGGCCGCTGCTGCGCCAGCTCAAGACGTGGAACGATCAGCCGGGCTACCTCGACCACCTCGACACCCTGCCCCTGGGGCCCAACGTCGCCGCCTTCTCGGGCCACTCCGCGCTGCGCGCCCACGTCATGGGGTTGTCCCGCAGCGTGACCCCGGGCGAGTCACCGTCGTCGTCGGAGCTCGCACAGATCGAGGCCCTGGTCGAACAGGCCGTCGACGTCGGCTACCTCGGCGTGTCGATTCAGACCCTGCCCTGGGACAAGATGGGCGGCAGCGCCGACTACCGATCGCGGCCCTTGCCCTCGACCTTCGGCAGCTGGAGCGAATACCGGCGCATCACCAAGATCCTTCGACGACGCGGCGCCATCCTGCAGGGCGTTCCCAATGTGTCGACCAAGGTCAATGTCTTGCTTTTCCTGCTCGAGAGCGTGGGGCTCTTTCGAAAGACGTTGAAAACCACCGTCATCTCGATGATGGAACCGCGTTCGAGCCCGGGAATTCACCGTCTTATTGGCGCGGTCTCTCGCTTCTTTCATCGCTTTCTCAAGGCGGACTTTCGCTGGCAGGCGCTGCCCAACGTGTTCGATCTGTGGGCCGACGGCATCGACCTCGTCGTCTTCGAGGAATTCGGGGCCGGCACCGCGGCTTTGCATGTGCAGGACGCCGTCGCGCGCGGGCAGTTGCTGCGCGATCCGATGTATCGCAAACGCTTTCGCAAGGAGTGGACCAGCCGTCTTCTTCCCAAGGCCTTTCACCGCGATTTCAACCAAAGCAAAATCTTGGCCTGCCCGGATCCAAGCGTCGTCGGCCGGAGCTTCGCCGACGTGGGGGCGGCGCGCGGCGTCGATGGCGTCGACGCGTTCCTCGACCTCGTCAGCGAGCATGGCGATGCCGTGCGTTGGTACACGGTCATGTGCAACGAGCAGGTGTCGTCGGTTCAAGAGATCGTGAGTCACCCCGACGTCCTGCTGGGCTTCTCCGACGCCGGCGCCCACCTCCGGCAGATGTCCCACTACAACTTTCCGCTGCGCCTCTTGAAGCTGGTTCGCGACGCCGAGCAGCGGGGCCAGCCCTTCATGTCCGTCGAACGGGCGGTGCACCGGCTCACGGGCGAGATCGGCGCGTGGCTCGGCCTCGATGCCGGGACCCTGCAGGTCGGCAAGCGCGCTGACGTCGTCGTCGTCGACCCCCGCTTCCTCGATGCCCGTCTCGATGAGGTGTCAGAGGTGCCCATCCAGAATTTCGGCGACGATGCCTTTCGCCGGCTGGTGCGCCGCAACGACGACGCCGTCCCCGCGGTCTTCATCGGTGGCATCCGCGCGGTGGAAAGCGGTTGCCCCGTCGCGGCCCTCGGCCGGGTCCCCATGGGTCGGTTGCTGCGGGCCAGCACGACGACGACGACGACCAAGCCAGCCCCAGCGCTGGGCACGTCCTTGCCCCACGCGGCCTGACGCGGACTGCATTGCCGAGGTTGCGGGGCGCGGTTAGCTCTTCAGCATGTTCGCCATTGCTGCAGCTGTCGTTGCCGGTCTCTTGGCCGGTGGGCTTGTGAGCCTCGCCTTCACCTGGTGGGCAGGTATCCTGCCGGCCGTCGTCGTCGGCGTCGCTGCTTACGTGCTCTTGGTCTTTCGCGTGAACAAGCAGGTGCAGCTCGCCATGGGCGGGGTGATGCAAGCCGTGCAGAAGCGCGACGTCGACGGCGCCATCTCGATGTTGCAGGCGGTGCAGCTGCGCTTTGGCCCTTGGGCTCCCTTTCTCGGGAGTCAGATCGATGGGCAGATCGGCGCCATCCACTTCATGAAGAAGGAGTTCGACAAGGCCCGGCCCCGCCTCGAGCGCGCTTTCATTCGCGGATGGGACTCCAAGCTGATGCTCGCGATCTTGCTCTCGGGCGCCCTCGATCCAAAGAAGCTGAAGAAGCAGGAGCTGACCCTGGCCCCCGTCGACGAGCTGATGGAGAAGGTCGTGCGCTTTTCGCCCAAGCAAGGCCTGCTGTGGTCGACGTGGGCCTGGCTGCACTGGACCAATGGCGACACCCCTCGGGCCCTGCAGATCCTCTCCCGCGGCAAAGAGAAGCTCGCCGACAGCGACGTGCATCTGGGGGGCAACCTGCTGGCCCTGCAGAACGAAAAGAAGATGAAGATGAAGGGCTACGGCGAAACCTGGTACGCCCTGCACCTCGAGCAGCACCCCATGCTGATGGAGCAGAAGCGCGGCGGTCAGGTGCGCTTCGCCCGACGCTGATCAGCCGTGGAACACGTGGCTGCGGGCGATCTTGCCCTTGGCGTTGACGACGTAGAGCTCGGCGACGACGAGATCGGGCTCGCCGGGCACCTTGCGCAAATACTCCAGCACCACGCTGTCGCCGTCGGCGGTGACGCGGCGTTCTTCGTAGCGCAGCTGCGGACGCCTTTCGAAAGACTCGCGCCACCAGGTGCTCAAAGCCGCCTTGCCGCGGATCTCGCCACAGGTCTCGGGCTGCCAGTCGCGCAGCTTGGGAGACACATGGATGGCGTCGTCGGTGTAGAGCGCGAGCAGGCCGTCGAGGTCCCGGGCATTGAAGCGCGCCAACCAGGCTCGGGCCGTGCCCACCAGCGCCGACCGTCCACCCACCAAAGCCCGCAGCGTCAGATCGCGAACGTTGACGGGGCATTCCAAGACGGCGACGGCAGCGGCGTCGACGAAGACGTAGTCGTCGAATTCGTCGTTGGGACGGATGGGCGCTTCTTCGCTCACGTCGACATCGGCGATGAAGCAGAAATTCTGGTGCAGGCCTTTGGATCCCGCGAGGTGCTCCTCATAAGCAAAGAGACCGGCGGGCGCGCCATCGACGGCGTCGTCGGGGAGAGTGAAGGTGCCTTCGAGACCCGTTTCCTCGCGCAGCTCGCGGCGGGCGGCGTCGAGGGGGCTCTCGTTGCCGGCGGGGGAAAGCTCGGTGCCCCCCTCGATCTCGCCGCCGACCGGCAGCCAGGTACCGAGGCGCTTGTGGCGAATGAGCAGCACCTTGCCGGCGTGCGGTCCTCGGGTGCAGCGCGCAAAGACCGAGACGGAAAAAGCACGGCGACCAGGTGCTGGAGGGGGAGTAGCGCTCATCGCAGCAGTGTCGTCCATGGCGCGGCGGCGGACAACGCAAGCGCTCCGTCGACGTAGACCGCGCCGCGATGAGCCTGGATGCCGCTCTGGTGCGCGATCTCGTGCAGGGATCGTGTTGGAATACGCGCCCTCTCCTCGCTGCCCGGTCTTGACGCTGCCCGGTCTTGACGCTGCCGCAGCGCTCTCGGAGACGAAGGGGTTTGTGCACCCTCGAATGTTGCGTGGTATCGCCGAGCATGGCGATTGAACGGCTGGCGCTCGTCGTCGTTGCGGTCTTGCTCGCCACCGGTGCGGCGCTGCTGATCGCCAGCGGGAGCCTGGTCGGGTTGAGCTCCTCTTCGCCGGCGGGCCCGATCCCTGCGCATCCCGGGGCTGGCGCTGCCGGGGAGCAGGTGAGTGAAACCTGGCTCGGCGTGCTGGTTGCTCC
Organism: Myxococcales bacterium; assembly: GCA_023248635.1. Classification (GTDB taxonomy): domain Bacteria; phylum Myxococcota; class UBA727; order UBA727; family VGSZ01; genus VGSZ01. The sequence continues at coordinate 134,795 of JAHFED010000003.1, forward strand.
CGAAGCCGTCGACGTCACGCCGCGCTCGGATGTGCGGGTGCAGCGCATGGAAGTCGCTCTGGGTGAGCACGTCTCGGCTGGCCAACGCCTTGCGACCCTCGATCTCCGAGATCTGCAGCGCCAAGCCTCGAAGGTCGGCGCCGCCGTCGTCACCGCCGAAGCCGAGCAGCGCACCGCCGAAGCCGAGCTGCTGGAACAACGCGAGCGCCACGAGCGCCTGAAGTCCCTGCTGCCCCATGTTCCCGCTGCCGACGTCGTCGCTGCCGGCAACCGCGAGAGCGTGCTCGCCGCCCGCGTCGAGACTGCGGTGGCTGCTGTGGCCGAGCGCCGCGCCGCCGTCGACGAATTGGCCTCGCTGCTTGCGGCGGCCGAGCTCCGCGCCCCCTTCGACGGCGTCGTCGCTGTGCGCATGGCCGATGCGGGGGCACTGGTTGGTCCCGGACATCCACTGGCGCGCATTCTCAAGACCGGCGCGCTGCGGGTGCGCATGGCCCTGCCCCAAGGTGACGCAGCCCTGGTGCATGTCGGTGACGTCGTCGCCGTCGACGTCGGGGGAGTGGCCCCGCTGAGCGGCGTGATCGACGCACTCTCGCCAGAGATCGACGATTCGGCGCGCATGGTCTTCGCCGAAGCCCGTCTCGAGCCGACGGCGTCGACGCTGCCGGCTGGTGCCGTCGCCCGCATTTCTCGCCCAGCGCCGACCAGCCGCCGTGGAGCCCCGCAGTGACCGAGGTGCCGCTCTTTCGCGCGGAGGCGGTGCGCCACCACGAGCGTGAGCGTGGCGGCGACATGCTGCGCTTGTCGCCGGCCTGGATCTCACACTCCTACCGGGGTCTGGTGCTGGCCCTTGGCGCGGCCTTCGTCTTCTCGCTGGTCGCCGAGCTCGACGAGCACGCCCGTGGCCCCGTCGTCGTCCGCGTGACCGACGGGGCTCTGGTCACCGCCGTCGCTGCTGGCACGGTGCGCGTGGTTCAAGCGACGCCCGGCTCCCGCACCGAGGCCGGGGATGCGTTGGTGCGTTTCAACGACGACGAAGAAAGGGCCGATCTCGTGCGCCTGACCCACGAGTTCGAGCTGCAACTCGCGAAACTCCTGGTCGATCCGCGCGATCAAACAGCCCGCGCCGCCGTCGTCGGCCTGCGCGCCGATCGGGAACGCGCTCTGGCCCGCATCGATGCCCGCGTCGTCAGGGCCCCCCGCGCCGGCGTCGTGCGCGACGTGCGCATCCGTCCAGGACAGCGCCTCGAAGCGGGCGACGCCGTCCTCACCGTCGTCGGCGATGATGCGCGCTTCACTTTGGCGGCCTTTCTCCCCGGGCATGCGCGCCCGCTGATCGCGCCTGGCGACAAATTGGTGGTCGAGCTCGAGGGCTACCGCGAACACCGAGCAGCCTTCGTCGTCGAAAGCGTCGGCGACGAGCTCATCGGGCCCACCGAGGTGCGCCGCTATTTGGGCCCCGAGATCGGCGACGCCGTCCCCGTCGTCGGACCGGTGGTCATCGTGACCGCATCCATCGGCGCCGGCACCTTCCTCGTCGACGGCCGCAGCATCGGCTACCACGACGGCATGTTGGGCTACGCCGACGTCGCCACCCGTCGAGAGCGACTGCTCTTCGCGCTGGTGCCAGGTTTGCGAGGCCTGTTTTGAGCCGTGCCAACGGCTCGGACATCAATGCTGTGACGACGACGACGACGACGAAGACGTTGGCGGAGCGCTTTCCGGCTTTGGCGCGTCTCGGGATTTTCTCGGGCCATCGCGTGCCGGTGGTGTTGCAGCTCGAAGACGCCGATTGCGCCGCGGCGTGCCTCGCCATGGTGCTTGGGATCTATGGCCGGCACGTGCCCTTGCGCGAGGTCCGCGACGCCGCCGCCCCCGGACGGGATGGACACACCGCCCGCGTTCTCCTCGAGGCCGGTCACGTCTTTGGCCTGCGGGGGCGGGCCGCCCGCGTCGATCTGGATGCCCTGCCTTTCCTGCAAGCCGGCACGATCTTGCACTGGAACATGAGCCACTTCGTCGTCTTCGAGCGCAGCCGCAAAGGTGCCGTCGACGTCGTCGATCCTGCGGTGGGTCGCATCAGCCTTCCGCTCGAGGACTTCAAGCGCGCCTTTACCGGCGTCGTGCTCCTCTTTGAACCAGGCGAGGGCTTCGCCGCGCGCACCAAAGGCGCCTCCGCCGTCGCGCGTCACCTGCGCGTGGTGCTGGCCCACTCCGATCTCGTGACCCGCATCGTCGTCACCAGCCTCGCGCTGCAGCTGCTGGGTCTCGCCTTTCCTCTCATCACCGCCACCATCGTTGATCGCGTGGTGCCACGCGCCGACCTCCCTTTGCTCAGCGTGGTGGGTGCCGGCGTGTGCGCCGTCGTCGCCTTCGTGTTGCTGGGATCGCTGGTGCGCTCGCACTTGCTCTTGCACCTGCGCGTGCGGCTCGAGGCGACGTTGACGACGACGCTGGTGGAGCATCTGCTTGGCCTCCCCTACGCGTATTTTCTGCACCGCTCGGCGGGCGATCTGCTGGCGCGCCTCTCGAGCCTCGCGGTGGTGAGAGAGACCCTGACCGGTGCCACCGTCGGCGCCTTGCTCGATGGCGTTCTCGTCGCCCTCTACGCCATCGCGCTCGTCGTGTTTGGCAAGGCCATCGGCGTCGCTGCCGTCGTGCTCGGGCTGCTGCAAGTAGGCGTCATCGTGTTCACGGCACGCCGACGGCGCGAGCTGCTGGCCGAGGCTCTGGCCCTGCAAGCACGGGCGGCCGGGATGCAGGTGGAGATGATCACCGGCGTGCAGACCCTCAAGGCCATCGCCGCCGAAGGGCGGGTGATCGCGCGCTGGGCCGACGCCTTCGTCGACGTCCTGAATGCCGGCTTGGTGCGCGGGCGCCTCGAGGCGGCGTCGGATGCCTTGTTGGCGGCCCTGCGCGTGGCCTCACCGCTCGCAGTGTTGGCGCTGGGCGCGTTGGCCGTCGTCAATGGCGAGCTCTCGCTGGGATCGATGTTGGGCCTGTCGGCGCTGGCCGGGGCCTTCTTTGGTCCCCTGGCGAACCTCGTCGGGGTCGCCGCCCAGTTGCAGATGCTGCAGAGCTACGTCGCCCGCATCGACGACGTGCTCGATCATCCCCTCGAGGGCACCGGCGAACGGCGGCCGGCTCCGACGCTGACGGGCGCCATCGCCGTCGACGACGTCTCCTTCCGCTATGGCGCCGCCGGATCGCTGGTCTTGCAACACGTGTGCGTCGAGATCCCCGCGGGATCTTTCGTCGCCATCGTCGGCCGCTCGGGGGCTGGCAAGTCCACACTCGCTCAGCTCTTGCTTGGGCTGCACGAGCCGAGCGCAGGCCGGGTCACCTTCGACGGCGTCGACGTCGCCACCGTCGAGCTCCGCTCCTTGCGCCGCCAGCTCGGCGTGGTGCCCGAAGACCCGGGGCTCTTCGCCGGCACCATCCGCGACAACATCACCTTGGCCGCGCCCGACGCCACCCTCGACGACGTCGTCGACGCCGCCCGGCGGGCTGCGATCTTGGACGAGATCCTGGCCATGCCCCTCGGCCTCGACACGCTGGTGGGCGACCGCGGAGCCCGTTTGTCGGGGGGTCAACGCCAACGCGTGGCTCTGGCCCGCGCGCTGCTGGCTCGACCGGCAGTGCTGCTGCTCGATGAGGCCACCAGTGCACTCGACGCCGCCACGGAGGCCGCCGTGCAGGCGAATCTGGCCGCGTTGCGCTGTACCCGCGTGGTCATCGCCCACCGGCTGTCGACAGTGACCCAGGCCGATCTGATCCTGGTGCTGGAGGGGGGTCAGCTCATCGAACGCGGCACCCACCAAGAGCTGCTGGCCGTGGGCGGCGCTTACGCCCGTCTGGTGGCAGCGCAGCTGGGCTCGGCTGTGACCGGCACACCGAAAGCGCTTTGACAGGCCCCGGACCCAATGCGACAGGTGCGGCCCGCTACCCAAGGGAGAGACTCATGAGCAACGACAACAACGAAAAGCCCGCGCTGCCCTTCTTCGCCCGCTTCCTCGAAGGCCAAGAGCTCGATGAAGTCGTCGGCGCCAGAGGTGCCCGCACCTTGAAATACCCCTCCGACGCCGACGAAGCCGTAACGATGAAGTATCCGTCCGACGACGACGAAACGATCAAGCAATAGTGGCGTTCGATGAGCGGGACCGTTCTCCTGCTCACGCACACCGGTGATTTCTTCACCATCGATCGCGTTGCGGCCGCACTCCAACAGCTGGGGGCGCGGCCGTTTCGTTTGGACACCGACCGTTTCCCCGCGAGCTTGGGCTTGTCCCACCGCTCGGGTTCGGGGGCGAGCCTGGTGCGGCGCGACGGCGGCGATGAGCTGGTCCTTGAGGACGTTTCGGCGGTCTGGGTGCGGCACATCTGGCAGCCCAGTCTCGATCCCGCGCTCGACCCGCGATTCGTCGAGCACAGCCTGCGCGAGACCTACGCCGCCTTCACGGGGCTGCTCGATGCGCTGCACGGCGCCTCCTGGATCGACAGACCAGTCGTTGCCAGCGCCGCCGAGGACAAAGCGCGCCAGCTCCGACTCGCAAAAGACGCAGGCCTCGCGATCCCACGGACTCTGCTGAGCAACGATCCCGTCGCCGTGCGCGCCTTCGCCGCCGAGATTGCGGCGCCCATCGTCTGCAAGCTCCTGCGTCCCCTATCGGTCAGCATGGGTCGCAGCGGGGCCTTCGTCGGCACCAACCTCCTGCGCCCCGAGGACCTCGCCGACCTCGAGGGCCTGCGCCACTGTCCCATGCTCTTTCAAGAGCGCATCGAGAAAGAACGTGAGCTTCGCATCGTCTTCGTCGACGGCGACGTCTTCTGTGGTTCCCTTTTTGCGCCCCCCGGTTCGAAGGGGGGCGTCGATTGGCGCCTCGCCGAGCCGGGTGAGCTGGCCTGGCGAAAAGACAGCGTCCCCGACGACGTCGCCGCCGGCATCGGCGCTTTGATGGCACGGCTGGGGCTGCGCTTTGGGGCCCTCGATGTCATTCGCGAACCGGGGGGCCGGCACGTGTTCCTCGAGGTGAACCCCGGGGGCGAGTGGGGCATGCTCGAACGCGACCTTGGCCTCCCCATTTCGCTCGCCATCGCGCGCGCGCTGCTTCGGTGAAGCGACATGCAAGTTCTCTTGGTCACAAAGAGCGACGACAACGAAAGCGTGCCTCTCGTTGCAGGCGCGCTGCGAGCCCGTGGCGCAGATCCGGTGCGCCTGGACACCGATCGTTTTCCCACCGAAGTGAAGCTCGCGCTGACCTGCTCCCGCGACGCCGAAGCCACGCACCTGATCATCGACGGCCGCACCATCGACCTCGCCGACGTCGGCAGCGTCTGGTGGAGGAGGTTGAACGTCGCCGGCCGCCTGCCCCCCTCTGTGCCCGCGCCCCTGCGCGCGCCGAGCGTGCTCGAATCGCAGGCCAGTCTCTATGGTGCGCTGCAATCCCACCGCGGTCGCTTCATTGACCGACCAACGACCATCCGCGCCGCCGAGGTCAAAGCGCGGCAGATGCAAGAGGCCCGCAAGCTCGGTCTCGACGTTCCCCGCACCCTCACCACCAACGACGCCGACGCCGTCCGCGCTTTTGCCAAAGACATCCCGCAGGGCCTGATCGTGAAGATGCTGTCGTCGTTCGCCGTGCACGAAGACGGCCTCGAAAAAGTGGTCTTCACCAACGAAGTCAGCGCCAGCGACCTCGGCGACCTCAGCGGCTTGCACCTCTGCCCGATGACTTTTCAGGAGAAGCTCGAAAAACAGGTCGAGCTGCGCGCCACCGTCGTCGGCAACCGCGTCTTCGTCGCCGCCGTCGATTCTCAAGCGAGTGAACGCGCCCGCCTCGATTGGCGCCGCGATGGCCGGGCTCTCGTCAAGTCCTGGAAACCCGTCGAGCTGCCCAAAGACGTCGAAGCCAAGCTCGTTGCCCTGGTCGCAGGCTTCGGCCTGACCTACAGCGCCGCGGATTTCATTCTCACGCCCGATGGACGCTGCGTGTTCCTCGAGTCGAACCCCGCGGGCGAATGGTTCTGGCTGCAGCTCTACGCCGGCCTGCCCATTGCCGACGCCCTCGCCGACGCCCTCGTCAGCTGATCGTCGCCGACAACGACAGCGGCGTCGCCTTCGTGATTGTGACCTTCGCGAGCGTGCCGACCAAAGACGCCGGGCCGTCGAAGGACACGATGTGATCGCCGCGCGTGCGGGCCGTGAGCCGGGCGGTGCCGTCGTCGCGGATCTGCCGGGGCTTGCGACCCAGGGGATACAAGACGGTACCGTCGTCGTCACGGGGAGCGCTGTCTTGCTCCTTGGGATCGACCTTGGCCGCACCTTCGACCAGCACTTGGATGCTCTTGCCGATCAAGGCCTGGTGGTGCTCGAGGGCAATCTCTTGCTGCACAGCGAGCATGCGTTGGTTGCGCTCGCGCTTCTTGGCTTCGCTGACGTCGTCGGCGTCGCGGTTGGCAGCCACTGTGTTGGGCCGCTGTGAGTACTTGAAGACGTAGACCGCTTTGTAGCGGACCTCGCGCAGCAGGGAGATCGAGGCCTCGAAGTCGTCGTCGCTCTCGCTGGGGTAGCCCACGATCATGTCGCCGACGATGGCGATGTCGGGCATGCGTTGACGTGCACGGTGAATGAGCTCGAGATAGGTCGATCGGGTGTATCCCCGGTTCATCAGTTTCAGCATGCGGTCGCTGCCCGATTGAGCCGGGATGTGCAGGAAACCGCAGATGCGCGACGACGACGCCATCACGTCGAGGGCTTCGTCGGTGAAGTCCCGCGGGTAGCTGGTGAGAAAGCGCAGGCGTGGCAGCGCGGGAACTTCGTCGTGCACCCGCTTTAACAGCTGTGCAAAGGACGTCTCACCATGCAAGTAGTGATTGATGGTCTGACCGAGCAAAGTCACTTCGACAGCACCGGCGTCGACCAGTTTTTTCACTTCGTCGACGATGGCGTCGGGGGGCCGGTGCACCTCGGGTCCGCGCGTGAAGGGCACCACGCAGAAGGAGCAGAACTTGTTGCAGCCGCGCGTGATGCGCACGTAGGCCTGGGTGTGCGACGCGACCTCGTCGACGAGGCGGCCTTGATCGAGGGCTTCGAGGCGATCCATGGCGGCGTCGAGGGTCCGGGCGCGGCGGCTGGTGTGGCCCGAGAGCGCGACATGGCGATCGCCGAGCCCCTGGGCGCGCTCGTGATCGATCTGCTCGAGCAGCGCGGGCAGACGATCGAGCTCGGAGGGTCCGACGACGACGTCGAGGTGCTTGAGCTTCTGGCTCAGCTCGTTGCCCACGCGTTCGGCCATGCAACCCAAGACGCCAACGACGAGATCGGGGCGCAGCTTCTTTTGCTTCTGCATGACGCCGAGGCGCGAGAGCACCTTTTGCTCGCTCAAGGCCCGCACCGCGCAGGTGTTGTAAAGGACGATGTCGGCGTCGGCGTCGCTCTTCACGAAGGAGTAGCCGAGGGTCAGCAGTTGGTCGCGCACCAGCTCGCTGTCGAGGATGTTCATCTGGCAGCCGAAGGTCTCGAGGAAGACTCTCTTCTTCGGGGCCTTCGCGACGACGTCGACGTTTTCGCTGTCCAGGATGCGCAGGGACGTGGCCATGCCCGAGGCTAACGGCCTGCTCGGTGGGGGCAATGACCCCGTTGGCGGCCGGGCTAACGCGGCAGGGGATCGCCTGGGAGCACGTCGGCGAAGAGGGCGTCGCAGATGGCGTCGATCTCGGCCATCTCGTACAGGTCTTCGAGCAGCGCCAGCTCGCGGTCGTTGAAGGCGACGTGTTGGGGCAGAAGGGATGCAGCCATGTGGGGACCTCCGGTTCACGTTGTGATGTTCGAGGCGCTGGCGCGCCTTGAAACGGTCGCCCGCCGGCTCCCGCTGGGTCCAGTTTTCGACCAGCGCAGCACGCTGATTTCTCGTGGTCGACATGGACGCTGACGTCGTCGTCGCTGGCGGCGGCCTTGCGGGTGCTGCAACTGCGATCGCGCTGCGGACCCGCGGTCTCTCGGTGATCGTCTGCGACAAGGCGAGCTTCCCGCGGGAGAAAGCGTGCGGCGAAGGGCTTCTCCCGCACGGACTCGAGTTGCTGCAGGAGCTTGGCATTGGTGACGTCGTCGACGACTGCGGCGGCCGGCCTTTTTCCGGCATCCTCTACCACTGCCAGGGGGTCATCGCGCGCGGCGACTTCGAAGGCGGACAACACGGGCGGGGACTGCGCCGACGCGAGCTCGATGCTGCCGTGCGCGCGCGCGCTGCTGCTCGGGGTGTGCAGCTGGTGCAGGGAAACGTCAGCGCCGTCGACGTCGACGACACCGGCGCTTCACTGCGGCTCTCGGATGGGCAGATGCTGCGCGGGCGCTTCGTCGTTGGTGCTGATGGTCCACGGTCCGTGATTCGGCATGGGCTGGGGCTCGACGGCGGCGCGCCCACCTCGGGCCGCTATGCGCTGCGCCAGCACTTCCGTTTGCGCGTGGGTGCTGCCGTCCCCGATCGCGTCGAGGTGCACGTCGGCGACGGCCATGAGCTCTACGTGACACCCGTGGCTGACGACGTCGTCGGCGTGGCCGCGCTCTGCGAAAAGCGCGTGATGGGTGCTGGCGAGGGGAAGCCCGCCGATCGTTTGTGGTCGTTGATCGCGCGCTGTGTGCCGCTGGCCCAGCGCCTTGAGGGCTGTGCTCCCGACGGCGCGGCTCTCACGTGCGGACCCTTGCGGGTCAAGAGCAGAGGCGTGTGGCGCGGGCGCTGCGTGCTGGTGGGCGACGCGGCTGGCTATGTCGACGCCATCACCGGCGAGGGCATGAGCTTGGCGCTGAAAACCGCGATGTTGGCCGCTGACGCCATCGCCGACGTCGTCGCTGGGGGTTCGTTGAGCAGGTGCTTCGAGCGTTACCGCCAGCGGCGCATGCAGGCCTTTCGCGACCACGCGATCCTGACGCTCGGATTGGTGGAGCTCGCGCGCCATCCCGTCTTCGCCAAGCGCACCATCGCGCGTCTGGCGCGGGATCCGGCGCTCTTCACGCGTCTGCTCGCCGTCAACAACGGCACGCGCCCGCTGCTCTCTTTGGGGCTCGGCGATTTGGCGAAGCTGGCGCTGGGATCGTCGATGGCTAGGGCTTGACGATCTGCACCGTGGTGTCGCCGGCGATCACCAGATCGGTGCCGACGACGACGACGTCTTGGGGATTGAGGATGGGGGCTCCTTCCAAGCTCACACGCGAGCCCGCGGGAAGAGCGCCGGACAAGAGGGGGTCGCCGACGACGAAGCGGGAGGAAAGGTCAGCCACGTCGACTCGACGGATCACCTGGCCGCCAGTTTCGGCGACGTAGAGCACGTCGAGCCCGCCTTCGACGGCGGCGTGCAAGCTCGAGGGAAAAGACAAGAGCGCAACCGTTGCGTCGCCGTCGATGGAGCCCTGAAAACCCGCGGTGCCCAACACCACGCTCACAGCACCAGTGACGACGTCGACGCGATCGATGGTCTGGTTTTCGTTTTCACTGACGAAGACGTCGCCGCCAACGATGGCGACACCAATGGGAAAGAGCAGGCCAGAGCAGACCAAGCGCACGCTGCCGTCGTCGAGGTCGATCTCGCTGAGCGTGCCCGGCGTCGACGAGATCACGTAGAGCAGGCCGTTTTCCTCGTCGAGGGCGACCTCCCAGGGATCGTCGACCGCTGCCACCGTCGCCATGGTGCCGGCGACGAGATCGAGCTTCTTGATGCTGTCGGCTCCATTGGCGGCGACGTAGAGGGTGGTGCCGGCAGCGTCGAGGGCCAGGCCGGCGGGGAAGTCGAGCTCGGCCACGGCGAAGGCGCCGTCGACGTCGCCATCGCGCTCGGGTCCGCCGATCAGGGTGCTGGTGGCGCCATCGACGAGGTCGACGCGGCGGATGGCGTGGTTGATCGAATCGCTGACCAACACGCTGGTGCCTGAGAGCTCGCTGACGATCGACGCTGGCAGGGCGAAGCGCGCATCGATGCCGGCGCCGTCGACGTAACCCACCGGGCGCTGTGGTCCGGTCAGTCGCCTGAGCTCGGCACCGTCGAATTCGAAGAGCGCGCCCTGGTTGTCGGCCATGACGACGACGTCACCAGCTGCCCCGCTGCGGGTGGCGAAGGGCGCAAAGAAGCCCGGGCTGTCGGTGACGACGGTCGTCACGGTGGCGGCCAGCAGATCCAGCACGCGCAGGCGCCCGTCGAAGCCGCCGAAGACCAGGGTGCTCTGGTTCAAGAGCGCGAGCCCCTGGGGTGCATCGAGAGTGGCGCTGGCCGCGGATCCGTCGTCGCTGCCCGCGTTGCCGGTGCCGGCGATGGTGTCGATGAAGCCCGAGGTGGTGTCGACGGTGACCAGCACATTGTCGAAAGTGGCGGCGACATAGAGCGTGCCTGAGGCTGCATCCAGGGCCATGGAGCCTGGGCCATCGAGGGCATTGGTGAGAGTGAAGACGTTGTCGCCGTCGACGTCGACGACGCGGATGGAATTGTTGATGCGATCGGCAACGTAGATGAGGCCCCGATCGGCATCGATCTCGAGGTCGTGAAAGAGGAAGCCGAAGCGCGCGGCCGCGAGCTTGCCTCCTTTGTCGCCGGGAGAATCACAGTCACCCGAGACCGTGGTCGTCTGGCCGGTGACGGGGTCGAGGTGGCGCAAACAGGGGCCGTCGCCGAACCACACCGTTTGGTCGCGGGGATCGACCACCAACCCGCGCGGCCCACCCAGGCGCACCTCGTCGCAGGCGCCGTCGACCGCACCGACGTCGAGGGGAACGCCGACCAGCGTCGTGCTCACATTGTTTTCGTCGATCTTGCGCAACGTGCCGTTGAAGATGTCGCTGATCACCAGCTCTGCACCCGAAACCCCGATGCCGCCGACGCCGTTGAAGCGAGCAGAGCTGCCGTCGACGAAGCCGGTGGCCGAATCTCCCGCCAGCACGATCAACACGCCGCGCTCCGCCGACGACGGCGCTGGCCCCAGGGTGCGCGGAGCACAGGGCCCCGCCACTTCGCCTTCGCCTTCCCCTGCCCCTTCGGCCGGCACCAGGGGACATCCGACCAAGACGACGACGAGGGGCATGACCACGACCGTGAGGGCGTTGCGCATACTTTGGGTGTCCCCTGCTTTGCGTGCTCCGTAAACGGCATCGCTCACACGAGCAGAGCGAAGGCCTTTTGCAGGGCATTGGGCCCATCGTGCTCCAGCGCGCGTCGCAGCTCGTCGTCGACGTCACCATGCAGGAATCCCTCGAGGCGAGCGCGCAACGCCTTGGACAACGGGCGCGTGTTCAACAATTCCACCAGCGGATCGACTGGGCGATCCGGCGACGGCGCAGCCTCGGTGACGGTGGAGGTGCGGGACCGCGCTCGCCCCGGTCGGCGCTCACCCAGCCAGGCGTCGACGTCGGCGGCGCTGCGGCTGTTGAGCACCAGCGCGGGTTCGATCCACCCGCGCCGGGCCTGCCACACGGCGTGCTGCAACAGCCCGGTCTCTGACACCGTGGTCGCAGCGGAGCTCAGCGAGAGCAGCGCGCCGGCGGCGCGATCCGCGCGACAACCGCGGGCGGAGAGATCGAGGCGCTGGGGATCCCCGCTGACCTCGACGGCGACGTGCTCCCGCGCCGCGCTCAACAGCACCGGGTGCAGGTCGAGGTCGGCGCCGTCTTGCACCAACAACCGCCGTCCGGTGGGCCGGGCGAGCACGTCCAGCGCCCCCGACGACACGGCCTTCAGCAAACGCGCGGTCTGCGCCGCCTTGGCGAGATCGAAGACTGAGAGCAGGGGCTGAGCACAGCCAACGACGACGTCGACGGCGGCGCGCAGGGTGGCAGGGACTTGCACCCCTCCCGCCTTGTCGATCAAGACCTCGACGCCGCAAAAGACGCGGAGCTGCAGGCGATCTTCCAGCGCGCGGGCCTGGCGGACGAAGGCGGCGACGTCGTCGACTTCGTGCAGGGGGCGGATCCAGGTTCCGTAGGCGTGGCCCCGCGCCTTCGAGGCAGCCAGCAAATCCGCGGCTTCGGCGGCGGAGCGGGCTCGCAACCCAAGGTCACCGCGCAAGTCCGACAGCTCGACGAGCCGGGGCAAGCGGCCAGCGTCGGCGGCGTCGATCTCGCCGTCGCCCTCGCGCAATTCGGGGACGATCAGCGGCAGGCCCACAGCGGCAAAGAGGTCGCCTTCGACGGTGCCGGGGGTGATGCGCCGCGCGATCTTGCGGTTCTCGTCGCCGTGGTTACGCCCAAAGAGCTTGCGCTCCCACACGCCGTGTTCGCTCACCGCGAGCTTCCTTTGGTTGGCCCGCAGCCGCACCTGGATGTTGTGCTGCTTGCTGCCCGTGAAGTAGTGAAGCCCCGCACCGAAGCTCTCGACGACGACGATGCGCAGATCGGCCTGCATCGCCCCCCGCCCCGGCACACCCTCGAGCACCACGCTGGCCCGCGACTCACCGGCCAAGAGCACCTCTTTCACGCCGGGGAAGGCCAAGAAGCGCTGCACGCAAGGGGCGGGGCGGGCCGTCGCCACCAGCACATCCAGATCGCCCACGGTCTCTTTTCGTCGTCGGGCGCTGCCGGTTTGCTCGACCCGCACCACCGCGGGGTCTTCCTTGAGCCAATCCACCAAACGAGCGCCGAGCAGGAGGGCGTCGCGCAACAGGAGGCGCGGCGGTGGACCGATCTTGAGCTCGTCGAGGTGGCTGATCACCCGGTCGACGGTCTTGTCGCCGACGCCGGGCAGGGCGCGCAGCAGGCCGTTGCGCGCCACCCACTCCAGCTGCTCGCGGTTGCTGACGCCGAGCATCTCGAAGGCGAGGCGCGCGTGGCGCGGCCCCATGCCTCGTACGTGCAACACCTCACGCAGCCCCGTCGGCAGACGCTGCAGGAGCTTCTGGTGATCGGCGCAGGTGCCGGTCTGCAAGATCTGCTGAATGCGCTCCACCGAGCCGGCGCCGATGCCGCGGATCGACGTCAAACGGTTGAGCAAGAGCAGCTCGCCCACCGGCGTCGTGAGCTCCTCGAGGATGCGCGCCGTCGTGCGAAAGGCGCGCGAGCGGTAGAGATCGCCCCCGGCAATGGCGAGGAGCTCTCCCATCTCCAGGAACACAGCAGCGACGTCGGCGTTGTCCACGGCTCGCTGTTCTTGTTGCATCCGAGGGGCGCCGCCGCGACTTCTCACCCGCGGTAGGCTGCGCCCGCCATGAGTGTGGTGCTCTTTCCGAATTTCGGCGGCGAAGAGGGCGACCCCCCTCCCACCGACGGCGGCCGCCCCTCCTCTCGGGCCGCGCCAACGGCCCAGGCATTGGTACTGCGCCACCTGGCCCAGGCCTGGACCGAGATCTTCTCACCAACAAGCGCCTTCGGCGACGTCGACGACGCTGGCGCTTTGCTGGTGGCGTGGCTCAACACCCGCCGCGCCGCCGACCAGGCCCAGCGCCTGCGCTGCTCCCTCTTTGGCAGCCCTCCCGACATCGTCGACATCGTGCACGACAAAGCCTTCTGCGCCGACGTCGTCGCCCGCCACCAGCTCTTGCCTGCCGAGGTGCTCGAGACCCTCAAGGTGATCGATCCCGCCGACCTCGACGTCGACGCCCTGGCCAAAGCGATTCTGCCCCCGCGCTGGCTGAAAAACTCCCGTTTTGGCTACGCGTTCAAACCGCGCTTTGGATCCTCCGGGCGAGGACGGGTGGACTCGCGCCGTCCCCAAAGCGAGTGGGCACAGGCCCTGCCCCGGCTGCGGGCCCGCGGCGGCGTCGTCGTCGAACCCTGGTTCAACCGGGTCGTCGATCTCTCGGCCATCTGGCGCATTCATGACGACGGCCGCATCGCTTTGCTTGGCACCACCACTGCCCTGGTGTCCCCCAGCGGCGTGTGGGGTGCGGCGGAAATGATCATCGACGACGACGGCATCCCCCGCTCGGTGGGCCGCAGTCCTGCACCGGGTCAGCAGGGCCATGCCATCTCGGTCTGGGAGCGGCAGCTGGTGGACGAGAGCTTCTTCGTCGTCGAGGCCGCCGCCAGCGCTGGCTATCGCGGGCCCTGCGGCGTCGACGCCTTTGTTTTCAAGGGCCCCACGGGCATGCCCCTGTTGCGGCTCGTGGAGCTCAACGCGCGCTTTACCGCCGGTTTGGTGGCAGTGGCCCTGGCCCTGGCCAGCAAGCAACGGCAGCCCGGAAGCGTCCTGATCTTCCAGCCGTCGACGTCGCCAATACTGTTTTCGCGTTCGGCGCCAGCTTCGGAGTAAGGTGCGCGACCTCGGAGATCACCATGGCAACCAGCAAAGAATCCAAAGCGAAGCACGACGGCCCCTTCACCCTCGCCATCGACATTGGCGGCACAGGTCTCAAGGCCTCCGTGCTCGACAAGAAGGGGGCGATGACGACGGAGCGCGCCCGCATCGAGACCCCCCAACCCTGCAACCCCAAGCTCCTCGTCGACACCCTCGCCGCGCTGATGAAGCAGCTGACCGATCAAGGTCAGAGCTGGGAGCGCATCTCGGTGGGCTTCCCGGGTCTCATCCGCCACGGCGTCATCATCACGGCCCCCAACCTCGGCACCAAAGCCTTCGCCGGCTTCGACCTCGCTGCGGCCCTGTCCAAGCGCCTCGGCGCTCCGGTCCGCGCCGTCAACGACGCGGACATGCAGGGTTTGGCGGCGATCACGGGCAAGGGCGTCGAGATGGTGTGCACCCTGGGCACCGGCTTCGGCACCGCACTCTTCAGCGACGGTCGCCTCCAGACCCACCTGGAGATCGCGCACCTGCCTTTCCGCAAGGGCGAGACCTACGACATGCAGCTCGGTGACCGGGCCCGCAAAGAAGTCGGCACCAAGAAGTGGCTCAAGCGCGTCGACGAAGCCGTCACCAACATGCACACGCTGACCTGCTTCGATCGCCTCTTCATCGGCGGCGGCAATGCCAAGCACCTCGACGCCGGCGCACTGCCCAAGCACATCAGCCTCGTCGACAACGCTGCCGGCATGCTCGGTGGCATCAAGCTCTGGGACGACCTGCTCGAAGACGTCTGACGTCTCGCGCGCCCCGACGCAGCGCACCACCGGGCGCGCTGCGCTTTTTGGTGTTTTGGCTGCTGAGATGGCGCTGGCGCGTCTTGAAGTGCTGACGGTTCAAGCCGCTGGCGCGTCTTGAAGTGCTGACGGTTCAAGCCGCTGGCGCGTCTTGAAGTGCTGACGGTTCAAGCCGCTGGCGCATCTTGAAGTGCTGACGGGTCAAGCCGCTGGCGCATCTTGAAGTGCTGAGGGTTCAAGCCGCTGGCGCATCTTGAACAGGGCGACAACTAGAACCGTCTCACCGCTGGGTCTTGTCATAGGAGCTTGTCGATGTCGAAGCCGCTGCTGGTCGCTGCCCCCCTCGCCCTGCTGGCGGCCCTGGTGGCCTTTGCAGGCGCACCACCCGCCCCACCCCAAGCCGAGCCACCAGCGCCGGCCGCCACCCCGCCGGTTGCCACCGACGCCCTTCCCCCCGCCGGTCTGCGTACCTTCGTCATCGACGCCAAGAAGAGCGCCATCGTCATCCAGGTGTTCAAAGATGGCGCCGCTGCGGCCCTGGCCCACGACCACGTCGTCGAAGCGCGCGAGTTCGCCGGCACCATCAGCGCCGACGCTGCCGATCCGTCGACGGCCAAGGTCGAGGTCACCGCTCAGACGGCTTCCTTCGTCAACGACGAGGGGAAGCTCCGCACCAAATACGGGCTCGACGGTGAAATTTCCGACAAGGATCGCAAGGCCGTCGAAGAGAACATGAAGAGCAAGGATCAGCTCGACGTGAAGGGCTTTCCCACGGTGAAATTCACGTCGACGTCGGTGACCAAGGCCGCCGACGGCAAGCTCACGTTGGCGGGCAAGCTCACCCTGCACGGCGTCACCAAGGACATCACCATGCCTCTCGACGTCAAGCTCAGCGACGTCGTCACCGGCAACGCCTCCTTTCGGGTCAAGACCAGCGACTACGGGATCAAGCCCTACTCGGCCCTGCTGGGTGCTGTGAAGAACAAGGACGAGATCGTCCTGCACCTCCACCTCGTGGGACTCCCCCAATAGAGCGCCGCGCAGGCGCCACCGACTCGAAGCACTGTCGGTTGGTCGCCTCGGGTGACGGCGGAAGCCGGCCGATGACAAAGACCTGCGCAGGGGACCGTGAACTCAGTACGCTCCCCGCGTGGGTTCGACGGCGCCGATGTCGGGTGAGCATGTGTTGCATGGCTTGGGAGTGGCGCCTGGCGTGGCCACGGGCCGCGTGCACCTCATCGATCGCCGTCGAAAAAAATACCCCAAGCGCCGCGTCAGCGCCGACGTCGTCGATGCTGAAGTGCTCCGGCTCGAGAGCGCCTGGCAGGAGGCGCGCGAGCTCCTGCTCTCTTTGAAGGAAAAGGCGGGCGAGCACAGCGCCATTCTCGAGGCCCATCTGTTGATGTTGGAAGATCCCCTGCTCATCGACGGGGCCAAGAAGCACATCCTCGACGATCGCAAATGCGCCGAGTGGGCCATCCGCGCGACGGTGACCGAGATCCGCACGCGCTTCGAGGCCCTCGACAACGCCTACTTCCGGGAGAGGCGCAGCGACGTCGATTTCGTCGGCGACCGCCTGCTGGATGCCCTCGGCGGCGATCCGGCGTCGGGGGGCTTGGCTGCCGAGGTCATCCCCGACGACGCCATCATCGTGGCCCACGAGCTCTCGCCGGGCGACGCCATCGCTCTCGCACGCCGAAAGGTGCGCGGCTTCGTCACCGAGGTGGGCGGCGCCACCAGCCACACCGCCATCCTGGCGCGCGCTCTCGAGATCCCCGCCGTCATCGCTTGCAAGGGCGTGCTCGATCGCGCGGCCTCTGGCGAGGAGATCCTCGTCGACGGTTTGCGCGGCGAGGTGGTGTTGTCGCCGTCGCCGGCGGCGCACGCTCGCTTCCAGACCTTTCAGAGCATTCACAATGCCCGCCAGAGCGATCTGCGCGCCGACGAAGGCCTGCCCGGCGAGACGCCCGACGGGCGCCGGGTGGAATTGCTCGCCAACGTCGAAGTCCCCGACGAAGTCCCCGCCGCCGTCGCCCGCGGAGCTGGAGGGGTGGGGCTGTACCGCAGCGAGTTCCTCTTCCTGAACCGCAGTGAGGTGCCGAACGTCGACGAGCACGAGCAGGCCTACGACGCCATTCTGAGCGCCCTCGACGGACGGCCCGCCACGCTGCGCACCTTCGATCTCGGTTCCGACAAGCTCTCGGCGGCCATTCGCGCGCCGCGGGAGCAAAACCCTGCGCTCGGCCTGCGGGGCGTGCGCCTGGGCCTCGCGCGTCTGCCGGCGTTGCGGGCCCAGCTGCGGGGCATGGTGCGCTCGCTGTCTCGTCGACGACACGGCCAGATCCTCTTGCCGATGATCGGCAGCGTCGAAGAAGTGCTCGCCGTGCGTGCGCTCTTGCGTGAAGAGATGGACACGCTGCACGACGAAGGCGTCGACGTGTGGCGGCAGATCCCGGTCGGGGTGATGATCGAGCTGCCCGCGGCGGTGTGGATCGCCGACGCCCTCGCCGAGGTCGCCGACTTCTTCTCCGTCGGCACCAACGATCTCATTCAGTACATGCTGGCCATCGATCGCGGCAACGAGCACGTCGCCCACCTCTACCAACCCTTGCACCCTGCGGTGTTGCGCGCCCTGCGCCACGTCGTCGAAGCCGGCCACCACGCGGGCAAGAGCGTCAGCCTCTGCGGCGAGATGGCCGCTGACCCTTCCTTCGCCCCCGTCGTCCTCGGTCTGGGTTTTGATTCCCTGTCGATGCCGGTGGCCTCGCTGCGCGCGGTGAAGCACGTGATCCGTCGCTTCCGCTACGACGACGCCCAAAAACTCGTACAGCAGTGCCTGGCAGCGTCGACGTCTGCCGCGGTGCAGAAGCTCGTGCGCAAAGAGCTGATCCTGCGCGGCCTGTACGAAGCGGACTGATCCCCGATCTCGCTGAACTTCGACCGCGGACCGGTCTCGTTCATCTCCGTCGGGGATGCCCTTCTGGGAGGTCTGGTGCAGACCTCCCCCCGCGCCGGCGGAGCCGGACGCGGGGCCCCCCACCAACTCCGCGGGCGCGCTTCACGCGCATCATCCCGCGTCTTCCCATCTCGGAACGCGGTCGAACATCAAGCGGACGCGGGATGAGTGCTCATCATCAGAGCGGAATGACGTCGACGACGGCCCCTGGTTCGATGCGCTCGGCGTCTTTGGGCAAACAAGCCAGGGCGTTGGCGTCGGCGAGCCCCGACATCTGACCAGAACCCTGGCGCTCGAGCAGACGCAACCGGCCAGCGGTCAGGCGCGCGCGCGCAAAGAAACGCAGCCCCCTCTTCTTCAAGAAGGGCTGATCGTCGTCGAGGATGGCCGTCGTCGTCGTCGGCAATACGTCCTGCCTTCCCGCCAGCGCGTGCAACAACGGCAAGCCGAAGAGGGTGAAGGTGACGAGAGCGCTGACGGGATTGCCCGGCAGCCCCAGCACCAGCACCGGCCGTCGTCGGTGCTGGGGCGATAGGGAGCCGAAGGCCAAGGGCTTGCCGGGGCGCATCGCGATCTGCCAGACGTGCAAGGTCGCGCCGAGCTGCACGAGAGCGGGTCGCACGAAGTCGTGGGATCCCACCGACACCCCGCCAATGGTGACAAGGACGTCGACGTCGTCGACGTCCATGCGCGCCACGTGGTCCGCCAGGGTGTCCTTGGCGATGCCGAGCATGCGGACCTCGGCCCCCCCCGCGCGGGCGGCAGCGGCGATGGCCCAGGCGTTGGAGTTGACGATGACGTTGTCGTCGGAACCATCGGCTTCGCCGATTTCGCGCAGCTCATCTCCCGAGGCCAACACCGCAACGATGGGGCGGCGAACCACCTCGACGCTGGTGTGCCCGGCCGAGAGCAAGAGGTTCAAGCGGGCCGGCGTGACGACGTCGCCGACCCGGCCCACCACCGCCCCGCTGGCGACGTCTTCACCCCGCGGCCGCACGTGCTCCCCGACCAGGGGGATGTGGTCGATGACAACCTTGCCCTCCGCCGCTTCCCCGGCGCGGCATTGCTCCCGCATGACGACGGCATCGACTCCCGCGGGGATGGGCGCCCCTGTGGTGATCGCAACCGCCTCGCCGGCGCCGATGGGGGTGGAGCTGCCATGACCGGCCAACGACTGAGCGACGATCCGCAACTGCGTCCCCACGGCGACCACGTCAGCGGAGCGCACGCCGTAGCCATCCATCGCGCTGTTGGTGAAGGGCGGGAGCGCACGACGGCTGTGCACGACGGTGGCCAGTGCCCGCGGACGTGGATCAAGCGCGAGATCGGTGAGGGCCACGCGCTCCAACGAGAGCGGATGCGCCGCCGCCAGCATGCGAGCGCGGGCGTCGTCGACGTCGAGGAGCTCGCTGCTCATGGACCCTTTCTCCGCTGGTGGCCGGGCCCAAGGATCTTGAGCAAGCGTTGCTCGTAGATGAAGCTGGCCGCGCTCTCGATGTGGGGCGGGAGATGACAGCCGCGACACACGACCTCGTCGACGACGCGGTGGATCTGGCTGGCGTCGCCGCTCTGAGCGTGCAGCGATCCCGGGCCGTGGCAGCTCTCGCATTGCACACCGGTGAGATCTTTGTCGACGAGCAAGGTGGTGGTGCAGGCGCCGCCGGCGACGTCGAAGCCGGCGGAATGGCAGCCCACACACGAGCGATCTTTCTCGCGTCCCGCGCTCACCAAGGTCGGCCAGGCCTGGCTGTGACCCGATCGGTGGGTGATCTTCTTGCCCTCTTTGGTGGTGGCGACGACATCGACGAGGGCCTGTTGCCAGGTGTCGAAGGCGGCGGCGTGGCAGGCCTTGCAGGTGGCGGCGCCGACGAAAGAGGGCGCCCCTGCTGCTGGCTCGGGGCAGGTCACGCCTTGCTCACAGTGGCCGACCAGCGAGGGAATGGAGCGCTCGTAGTAGGCGAGCTCTCGCTGGGCCTGGGCCTCTTCGTTCATGCCGCGCTGCAAAGGGATGGCCTGCACCACCACCGCCGGGCCGGTGACGACGTCGCTTTCGCCGTCGAGGCCCGCACGCTCCTGCGCGAAGACATCGCGGCGCTGCTGCTGGAATTGCTTTTTCTCCCCGTCGGGGAGGGCCGCCAGCAATCGCTCGAGCTCGAGCAGGCGCACATCGAGCAGCTTCTTGCGGGCCTCGATGCTGGCCTGATCGTGCAGACGCAGCGGCGCGCCCTTGGTGCGTCCCTGAAGGTGCAGCGTGACCAAGCCCGCGTACTGGGACTGCCAACCCGCCGAGACGACGACGGCGCTACCAACCTGTTGGGGAGCCAGCGGCGCCTCGGGCGGACGGCCGACGATGACGACGTCGACGCCGGACCAGGTTGCGGCCCGCACCAGAGCCTCTTTGAAGCTCATCTGGGCCAAGACGATGACCGCGTCGTGCACAGTGGCGCCCACCGCCTTGGGCACCAACGCAGGGTCGTCTTTGTCGTCGGTGCCGACGACCAGGAGCTTCGACCCTCCGCGCTCGACGAGCTGCGCTTGGCCGTGCTCCAGCGAAGGGATCCCATGCTTGCGCAAGAGCCCGTCGCGAAAGGGCGCCCCGCGGACGTCGTCGAGGGGCCCCCGCGTCGTCGCCACCAGCCCAGCGCGGGCGTAAGTCGACACCAGGAGCTCGGTGCGGGCCTCAGCCTGGCAGCGATCAACCGCGCCGTCGTCGCTCAGTTTTTCAAAGAGGAGATCCCCCGCATCGACGACGACCACGCGGCCGCCGAAAGCCCGCTGCGCGTCGTCGATGAGGGCCTTGAAGCGGGCGATGCCGCCGAGGGGATCACCGGTGCAGCCGCAGGGCTCGACGTAGCCCTGCACCCCCGCGGTGTAGAGCAGGGCGATGCCCGTCGCGGTGGCTGCAAAGGGGGCGGACTCCATCTTCGTCGTCATCGTCGTCGGGCTGGGCTCGATGGCCTGGGGGATCGGGCGCGCGCACGCCGCCGACAAAAACAGCAAACAGGAAAGAGCAGAAGCCCGCACCCCCTGGCTATAGTCCGTTTGTGAGCCTCGTCGAAGAAGCCGATCGCATCGCCGTCGACGCCCACGCGGGCCAGACCCGACGCCACGGCGCGCCCTATGTGTCCCATCCGCGGGCGGTGGCCAGCATCGTCGACGACATGGCCTTTGCCTGCGAGCTGGCCATCGACGACGCCGTGCGGGCCACCGCCCTGCTGCACGACGTGCTCGAAGACTGTCCCCGCTACAGCGCCTCTCTGCTCGCCGAGCGCTGCGGCAAAGACGTCGCCGCCGCCGTCACCGACCTGACGAAGACGGGCAAGGGCGAGAGCGCCACCGCGGCGTACTACCAGCGACTCCACCAAGCCCCGACGACGACGAAGCTGGTGAAGATCTGCGACCGGCTGCACAACCTCTCCGAGCTGCACAAGCAACCCGACGGCAAGAAGGTGCGCAGCTACGTCGACGAAACCCTGGGGCACGTTCGACCGCTCGCCCTTGAGCTGCACGCGGGGTTGGTGGCCGCCGTCGACGACGCCATTGACAATGCCAGGGCCAACCAGGGCCTCGAGACGTCGGCGCAGCCTGACAGCGGGCTCTACGCCATCGTGTCGCCGTCGGCGTCGCTGCTCCTGCGGGTGCAGGCCCTGCTCGATGGCGGCATCGCGCGGTTGCAGTTGCGCGTGAAAGGCGACCTCGACGACCGCGCTTGGCTCGCTCTCGCCCAAGAGGTGCAAGCCAAGTGCGCAGCTCGACAGGTCGCCTTCGTCATCAACGACCGCGCGGATTTGGCCTTCGCCGCCGACTGTGGCGTGCACCTCGGCGACCGCGATCTCCCCTCCTCTTGTGCTCGGCGTCTGCTGGGTCGCTCCGCGCTGGTGGGCGCCTCGACCCACGACCTCGAACAGCTGCGGGGCGCCGACGTCGACGGCAATGCCTGCCACCTGGCGCTGGGACCCGTGTGGCTCTCGTCGACGAAGCAGACCCACCCGACCGTGGGCGTCGACGTGCTGCGGCAGGCGTGCGCGACCACCAGCCGCCCCATCGTTGCCATCGGCGGCATCGACACACCTGCCCGCGCGGCAGAAGCAGCCCGGGCCGGCGCCGCCTTCGTCGCCGTCCTAAAAGCCTTGAGCTCCGACGACGTCGACAGCGTTCATGGCCTCGCCCGGCGCTTCGCCCTCTCCTTCGCCGCGGGGCGCGCGACCGGCGCACCGTGAGCCGACGTCCGCTGGTGCTCTTGCCCCCCGATCTCGATGTCAGAGAGACCAGGCGCGGACCCCTGGGCCTGCTGGTCACCCAACGGCCCTACACCAGCCGCATCCTTGAAGCGGGCGGTCTGCCGCTGGTGATGCCCCCGGTCGACGACGACGGCCTCGATCAGCTGGTGGCGCTCGCCGACGCCCTGGTCTTGCCTGGGGGCGGCTTCGACATCGCGCCCCACCACTACGGGGAAGAGCAGCTGCCCACCTGTGGCGAGCTCAAGCCCGAACGCACCGACCTCGAGTGGGGGCTGCTGGTGCGCGCCGAGCGCAAGGGCATTCCCGTTCTCGGCGTGTGCGGCGGCATGCAGTTGATGAACGTCGTCCGCGGCGGCGCGCTCTTTCAAGACATCCCCTCCCAAGCCCCGTCCCATCTGGTGCACAGCCAAGAAGGATCCAAGCGCCTGCCCTGCCACGTCGTCGACATCATCGCTGACACCCAACTGGCCGGCCTGGTCGGACCCGGGCCCCTGCCGGTGAACTCCACCCACCACCAGGGGGTGAAGCGACTCGGCGTCTCCCTGCGGGCATCGGCGACGGCGACCGACGGCCTCATCGAGGGGCTCGAAGACCCCAGCAAGGACTTCTTCGTCGGCGTGCAATGGCACCCGGAGAGCATGGACGAAGAGCCCCACCGCGCCATCTACCGCGCCCTCATCGACGCCTGCCGCTGAGCCGGCGCACGGGTCTTCGGGTGCCGCGACGGCCCTGATCTTTGGGCGATGGACGGGCGGACAGGTGGCCGATCCCACCGACAGCGACGTCAAAATGATGCTGGCTCTGAAACTCCTCGGTGTGACGCGAGACACTCCGGGAAGGAGGCTGCGGCCGGCCCTACGATGAAAGTTGTGATTCACGTCGCAATCTCAGACCTGCTTTGTCCAGATTTTCCCACTTCAGACGCAGCGCGTTGATGGTTCAAGAGGCGCCAGCGTCTCGAACATCAACGCTTCACCGTTCAGGACGCAGCGTCTTGGACCCGAGGTAGCAGCGATGCAAGTGCAGCCCGGCGCCCCCCCTCGCGGCACACCGCGGGCCTTCACCTTGATCGAGCTGATGATCGTCGTGGCCATCGTCGGCATCGGAGCGACCCTCGGCCTCGCCTCCCTCTCCCCCATCGCTGCCGACGTGCGCTTGCACGGGGCCGCGCGCGGCACTGCTGCCCTCATCCGCGGTGCCCGGGTGCACGCCCTGACCCACCACGCGCGGGTGCGGGTGATGGTGTCGGGGACGACCATCTCTTTGGAGGCCTGTCCGGCGAAATTTGGCTCGCCCAACGCCTGCGCCCGGAACACGAACTTCGTCACCCTGCCCAACCAATCCGTCGTTCTCAGCAGTGCCGACGCGCGGTCCGTCACGCTCAGCAGCTCGCCCTTCAACGCCGTGGTCTTTGGCGCCAGCGGGCTCCCCGAGGGCGCCGCCGCGCTGGCCGAGTATGTGTTCAGCAACAGCAACAGGACGCGCAAGGTGCAGGTGACACCGGGCGGGGAGGTTCGCGTCCCATGAGCAGAGCAAAGAGCCCCAATACGACGACGAAGCGCGCTTTCTCCTTGATCGAGACCATGGTCTCGGCGGCGCTGGTGGGCATCCTCGGCTCCGGCGCGTTGAGCCTGGCCTCCCATGTCTTTTCGCGCGGAGCCGATGAGCGTCAGCGCGCCTTGGCGACGGCGGATGCGACGGCCACCATCGATCGCATCTCCCAGCTCGTCAGCGTTGCGGCTCCTCATGGGGGTGCTCCCCGTTTCTGCGAGCTGCTGGCGACGACCGGTGGTCCCCTCGAAGGCGGCGCCGCACCCACGGGAACGTGCCCCGAGCGCAGCTCGAGCAACATCCCGGTCGCCGGCACGCGCTTGAAGCGGGCGGTGACGATCCTCAGCAGCAACTTCGGCGGCTCCGGTGCCTATGTGGTGACCGTCACCGTGACCGGGCCGAGCTTGGCAAAGCCCGTTGTCTTGACGTCGATGCTGGCCATCGGAGGCAGCTGATGCCTCCGCCGAACCCCCGTCGCCGCAATTCATCGCCGCTAGGCGATGAACCTGTAGACAATTCACCGAAAAGACCAAGCCAGGCGACGCATGAACCATTTTGATCGCGGGGTTCATGTGCGGCTTCGTCGGGCTTTCACGCTCATCGAGGTCATGGTCGCCTCGTCGATGGGGCTGGTGATCGTGCTCGCCGCGACTTCCATCGCGACGTCGATGGTGCGAGCAGCTCGCGTTGCCGCCGACGGACAAGCGCTGACCACCCGCGCCCAGATCGCCCGCGGCTTGATCTTGCCGGCGCTGCAAAGCATCGGCGACGGATGGCAGGTCGACGACATCATCAACGGAGCTTTCGCCAGCCCCAGCAGCAGCGGGGCCATGGGTGAGGGCTATGCCGTGCCGTCGACGAACCTCGGCAGCGGTCGCAAGCTGTTTCCACTGATCATCAGCGACGGCGGACCAGCGGCACCCGACAGCCTGCGCGCTGTGATTCCTCGGGGCGGCAGCTTGGAGCCGGTGCAGATCAATTCGCGCGGGGGCGGTGCGGCTTTGCCCACAGGGTGCACCACGACGTTGACCACCTTCGACGTCGTCGGAGCGACCACGCAGGCCTGGGAGATCAACGACCTCGTGTTGGTGAGCCAGACCAACGCCGTAACGGTCGCCCGGGTCACCGCCTCCTTCCCGGCGTCAACCTCGACGACGACCCGGCTCTTGAGCCTCGACATGGGCGCCGCCGCCGATCTGCAGTTCAACGACGGCGGTCGGACGGGCTGCGATGCCGCCACCTCGCTCTTTCAGGCGCGCGTGTTTCCGATCAGCGTCATCGATCTGCGGCTCAACGCTGGCTCGCTGGAGATCGCCGAGAGCCGCTCCTCGACGACGGTGGCGAGCCCGGAGTATGTGCCGGCCTTGGAGCGTGTCGACGACCTGCAGTTTCGTCTCGAGATCGCGCGCTTCCCGGTCGACGGCGGAGTGGGGTCAGCGACGATGTGCACCTGCAACACGGCCGCCATTCTCGACGCCGAAACCGTTCCCATTGCCGCGCCCAACTGCAGCTGTAGCGGCACCCAACGGCTCAACCTCAACGGCAGCCTCGGCCCGGCGCTGCGCATCGTTGGGATCCAGGTGGGCGTGCTCATCCGCGGAGACACCCAGCGCAACCGGCCGGCGACGGCGCAGAAGGGGCTGTTCAACCGTACCTCCAACCTCGCCAACGATGCCTTCGTACGCCACGCAGCGACCTTCTATGTGGGGCTCCCCAATGCACATGCATTTTGAGCCTGACGCACCAGATCAATCGCTGTGTTGGTCACGCCCACGCACTGCGAAGGCCGACGCGGCCGTCCTCTCGAGCACAGACGCCGTCGCGGAAGCAGACGCTGAGGTTTGATGGTCCACGGCGCGGGCGCGTCTTGACCGGCAGCGGCAGCAACGAGCAGGTCGCGATCTTCCTATTGGAGGCGTGCAATGCACACCCGGCTTCCCGCGCATGATTCGGTCTCGAGGCCCCGGCTGTCGAGCTTGGCGGGCACGCGCGCGTTCACCCTGCTGGCGGTGCTGATCATCGGGATCATCGTGGCCGCCGGCGCTGCCGGCCTGGTGCTCTCAGCCCGTGAAAGCGCCCATGCCGCCAGCGACGACGGACGCAGCGCCCAAGCTTGGGGAGTCGCGATGGCGGGGTTGACCTGGGCCCAGGGCCACCTGAACGACAACAGCGGGAAGGCTGCGTTGTCGGCAGCGGCCGGCGGGACCACCACGCTGGCCGCCGGGATGAACTTGCATCCCTTCGATCCCAACGATGCCTTCGCGGGCATCGCTGTGGGTCCTCCGGCGAGCGGGCAGAGCAACGCGAACTGGCAGGCGTTCGACAAAGGCCACTTTGGCCTGATCGGCGCCCGCGATCCCCTGTCGGAGTCGTCGATCGTGGTCCGATCCGTGGGTCGGGTGGGCGGTGCGCAGGTCGTGCTCGAAACCAATCTCACAATGAATATTCTTAAATCTCTACCCGCCGCACTCACCGCCTGCTTTTCTGGCGATCAGCAAGTCATATTTGCGGACGAGGAATCTCCCTACGACTACTATGGAAACATGCGCTTTGATGGCAACGGCGGCCTCCCCATTGGCATGAGCGCCGACCACAATCGCTTCAACGGGCTCACGCGTCTCAGTCACAACTCCGGCGCCGCGCCGCCGGATCGAACGCCCTCAGACCCCATCGCGGGCTACCCCTCGGGGCTGCGATGGCGAGGCACCCAGAGCCTGCGGTTGCTGGGCAGTACGTCGGGAACCTTCCCTGCCTCACAGGGTGGCGAGCCTCTGGCAGCCTCCATTCCCGGCGTCGCAGCCGCGGTGAGCACCTTGTTCGGGGGCACCCCAGCCAACAACATGCGCTACGACAACATCGGCCCACTCGGCGGCTGGTCCGGCAATGCCTACTTGGCCAACGACCCCCGACTCGCCTACTTCATGAATCTCTCCAGTGCCCCCGAGACCGGGCTCGGCCTCAACTTTGGCGGCTACGTCGACGGCGAACAGCGCAGGATGGGGTGCGCGACCGGACCGGGCTGTGGAGTCGCCGACGCGCGACGCGGCCTGCCCCTCATCGCCTACCGCGGAACGCCCGAGATGATCCCCGCCGACTCCAACGCCGGCTTCTTGGGCGAAGAAGACTGGGGAGTGACGAGCTTCTCTCACGACGACGACGACGCCCGGTCGCGCAAGGGCTTCTATGGCTGCTGCAACCACAGTGGCGACGATGTTTCCTTCAACGAGGCGTCGAGGGCCTGCCTGCTCGGCATCCAGAACGAGTCCCCGCAGCCCAGCTGGAGAAGCGACGGCGTCAACCACAGCGGGCGTGCCTGGGGCTTCATCCAGTCCATCCTGCGTCATTGCACCGGCAGCGGAGACTCCATCGATCCGACGACGGGCTCTCCCTGGCTGACGACCACCAACGCCAACGGCGTCAAGTGCGCGCCCGCCTTCGAGTACCTCGAGAACGTGGCCGCATGTCTGATCATCCCGCGCAACTTCACGGAACGCGTGACCACGCGCGGCGCCAGTGTTCTCCGCCCCTCGGGGATGCCGAGCGAGGCCTTTGGTGGCGACAACGATCCCTCCAACGACTTCGCCGGCTGCCACCCGGGTTGCTTGATCGCCAGCGACGCCGACGCCTCTTCCACCGCCGAGACCCCCTATCGCTCTTCCTGCATCAACCTCGACGCCCTCCGGGTCACGTCCTACGGGCCCGACATCCAGACCGCCATGCGACCGGCGAGCTGGCGCCCGGTGCCTCCGGTGCTTCCCGCCCCCAACGACACGGCCCCGATGGGATCCCTGGTGCCCCGCTACGCCGTGAACTGGATGAAATACGCTGCCAGCACGCCGACGGCCCGGACCGAATTTCCGGGGCTGACACTGCCCTTCGACCCCGGCCCGCCGCCTGACTACTCGAGCTCCGACACCACCGCCCTGACCGGCGGCGGTACTGCAGCCGGGGACAAAGCCATGGACAAGTTCGGCAACGTGATTCGCTCTCCCGGCATGGTGAGCGAGCGGGGCAACCCCAGTCTCATCACGCGCCTCGACATGACCGACCGCGGCCCGCTGGGGACCTGCCAGCAAAACTGCTTGGCCTATGGCTACGGCAAGGATCGCACCTACGGCGAGCACAACAACCAAGGCATCCGGGGTACCGCCGCCAATCCCGACGCGTGCTTGGCGCGGGTGCCCAAGGAGCCCAACGGCACCGCCACCGTGCACTGCAACCTCGACTACGACCGCGACGGCATCCTCGACCGCAAGAGCTACGCGATCGCGTCGTCGTACCGGGAAGAATGCGCCGATCCCCACGACGGCGTCGCCTGGGCCCCGGCTTTCAACATTTCGTCGACGAACACAGCCCTCAGCGGGGCGGGCTGCCGCAACGCGCTCCCCAACGACGCAGCCAACGCGCCGCCGCCGACGACGTTGACGCCCTTCTGCGATCAGGGAGGGCTGACGGCCCTGCAAACCGCCACGACCTCACTCAGCGTCGGCGCCACCGCGCTGTCGACGACCAACCTCGCGATCACCAACCGGCTCCAAGACCGAGCGAATTGGCTGGGCGGCGCCAAATGCCACATGGGCTCGACGCAGTACACGACCGCTTCGGGGGGCAACGTCAACGACAACCTCCACCCCCACCCAGATACGATGGCGAGTCTCCCGCCGGCCGACGTCGATGCCTTTGGACATCCCGACTATTGGATCGAGGACGAATGCCCCGACCCCGCCGTGTACACGCTGAACGCGAGCGCTGGCGTCAACGTCGGGAAGGTGTGCGGATGCGGTGTCTTGATCGTCCGCGACACGGGGCTGAGGTTCGTCAACGGCAGCCATTTCCTCTGGCGGGGCCTCATCGTGTGGCAGCTCAGCAACGCCTGGCAGGTCGCCCACCCCAACGGCGCCGACGTAGCCCTCAACGTCGCCACCGAGGGGGTCTCCACCTTCGCCGTCGAAGGCGGGGTCCTGCTCACCGGCGATGCGGACTTCAAGCTCACCATCAACCACAAGGGCGACAGTCAGGATGCCACCGTGAGCAACGACGAAGGCCGCTTCTTCAAGCAGCTGTGGCGACAGAACCCTGCTGCCCTCGCGCAGGTGCTGGGCAGCTCCACTTCCGCGCTCAAGGCGGTGCGGCGCGTGCGCTGACTTGAGGAACGCATCGGGTGATCGCCCGAGCCCACACGGGCCCCCATCTGGCTTGCTGTCGGTCATACTTTGTCCATGGTTCTCTTGCGATTCGTCGTCGTCGTCGTCGTCGTGGCCGGGGGACTGGCTTGTTCTCCCGCCCTGGTCGGACCACCCGCCGCCACAGCGTGTTCCTCCAGCCAACCCTGCTCCGCACCCGAGGTCTGCGCCGACGGCAACTGCGTGCAGCCCTGCACGCAGGGCAGCTGCACCAGTGGCTTGTGCGAGGAATCCTCGGGCCGGTGCGTCGAGTGCCGCGAGGACGTCGACTGCGGCGCCGCGCGGGTCTGCAACACCTTCACCAACCTGTGCACGACGCCGACGACGGGCTGCACGTCCGACGACGAATGCGACACCGGCGCCCGCTGCGACACCATCAAGGCCAGCTGCGTGGAATGCCTCGACAGCCTCGACTGCGCCGACGGCTTCAGCTGCGACCAGCTCACGCGCACCTGTGCCGCTCAGCAGGGCTGCATCAATGACGGCGACTGCGACAACGACGTCTGCGAGCCCACGCAGCACCTTTGCGTGCAGTGTTTTCTGCCCGCGCACTGTCCCTCGGGGGAGTGCGACACCGTCACGTCCACCTGTCTGGCCACCTGCGACGACGACGACGACACCGAGCCCAATGAGGGAGCACAAGCGGCGACGTTGGCGTCGGGCGCCGAGCACAGCGGCTCGATCTGTCCCGGCGACGTCGACGAATTCCTGTTTCAAGGCTCAGGCAGCGTCGACGCCGTCCTCACCGTCGATGGCGGTCGCCTGGCCCTCCAGCTCAAAGACGACGCCGGCGCGGTGTTGAGCTCGGGTGCTGCGGCGCTTTCGATCGATGGCTTGGCGCAGGGGACCTACCGTCTGGTGGTCCGCGGCCTCGATGACGACGTCGAAGCCGACTACCTGCTCAAGCTCACCGTCGCTCCCGACGTCGCCTGTGTCGAGCTCGACGCCGAAGACAACGACTCCAGCGGCAGTGCCCTCGACATTCCCAGTTCCGGCGCCCTGCGCTCGGGCTCCATCTGCGACGGCGACGTGGACTTCTGGACCTTCGACGCCGACGTCGGCGACGACGTCACTGTGAGCGTCACGCCGGGAGATGGCTCGGGCGTGGTCAGCATCGACGTGCTCGATGGCAACACCATCTTGGCTTCGGGAGCAGCGGGCAGCGACGCCGTCGTCGACAACGCTCCCGGGGCTGCGCTCTTTGTGCGGGTGCAGGCCAGCGACGGCGACGTCGGCTACTCCTTGCGAGTCACCACCGCCGCCGCACCCCCGCAGTGCATTCAGCAGGACGCCGAGCCCAACGACACCGAAGCGCAGGCGCGTCCTCTGACACCAGACACGACCCAGAGCGGGCAGATCTGTGCTGCTGACATCGATCAATGGCGCTTCACGGCCAACGCCCTCGACGACGCCACTGTCACCCTCACGGGCAGCAACGTGCGGGCGCGCCTGCTCGACAGCGATGGTGCAGTGGTCGGCGAAGGCACCACGAGCTTCACCGCCGTCGACGTCGACGCCGGCAACCTGCGGGTGGAGGTGAGCGGGGCGTCGTCGTCGGTGGAGGCTGCCTACACAGTGCGCGTGACGCTGAGCCCTGAACCCGCACCCGATCCCTGCGTCGAAGGCGGCCTGGAGCCCGACAGCCGCTCGACCCCGCGCGCCCTCGCCGCCGACGGCACCCCGGCGTCGGGGCGCGTGTGCACCACCGAGTCCGACTTCTTCGGATTCACGGTCCCCGCGGGGAACACGCGCACCGTTGGGGTGAGCGCGCGCTTCACCGACGCCGACGGCGACCTCGACCTGCGCCTGCTCGACGTCACCGGCGCGACCATCACATCGTCGGCGGGAGTGACCGACGAAGAGCTGATCATTCGCGACCTGGCACCCGGCGACTACGTCGTCGAGATCTTTGGGTTCGCCGGCGCGGTCAACACCTACAGCGTGTCGGCGACGATCGTGACCTGCACCGAAGACGCCTTCGAGCCCAACGACAGCGCCGACAAGGCCTTCCCCGCCAGCGCTCGCAGCTTTTCGGCCACCCGCTGCCCGCAAAACGACGACTTTTACGGCGTGCGCTTGGAGACCGGCGACGCCCTCGATGCCTCCCTCACCGGCGCCGGCCTCACCATGCAGCTGGTGTCGTCGACGGGAACGGTTCTGCAGGGCGACGTCGTCGACGGCCTCGACCGCCGCTTGCAAGTCTCCGCGCTCCCCGCGGGTCGCTACGGGTTGCGCGTCACGGGGAGCGCTCTCAATGCGGTGAGCTACACCCTCGCACCGACCATCACCGCCGATCCCGCCCGCTGCGTCGACGACAGCGCTGAGCCCAACAACGCGAGCACCACCAATTTTCTCCTCGACAGCGCCGCCCTCGCCGACGGCAGCTACGAGCTCTCGGGGCTGACGATGTGCGAGAGCAGCAACGACTTCTTCGCCGTCGACGTCGCCGGGGCCAAGAGCCTGCGCGCGTTCTTGGTGCACGATCTCAGCGCCGATCTCGACGTCGAGGTGCTCGAGCAACGGGGCACCAGCGGCCTCTACCGCAGCCTCGGCAGCGCCGTCTCCTTGGCGGGCTTCCTCGACGAGGTCGCCGGTCAGATGAACGTGGGCGGGCGCGTCGTCGTCCGCGTCGCCGAGTTCGGCACCATGCCTGCCGCCGGCCTGCCCTATACGCTGGGGCTCGAGGTGGGCGACCCCCAAAACGCCGCCTGCGTCGACGACCGCTTCGACACCTGGACCAGCACCGAGGACGACGGCGCCACACTCGTCTTTCGCACCCACAACAACGACGCCAGCACCGACGTCGACATCGGCGACACCGTGCACACCGCCCCCATTGATCTCTCCCCGCCCGAGACCCTGGGCCAGCTGCGCATTTGCCCCGACAACAGCGACTTCTTCAAGGTGCAGGTGGCCGCCAACCAGCGCCTCGCCGTCGACGTCGTCTACGTCCACGACGACGACGCCGACATCGATCTCCAGGTGTTCGAGCAGGGCAGCGCCACCGCCCTGGATTGCCCGACCCTGCAGTGCGACGGCGTCGACGGCAACGAGCACTTCGACGTCACGCCGACGACGGCCACGACCTACTTCATCGAGGTCTTCGGCTTCGCCGGCAGCAGCAACCGCTACAATTTGACGGTGTCGAACTGAGCCCCAGCGACGTCGTCAGTAGGAGCCTTCGCTGGCGATGCCCGAGGTGACCCGGGTGCCGAAGATGCCAGTGCCGTTGTTGTTGATCACCGTGTCCGACAGGATCACGATGCTGCCTTCGGACACCAGCTGCCCATTGATGATGCCGCCGGTGTTGATGAAGACGTTGCCAGGCGTGCCATCGACCTTCGACCCGGCCAACGCCGAGCCAAAAACCTTCGCACCGTTCTTCAGACAGATGTCGCCGTTGGAGATCAGGTTGCCGACGATGGTCGAGGAAGCCTCCATGCAGATGCCCTTCTGACAGCTCACGCCTTCGCCGCCCTCACAGAGGCTCACACCGTTCATCACTCTCCCTGCGGTTTCGGCTGCGCTGTTGAAGGCGATCAGGTCGCCGATGTTGCACCTGTTCGCCACGCCGTCGTTGATCTCGATGTTGGCGCACTGCATGTCGCCGATGAACACGGCGCCGCTGTCGACCCAACAGCCCCCGCCGGCGCGGACGACGAAGCCGTCGGCGAGGTCGCGGTTGGCGGCCGTACAAGGCTCAGTCGTCGCCGCGGCGAAACTCGAGCAGTCGCTCCACACACCGCAGATGCGGGTGTTCAAATCGATATCCGCGACGCCTTGGGCGATGACGGTGTGCTTCACGAAAGAAGGCGCCGGGCATCCTGTGCCCCAGTCCGTCTTGACGTGGAACCGCCCGGTCTTGGCGGTGCTCGTCAGCGACTGCACCTGGTTCTCAAAGACCAGGATCGATGGGCTGAAAAAATCGCTCGTGCACATCGGCAGCTGCTCGAAATGGAAGTGCTCATCGCTCACCGCACCCCAGCCCGACGTGACCCCGTCGCCTGCGCCGCTCCCCAGAACATCGCGCGAGGGCTCGGCGACGTCGCAGTTGGGGCAAGCGCCACAGAGTGAATTCCAGCTCATGCCGAGCTTGTGCACGGTGCCGACGTCGGTCAGGGCTGGGGTGTCGCCGCTGACAAAGTCCCCTTGCCGGGTCACGAAATGGGTCGCGTCTACGACGGTCGCGACGGTGTAGCGGCCGTCGTAGACGGGCGCCCCTGGGGTGCCGGTGCCGGCGATCTCAATCAGGTCATCCACCGCGAGCCCGTGGTTGCTGCTGGTCGTCACCGAGATGGGGTCCGTGGGGTCGCCGTCGTCGTCGTCGATGGCACTGATGGCCACTGCTGCCGCGGCATTGCCCGCGGGGGTGTCGTTGTTGTTGGGAACGTCGGCTGCTGGTGGATCTCCCCAGATCGCGGCGATGTTCGGTACCCGCTCGAGCTCTTTGGGCGCGAACGCCTCGTTCACTCCGGTGTTCAGGAGATTGCTGTCCTCGCGCAGGTCCATTTCCCGGATGAAGTTGGCGCCGGTCGCAACCCCGTTGACGGCGGCCTGGTTGGTGGGGGTCGTGTCCTCTTCGCTGGTGACAAAGTTGTTGGCGTCGACGACGACTGCAACGCTGTACGTGCCGCTGAAAGCGCCCGCGCGGATGACAATTCGGTCGCCGGAGAGCAGGCCATGGCCATTGGCCTGGACAGCCAAGGTGTCTCCGGCCGAAATCGGAGAGTGCGGTGACGCAGCCTGGGTTCCGCTGTTGTCATCAATATTCTGGATGGCGACTTGGCCCGCCAATGGGATCCCGAAGTTGTGGACGCCATCGTTCAAATAGTCCTGTTGTAGAATCTGCCCGAAGGTGGTGGAATTTATTTTGGTAGCGGATGTCGTGACGCGATCGACGAGCTTCCAACAGGGCGTGAGATCGTCGGGATCCAGTATGGGGCACGTCACGATTGGCCCCGTGGTCTCGTTTCCACCATCCCATTTGCAGGGGCGCTTCAACACCGCTTTGCCATCAACGAGATAGGTCGTTCCTGCGCCCGTGATGCAGTTGTGGGTCACGACATTGGCATCGGGGCAATCCCTGAGGCTCAGGCCCGCGACGGTGCAACCCTGGGCGTCGTCGTCGGTGTGATCCCAGACGAAGATCTCGCCCGTTTCTCCTGGGCTGTTCATGAGCGCCCCGACGTCGTTGACGACGTCAGGATCGTTGGGATTGATGTCCCAGGTAAAGTCAGTGCTTTTCAATCGAAAATAGAACTCGCAGATGCCGTTGTTGCCGAGGGTTTGCGGATTGCGCGGATCTTCGAAGCCGGAGAGCTCAAGCCAATTCACCGGCGTCGGAACGTCGACGTTGACCACCGGCGCCGTCGACAATGTGGTGTCTGAACCGGGCAGGCAGGGCAGCACGGGGTCGACCTCCGAGCATTGGTGGGTGGCAAAGTTCCCTGGGGCGCAATCCACCGGCGATTCGACGTCGGGGATGACATCGGTATGCGCAGTGTCACCGCAGGCGCACACCTTCGTCTCGTCGCCCGGGGGCAGGTAGGTGAGCGTGTTGCCCTGGAACCCACCCTGGCCACAGATGGCGATGTCCGACTGCACCTTGAGGGCTTCGTGGGCCACGACGCCGGGCGCGCCGCCAGCACCGATGAACACCTTCGTCGTCGCGCGCCCCCGGGCCCGACCGTAGGCGTCTTCGGGAGGCGTGGCGGCGGCGACGGGAAAGATACCGATGGCGGTGATGAAGATGCCGAAGTCCCGATCGCGAAAGGAGACGTCGACGCCGCCGAGGTCCAGGGCGTGCCCTTCGATGCCCTGGGGATCGGCGCCCGAGCCCACGCGAGCGTCGTCGGTGTTGTCGTCGAAGCGCAGCAGACAGGCGCCGCCGTCCATGCTCACGAAGCGATAGTGGTGCAGCGCCCGCCGGAGCCCGCTCTGCCCCGACTCGGCTGCTGGCACATGAACGATGGAGCCGCCAAACGACGCCAAGGGAACGAAGTCGTCGTCGAAGTCGGCGGCCGTACCGGTGTGCGAGTTGCCGAGGGGATCGAGCACGAGGTCGAAGTCGGCGGGGTGTTGTTCGTTCCGCAGTTGATCGAGGTACATGCGCCCGCGCTGGAAGCAGTGGTCCATGATGGCCCGGGCCTTCACTTGATCGCTGTCGCGCAGGGTCGCGAGCTGCTGGCTCTGCACGACGACGAGCTGACCGACGACGGCGGCGGTCAGCGCCACCACCACCAGCAACACCATGATCATGATGAAGCCACGCGGGTCGCGGGTCCGAGGCAAGCTCATGGGTCCATCCTTGGCATCGACTCTCGGGGCGCGGTGGTTGATCAGAAGGCCATGCTGAGGAAGGTGCCGCCGACGACCTCGTGCTTGACGTCTTGGCCGTTGACGAGCTTGCTGAGCACCATCGTGTATTCGATGCGCCGCACGGACTTCTTCTTGGCCGCGGTGTTGATGGCCGTGACCGCTGCGTCGGCGGCGTCGAAGTAGGAAAAGACCAGGCTGTCGACGTCGCGGGCCACGATTTCGAAGGCCGCCATGCCCTCGAAGGGCGCAGCGCAAGGCCCAGCACCCGCAGTCGTCGCCGTCGCCAAGGGCCACAGCGCGTCCTCGGGATCCGGAGCGCCCCAACACTGAATGCGCTCCACGGTGCGGGCCCCGGCGTTGAAGCGGTAAAAGATGCGATCGAGGGTGGTGACCCAGCCCTGCCCCGACCCGGCGTTGGGCAGCGAGTTGCCGTCGTTGTTGGTCCACTCGGCGGGGAAGGTGTTGCCCGTGTCGACGACGAAGAGGCCATTTTTCCCGTGGCTGTGAACCGTCAGCGTCGCCTGGTTCGTCGCCGAGAACCACTGCTTGTTGCCGGCCACCACTTGAAAGGGTTCGGCGTCGCGCAAGCGCTTCAGGCCCCACGGACAAGTGCGATCGGGAGCCTGGGCCGCAGCGAGGGTGTTGCAGCCGTTTTCGCCGGGAAAAAACACGCTCGCATCGCCGGTCTGGCACCCCGCGGGGTCGCTGGGGATGCAGGCTCCGTTGTTCTCGTTGTGCCAGCTGACATGGCGGTCGTTCTCGCTGGCGGCTGGTCGATCATCGAGCAAGCCGAAGGTGTTGAAGTTGGCGTCGGGCCTCGGAAAATCGCCCAAGATGCCCACTTCGTCTGGAGACGCCACCAAGAGCACGTGCGTGAATTGATCGGCGGCGCCAGTGACGACGTTGACGCCGCTGGGCACCCCCAGGCCGGCGAGTGCGAGCTCCTGGCGCATCTGCTGGTTCAAGATGGCGCCGGCGTTGGCGAGCTCGGAGCGTACGCGCGTCTTTCGGCCGGTCTTGTTGGCTTCGACGAGGGTGTCGATCAAGATGGTCAGCAACACCGCCGCGATGGCCATGGCGACCATGACCTCGAGCAAGCTCATGCCGGACCCGCTTCTTGATTCGGCGCGGCCGCTTCCGCTTTGGGAAGCCGACAGGGCCGCCCGAGCGGAGCGGAGATCACTGCGCTCACTCATAGAGCCTCAGCGCTGCCGTATAGGTGCGCGTGATCGAGCCTTCGGGGCGGGTGACGGTGACGGTGACGTCCTTGAACGCCGTCGTCTGCGTGCCGAACAGGGTCTCGCTGCCGTCGACGACGACGGTCTGGCGGGTGTAGGTGCCCTGGAGCCCGGTGACGGGGGCGCTGGCGACGTCGGCGACGTTGCCGAATCCTTTGGAGCGCGCGCGTTCGATGCCCTGAGCGACCAATCCCTGCGCGGTGATGTCGCGGGCCGCGCCGATGGATTTCACCCGGGCGTCGCCGAGCTGCACCAGCAGCGCCGTCACCGCGATGCCCGTGATGACCCCGGCCATGGTCACTTCGAGGAGGAGGTAACCCCGGCGACGCACGCTCATGGACACGCCAAGGTGTTGGCAAACCCAGGGGGGCGCTCGCCCAGCTTGAGCGTGCAGATGGGTCCGGCGGCGTCGATGAGCACCCGCACGTCGTTGGGCGCGTCGAGGCTCGGGTGGGCAATGACCAAGACCACGTCGTCGTCGTTGAGGGTCTCGTCGGCGGAAAAGACCCGTCCCGAGGGGCGAAAGCGGACTTCGCCAGGGGTCTCTGCGGAGTCGGGAGCGAACTCGATGGTGAGCGCCGGGACGTCTTGAATCTGGCGGGCGAACTCGATCCACAAGGGTTGGGTGTCGACGATGAGCGGCGCCGACGGGTTCTCGCAGTCGAAGCTGTTGAGGCGTTCGGCGACGACGATGGCGGGATTGGTCGCCGACGCGATGCGCAGGCGCACGCAGCGCCGTTCGACCATGGCCGCCAGCCGGGCCTGGGTCGCGAAGCCGCCCAGCGCGTGCCCCGCCGCCCGCAGCGCCTCGATGCGCACCGCTGGCAAGAGGTTCGGCACCGCCAGCGCAGCAATGATGCCGAGGATGGCGACGACGACCATCATCTCCAACAGGGAGAAGCCACGGCGTCTCGCACTCCGCTCCCGCCAACGTCTGGGCCAGCGACAGGTCATCCGCACCTCAACGGGGCCAGGATACATCTCCGGTGCGGCCGACGATGCTCTCGGGCGATCGTGCCGATCCGGGGCACCCGCTGACGACGACGACGTGGTGCGTCGCATCGGGGCTCAGCAACGGTGGCGGCGCCGTAGCAACAGCAGCAGTGGTGCCAGACCGGCCAGCGGTGACGACGTCGACGATGCGCAACCGACCGATCCCGCCGCGCTCTCGCCGTCGCCCAGCACCAGGTCGGCGCACTGGAAGTAAGTGTTGTTGTCGTTGGCCTCGCCCGTCGTCATCACCTGGATCAGCTGCAGCGTGCAGTTGGTGCACTCAATGTCAGGAAGTGTGACCGCTGCGTCCCAACGGAAGCCGCCGTCGTTTGGGGGATCGTCCTGCTCGTACAAAACGTTGGCGTCGAAGTCGTCGCGGTCGGCGCCGTCGTCGTCGAAGGCCACGCGAAAGCTGCCCGTGTGATCGATGGTCTCGGTCCAGGCCATGGGGATGGTCTCGCCCGGCTGGAAACGATGGAAGTTGCCGGTGCGCCCGTCGTTGCCGCCCCCGCGTCCGCAGACCGCACCCTTCATGTCGTCGTAGCGGCGCCGCGGCTCCTCGAGTTGCACATGGGCCTGGGCTGCGGTGGCCAGGAAGAGGAAGAGAGCCAAGATCGCGCGCATCGCCTGATGCTAGCGCGCAGAAGAAGGTGCTGCCTTTGAGCCGCGCAGGGGCGCGTGCCAAGAACCTGCATGAGCGCGATCCGTCCCTTTCAGCACACCCCCTCGAGCCCCGTCGTCTTCGGCGCCGGTTGCTCCGCTGGCATCGTCGACAAGACCTTGTTGAAACGAGCCTCGAAGATCCTGGTTGTCACCGACCGGGGCGTCGTCGCCGCCGGCTTGCTCGATCCCATCGTAAAGGCTCTGGGCGACCGGCTGCACCCCGCCATTGACGACGCGGTGGTGCCCGACGGCGACTGCGCCCACGTCGACGTCGTCGCTGCCCGGGCCAAGGCTGCGGGGGTCGATGCCGTGCTCGCGCTGGGGGGCGGCAGCGTCATGGACTCGGCCAAAGGCATTTGCATGGCCATGGCCAAAGGCGTGCCGGTGAGCACCCTCGAGGGGGTCGCGACCCTGCGCACCAAGCTCGCGCCGCTGGTGTGCGTGCCGACGACGACCGGGACGGGCTCTGAGGCGACCCAGTTCGCCGTGCTGATGGATCGGCAGGCCGGAAAAAAGCGCATCTACGTCGACCAGAATCTCGTGCCGGCGTTGGCGCTGCTGGATCCCGCGCTGGTCGTTGGACTGCCTGCGTCGGTCACCTGCGCCACCGCCGTCGACGCCCTCACCCATGCGCTCGAGGCCCTGGCCAGCAAGATGCGCAATCCGCTGGCGACGGCCCAGGCGCTCGAAGCGGTGCGTTTGCTCATCCCAAGCGGTGCCCTGGCGCGCAGCCTGGCCAAGCCCGACGACGTCGACGCCCGCGGTGATTGCATGGTGGCAGCCCACCTCGCGGGTCGGGCGGTGTCGTCGGCGATGCTGGGGGCTTGCCATGCCCTGGCCCACGTGTTGGGCGCGCGCTGCGCTGTGCCCCACGGGGTCGCCAACGGCCTCTTTTTGGTGCCGGTGCTCAGGCACAACGCGAGCAAGTCCATCGGGGCCTACCAACGCCTGGCCCAGACAGTGAACGCGGTCGACGTCGACGGAGCCATCGCCGTCGTCGACGAATTCGTGCATGGGGTTGCCGGCATTCCCCGCCGCCTGCGCGACGTCGCCCCTGGCCTGGCGCAGGAGGAGCTGCCCCTGCTCGCGAAGGCGGCCTTCGTCGATCCCGACCTGCCCACCAACCCCGCGGTCCTCGACGAAGCAGGCCTGCTCACCATCCTGCGCCAACGGTGGTAGGAGCCCGACATGGCAACAGAGCACGTCTGGGTCGAGGTCGAGGTGCAAAAAGGCACGCTGGTCAGCGTGTACCGCGGGCGTCTCGACGCCAAGGACCTCGAGCGCTGGTGCGCCGGCGAGCTCACCCAGGGGGCCATCCCGCTGCACGACATCTATTGGTCCTACGACGACGGCGACGGCAACGAAGGCTGGGTCGTCGTCGGTGCCACGCCAGGACCCTATGCGTCGGCGTCGGGCTACGCCTTGCTGCGGGTCGACCTGAT
Source organism: Myxococcales bacterium (assembly GCA_023248635.1). Taxonomy (GTDB): domain Bacteria; phylum Myxococcota; class UBA727; order UBA727; family VGSZ01; genus VGSZ01. The sequence goes on from JAHFED010000003.1 coordinate 174,382, forward strand.
CCTCGTCATCTTGCCCCTGCGCGACGGCAGTGAACGCGAGACCCACCGTCTGCGTCCGCGCCATGCCGGACCCGACGCCTGAGCTTCAAGACGCGCGAGCGTCTTGAACCAGCAGAGCTTCATTTCGGCAGTCGCGCCGCCAACGCCTTGAGCCGTTGCACCGGCAGAGCATCGATCAGACCCCCGCCCAGCCGCCGGACCGCAATGGCAATGACGTCGTTGTCGTCGTCGAGAATGGGTGCGCCCCGCGGGAGCGGCAACATCACCCGCCAGCGATCGGGAGCCTGATGCTCGACGCCGCCCAACATCCCCTGCACCCCAGCCTCGGCGCGGGCGAGCCCCACCAACCAGCGCGTGGGCCGTTGCCGAGACGAAATGCCCAAGGCGGCGACGTCGACGGCCTCCTTCACCTGCACGAGGGCCAGACCATCAGCGTCGACGACGACGACGACGCCGGCCTCGACCTTGTCGGCGGACACGAGCACTGCGTCGCCCACGTGGGCCCCGGGAAGCAGCGTGCACAAGAGCCCCGTCGAAGAGACAAAGAAACCCTGGCTGCTTTCAGGCCGATCTGCTCCAGCGACGGCGACGACGACGACGGCGCCAGCGTAGCGGCGGGCAACCTCCTGCGGCTGGGGCATGCGCGCCTGCGCCCTCGTGTCCGGCGCCCCAGCTGCGAGTGCGACGACGACGACGAGCGCCGCACCGAGCTTCACAGGTCGATGATGCCCTGGCGGATGCCCTCGGTGACCGCCTCGACGCGGTTGGTGACGTCGAGCTTTTGGTAGATGTGCTCGAGGTGGGTGCGGATGGTGGCCTTCGACAGGCCCAGCACGCGGGCGGCTTCGTTGTTGCTCAAACCCTTGGCAATGATTTGCAGGCACTCAAGCTCACGCTCGGTGAGAGCGCGGCGGCCCGACGGCGGCGGTGGCGCTCCGGATCGACGTTCCTTCTCGGCTTCCTCTTCGCTCTTGAGCGCGCCCGGCGCCGGCTTTCCCTGCTCGGGCATGCGAAAATGGCGCAGCAGGGATCGCGCAAGGCTCGGCTGGATGACGCTGCCCCCCTGTCGCACTTCCTTGATGCTCTCGACGATGCGCTCGGCCTCGGCCCCCTTCAGGATGTAGCCCGCCGCACCCGCTTTGATGGCTTCGACGACTTTGTCCTCCTCGTCGAAGATGGTGAAGATCAAGATCTCCACCGCCGGCGTGCGCTTCTTCACCTCGCGTGTGACGTCGATGCCCGACATCTGCGGCAAGCCGAGATCGCAGAGGATGACGTCGGGGGGCTGGGGCAGCTTGGCGAGCTCTTCGAGGGCTTCTTCGCCGGAAAGCGCAGTGCCGACGATCTCGATTTCAGAAAAGGACTCCAGCAGCTTCAGCTGGTTTTTGAGAATCTTGGGCTGGTCCTCGACGACGAACAGACGGATGCGCTCGGTCATTCCGCCAGCATCGGCCAAAGGTACCCGCGCGCGCAACCTCGTCGATGCAGCAGGCAGAAGGGCGCTTTCGCCACAGCGCGCCTCAGCCGCCCGTTCACGTCGTAAGGACGAGGCCCGTGCCTTCGAAGCGCACGATGGGCACGCGGCGCGCGCTCTCGGGCAGGCCCGGCAGCGGCGCGCGGTAAGGCACCAGCGGGCCGCTCCACCCCACAAGGCGGGTTGCGTGCACGAGGGCGGGAGCGTCGGGTTTGACCTGCAAGGTGACGACGGGCTTGCGGGCCGCGAGCACAACGCGGCCGGAGCCCCGCAGGTGCACGATGTCGAGGTCCTTGTCGGCTTCGGAGGGCAAACGCCCGTTCTCCCACACCAGGCCGGCGGAGAAGCCGACGACGCCGCTCTCCACGAGGTAGATCTCCTCGGTGGTGAGCACCAAGGCCGTGGGCACCTGCTCGCCCAGGGCCAGCAATGCAAAGCCACTTCCCATCAGAGCGACGACGGCGGCGTCGACGCCGCCAAAGAGGGAGTCCGTCCGCTTGCCGCGGTAGCGCCGGTTGACCACTTCGATTTCGAAAGCGCCCGAGAGACCCGCCAGCAAATCGGTGCGGACGTAGCCGACCTCGCTGATGGGCAAAACGAGGTGTCCATCGGGTGTGCGTGAAAGAGCTCGGCCGTCGACGGCGCGGGCGGGAAGGTCAGCGAGGGCGGTCTCGGGAACCACGCCTGCCGCCGACTCCTTCTCCAACGCCTTGGCGGCGGCCTCGGGCGCTGCAGGTGCCCCAGGGCCGGAAGAAACGAACCCTTTGTCGACAGGCCGCTCGGCGCTCTGCGGCACGGGTGCGGCACCCTTGTCGGCGACCTCGACGGTGAAGCCCATCGAAGCCGCCCGCGCGTTGTCGGCCCGGGCCTTGGCCGGTGGCTCCGGACCCCGTTGCAACGTGGCGGCTGCTGCCGCCGTCAGTGCCGCCGCCTCGGTCTGCTTCTGTGACGACGTCGACGGCGGCGGGGGGGGCGTCGGTGGCGCGGGCCGCGGGGGCGGTGCCGAAGGCGGCGCCGAAGGCGGGTTCACCGTCGCCATCTGCAAGGTGCGGGTGGCAGAGGGTGGATGCGGCGTCGTCGACGTCGCAGCAGCCATCGGAGGCGTCGTCGGCGCCGTCGTCGACGCTGCTCGCATCGCTGCTGGTCCGGGGGCGGCGCTGGCTGGAGCTGGAGAGATGCCCATGGCCGCGAGGTTTGGAATGGGAAAGGTGCCGGTCATGGTCGGCTGGTAGGTGCGGATCTCGTCGGCGCGCTTCTTGTTGCCCGCGCGCTCGTAGAAGTCGGCGGCGCGGGCGAGGTGCCCCTTCTTCTCGAGGACCAGGCCCATGTAGCTGGCGGCGCGCGGGTGATCCGGGTTCAGCTCGAGCACGCGTTCGAGCTCGGTGTGGGCGTCTTCGAGCTTGGCCTGCTTCAGGTAGACCATCGCGAGGTTCAAGCGCAGCGAAGGCTCGATGGGATTGGCATGCACGAGGTCATTGAAGATTTGCTTGGCGCGATCGAGGGCTCCGAGTCGAAAGAGGGAGAGGCCCAGCAGGTTCAGGGCCTGTTCGTTGTTGGCGTTGATGAGCAGGGCGCGCTCGAAATGGACGCGTGCTTCGTCGACGCGGCCGGCCTGCAGGTGCTCGGAGCCTTCGGTCAGGAGGTAGTAGAACTCCTCTTCTTTCGACTTGTCGGGGTTGGTTTCGGCCATCGCTGCTCGCCTCGCTTCTCTGCGCCGGCAGCCTAATCCGGGTGCAAGCGCGCTCCAAACTACCCGCCACCCCGCGCGTCTTGCACCGGCCGAGCCCTTTCGTCGACGACGACAGGTGGCCATCGACGCGGCCACAGCGACTGGAACCCAGCCCGCCGAATCCATGACCTCGAGGGTCCTGAGCAAACACCGAGAGCCCATCGGTGCTAGACAACGCCGCGAAGGAGTCCAGCATGGCCAACCCGACCGCTACTTTCGACACCTCCCTCGGCAGCTTCACGGCGGAGATCTTCCTCGACAAGATGCCGATCACGTCGAAGAACTTCCTCGATCTGGCGAAGTCCGGCTTCTACGATGGACTTCATTTTCACCGAATTATCAAGAATTTCATGATTCAGTTTGGCTGCCCGAACTCCAAGGATCCCAACAGCCCCAAGGCCGGGACCGGCGGGCCACCGCACGGCACCATCCAGGACGAGCACCGCGAAGATGCCAAGTTCTCCAACGAGCCGGGCACGCTGGCCATGGCGAACACCGGTCGTCCCAACTCCGGCGGCTCGCAATTTTTCATCAATACGGTCCACAACAGCTACTTGGATTGGTTTACACCAGGTCCATCGAAGCATCCCGTGTTCGGCAAGATCACCGCGGGGATGGACATCGTCAAGCTCTGCGACATGACGCCGACGACGAAGCCTGCCGATCGTCCGGTCACGCCGGTTCGCGTCAACAAGATCACCGTGAATGGGTATTGAAATGAAAAATATTCTGATTGCGTCGGTCCTCTCCCTGGTCGCGACCGCCGCCTGCGCGAACAAAGAGCTCGAGCAGAAGGTCAAGGACCTCGAGGAGTCGGGTACGGCGTGCCAGCGCGACCTCAAGGCGGCCGAGCAGGCCAAGCGCAGCCTGCAGCAGAAGCTGGCCCAGGCGGCGACGGCGCCGCCGGCAGTCAACCTCGACGAAGTGGGCAAGACTCTGGGTCTGAAGCCCGGCGACAAGCTCTACGCCACTTTCGTGACGTCCATGGGAAACATGACGGCCGAGCTCTTTTGGGACAAGGCGCCCAAGACCGTGGAGAACTTCGTCGCCCTCGCCGAGGGGACCAAGGAATGGACGGACCCCAAGGGGCAGAAGACCAAGAAGCCGCTTTATGATGGTACGATTTTTCATCGCGTCATCGCTGATTTCATGATCCAGGGCGGCGATCCCCAGGGCACCGGCATGGGTGGGCCCGGCTATAAGTTCGACGACGAATTCCACCCGGCGCTGAAGCACGACGGACCCGGTGTGCTGTCGATGGCCAACAGCGGGCGCAACACCAACGGCAGCCAGTTCTTCATCACCGAGAAGGAAACCGCCTGGCTCGACCACAAGCACACCGTGTTCGGCAAGGTCACCGAAGGGCTCGAGCTCATCCCGAAGATCACCCGCGTAGAGAAGCTCCCCGGCGACAAGCCCAAGGTCGACATCGTTTTGAAGAAGGTCCTGATCGGCCGCGGCGCGCCCAAGAAGGCCTGAGAAACCGCAAACCGAAGTCAGAAGACGGCGGCTTCGGCTGCCGTTTTTTTTTGTGCACGGCAAGACGACGAAGGCGACGACTCTGCGGCTCAGAGTCTCCAGCAGCCGCAGGCTGGCAAGCAGGTGCACCAAAGCGACGACGCTGTAGGCTGCCGCATGCTCGCTTTGCTGCGCTGGCCGGGCGCAACCACCTTTTCTTTCTTCGCCGCCCTCGGGCGGGTGGTGGCCTTTTTTGCCCAGGCCACCGTCGGCGCCTTGCGAGAACGCGGCGGGCTGGCAGCGGCGTCGCAGCAGGCGTTGTCGTTGACGGCGCGCTGCGCGTTACCGGTGGTGCTGGTGGTCGGACCCATCGGCGCCATGCTGGCCATGCAGTCCCTGACCCTGCTGCGCGGCTTCGGTACCGAACGCCAACTCGCCCCCCTCGCCGTCGCCGTCATCGTGCGGGAGATCGCCCCCGGCTTCGCCGCCGTCGTCGTCGCCATGCAGGGGGGGGCCTCCATTGCTGCCGAGCTGGCGGCCATGAGGTTGGCCGAGGAGCTCGACGCCCTCGACGGCATGGGGCTCGATTCGCGGGGCCTGGTGGCCGGTCCGCGCATCCTGGGGGCCGCCTTCGCTGCACCCATTCTCAACGCCCTGGCCATCGTCACCAGCGTCGCCGGGGCCTACGGCATGGCCGTGTTGGTGTTGGGGGTGCCGCGCACTCTTTTTCTCGAGACCATGCTCAACGGTCTGACACCTCTGGATGTGTGGCTCTCCGAGGCCAAGACCGTCATCTTCGGCATGGGCCTTGGTGCCATCTGCGCGTCGGCGGGCTTTCACAGCGAGCGCACGACCACCGGCGTGGGCAGGGCCGCCAACGGCGCCGTCGTCACCAGCGTCGTCTTCGTGCTGGTCTGCAACTACGTCTTGAACACAGCCATCTTCGGGCTCAGCGGCGGAGCGGTGGCCCTGTCGTGATCCCCCAGGTCCTGCTCCCGTTGATGTTGCCGGCCTTCGCTTTGCGGGCGACGGCAGCGATTCTGCGCGGGCCGCCGCTCAAAGACACCGTGCTGCTGGTGAGCCGGGTGATCCTGCGCTCCCTCCCCGTCGTCGTCATCATCTGCTTCTTCTGCGGGGCCATGCTCACGGTGCAGGCGGCGGCCTCGTTGGCTCCTTTCGGAGCGCTGCGCATGAGCGGGCTCATCGTCGGCTTCGGCGGCGTGCGCGAGGTCTTTCCCCTGCTCGCCGGAGGAGCGCTGGCGTCGCGGACTGGTGCCGAAATCGCCAGCCAACTGCAGGCCATGAGAGTGACCCGCCAAGTCGAAGCCCTCGAGATGATGGGCCTCGATCCGCTGGTGCTGTTGGTGGCGCCCCGCCTCATCGCCTGCGTGGTCGCCGGGCCCGTGTGCGTGTTCGCGGCGATGGTCAGCGGGTTGGTCGGGGGTCAGGTCATCGGACAATTCCAACTGGGCATCGATCGCTCGGCGATGTGGGCAACGCTCTTGTCGGCCGTGGGCGTCGGCGACCTCGTCGTCGGCCTCATCAAGGGCGTGGTGCTCGGCTTCGTCGTCGGCGTCGTCGCCTGCTACGAGGGCTCCATCGTGGCCGAAGGCGGGGCCCGCGGCGTCGGAGCAGCCGCCAACCGCGCCGTCGTGCGCGGCATGGTGCTGGTCTGCTTGTCGTGCCTCGGCTTGTCGGCCTTGATCTACGGGCGTTTCTTGTGACAGTTGCGAACGAGCAGAGCGCGCAGACCCCAGCCATCGAGCTGCGCGCGGTCACCAAGCGCTTCGGACCTCGCGCCGTCGTCGATGACGTCACTTTGTCCATTCAGCGGGGGCGCACCACGGTCATCCTCGGGCCCTCAGGCACCGGCAAGAGCACCCTGCTGCGCCTCGCCACCGGCCTGCTCGAGCCCGAAGCGGGCAGCGTGCACACCCTGGGCGTCGATGTCTTTGGCGCCAAGAAACACGAGCTCCTGCGGCTGCGACGTCGCATGGGCATGCTCTTTCAAGACAACGCACTCTTTGGCTCACTCAGCGTCTTCGACAACGTCGCTTTCCCTCTGCGCCGCGTGCAACGCACCGCCGAGCCCGAAGTGCGCCGCCGCGTCGACGAGCTTTTGCAGCTGGTGGGCTTGCCCGAGCTGGGGGACCGCTTGCCCGACCGGCTCTCAGGAGGACAACGCAAGCGCGTGGCTCTGGCGCGAGCCATGGCTCTGTCGCCGGAGTTGGTGCTCTTTGACGAACCCACCAGCGGCCTCGATCCCCAGACCAGCGCCAGCATCGATCAGCTGATCAAAGACACCCAGACCCGCCTCGGCCTCACCTTCGTCGTCATCACCCACGACATCGAGAGCGCGGGCATCATCGCCGACGACGCCGGCCTGCTGCTCGATGGCAAGGTGCACCTCTTTGGCCCGCGGGCCACGGTTTGGGCCTCGCAGGATCCGCGGGTCAGAGCGTTCCTCGAGCGCCGGGCAGGTTGACGGCGTTCTAGACCGCGCCCTTGCGTCGACATAGACCAGAGAGTGGCCCCGCGCCCGAGGCAGCGAAACGATGGAGAGCGGCAACTGGAAAGCCGAAGCCCTGTTGGGCGCCGTCGTCAGCGGCGTCATCGCCGTCTTTGTGTGGCTGACCTTTTCCCTGGGCGGCGGAGCTCCAACCGGCTCACTGCCCTACGTGCTGATGTTCGACTCGGCCCTGGGACTGTCCGTCGACAACGCCGTCGCCGTCGCAGGCGTGAAGGTCGGCGCCGTCGATGACATCTCGGTCGATGGTCGGCGCGCGCGCGTCACGGTGCTCATCGCGCCCAACGTCGTCGTCTTCGCCGATGCCCGCGCCGCCGTTCGCGGCAAGACACTGCTGGGCGAGAAGTATGTCGATCTCGATCCTGGCCATCCAGGCCTTGCAACCCTGGCCCCGGGGTCGACGGTCGAGAACAACGAGCCCACCGTCGAGATCGACCAGGTCATTCGCGACGTCAGCGTGCTGGTCACGCGCCTCAACAACATCACGCCGCCCCTCGAGAGCGCCATCGCGCGCATCGACGACGCTCTCAAGGATCAAGACGGTCGCGCCCTCGCCAACGAGTTGGTTGGCACCCTGCAAGACGTGCGGACGCTGGTGCGCGAGACCAACAAGGTGGTGAAAAGCTCCGGCGACGACGTCCGCGTGGTGCTGGGCATGGCCCGGGAGAAGGGGCCGAGCCTGATCGAGCGGCTGGAGTCGGCGTCGGGCCGCGTCGACAAGCTCCTCGCCGCCGTCGACCCCAAGGTCATCGAAGCCGCTGCCAACCGCGTCGGGCCGGCCGTCGAGAACATCGACCGCATCACCGGCGACATGAAGCTGGCCATGGGCGACGTCAAAGACGCCGCCAAGCGCCTCGACGGCGTGCTCTCGCGCGTCGACAACGCCCTCAAGCGCCTCGACGCCATCAACGAGACCTCGGTGCGCGAGTTCCTCCAGGTGCAGGGCGTGCGGGTGAATTTGATCCCCGACGCGGCCGTCACCAACCGCATCAAGAAGCTGCGCGAAGAGAGCGTGCCGCTGCCGGACTGACCGCTGCCTTCTATTCGAGGTCGGCGAGGTCTTCGGCGAGGTAGCTCAGAATCACCTCGTCAAGGCTCTTTTCCGAAATCAAATCCTCACCAAAGATCGTGGTCGGTTTTTGAGCCGCTCCCGAGACCGGAGCATCGTGCTGCGTCGTCGACTGCGCAGCGGGTTCGGCCGTGGGCCCAGCTTGGGGGGCCGGGACCCGGTTCGGCGCGGACGTCGAGCCGATGTCACGGGCAGGCTGCGCGAAGTCGGCGGCGGGTTTGGCCTGGCTGGGCATGCCCTTGAAGGCGTTGTCGCCCGCCATCGACGACGTCGCCGGCGACACCGCCGTGAAGTTCATCGGCGCGGGGCCATCGAGGTGGTAGGCCGGCGCCGACTCGACAGTGTCAAACACTCCGTTCACCAGATTCCGCAGCATCTGCTTGTGTTGCTCTTCCATCATCGAGCGAACGGTTTTTTCGTAATCCGGCTGGCCAACCAGGTCGGAATACTGCGTCTTCTTCGACGACAGGATGTTCCCGCCGACGAACAAGTGCGTGATGATGTGCGGGTTCTTGGGTCCGGAGTCTTCAGTCTGGATGTGAAAAATCCGACCCTTGTGCTTAATATTATGGTTGAAACCCGGGATCATCCGTCGACCACAATCCTCGATGACAGGCACTCGGCCGCCCGCGTGAGGGCAGAAAAATTGGCCGTTCCGAGGGCAAGGAATTCACCCGCAGCGGCAATACCACCCGGTCGTCGACGCCCGCAAGGAATGCCATCTCTGGCGTGTCTCAATCCCGCGTCCGCTTGATGTTCGACCGCGTTCCGAGATGGGAAAGACGCGGGATGATGCGCGTGAAGCGCGCCCGCGGAACGCGGAGTTGGAGGCCCCGCGTCCGGGGGGGGGGGTCTGCACCCGCTGCACCAGCTGCACCAGACCTCCCAGAAGAGCATCCCCGACGGCGATGAACGAGACCGCTCCGCGGTCGAAGTTCAGCGAGATCGGGGATCATCACCCAGACGGAGCAAGGCCTGGCGGCCGGGGCAACGCCGCCCATCGCGAGCCACGCGCTGGGCTGCGTAGCGGATGACGCAGTGCTGCACTGGCTTGACGCCCGGATGCGTCGGGGCGCCACCCGGTGGTGGCTGCTGTTTCGCCGGGCCCGACGCAGAGCATCACGTGAACTCTGGCGTGCAACCTGTTGATCTTCTGGGACTTTTTTGCGGCGCAGGGCTTTTTGACCTGTCGCTGGCCCGGGCCGTGCGTAGAACAGGGCCATGACGACGAGCATCGCCACGCTGCCTGCGCCTCGACCCTTCGCGCACCGCTCTGCTTTTTTGCTGAACAAGAACGCCCGGGCCGTCACCGACAGCCTGGTCGAGCGCCTCGCCGCCATTGTTCCCGCCGGCGACCTTTTCCTCTCTCGCACGCTGGAAGACGCCACGGTGTTTGCCCGCGCCATCGCGCGGCGTGGCTACAGCGAGGTCTTCCTCGGCGGCGGCGACGGCACGCTGGTCACGACGATGAACCTGCTGCGCCAGCACACGCGCCACGAAGGCTTGCCCATGCCCAAGGTGGGCGTGCTCAAGCTCGGCACCGGCAACGCCATGGCCCGTGCCCTGGGAGCCCTCTCACCCCTCGTCGATGCCAGCCACATCTTGCAGCGGGGGGCGTCTGAGACCCGCGCTGTCGACTTCGTCGAAACCGACGACGGCCTGCTCACCCCTTTTGCCGGCATGGGCTACGACGGCGCTGTCCTCAACGACTACATGTGGCTCAAGAGGAGGGCCCACAACTCGCCCATCACCCGGGCCCTGGCCGAATCCGTCGGCGGCTATCTCGGCGCCATGCTGCTCAAGAGCGTGCCCGAGGAGCTCAAGTCGCCGCCGACGAACCTGCGCATTGGCTCCTCGCACGACGCCATCTTCATGCGCCCCGGCGTCAATGGAGCGCCCGACGAAGAGGTCGTCGTCCCCGCGGGAACGCCCTTGTTCGAGGGACGTGCGGGCACGGTCTGCGTCGGATCGATCCCCTTCTTCGGCTTCGGCTTCACCATGTTCCCCTTCGCGATGACCAAGCCCGGATACGTGCAGGTCCGCGTCGTCGGCGCTCCCCTGCCCGCCATCTTGGCCAACCTCTATCCCAAGGTGTGGAAGGGATCGTGGCGCCATCCCAAGTTGCTCGACTTCCTGGTGAAGGACGTCGAAGTGCAGAGCGACCGGCCCTTGCCCTACCAAATCGGTGGCGACGCCGGCGGCCGCCAGACCAACTTGAAGTTCAAGGTTTCCCAGCAGCCCGTGATGATGACTTCCTTGGGCGAGCGCCTGGTGCCTGCGGGCCACACCGTCGTGCAGTTCGGACCCGCGCGCATGCTGCTGCGCCTGCCCCGCTGATCGGGCCTGACGTTCACGGGCGGCAAGGTTAGGCTCGGCCGTGGCCACGCTCATCGTCGACGACTGCATCAACTGTGGGGCCTGTGAGCCCGCGTGTCCCAACCAGGCCATCAAGGCCGGCGAGGCCATGTTCGTCATCGATCCCCGGCGTTGCACCGAGTGCGTGGGCTTTTACGAGCGTGAGCAGTGCGCCTCGGTGTGCCCCACCGATGCTTGCCTGCCCGATCCCGATCGCGTCGAAGAAGAACCCGTGCTGATCGGGCGCGCGCGCCGGCTGCATCCCAAGAAGGACTTCGGCGTGCAGTTCCCCTCCCGCTTCCGCGCCGGATCCTGATTTCTGCGCTCTGGCAGCTGGTGGGATAACAGGGCCCATGTCCAGAGGCCGCTTCTACGTCGTCGAAGGTGCTGATGGCGTCGGCTCCAGCACGCAGTGCGTCAAGCTGGTCGAGCGTCTGACGAGGTCGAAGCGCACGGTGCACCTCACCGCCGAACCCTCGAGCGGACCCATCGGCAAAGTGATCCGCCTGCTGCTGGGAGGCGACCGCTCGCGCCAGGCCATTCACCGCGAGCTGGCCCTGCTCTTTGCCGCCGATCGCCTCGATCATGTGGCCAGAGAGATCGAGCCCCGGCTGCACGAAGGCATCGACGTCGTCAGCGATCGCTATGTGCTCTCGAGCCTCGTGTATCAGTCCCTCGATCTGCCCATCGAATGGGTGCGCGAGCTCAACAAGCATGCGCCCCCCGCCGACGCCACCGTGCTCATCTCCCTGCCCCTCGACGACGCCTGGACGCGCTTGGAGCAACGCATCGCCGAGGGCACGCCCCGCGAGGTCTTCGATGTGCGCACGACCCAAAGTCGCATCCACGCCGAGTACGGCCGGCTCGCGCGGCGCATGAACGGCGCCATCGTCGTCGACGGCGTGGGCAGTCCTGATGTCGTCGCTGCCCGGGTCGAGGACGCTCTGCGGGCCACCAACTGCTGGCCGCGGTGAGGACCCCACTGCACTGCGGGGATCGCAGCCTGCTGCTGGGCTCGCGCACCTTCGTGATGGGCATCGTGAACGTCACGCCGGACTCCTTCTCCGACGGCGGCGCCTTCATGCTGGCTGCTGACGCCGTCGATCATGGCCTGCGCTTGCTCGCGGAGGGCGCTGATGTGCTCGACATCGGCGGAGAGTCCACCAGGCCCGGGGCCGACGCCGTCGACGTCGACGTCGAGCTGCAGCGGGTCTTGCCCGTGATCGAAGGGCTCGCGGCGCGCGGGGTGAAAAACATCTCCATCGACACCCGCCACGCCGTCGTAGCTGGCGCCGCCCTCGCTGCGGGTGCCGCGTGGATCAACGACGTTTCCGCCCTCGACGACGACGGCATGATCGAGGTCGCGCGCGCTGCTCAAGCCCTGGTCTTGATGCACTGGCGCAAGGCGCCCGGCGATCACCTGCAAGATCACGTCGCCTACGACGACGTCGTCGCTGAGGTGGGATCCTTCCTCAGGTCCCGGGTCGCTCGGGCCTGCGCCGGGGGCATCGAGGCCGCCCGCATCGTCGTCGACCCTGGCCTGGGCTTTGGCAAAGGCGTCGACGACAACCTGCAGCTGCTGGCCCACGCACGGGCCTTTGCGGGCCTCGGCGGGGTGTTGGTGGGGGCCTCGCGCAAACGCTTTCTGGGCGTGCTGGCCGGCCGGACCGGGGCCCGCGACCGCGACGACGCCTCGGTGGGCGCAGCCTGTGCGGCGGCCTGGGCCGGGGCCGACCTCGTGCGGGTGCACGCCGTGCGCGCCACCGTCGATGCGCTCAAAGTCGTCGACGCCGTGCTGCGCAGCTGATCCATTGGTCGCTCCGGGTCGCTTCTCACTGACGCGGAAGCGAGCAGTCACAGAGAAGCGCCCCTGCGCCACTCCGGCTGATCCCCCTACGAACTTCAGGCCGACGGCATTAGGCCGGGACCATGGCCAACGGCGAGACCGACTACGAGCGCTACATTCGCACGACGGAGCTGCTCGCGCTGCAGAAGAAGACGACGTCGTTGGCCAATCCTGACGAGCTGTTTTTTCAGTGCATCCACCAATCGATGGAGCTCTGGTTCAAGGTCGCCGCCTTCGAGATTGAAAAGATCGCGCGCTTCATCGACGGCGACGACTTCGAACGCGCCAGCTGGCATCTGCGCCGCACCGCCATGATGCTCGACCACGTCGGCGAGGGCTTGCCCATCCTCGAGACCCTGGCACCCGCCGACTACCACGAGATTCGGCTGGCCCTCGGCCGTGGATCGGGCCAGGACAGCCCAGGGTTCAACGTCCTGCTCGAGGAGCTGCCCCGCCTGTGGGCGCCCTTCGAACGGGCGCTCGAGCGCCACCAGCTCGAGCTGCTCGCCATCTGGAAGACCCCCCACGCCGACAAGCACCAGGCGCTCTTTCGCCTCGCCCAGGGCTACCTGCAGCTCGACGAAGCTTTTCAGCGCTTCCGCTACGACCACCTCCAACTCGCGCGCCGGGAAATCGGTCTCGCGGTGAAGTCCCTCAAGGGCGTCCCCGCGCGCAACCTGGAGCAGGGTGTATTGAAGCCGACGTATCCGGCACTTTGGACCGTCATTGAAGAGCTCACGATCTCAACCAACCCCGTCTACGGCTAACGGCGGCAGCCCGCTGCTCCGCTGCCTATTTTTCGATGAAGAAAAAGCCGAAACGACGCAAGAAAAAGAAGCCGAAGAAGAAGGCGAAGTCGCGGCGTGCTCGGGTCAAGGTGCACAAAGGTCCCTTTCAGATCGAGCTGCCCCTGCAGTTGCCCCTCTTTCCGCTGACGTCGTCGGCTCCCCCAAGGGGCGAAGAACTCGCGAGGCCGGCGTGAGGGCCGGTAGCCTGAGGACGTGACCATCGAGGCCCGCTCTCTGGATTTGTGCGCCGTCGGCCTCGGCCAGGCCGGCGGTTGGTTGGCCGCAGAGTGGCGTCGTCGTGGCTACCGGGCCCTGGTCTTGAACACCGCCAAGAGCGATCTGCGTGGGCTCTCGGGCAAACAAGCCGGGGTCGAGGTGCCCGAGCAAGACCAGCTGCACATCGCCGTCGACGGCGCCGACGGAGCCGGCCGCGATCCCGCCTGGGGGCGACGCTGCGTGCGGGAGCACGAGACCCTGATCCGCGAGACGGTGCAAAAGCAACTCGGCGGCGCCGACGCTCTGCTGCTGATGGCGGGCCTCGGCGGCGGCACCGGCAGCGCCGTCGACGAGCTGGTCGCCGTGCTCGAGCCCCTCGAGATCCCGATCCTCGTGCTGTGCACCCTGCCCTCCGACGGCGAAAGCGGCATTGCCAAGGTCAACGCGGTGCGGGCCGCCGACGCCATCACGCGCCAGCAGCTGGCGGGTCGCTTCTTCGTCGACAACGGCCGCCTGCTCGAAGCCTTCCCCAACGTCGACGTCGTTTCCTATTTTCAGAAGGTCAACGCGCGCGTGTTGCAGCCCCTCGACGACCTCAACCGCTTGAACGCGCGCGAGGATCTGTGGAGCCTGCAGTCCTTCGACGGCGAAGACCTGCGCAAGGTGCTCTTGTCCTCGGGAGCGCTGCTGATCCACAGCGCGCGCTTGAAGGACGGGCCCCTCGCCGTCACCGACTTCACCGAGGCCGCCGCCAAGTGTGTCGATGGCGGCGAATTCCTGGCGCGCGGCACCGAGCTCAGCCAGGTGGCCTACCTCGCCGTCGTCGTCGCCGGCCCCGAACGGGCGCTGAAAGCCACGCCCATGCATGTGTTCGAAGAGACGGCGCTCGCGCTGAAAAAGCAGACCAACGGCGGCGCCGTTTTTCAAGGCCTCTATGTGACGCCCGACGACCAGCCCCTGCGCGTGAGCCTGCTGGCGTCGTCGTTGGCCATGCCCAAGCGCGTGATCGCGCTGGTGCAACGCGCCACCGACGAAGGCGAAACCCTGGCCCGCAAGATTGCGGTGGACCTGCCGGGTCTCGAGACCTCGGCCCTCGCGAGCTTGAACCTCTTTCGCGGTCCCCGCCGAGCCCCGTCGTTGCCCCCCCAGATGGCGCCGTCGACGTCGTTGCCGGCGATGCCTGCGCGCGCGGCCCCCCCGATGGAGCTGGCGTCGATGGTCATCCCCCCCACCATGGTCGGCAAGCCGGGCGCGGTCAGCCTGGACAGCTCACAGCTGCCGAACCTCCCCGACGAGCTGCAGCCTTCGCCGTCGCTGGTCCGGGCGATCCCTCGCTTCCGCGCAGCTGCTCCCCTGACCGTCGAAGGCGCAGACATCCTTTCCTCCCTGCCCAGTCTCTTGGGCGGGCCCGAGGCCGAAGCTGCAGAGATCGTCGCGAATTATCGGGCTGGCGATCGCAAGACCAAAGAGCGCATCGGCAAGAAGCTCCTCGAGGACAGCCGCGCCCCCGATGTGCAGGTCCGCCTCGTGGCCGTGATGTCGATGGTGCCCCTGAAGGAGATCGCCTTTCGCCGGGCCCTCACCCGCTGCAGCAGCGACGACAACGAGGAGCTTCGCAAGTTGGCCCTCAGCGGCCTCGAGGCTCTCGCAGGCCTCCCCGGCGGCGACTGACTGCGATCTGATCCCCTGCGGGAGCGCAGAAAATTGATCGGCCGCGACGACGAAATCCGCTTTGAGATCGGGCGGGTGCTGCTTACGATGGCGGCGTTGTTGGTTGGCGGCTCCGGCCGCGTCCCCCCGAAGACCCGTTTGTGCGGTCCCCGGCTCCGGGGGCGCGTGTTCCCTGCCGTCGGGTTCGTTTGGAGGATTCATGCGCCTGTACCGAAAGATCATTCCGAAGATCGCGCGCGAAGTGGTTCGCACCCTGCACAGCAAGGGCGAGATCGAGGTCGAAGACGGCCGCATGGACGAAGCGGAGCTCGACCTCGCTGCGGTCATGGTCGAGTACATGAACGAGGAGGAGCGCCTCGTCACCGAGACCAAAGAGACCATGGCGCGCCGTGGCTTCTCCCAAGACCGCTTTGCCCAGGTGAAGAAGTCCCTGGCCGAGGCCCGCGGCTTCAAGCTGGGCGACGACGGCATCGATTTCGTGCTCGCCCAGATGCTCGAGGCCCTCTTCAACTCGAAGAACGTCGCCGAGGTCTACGCCGACGACAAAGCGCTGCGCATCTTCTTCAAGACCACGTTCGAGAAGTACACGGGCGTCGACGAGGAGCTCGACAAAGAGGCTCGTTCGCGCCTCAAGAACCTCCGCGAAGGCACGCCCGAATGGGAGATCGAGTACCCCCGCGTCGTCGCCCAGCTGAAGCGCCAAAAGGGCCTCACTTAGCCACCCAGCGAAGGACTTTGCGCCGTGCCAACGGCGCAAAGCAGGAAGCACTTTGAGCCGTGCCAACGGCGCAAAGCAGGAAGCACTTTGAGCCGTGCCAACGGCGCAAAGCAGGAAGCACTTGAGCCGTGCCAACGGCGCAAAGCAGGAAGCACTTTGAGCCGTGCCAACGGCTCAAAGCAGGAGCACAGTGCCGGGCTGCGCCGGCTTCGTCCTCCGCTTGGTGCGGCCGGGTTTCCGCCTCGCTTCGCTCGCCATCGTTGCGCGAGACGACGACGGCAACGTGAAAGGGCCTCCCTTTCTCGTGTAGGACACTCGGCACGCCACCCCAAAAAGCGAAAATCTTGATGGCGACGTCGTCTGCGCCGTATTCAGTAGCTGTGTCGGCTCTTGGAAGAATGGTGGCCCTCGTGCCCGCTCGGTGTGAGTGTCAGGGGTGCGGGGCGGTTCTGATGCCCCGGGTGCACAGGCGAAGGACAGGTCAGTGAGCGACGAACCCAGCAGCGGCTTTGCCCTGCGCTTCATCTCGGGGAAATACCAGGGCGGCGAGTATCCCTTGCCGTCGGAGAAGGAGATCGTCATCGGCCGCGGCGGTGAGCTCGACATCGTCCTCGTCGAAGACATGGTCTCGCGCAAGCACGCCAAGCTCACGACCCAGCAGGGCAAGATCGTGATCCAAGATCTCGGCTCCACCAACGGCACCTTCGTCAACGGCGAGAAGATCAAGCGCGCGCGCCTGAAAGAAGGCGACCGCGTGCTCATCGGCACCAGCATCTTGAAGCTCATCGCCCAGTCAGAATCCTCGAACGTGGGGGCGACGAAAGAGGAGCTCAACGCCGAGCTCGACGCCATCGGTCGGCGACAGCAGCACAAGACGGACATCACCTCCGGCGACATCGCCGAGCTGCCCCTGCCCGACATCCTCACGCTGCTGTCGACGAACAAAAAGACCGGTGTGCTGGCGGTGCGCAACGAAGACCATGCCGGCCGCGTCTACCTGAAGGGCGGCCGCATTTTCTATGCGATCCTCGACGACAACGATGAGCTCGGCCCCCTCAAGGCCCTCTTTCGCATGATCGCGCTGGAGTCCGGCACCTATGCTCTCGGCGTGCCGACCGCCGAAGAATTCATGCTGGAGCTCGAAGAGCCGACCGATCAACTCGTCGCCGACGCCGTTCGCCAAAGCAACGAATTGCGCGACATCAAGGGCGACCTACCGGAGGTCGAAGACATGTTGATGGTGCCAAAGCCGCTGGGCCCTCAGCTCTCCGCCCTGCAGGCCGATGAGCTCGACACGTTGCAGCTGGCGCTGAACCTCGGCTTTTTCCAGGCCGTGTTGGACAAGAGCCCCTTCCCCGATCTGCGCACCTGCCAGGTGGTGAAGAGCCTGATCGAGCGCCAGTACCTCCGCGCCTGATTCTGTGCCCTTGGGGGCGCACTGCTTCCGCTGCGCTCGCACAGAAAAAGAAAAAGGCGACGTCGTCGACGTCGCCTTTTTCTGCGCAAGCGCGCGGGCTCGGGGCCGTTCAGGGTCCGACGCAAACGCCGTCGGTGCAGGTCGCCCCGGCGCCGCAATCGACCAGGACAGTGTCGACCGTGCAGGCCGGTTCTCCTTCTCCTTCTCCTTCTCCTTCTCCTTCTCCTTCTCCTTCGCCTTCTCCTTCTCCTTCTCCTTCGCCTTCTCCTTCGCCTTCGCCTTCTCCTTCGCCTTCGCCCTCTCCTTCGCCTTCTCCTTCGCCTTCGCCTTCTCCTTCTCCTTCTCCTTCTCCTTCTCCTTCGCCTTCTCCTTCGCCTTCTCCTTCGCCTTCTCCTTCGCCTTCAGCGATGGCCTGGCAGGCGCCGATGGTCGCGCCGCAGGTGCCGTTGGTGCCGGCGTCCGGCGGGATGCAGGTTTGCTTGTCGCTGGGGCAGGCCGCGCAGGGCTCGCCGATGGGGCAGTTGGTGGTCACGCACGTCGTCGGGTTGGCGTCGGGAACGATGGCAAAGAGCTCGCTGCCGTAGGCCTTGTCGCAGACGAAGCCGTCGCCGCAGCTCAGCAGGATTTCGTCTTCGACAGTGCCGTCGCCGTCGTAGTCGAACTCGCCCTGGAAGCAGAAGGCCACGCAGATGCCGTTGCGGGTTCCTTGCTCGATGCCGGCGCAAAAGAGGTCGGGGCCGTTGTCGCCGCCGGCGGGGAAGGGGCGGGGATCGCAGTACTTGTTGGATTCGACCTCGTTGCAGATGAATTCGTCGGTGACACCGCCCGGTCGGAGGTTCTCGGCGGGCAGGACCGGCACCGGCACGACGCACATGCCGTTGGCGACCGCACACTTGGGAGCGGGGGCCGCCGCGCTGCCCAGGTCGGTGCAGGTGAAGGGTTCGGTGCAGGGGCACTCGCCGTCGGCGTCGCATTGGGCGACGACACAGGGCACTTCGGCTCCGGCGCCGTCGAGCTGCAGCTCGAAGTCGGAGATCAAGAGCGGAATGCGGACGTCGAGGCACTCCTCCGCCTCCACCGCGCAGTCCGGGGCGCCGGGCGCGAGGCTGCAGCCGGTGCGGCAGCCGAGGCCGTCGATGGTGACGGTCTGACCGGCCGCGTCTTGGGCCACGGTGATGTCGGTGATGACGCAGTCGCCGGCGATGCAGGCGTCCTCGTCGTCGAAGGCGCGACAGAGGCCGTTCTCGAGCGCCTGGGGCGCGCACACAATGGTCACCGCCAGGGTGTCGAGGGTGAAGGGCGTCGATGTGATGGCCTGGCAAAAGGTGTTGGCAGGGCACACGACGGCGTCGTCTTTGACCACCGCGCCCGCGGCGTCGACGGATCCGCAGATGGGACGGCAGCGTCCCTGGTTGAGGTTGAGGCCTTCCTGCACGCACAGGAGGTCAGCGTCGGTGTCGCATTGATCGTCGTTGATGCGGCAGGTCTCGTTGGGGCCGAGCTTGGGTTCGTCTTCGCCTTCGCCTTCGCCCTCTTCGCCTTCGCCTTCGCCCTCGGCCGGAGGGGGCAGGGGGCAGGCGACCGAGCCGAGGACGACGCCGAGGGCCAATGCGGCCTGCAGGGCAATTACCTTCACGCGAACCATGGGATCTCCTTCAACACGTCTGGACCAACGAAAAACAACCAAGGCAAAAGAACAGATGGCGCCCGGTCAGATGTGCGTGGAACGCACACCAAACCAGAGACAGGGCGACCACAAGCACAAGGCGCGCCTGCGTGGTGATCGACGCCACGAACAGGTGGGGGTGTGCCACGCGATCTGGCGTCCTGCTAGAGGTTTCCTGCCGGTTGCCTGCGCAACGGAACGCGAACGCGCGCGCGTGGTGCCGTCCCAAGGACACAGAGCGCGCACTTCGTTTGTTGTGCCTCGATCTCTCCTTCCCTAGGTTCGGTTCCCATGTCGACTGAAGCAGCTGCCGGCATCGCTGGCGTCGTCAAAATGGAGGGTGGACGCAGACGGGGTCTGCTGCGGCGCCTCGTCGGGCTGGTGTTGTTCGGCGTCGTCGTCCTCAGCAGTGCCGGGGTCGTCGGCGTCGGCGCGATGTTCGTCTACTACGCCAAAGGTCTGCCCGAGTTCGACGACGTCTCGCAGTACCACCCGAAGCTTGCGAGCAAGGTCTTCTCCGTCGACGGCCGCCTCATCGGCGAGTTTTACGAAGAGAGGCGCATCGTGGTCTCTTACGAGACCATTCCCCGGCGGCTGGTGCAGGCCTTCGTCGCTGCCGAAGACAAGAAATTCTTCGATCATCACGGCATTGATTATGTTGGAATGGGTAACGCCGTTTTCCAGAGGCTGACCGGCAAGACCAAGAAGCTTCGCGGCGCCTCGACCATCACCCAACAACTGGCGAAGTCCCTGCTGGTGTCGGCTGAGGGCTTCGGCGCCGCCACCGAGCGGAGTCTGAAACGCAAGGTGCGAGAAGCCCTGCTGGCTTCGCGACTCGAAGAGTCCTTAAACAAAGAAGAGATTCTCTGGCTCTACCTCAATCAAGTGTATCTTGGACATGGTGCCTACGGCGTCGAGGCGGCCGCGGAGAACTACTTCAAGAAGGGCGTTGAAGAGCTGAACGTCGCCGAGATGGCGCTGCTGGCGGGGCTGCCGCAGGCGCCGTCGAAGTTCTCGCCCATCGTGCGGCCGACGGCGGCGCGGGCTCGACAGGAATACGTGCTCAAACGCATGGCCGAAGACGGCTACATCACCGAGGCCGAGCGCACCGATGCCCTCGCGCTCTCCGTCGAAAAGACCGTGCACCCCCGCGACGACAGCTTCCTCGACACCGCGCCCTACTTCACCGAGCACGTGCGGCGCTATCTCGTCGAGACCTACGGGCTCAAGGCGCTGCTCACGGGTGGGCTGACGGTGTGGACCACCCTCGATCTCGAGCGCCAGGGCTACGCCGAAGTCGCCTTGACCAATGGTGTGCGCGAGGTCGACAAGCGCCAGGGATTCCTCGGTCCCGTCGTCGACGGCGCGCTGCTGAAACCCAACGACAACGGCGGCGGACCCAAAGTCGACGCCGCTCTCGCCGCCATCGACAAAGCCATGATTCCCAACAAGGGAGCAGGACCCCTCGTCGAAGGCGACCCCATTCTCGTCGTCGTGGAGCAGGTCGATGCCGAGGCACAGTGGGCCATCGTGCGCGCAGGCAGCCAACACCGCGGCAAGCTGCCCCTCGCGGGCATGCGCTGGGCCCGCGCGGTGAAGCCGCAGGAGAACTGGGAATTCCACAAGGTGGAATCCGTGCGGCAGGTCGTCAAAGTCGGCGACGTCGTCTTGGCCCAACCTTGGTTTTCCAAGAAGAAATTCCTGGCTGAGGCCATCGGCGCCAACGAGAGTGCAAGCAAGCTCCCCGACGACGACGACGTCAGCGCCGCGGCTCCCCTCTTCACTCTCGATCAGGCCCCGAGGGTGCAGGGCTCGGTGATCTCGATGGACCCGGCCACCGGCTACGTCGAAGCCATGATCGGGGGCTACTCCTTTGAAGAATCGGAATTCAATCGCGCTTTTCAATCCTGTAGGCAGCCGGGATCGGCGTTCAAACCAATTGTATATTCGGCGGCGATCGTAAGAGAGGACTACAATCCCGCCACCATGATCCTCGATACTCCGGTGACCCTGCGCGACGACGAAATCGGCAAGTCCTGGAAGCCCCAGAACTTCGACAGCTCGTTCAAGGGTGAGGTCACCTGTCGCGAAGCGCTGATGATGTCGATGAACATGCCGGCCCTGCACACCATGCTGAAGGTGGGCACCAAGAACGTCGTCACCTGGGCGAAGCACCTGGGCATTCAGACACCCCTGAAAGAGGAGCTCGGTACCGCTTTGGGTTCTAGTTGTGTGACGCCGTGGGAGCTCACTTCAGTCTATACAATGTTCGCTCGAAACGGCTTGAGGCCTGAGCCCGTGTTCATCAAGCGCATCGTCGACCGCGACGGCAAGGTGCTCGAGCAGCACGCGAGCCCCAACGATCCCTGGCAAAGCCACGATCAGAAATTCGCTGCTCTCTATCGTTTTCTCGAGGAGAAACCGCGGCGCCTCATGCAGCCCGACGACGCCTACCTCATTCACTGGCTGCTCACGCAGGTGGCCACCCGCGGGACCGCCGCGCGGGCCGGCTCCCTGCACCACCCGGTAGCGGGCAAGACCGGCACCACCAACGACTCCTTCGACACCTGGTTCGCCGGCTACACGCCCACCCTCGTGACGACGGTGTGGGTGGGCTATGACACCTACGCCTATCCCCTCAGCGTCGGCGAGCAGGGTGGCAAGACCTCGCTGCCCATCTGGCTCGAGTACATGGGCAAATCCCTCGAGGGCAAAGAAGAGAAAGACTGGAACCAACCCGCCGGCATTTGCACGGCCCGCGTCGACGGCCGCAATGGCCACCGCATCTTCGAAGAGGCCCCCGGTTCCTTCATCGCGCCCTTCAAGTGCGGCAAGGAGCCCGAGCGCGCGCCCTTGGCCGGCCTCGATGCCCTCAAAGACGGCGGGATCTGATCCCCGATCTCGTTGAACTTCGACCGCGGACCGGTCTCGTTCATCTCCGTCGGGATGCCCTTCTGGGAGGTCTGGTGCAGACCGCCCCCGCGCCGGCGGAGCCGGACGCGGGGCCCCCCACCAACTCCGCGTTCCGCGGGCGCGCTTCACGCGCATCATCCCGCGTGTTCCCATCTCGGAACGCGGTCGAACATCAAGCGGACGCGGGATGATCCCGACGGCGCCTCCGACGCCAACTTGATCGATCAGCGCGCCGCCTGCTTCACGATGGCCTCGAGCTCGGCTTTGCGATCGCGCACGCTCTTGGCGAGGCTCCACTGACCGCGGGCCCGGACCAGGTTGTGATCGCCGCGGGTCTTGTACTTTTGGTTGTCCCAGCCGAAGTAAGATTCATCCAATGCATCGGCGCAGAAGCGGGCCGAGAGCTCGACGCAGATGGTGAGCAGGCCGTCGACGAGGTGCGCTGTTTCATCGGGCATCAAAAATGGTCGCTTCGGCGCCGTGCAATAACCTTCGATCGCAGCCCGGAACAGGTCGACGTCGACGGCGGCGGCTTCGACGTCTTCGCCCTTGGGGTTGCACCAGCTGCGCAAGGCATCGCCCATCTCGAGGGGCCAGGGGAGCTTCTGCAGGGTGTCGAGGTCGCACAGGCACAGCCCCTTGCCCGCGTCGTCGAACAAGAGGTTCGAGATCTTGAGGTCGCCGTGGGAGTGGCGAGGGGGCAAGGCGCTGAGATCGGGCAAGCGGGCGCCAGCGTCGAGGATCTCTTTGCCCAGCGCTCCGGCCGCGCTGCCGAGGCGGTGCTTCCGGTGCTTGGCGAGCGCGCGGGCCAGCTTGACGAGGTGCTTGCGGGTATCGTGCACGCCCTCGCGAACGTGCAGGTAGGCGTAGTTGAGGTCTTCCACGGCGGCGTGAAAGCTGGCCACCAGGATCCCGGCTGCGCGCGCCTGCTCGGGCGAGGAGAGGCGATCGGCGCTCATGCCGTCGACGAAGCTGAGCAGCCGCCAGGTCTCGCCCTCGGATTCGCTTTCGCCCGCCACGGCCACGCAGGAGGCGCCGTCGTCGGTGCGGATCAAGCGCGGCGTCGCCCTGCCTTTTTTGTGCAGCCAGGCCGTGACGGCATCGAGGTCGTCGTTGACGGCGGGGCGAAAGATGGGGTGCAGGCGCTGCAACACCGCCCGTTGGGTGCCGTTGTCGACGACAAAGGTGCGGTTGATCAGGCCGGTGCCGAAGCGCTGGGGCACCGCGCCGGCGAAGGCAGACCAGCGAACGAGGACGGCGGCGGGGACTTCGACGTCGTTCATGGGCGCGAAGCTTAGCAGGCTGCTGAAAAACGAAGTCTTGAGGCAGACGCGTCCTTGGGAGGGAGGCTCGTCGAGGCTTCGCCTCGACGAGGGAGGGTCTGGGACAGACACCCTCCGGAAGTACAGCAGGGTGCGAAAAACGGAGTTTTTCCGCACCCTGTTAGCGCGCCATCGCCGGCGCCGAAGATGCCGGAAGGCATTGCGCCCGGCCAAAGCGATCGGGACCATCGTTGCGCAGGGTCCGCCCAGCGGTCGGCTGATCCAGGGGAGATGCGTTCATGGGCAGTCCGGTCGCGCTCGCTTTTCTGGAGCACCTGCACACCGACAACGTTGTCAACGGCGACCCATCCTGGCCAGTGTGCGCCGCGGAAAAGCTCCGGGTCGTCGACGTGCCGGGCAAGGGTCGCGGCGTCGTCGCCAGCCGGGATCTGCGCGCGGGCGAGCTCATCGAGGTGGCACCGGTCATCGTGCTGGGCGCCGCCGGGAAAGCCGCTCTTTCGACGACAATTCTCGATCATTATGGATACGATTGGTTCGCCGATGGAACGGGCCTGGCAGTCGCCCTTGGCTACGGTTCCCTCTACAATCACAGCTTTGCGCCCAACGCTATCTACAAAAAGAGTTTCAATAATAGCACCATTGAGTATAGAGCATTGATCGACGTCGCGGCCCACGTCGAAATCTGCATCAACTACAACGGTGATCCCAACGACCGCACCCCCCTGTGGTTCGACGTCGTTGCTTGAACGCGGTGGGCTCACGACGCTCACGGCGCGCGGCAGCTTGAAGTTTGGCTGTTCAAGACGCTGGCGCGTCTTGATTTGAGGACCGACGTCGACAAGAGTCCGGCCCATGAGCGATGTCGACGCCTTGGTGGATGCGATCACGGCCCGGGTGGCCTCACAGCTCGGTGTGAGGATGCCGTCGTCGTCGTCGTCGAAGGACGCCGGCTCTGATCCCAACACCCCCTGCGATGCCACCGACGCCACTTGCACAGGCTGCGGCTACTGCACCACCCGCAAAGAAGGCGTCGTCGACAGCTTGATCAGCATCGGCGCCACCCGCTTTGGGGCTGCGGCGGGGGGGCTGCGTCCCAAAGGCGACATCGCCTCGATGATCGATCACACCTTGCTGAAGCCCGACGCCACCCGCGCTGAGCTGGAGAAGGTCTGCTCCGAAGCGCGCACCTGGCACTTTGCGACGGTGTGCGTGAATTCATCGAACATTCCGCTGGTCGCCAAGCTGCTGGCCGGCAGCGGGGTCAAGCCCATCGCCGTCGTCGGCTTCCCTTTGGGGGCCATGACGGCGACGGCGAAGGCCTTCGAGGCCCGCGAGGCGGTGCGCAACGGCGCGAGAGAGATCGACATGGTGGTGAACCTCGGCGCGCTGCGTTCCAAGGACTACGCCACGGTCTTCGACGACATCTGCCGGGTCGTCTCGGCCAGCCGCCCCTACCCGGTGAAGGTCATCCTCGAGACCGCGGGCCTCACCAACGACGAGAAGATCATCGGCTGCTCCCTGAGCAAGGCCGCCGGGGCTGCCTTCGTGAAGACGGCGACGGGCTTTGGGCCCGGCGGCGCCACCGTCGAAGACATTCAGCTCATGCGGCGCATCGTCGGCGACAACATCGGCGTGAAGGCCTCGGGCGGCGTGCGCAGCACCGAGGATGCCCAAAAGATGATGGCGGCTGGAGCCGATCGCATCGGAGCTTCGGCGAGCGTCGCCATCGTCACCGGCGCCAAGTCCGACGCGAAGTACTGATCAGAGGCGCGACGACGTCGCCGGCAGCTGCTGCCAACGCAGAATGTCGTCGTCGACGATGTTCTCGTGGCCCGACAGGTGACGCTCGAGGGCCCCGAAGGCGTCGAAGCCGAAGAAGAAACAGGCGGGACCCTCACCCGTGCGCATCGTGGGCACACCAAAGACGCCGGCGGCGATGGCGTCGTCGGTGTGTTGCTTGAAGCGTTGTTTGGCCTCGGCGGACTGCGCGCGCTGCACGAGGGCGGCGCCGTCGAGCCCGGCGGCTGAGGCTGCGGCCTGCACTTTCTCGACGGTGTCGCAGCCGCCTCCGCCCCCCCAGGTCGCGGCGTAGAGGTGGTCGATCAGCCGGCGTTGCTGGTCGCGGTCGTCGACGATGGCCGCAGCCCGCAGAGCAAGGAGGGGATTGAAGGGGTGGGCCGGCGGTGGCGCCAGGGGCACACCGAGATGCCGCGCACTGCGCAGGGTGTCGACGAAGACGTAGACCCGCTTGGCCGGAATCTCCGCCGGACCGCGCGTGTTCCCGTGCGCCAGCAGCGCCGCCAGCAGCGTGGGGATCGCACGCACTTGGGCGCCGTGGCGGGCGGCAAGGGCGTGCAGCTGCGTCCAGGCGATGTAGGCGTAGGGCGACAAGAAATCGAAGTGGAAATCGATCGTCATGTCTTCTGATCGGCTGGGCGAGCGGCCACAGCGCGCAGGCGAGCGACCTGTGCCCGCGCCTCGTTCAAGACGCGCCAGCGTCTTGAACATGCAAACTTCAAGCTGACGCGGTTTGCGCCGCCGGCGAAACTGGCATCCGCAAAGGGCTTCCTGGGTTTGCGCCGTGCCAACGGCGCAAACGGAACGGGATCGTCCTCCCCGCCGCACAGCGGGCAAATCTGGTAGGTGCCGGGCGGTTGTTCGGTGAGCGCCAGGTCCCCGCAGCAGGGGCAAGCAAAGCTCGCGCTCGTCATGGGCGGGCCCCGCGAGCCGGGACCTGGTCGACGACGACCAAGGTGCCGCCGACGACGACGGCGCTCACGGCTCCCACGAAGCCCAGCAGGTAGGGCAGCTCGCTGTCGATGACGTGGCTGGCCTCGGCCTGGGTCGAGACCGCCAAGGCGATGCCGCTGGTTGCGGCGCCCACGATGCCAACGAGGGCGGTGCCGGCGCCCACATAAGACAGCCAGGTCACCGGCAGGGCGACCAAGGGCTCCTGCGGCGTCGCGCCCGCAGCGATGAGCGCGTTGCGGGCAGCATCGTCGACGATGACGTCCACCTCGCGCAGGCGGTTGCCGTGCTTGTCGAGCAGCAGAGCCCGCAATCCCTCGACGGGGATGCCCGAGAAGCGGTGCTGGATCGACGGCGAATCGGTGCTGTGCTCCAGCGGCGCGCGGGCCACCTCGACCTGATCCTTGTCGATGAGGGAGCAGGCCTTGCCGATGCGGAGGTCATCGTTGGCGGAGATCTCGACGGCGACGATGGCGCCTCCCTGCAGGGGCACCACCACCGCCCGGGCCTGCAGCGCCAACGCCGTCGCGGGATCGGTGCCTTCGGCCTTGACCCGCGTGAAGGCGGCGTCGTCGACGGGCATGAGGATCGTGGGCTTCACGCGCACGGCCACAGCGTAGGAGCGCTGGGCACGGTCGGCGTCGCCGTCGATGCTGTGGCAGCGGCCGCGGGTCCACCACGCACGAGCGACGCCATCGCTGTCGAGTTGCCCTGTCTGCAGCGCTTGTTGCGCCAGCTCGATGCAACGCTTGTGAATGCCCGCGCGCAGGGCCGCTTCCGCCGCCTGCAGGGGTGGCTGCGACGCAACTGGGAACGACGTCGACGGCTTGGCCTCGGTGGTCGCGGCCGGGCTGTCGTCGTCGGGCAGCAAGGGCGCCAGCGGGGGCTCGAGATCGACGCCGGCGGCGAGCACCAAGAGCAGCGCTAGCGGCATTTCAGCCTGCCCTCCCATCGGTCCTCGGCCTTTTCGCGATCGAAGGGCACCGTGGTCCTGAGCAACTCGCAGCCGGGGTGGGTGAATTCGACCTCGGGATAGGGATCATCGGGTTGGCGTTCGATGACGACGGGAGTGGTGCCGACGTCGACGCCGCCGACTTTGACCATGGCGCCCTCGGGCGTCGTGAACACACGCAGGCGCACCAGGGCGGGCAAGAGGCGCAGCTTCTCGACGGCTTCGCCCCCAGTGGACGGAACGCGCGCATCGGGCTTCACCGCCTCCTTGTAGTCCTCGAGCTGGAGCCTGAGCTCATGAATGCTGTCGCCGGGGAGATCGAAGGAGGAGGGCGTGCGTTTGCCCGTGGGCTTGCCGTCGAGGACGATGGCGGCGCCCGAGGGGTCCGAGGTTACCGTCAGCTTGCCCCGCACCCGGGTCAGCACGACCTTGACCGGGAAGGTGGGCTCTCCCTCGGTCACGATGGTCATCGACGCCGAGAGGAAGCCAGGAGCTTCGACGACGAGGGTGTGGGTCCCGGCCTCGATCTTCTCCAAGGTCGTCGACGGCGCCGCCCGCTGCAGCGGCAGGTTGTCGAAGCGCACCATCGCATCGCTGGCGCCCTCGATGGAGACGATGACGGTCGAACGGGGCTTGAACAGACCCCTGCCCACCACGGCCAGGCCCGCCACGACGACGACGCCGGCCAGGGCTGCGGCGACAAGCTTGGGGGTGCGACGGGGGGTGCTGGGAGCCGGCGCGGGAAGGGCGGGTGCGTTGACGGTGTTCGCCGTGGTCTCTGGACGCCCCACCCCTCGCGCCGGTGGGCCCGGAGCCAGCGGCGCTGCGCTCGCGTGGCCAAAGGGCGGGGTGTCGGGCGGGGCCTCCGGCGACGACGACGCAAAAGCCGAATCCTCATCCAGCGCCGACGATGACGACGCCTTGGCTTCAGCCCGGGCCGGGCTCGCGCTCATTTCTCGGTAGCTCTCGAGCCGGGCCCGCTCCTTGTCGTAGTCGACGGTGAAATTCTCGCGCAAGAACGCCGCCAGATCCCGCGCTTGCGGGGGCTTCCCTCTCATCATCAGAAACCGCTGCAAATCTTCGCTCAAGTCGGCGCCCGTCTGATATCTTTGATCTCGATCCTTACAGAGCGCCTTATAGATAATTCTCTCCAGCTCCGCCGGCAAACTGGTGTTGAGGAGGCTCGGGGGGCGAATTTCGACGTTGCGCACCATTTCCAGCAGCGAGAATTCGCTGTCCGCTTGAAAACCACGTTGCCCGGTCACCAGCTCATAGAGCACGACCCCCAGCGCGAAAATGTCGGAGCGCCCGTCGAGAGGCAGCCCGCGGATCTGCTCCGGCGCCATGTAGGCAAACTTGCCCTTGAGAGTACCGGGCCGGGTCTTTCCCGACTTCTCCGTCGCTTTGGCGATGCCGAAGTCGATGACTTTGACGTCGCCCTCCCAGCTCAGCAGCACGTTTTGGGGGGAGATGTCTCGGTGAACGATCCCCGAGGGTCGACCCTGGTTGTCTTTGCGCGCATGGGCGTAGTCGAGACCGTCGGCCATCTTGGCGACGCAGAAAGCCGCCAACTCCAAAGGCATGATCTGATTGCGCGCCTTGGACCAGGCCCAGACGCTCTTCAGATCCTTGCCAGAGATGTATTCCATGGCAATAAAATAGACGTCTCCGATCTTTGAAAACTCGTAAACCTGTCCGATGTTTGCATGTTGCAATGAGGATGTAATCAAGGCTTCATCGGTAAACATCATGATGAAGTCTTCGTCTTCGGAAACATGCGGCAAGATCTTCTTGATTGCGACGATGCGCTGAAAGTTCGCTTCACCCGTGATCTTGCCGCGCCACACCTCGGCCATGCCGCCAGCGGCGACTTTGTCGAGGAGCAGGTACCGACCGAACATCTGGTGGTTCATCGAGTGCGGAGGCTAGCAAGATCGCGGCGGTCGGCGCTCGACCGCGTCCCGTCGACATTTGCGCCTTGCCAGCGGCGCAAAGCAGGAAGCACTTTGCGCCTTGCCAGCGGCGCAAAGCAGGAAGCACGTTGCGCCTTGCCAACGGCGCGAAGCAAGAAGCACTTTGCGCCGTGCCAACGGCGCAAACCAGGAAGCACTTTGCGCCGTGCCAGCGGAGCAAAGCAGGAAGCACGTGTCGTCCAGCTTGCGAACGCGCGGAGGAGCCGCGGGCCGACAGTGCGAGCCCCTGGGCTCCTCAGCGTTTGCGGGTGTCGTCGAGGGGAACCACCCTCTTGCTCCGCACCCCGATGGCGCTGTTGCCCACCGTCACCGTCGGCGGCCGCTGCGGAGCCACTGGAGCTGGCACCGGCGGCTTCACCAAATGCGGATTCACCTCGACCCGGGTCGCGTTGTCGCCAAGGGGATCGGAGTGCGGGCCGTCGGTCGGGTCTGCCCAATGTGGCGGGGCCTGCGCCCGCATCTGGGCCTCGACGTCGGCTTGCGCCTGGGCCTGCGCCTGCGCTTGGGCCTGAGCGGCGTTCTGGGGCTGCTGCGGCTGCGGCGTCGGACGAGGTGCTTGCGGCGGGGCCTGCAGAGGTCGCACGTTGCCGTGCCCCACCGTCGACGGCCGGCGGTTCTCAGCCGAGATGGGCTGAGAGGTTGGCGCGGTCCGGGGCGTCGACAGCGTCGTCGCCATCATCATTTCCGTCGGGCTCTCGAACGAGGAGTCGGGCGTCTCCTCGGCGGCGGCGATGGGCGCGGCGGGCTGAGACGGCGCCTTCGCCGGAGCGTCGACGGTGCGCATGCGGGTGGAGACTGCCACCTGCGCGCGAGGATCAGGCACAGCCGCGCCGGGGCGAGAAACGACCCCGGGCGGGCGCTCAGGGCGCTGCGGCGGCGCGGAAGGAGCGCTGCTGCGGATCACCGTGTGGTCGGCGTCGCTGTTGGTGGCCTGCGCCTGTGCTTGCGGCGGCTGCTGAGCTTGCGGCGCCTGAGCCTGGGGGGGGGGCGGCTGGGGCTGCAGCGCTGGTGGTTGGGGC
>JAHFED010000135.1 GCA_023248635.1 Myxococcales bacterium
CACACGATAGTGCTGCCGAAACCGGCAGCGGGAGTGGCGCCGTCGCCCGATGGCCTGCTCGTTCCCCAGTGGCCACAATCGGGGACTACGAGTCCGACGTCGTTCCACCACTACGATACGGTGTTGTCGGTCGACGCGAATTCATGGACGCTCGTGTCGACGGTCGATCTAAGTAAGGGTCCGTTCGGCAACGGTTCGTTCCTCGGTTCGTCGTCATTCATCGCGAACGATAGGAAGCATTAGCAGGGTCGCGAGGAAACAGAAGCCCCGTTGGACTAAACCGCTTCGCGGTAGGTCGTACGCCGGTCGCCCTCGATCGTCCCGCCATCTGAGTTCCTTGAGCCGCTGATCGGCGGCTCCTTCGATACGCTCCCGTACACGCGCCGGAATGGGCCGCGCGCGTTCGCCAAGGAGCCGTCGATGACCCCACTTCGGCAACGCATGCTCGAGGACATGCAGGTTCGGAATCTGTCGCCGTTGACGCAACGCGCCTATCTCGACCACGTCGCCCGTTTCGCCCGGTACTTTCACCGCTCGCCCGATCAACTCGGCCCCGAGGAGATCCGCGCCTACCTCGTGTACCTGACCAACGAGCGCCAGTTGGCCCCGAGCAGCATCATCATCACCGTCGCCGCCCTCCGGTTCGTCTACACCGTCACGCTCCGGAAACGCTGGACGGTCCAGACCGTGATCCCCGCGCCGAAAGAGCCGCAGCGTGTGCCTGTCGTGCTCAGTCCCGCGGAGGTCGTCCAGTTTCTCGACAGCGTCCAGTCCCTCCACCATCGCACGATCCTGACGACGTGCTACGCCGCCGGACTCCGCATCTCGGAAGCCGTGCATCTGACCCTGTCGGCGATCGACAGCGCGCGCATGGTCCTCCGCGTCGAGCAGGGCAAAGGCCAGAAGGACCGGTACGTCATGCTGTCGCCCAAGCTGCTCGAGATCCTCCGGGCATGGTGGCGCGTGCGCCGCCCGCGGCTTTGGCTCTTTCCCGGCGACGATCCCGACGGGCGGATCACCGCCCACGCGGTGAATCGGGCGTGTCAACAGGCACACCGGCGCTCGGGCCTCCAGAAGCCCGTCACGCCGCACAGCCTCCGTCACGCGTTCGCCGTACACCTGCTCGAAGCCGGCACCGATGTCCGCACGATTCAGTTGTTGCTCGGCCATCGCAGCCTCAAGACGACGGCGCAGTATCTGTGTCTCGCCCGCAACACGGTCTGCGCCACGCCGAGTCCCTTGGATCTCCTCCCGCGACCGGCCCCGTCCGCGCCCGGTCTGATCACGGCCGTCTGAAACGCGCTGGCGCCGGTGAGCCATGCCGACCGTGGCGGACATCGTCCGTCGCTACGGGGACGCGTACGCGGCCGAGGGGCGCACCGTCTCCGCCGCGCAGCGACGCGTGCTGCGGGCGATCGGGCGCTGCCGGACTGCGGCGCTCGGCGGCCACGCCGAGCGGTGCGACCAGTGCGGTCACACGCGCGTCTGGTACAACAGTTGTCGAAATCGGCATTGCCCCACCTGTCAGGCGCTCGCCCGCGCCGCCTGGATCGACGCCCGCACGGCGGACCTCCTCGACATCGAGTACTTCCACGTCGTCTTCACCGTCCCGCAACAGGTCGCCGTCATCGCCTTGCAGAACAAGACGGTCGTCTACGGCATTCTCTTCCGGGCGGCCGCTGAGACGTTGCGCACCATCGCGGCCGATGCCCGGCACTTGGGCGCCGAGATCGGCTTCTTCGCGATCCTCCACACGTGGGGCCAAACCCTCGTGCACCATCCTCACCTGCATTGCGTCGTGCCCGGCGGCGGACCGTCGCTCGACGGCACGCGGTGGATCGCCTGTCGCTCGGGCTTCTTTCTGCCGGTCCGCGTACTGTCCCGGCTCTTTCGACGCCTCTTCATGACGCAACTCGAAGCCGCGTTCGACGCGGGCGATCTCCAGTTCGTCGCGTCGCTCGCCGCCCTGCGTGATCGCCGCGCGTTTCTCCAGTACCTCGCGCCGACGCGACAGCTCGACTGGGTGGTCTATGCGAAGCGACCCTTCGCCGGGCCCCCGCAGGTCCTCGATTACGTCGGTCGGTACACGCACCGCGTCGCGATCAGTAACACCCGACTGCTCGACAGCGCGCAGGGGCAGGTGCGGTTCCGGTACAAGAATTATCGCGATGACTCGCCGCATCCGAAGACCATGACGCTTGCGGCGGATGAGTTCCTGCGCCGGTTTCTGCTGCACGTGCTCCCGGCCGGCTTCCACCGCATCCGGTACTACGGCTGGCTCGGGAACCGGCACCGGACCGACAAGCTCGCCCGCTGTCGCCAGCTCCTCGGCACGTCAGCGCTCGAGACGCCGGCCGCGACGGCACCGGCCGACTATCGCGATCGCTATCAGGCCCTCACCGGCCGCTCGTTGCGCGACTGTCCCATCTGTGCCGACGGCCACATGCGCGTCATCGAGCCCATGGCCCGCGCCGACGGCCACGGGCCGCCCCCAGATTCCTCATGAGTCGCCGCCCACCGATCCGCCCGCGGCCTCGCCCACGCCGACCGGCGCCACGCGACTCGTCTGTCTTCCACGTCATTCGGACGTCTCTCCGCAAGCCCACACCCCGGCGCCGTCCCGGTCTCGGTCCTTCACACCCGACCGTGGCCGACCGAATCGGGCGCCCGCCCATCACCGCGCCGACCTTCGCGGGGATTCAATCCCCATAGCCCAGCATCGAGCTGCGGTTTCGCCCAACACGTCCTTTGCGCACCGCCGCGGCGGCCCGCCGCAGCGCTCACGCCTGCCCTGAGCCGCCGCCGGCGCTACGCAAAAAACGCTCTGCATTATGTTCTAATCCTTCCTATCCTCGTGATGGTCGGAGCCTCCTTAAGGAACGCTCCCAGTGGCCGCGCTGCGGAACGTGATTGATGATCCGCGCGACGCCACGAAGTAGA
>JAHFED010000048.1 GCA_023248635.1 Myxococcales bacterium
TCGAGGATCGACCGCTGACGAGGCAGGAGAACAATAACCGGAGAATGGCGCGGCATCCCCGAGGCATGATCCAAGCGTTCGCAGAAGAAAAGCGTCGTTACTTCAGCCTCGCAGCACTAGAGCCCGAGCACCCGGGCGAAGACGACATCGGTGTGTTGCAGCTGGTTGTCCAACGAGAACAAGCGATCGAGCGCGCCGACGTCGACGTAGCGGGTGATGCGCTGGTCTTGCTGCAAGCGCTCTTTCATGCCGGGTCCACCGAGGGCGGCTTGCTGCACCCAGCTGTAGGCCTCGTGTCGCGACGCGCCGCGCTCGACCAAAGCGAGCAGGATCCCACCAGAAAAGACGACGTCGGAGGCGGCGTCGAGGTGACCCTTCATGGCCTGTTCGTCGACGACCAGTCCCCTGACGATGCGTTCGGCGCGCCTCAAGGCAAAGTGCAAGGCCGTGGTAGCGTCGGGCGCGATGATGCGTTCGACGGAGGAGTGGCTGATGTCGCGCTCGTGCCACAGGGCGATGTCCTCGAGGGCGGCGCCCGCGTAGCTGCGCAGCAGGCGACACAGCCCGGTGAGGTTCTCGCTGAGGATGGGGTTCTTCTTGTGGGGCATGGCCGAGCTGCCACGCTGGCCCTTGCCAAAGGGTTCGAAGGCCTCTTTGACCTCGTGGCGCTGGAGGTGGCGCACTTCGACGGCCAGGCGCTCGACGCAGCCACCGATGACCGCGAGGGTGTTGAAAAAGACCGCGTGGCGATCGCGTGGGATCACTTGGGTCGCCACCGGCTCGATGGCCAGGCCCAAGGCAGCCAGCGTGCGGGCTTCGACGTCGGGGGGAATGTTGCCGTAGTTGCCGACGGCGCCCGAGAGCTTGCCGTAGCCGATCTCGACGCCGGCGGCTCGAAGGCGCGCGGCGGCTCGATCGAGCTCGGCGACGAAACCCAAGAGCTTGAGACCAAAGGTGGTCGGCTCTGCGGCTTGTCCGTGGGTTCGTCCCAAGCAAGGCGTGCGCTTGTGCTCGAGCGCGCGGGTCACGAGAGCCTCGCGCAGACCGCTCACCGCCTGCTCGAGCAGGGTCCCGGCCTCCCGCAGCAGCAGCGCAAAGGCGCTGTCGACGACGTCGGACGAGGTCATTCCGTAGTGGAGAAAACGCGCGTCGGGGCCCAGCAGCTCTTCGCACGCCGACAGGAAAGCGATGACGTCGTGCTGCGTCGTCTCCTCGATCTGAAGGGCCCGGGCCGAAAGAGCGCCAAGATCGACGACGTCGGCTCGTTGTTGCAGGCGGGCCGCGGTGCCACCGGGGACGATGCTGCGCGTCTCCCACGCCGCCACGCAGGCGATCTCGACCTTGAGCCACGCCCGGGCCCGGCTGGCGTCGGACCAAAGCGCGCTCATCTCGGGCGTCGAATAGCGGGGGATCATCGGGGCTCCTTCGACGTCTTGCTGTTCAAGACGCCGGTGCGGCTCGAGACTGGTTGTGACGCCGAAAAAAGCGCCATCTGCTGCTTCAGGGCGATGGGTTGGGCCGCGCCTCGCGGAGGCGGGGAGACCGCGATCACGGGTCGCGCGGGGAGGGCAAAGGTCGTCGCCGCGACGAGGGGGGGCGCAGCCACGACCTCCCGTGGGACATCGACGTCGACCACGCGGCGCAGGCGGTGCACGGGACGTCGGCGCACGCGCAGCCAGGGGGTCGGGGAATGCTGGGGAGCAACGGCAACGTCAACGTCGCGGCCGTCGACGACCTCTCGGGCCTTGTCGAGGGCGAGATCGGGCGTGTTGTTGACCTCGGACAAATGGGCGCAGAGCACACGCGAGAGCGCCGTCGACGCCACCATCGAGAGCAGGGTGGCACCGTCGGCGTTGTCCAGGTGTCCAAAGCGCGAGGCGATGCGCCTCTTGAGGTGCGGGGTGTAGGGCCCGGTCTTGAGCATCAAGGCGTCGTGGTTGAACTCGCACACGAAGGTGTCGACGCCGTGCAAGGCCGCGCCGACCTTCTCGCAGGCAAAGCCCAGATCCGTGCACACCGCAAAGGCTTCGTCGCCGTCGTCGACGACGTAGCAGACCGATCCCGGCTCATCGTGCGGCGTCTTCACCGCGAGGATGTTCAGTCGTCCGACGCCGAAGCGCTCGCCGCCGCTGATGGCCACGTGGTTTTTGAAGGTGGTGAACCGGCTGCAGAAGGATCGCGTCGCCTCGGTCGACCAGGTGCGGATGCCGAGGGAGCCCGCGATCTGGCGCGCGCCCTTGACGTGGTCGCCGTGTCCGTGGGTGATGAGCAAAGCGTTGACATCGGTGAGCTCGAGATCGAGGCCCCGCAGACGCGCTCGGGTTTCGCGCGGCGAGAAGCCGGCATCGATCAGGACGACGACCCCGCCGCCGTCGATGACGAGGCAGTTCCCTTTGCTGCCGCTGCCGAGGACCGCGAAACGCACTCGGCCGGCTACCACGGTCGATCCCCCGACACACGCGCTACCGCGACTCAGCTCTTGCGGTTCAAGATCGAGAGCATCTCGGCGGCCTCTTGGGATCCCGACATGTCCTGGGCGGCGAGCAAGAGGTTGCGGGCCTCGAGCAGGTCCTTGCGGTAGAGGGCCAGCTTGGCCTGGGCGACGAGCATCTGGGCTTGGTGGGACCACACCATGTTGAAGGTCGCGCGGCGGTAGGCGCGGCGGGCCTCGGTGTCGTTGAGCACCTTGAAGGCCTCCTCGAGCCTCTTGACGATCTTGTCGGCTTCGACGGCGTTGGCGGGACGTTTGACGCCGTTGGGCAGGTAGTCCGCGCGCATGCGCTGGTAGGCCGCGGGCACGTCGGCAGGGGAGCTCGACCAATGCAGGCCCAGGGCGCCGAAGTAGTCCTTGTCGAGGATGCTCGGTCCCCCGCCCATCATCGTCACGCCTTCGGACTGCGGCGACGACGACAACGACGCGACCACCCGGGCCTCGCCGGCGACGTAGGTGAGCCCGCCGAAAAGATCGAGCACCACGAGCACGTCCCAGGCGACGCGGGCACCGCTGGCGCCGCGCGACACGATCTCGATGGTCTCGTTGCCCTGCAGGTTGGTCTTGATCACCCGCGCGTGCGGACCTTGAAAGCCGACGGCGTCGACGACGGAGGTGACGGCACGCACCAGCCGCGGATCCTTTGTCGACGGAAAGGCCGCGGCGATGGCCTCGGGCTCGTGAGGGGCCAGGAGCGCACGCACGACCTCGGCGATGAGGTGCAGGGTGCGACCGGTGTTGGTCAGCTGCGGCGCCCGCGCGAGCTCGGTGACCTCGTAGTAATAGATCTCGTTGCCCAGGGCGCGCCCCAAGGTCTGCATCGAGACCGGCGATCGCAGCTCGCGGCCGTCGACGCAGATGATGCTGTAGACTGCTTGCCGTTCCGTCGAGAGATCGACCCGCAGCAC
This sequence comes from Myxococcales bacterium, assembly GCA_023248635.1. GTDB lineage: Bacteria > Myxococcota > UBA727 > UBA727 > VGSZ01 > VGSZ01. The sequence goes on from JAHFED010000048.1 coordinate 3,400, forward strand.
GCCCTTGGTGGTGCGCAGCCAGCGCAGCAGCAGGGGAACGGAGGGCCGCGACAGGTCGGCGTCGCTGACGGGGCGGTGCACCGGCAGGCGCATGATCTCGGCCGGCGTCGTCGGGTTGAAGAGCTTGCCGCGCAGGGGCAAGACCAGCTGTCGGCCGGCGGGTCGCGCAGCCGCCTCGGCCACCGGGGCGCGCTCGGGTGGATCGACCTCGTCGAAGGCGGCGGCGATGCGGGCCTTGTCTTCGACCTGCACCACCGCTGTGCCCGGTTGGGCCGCGCTCAGCGTGCAGCGAAGCTTGGTCTGCGATTGACGGGTGCCGACCACGAGGCGCATGTCGACCGGACGCACCGGAGGCTGTCCATCGCACACGGCCAACACTGCTCCCAAGGTGAAGAGATCCTGCCGCGCGCCGCGCAGATCGCTCACCGACTGGAAATGCAGAGCGTCGCCGGAGAAGTAGGGAGGCAGAGTGGCCGCCACCACGGCGGGGCCAGGCACGGGGCCGGCGTCGAAGACTCCTGTGGCGGCCGATGCCATCACTTCAGGCCGCAGGTGGGCCCCCGAAAAAGAGCCCGGTACCCCGGCAAAGCCCGGCGTCGACGCCGGAGGCGCTGGGCTCGCCGCCGGCGTCGGCACAGGGGGAGAGGGGGGCAGAGATGCTGCTGCCGCCGGTGTCGGCGCACGGAGAAGGGGGAGCGGAGCCGCGATGGCGTTCGCAGCTGGGGCCGCCAGCGGTGAGGGCGAGGGCGGCGTCGCAGCGCGGGGCGCAGTTGCCGGCGCGGGGGCGAGGGGAGGAACAAAGGCCAACGCGGGCGTGGCGGTGCGGGGCAGAGAAGCAGCCGGCGGGGGCGGCTCCAGCTCCGTCGTCGGGGCCGCGAGGGGCGGGGCCAGCACCGGGACCGCCGCATCGGTCAGGGGGCCGGCGACCGAGGGCGCAGGCACGGGGTCGAGCGCCAAGGGCATCGGCGCGGCGGGCGCCGGAAGGGCCAATGCCGGAAGGGGGGCAGACGTCGTCGGCAACGGTGCACCGACGTCTTTGCCGTTGGCGCGGCTCTCAGCGGGGAGGTCTGTGCTCTTGGCGCGGCCGTTCGTGTCGAGGTCTGAGCCGTTGGCCCCGCTGTGCGTCTCGAAGCTCGAACCATGGGCAACGCTCTGCGTGCCGGCGTCTGGGCCGTCGACACCGTTCTTTGTGCCGATGTCTGGGCCGCTGGCGCGCCTCGACGTACCCAGGCCTGGGCCGATGTCGTTGCCAGGGCTCAGCGTGCCCGTGTTTGGGCCGTTGCCAGGGATCCCATCGGCAGGCGCAGGCACGATGGTGCTGATGCGGGGGGCAAAGGGGTTGGCGGGCGTGGCGGCGGGGCTGCCCGGCAGCGGGGAGCTGGGCGGGCCGGTGGCCGGGGACGGCACGTTGGTGGTGGGACGCGTCGCAAAAGGGTTGATGGGGGTCTTGTGGGGGGTCGCGAAGGGATTGACAGGCGCCGCGTTGAGCGACGCCGGCCGGGCCACAGGGCCAGCGAGCAGCCGCAGCATGGCGCGTTCGGCGTCGAGGTGAACCACCTCGGCGCGCAACGAGAGGGGAAGGTCGAGACCGGGTCCCTCGACGACGACGTCGATGGTCTGCAGGGCCGTGAGGGGGCGGCCGGGGGTCACGATCAGCACGCCGCGTCCGAGCGACTGATCCCAGCTCTGGGACAATGCCTCTCGCGAGGCGAAGCGGACCGTCGAGCTGTTATCGAGAAGGGGAAGCCCCATGACGATTCGAATCTTCGTCGATATGCCCACGCCAAGGAAGTTTTTCCCGACGGATCGCTGGGGTGAACCCCAGCTGCCCGACAGACCCGGAGTGTTCATGGCCCTCGCCCCTGAGACGAAGCTGAAGATCGAGAGCCTGGTCCACAGCGACCGAGTGGTCCTTTTCATGAAGGGCACCCGCGAACAGCCCCGCTGCGGCTTCTCTGCCGCCGTCGTCGGCATGCTCGACGAGCTGCTGCCAACCTACGCCACCGTCGACGTGCTGGCTGATCCAGAAATCCGCGAAGGCATCAAGGCCTTTTCCGATTGGCCGACCCTTCCCCAGCTCTACATCGGCGGCGAATTCGTCGGCGGCAGCGACATCGCCAAAGATCTCTACGCCTCGGGCGAGCTGCACAAGCAACTGGGCGTGGAGCGAGCGTCGTCGGCGTCGTCGGTGACGGTGACCCTCACCCTGACCGCGGCGACGGCGCTGGCGGCCGCACGGGAGCAAGAGCCCCCCCACCAGCGTTTCTTGCGCCTGGGCGTCAACCCCCGCTTCCAGCACGCGCTCAGCTTCGGGCCCGAGCTGCCCGGTGACGCGGCGACGTCGTCGCAGGGCTTCGAGATCCGCGTCGATGCTGCGAGCGTCAAGCGGGCCCAGGGCGTAGTCATCGATTTCGTCACCCGTCCCCAGACCGGCTTCAAGATCCAAAACCCCAACGAGCCCGCGCGTGTGAAGCAGCTCAAGGTGAAGGATCTCAAGGCCCGCCTCGACGACGCCAGGGCCAAGGGGTCGCCCTTTCTGCTCTACGACGTGCGCACCAAGGGCGAGCACGAGACCGCGCGCATCGGAGGAGCCAAGCTCGTCGACGACGTCGTCCGCGCTGAGATCGCTGCCTTGCCCAAGAACACGCCGCTGTACTTTCATTGCCACCACGGGGGCCGCAGCCAAGCCGCCGCTGAGCATTGGCTGGCCCAGGGATTCACCGACGTCTCCAACGTCGAAGGCGGCATCGATGCCTGGTCCCTCGAAGTCGACTCCTCTGTGCCTCGGTATTGAGGCCAGTGCGTGAAGGCCGCAGCCGCAGTAAAACCCCGGTGGCGTGACGACGTGTGGCAGGCAGTTCGCCTGATCCCGCGCGCGCGCGTATGCGCATATTCCGACGTCGCCGCCTTCTTGGGACATCCGCTGCGGGCGCGGCAGGTCGGCAATGCGCTGGGGGCCCTCGACGACGAAGGCAGCCGCTTGGTTCCCTGGCACCGCGTGGTGAACGTCAGGGGGTTCATCTCGATCCGCGGACAGATCGTCGGCAAGGACCAGCAGCGGGCCCGCCTGCGCCACGAGGGCGTCGACGTCGACGACGCCTTTGCCGTGGTGGCCTTCGCGTCGCTGCGCTGGGCTTTTCCGACCCCCGTGCTGCGTCGCAGCTGATGTCGTCGGCGCGGCTCTTGGGCATCGATGGGCTGCGCGGCATCGCCGTGCTCGCCGTCGTCGCCTGTCATTGCGTGTTGCGGGGGGGCTATCCAGTGGCGGAGCTCGGGCCGCTGGTGGTGCTGACGCGCGGCTGGATGGGCGTCGACCTCTTTTTTGTGATCAGCGGGTTTCTCATTACGCGCTTGATTATCGGCGAAGAACGGGTCGATCACCGTTTCAATTTGCGAGCGTTCTATGCCCGGCGATCGCTGCGGATTTTGCCCCCTTTCTACGTCGTGCTTTTGTTGAACCTCTTTTTGATCGGGAACGCAGCAGCATCGTCGGCGGAGACCTGGCAAACGCTGTGGGAGTCGTCGCCTCTTGAATCGATGTCTCTTTTTGTCTTCCTGATGAACTACACATCGACCCAGTTTATCATCGCGCTTCCGTTGGCATATCAGGTATCGTGGTCTCTGTGCGTAGAGGAGCATTTCTATGTGGGATGGTCGCTGCTCTTGTACGGGGTCCGCTCTCAACGCACCAGGGTCATCGCCGCCACCCTCCTGGTGCTGGCCATCCCGGTGGCGCGCTGGGCGGTGGCCCTGGGGCACGACATCCCGGCGGTCGCCATCCAGTTCGGCAGCCACTTCCGCATCGACTCCATCCTGTGGGGTGCCTTGGGCGCCTTGGTCTTGCACGAGCTGTGTGGGCGCGTTCGTCTGAGGCGAGTGGCAGGAGCGGGGGCCGCCGTCGTCGTCGTCGCCCTCGCCGTGGCCTTCCCCGCCGACGTCGTCCCCCTGGCCCCGATCGCGCTGGCCCTGACCTACTCGGCCCTCTCGCTGCTCGCCCTCTGCGTGATCGTCGAGGTCGTGGCCGCGCCTGCGGCTGGCCTCACGCGCTGCCTCGAGTTTCCGCCGCTGCGCTTTGTGGGCCGGGTCTCCTACGGCGTGTACCTCCTGCACCCCACCGCCATCGACCTGGCGAATTGGGGCATCTTCCGCGTGTTCGCACACCCCAGCCTGCTTCACGTCGCCCTGCAGATCGTGCTCGCCTCCTTTTTCTCCGTGGGCATGGCCGCGCTGCTCTTCGCCGCACTCGAGCGACCCTTGACGGCCTGGAAGGAGCGCCGCTTCCCGCGCCGGGGCCTCGGCCCAAGCTGACGACGACGGATTCCGCGGACGTACGGTCGTCAAGGAAAAAAAGCCCGCAGCGGCGAACGGCCCGCCAGGGTCTGTCGTATGGTGCGCGCGGCATTTGCTTTGGTTGCAGACACGAACAGGGAGAGATGCATGAAACGAACTTCGAGAGCTCTCGCGATCCTCGCGGGTGGGCTCATGACAGTGGGGGCGATCGGCTGTGGAGGCGCCGGTCCGACAGGCGCCACCGGTGCCGACGGCGCGCCCGGTGCAACAGGCGCTGCCGGCGCTGCCGGCGCGGACGGCGTCGACGGCACCAACGGAATCGACGGCACCAACGGCACCAACGGCACCAACGGCACCGACGGCACCAACGGCACCAACGGCACCAACGGCACCAACGGCACCAACGGCACCGACGGCCTCACGTCGCTGGTGGCGGTCACGCAGCTGCCCCTCGGCGACGCCCTCTGCGAATTTGGCGGCGTGCTCATCGAGAGCGGCATCGACGCCAACGATGACGGTGTGCTCGACGCCGCCGAAGTCGACGCTGATGCCGTGGTCTGCAACCAGTTCGGTGTGCCCGTCGAGGTCGCCGATGGCGTGGTCGCTGATCAAGGTGACGTCGATGACCTCGATGGCACCACGCTGATCACGGGTGATCTTACGGTTGAGGCTTCGGAATCGACCAGCATTGATGTCGCTTCCCTCATTCAGGTCGAGGGCTCGGTGAGCATCGAGAGCAACGCGGTGCTCACCGAGTTGCGCCTCACCAACCTGCTCAATGTCGGCGGTGATTTCAGCATCGACGACAACGCGGCGCTCACGCAGGTGAACCTCGGTCGGCTCACCGACGTCGGCGGGACGCTCAGCATTGGGGCCCTACCGACGCTGACGTCGCTCAACCTCTCGTCCCTCGACGCTGTGGGTGGGGACTTCTTCCTCGAGACCGGCGCCTCCGATGCCCTCTTCAACGTCGATGTCCCCTCGTCGATCGGCGGAGACTTCCTGGCTGCTGGCAACGGCGGGCTCTCCGCGCTGGTGTTTGAAGACGCCACCATCGCGGGTGACCTGTCCATCGACAGCAACGAGGGTCTCACCGCGCTGATCGTCGGCGGCGACGTCGTCGTGCTCGGTGACCTGTTCATCACCAACAACCCCACCCTCACCAACGCCGAGGCCCAGGCGTTCGCCGCCGCCATCGACGTCGTCGGCACCATCACCATCTCTGGAAACAATTGAGGAACAACATGAACATCATCAAACCGGCTCTGGTTCTCGCCGCTGCGCTGGGCAGCGTTTCGTCTCTCGCCAGCTCGCACCGTGAGGCTCCGCTGATCAGCGAAGACCCCACCGCCGACTCCACCGACGTCTATGCGTTCCGATCGCCTGCCGATCCGAGCAAGGTCACGCTCGTCGCCAACTACATTCCTTTCATGGTTCCGGCCGGGCCGCCGAACTACTACCGGATGTCTGATTCGGCGCTCTATAAAATCAACGTCGACAACACCGGCGACGCCGTCGAAGACATCAGCTTCGAGTTCCGCTTCCGCAACGTGACGACCAGCGGCGCCACCTTCCTCTACAACACGGGCCTGCTGAACACGCCCAACGACCCCGACCGCAACGTCACCCACCGCTACTCGGTGACGCGCGTGAACCTCACGGCGGGTGTCGAGACCAGCCGCCAGATCCTCGTCGCCGACGGCGAGGTCGCTGGACCGCGCATCGGACCGCGCAGCAACGGCGTCGACCAGGCCGCGTATGAGGCCTACGCCAACCAGTTCATTCTCCCCGCCGGCACCGGCTCCAAGGCTTTCGTCGGACCCCGTGACGAAGGCTTCTACGTCGACGTCGCCGCCATCTTCGACCTGCTGAACGTCACTCGCGCTGCTGGCTTGGGCACCGGTGATGGCGTCGATGCGACCAAGGGTTTCAACGTCACCTCCCTCGCGCTCGAGCTGCCCATCACGGCGCTCACGTCAGACGGCCTCGCCCCCGCGCTGGGTGGAAACCTCGGCGGTGCGAATGCCGTCCTTGGTGTGTGGACCACCTGCAGCCGCCCCAAGCACCACGTGCTGCGCGCCAACGCCAACCCCCGGGACTCCGGTCCCTTCGTCCAGGTGTCGCGCCTTGGTCTGCCTCTGATCAACGAGGTCGTCGTTCCCCTCGGCTTCAAGGACCAGTTCAACCGCACCGCGCCCAAGGATGACCTCGCCAACATCGCCGGCTTCGTCACCGATCCCGAGCTCTCGCGCCTGCTGCACGCCCTCTACGCCATCCCGACGCCCAGCGTGCCGCGCGGCGACATGGTCTCTTTGATCAGCTTCTTGCCCACCATTTTGACCAGCCGCGCCGATCTGCAGCCCGCCGACGTCTTGCGCCTCAACGTCGCCATCGACCAGGATGCCGCCAACCTGAACACCGCCAACCACCTGGGCGTCATCGGTGGCTCGCTGGGCGGCTTCCCCAACGGTCGGCGCATCGGAGACGACGTCGTCGACATCGAAGAGCGCGTGGTCGGTGCCGGCATCCTGTCGGCCGAGGCCTGCGTGGTGAATGCCGCCAACCCGGACGGTTGCAGAGACGCCGCCGCAGCTGCGGTCGCGACCTTCGGCGCCGCCTTCCCGGGCAACGCGCTCAACGACGGCGTGCAGGAAAACGACGTCCCCTACCTCGGCGCCTTCCCCTATATGGGCACGCCCCACGAGGGCTTCGTCCACTCGCACGACTGACGCAGAAGGGGGGCGGGCTGCGGCCCGCCCTCCTCGATCTTCGGCTGGCATCTTCGGCTTGAAACACCCGCTCACCTCCTCTGGCTTCGTCGTCGCCCTCCTTGTGGCCGGGTGCGAAACGCGCACGCCGCCGACGACGACGCCCCAGGCCCCGGTCGCGCCCGTGGCCAATGTCCTCAGCGAACGCCCAGCGCCCCTGGAGGCTGCTGACGAACGACGGGCGATCCTTGAGCTGCGGCAGGCCCTGGCCAACGCCCGCCTGCACGACGACGTCGCCCTGTTTCGGGCCCTCGACGAGCAGAGCAAGGCCGCCCTCGACCGGCACCCACGCTCCCCGCAGATTCTCCATGTGAGGGCCGCTGCGCTCCTCGCCCTCGGCCGCGCCAAAGACGCGCTGCCCATCGCCCAGACCCTCTACAACGCCGACGCCAAAGATCTGGTCGCCGCTGGCCTCTACAGCGACGCCCTCAGCGCGACCGGCGATCTTGCGGGTGCTGTGGTCGCTGTGGAGCGCATGATGGACATCGCCCCCGGCTTGCCCGCCTACGCCCGCGCGGCCCAGCTGCGCGCCGCCACCGGCGACGTCGACGGCTCCCTCGCGATGTGGCGGGAGGCCTTCGAAGCCGGACATCAGGGCGCGCCCGAGGGCCTCGCGTTTTGCGCCACCAGCACCGCCGACCTGCTCTTTTTTGGCAAAGGCGAGCGCAAGGGCGCGCAGGCGTCCTACGACGTCGCTCTCCACGCTGTGCCTGGCTATCCGGCGGCCCTCACCGGCCGCGCCCGGCTGCACCTCGCCCAAGGCCATGCTCCCGAGGCCTTGATCGACCTCGACGCCATCGCCCCCGGTGCCCAAAGCGCCGAGAGCGTCGCGCTGAGGGCCGCGGTGCTGACCAGCCTGGGTCGCCCTCCCAAAGACGAAGGGCTGCGCGATGAGCTGCTGTCCCTGGCCGACCGTGGACCTCGAGAAACCGCCCTCGCCCTGGCCACGCTGAAGCTCGATCTGCCCCGCGCCCGCGAGCTTGCCCTGCAGAGCCAGCGCGACGCCGGTGGCCGCGACGACGACGACGTCACCGGCTTCGTGCTCTGGCGCGCCGGCGATGTTGCGGCCGCCGTCCCCCTGTCAAAGCGTGCGCTCGGCGGCGTCGACGCCCGGGTGCTGGCCCGCGCCGGCCTCGTGCTCGCTGCCGCCAACGATGCCGGGGGGCGCGGCCTCCTCGAGCGTGCGCTGAAGACGTCCCCTGCTTTCGATCCGATCCTGGCCCCCGAGGCTGTAGCCGCCCTCGCGGCGTTGCCCTAACAGGGTGAGGAAAACTCGCGATGCTCGCTTTTCTCACCCCTGTTGTCTTGGGGAGGGGCTGTTTCCAGCCCCTCCCCCTCGTCGGGCAAGTCGACGAGGGGCCCCCACCCGAGAACGCATCTGCGGGAAACACTTCGTTTTTCCGCAGCCTGCTAAGGCATTTCATGCACCCGCCCTCGCTCCGCCCTCTCGCTCTCGTCTGCGTGCTTGCGTTGGTCGTGGTCGTGGCGAGCTGCGAAAAGCCGCGGGCGGCGGGCGCCTTCCTCGACGACTACACCGCCTGGACCGCCCTCCCCGACGACGACGCCCAACGCGCCGCCGCCGCCCAGTTGGTGTCGCGCTGGCAGGGCCAGCAGGTACGCTGGCCGGCCCTGGCCATCGCCAGCCTCTGCGTGAGCAGGGCCCCAAAGCCGGGGACGCCGCCGTCGATCGACTGCGCCATGAACCCCTTTCCGCGCAGCGATCCCAAGGCCCTCGTCCTCGGCGGCACCTTCCCCCTGTACCGCTTCGACGCCGTTACCTTCGCTGGCTTGAAGGCCCACTGTACCGGGCTCAGCAGCTGCGTCGTCGACGTCGACGCCCGCCTCAGCGTGCTGCAGCTCGATCCCGATCTGCCCCTGGGCATCACCTTCACGGGGCCCATTGTGCTCGCGGGTCGGGCACCCGTGCCCGAGGATGGGTGGGCGCGACTGGCACCGCCGCAGCCCGCGCAACCCCTGGCGCTCAAGGTGGATCCCGCGCGCGCCCTGGACAGCGGACTGCAGATCGCCTCGCCGACCTTCTGATGCGGCTCGTCGTCGTCGTCGCTCTCTGTTGCCTCGCTGGGTGCCAGCGGGCCGCCGCGCCAGCCTTTGCTGAGGGGGAAGCGCGGGCGCTTGCCCTCTTTCCGCTGCCCGCTCGAGGGCCAGGTTCCCTCGACGCTGCGCTCTCGCGCGCCCAGGCCGTGGCCCGCGACAAGCCGGGCAAGGTCAGCTCGTGGGTCGACGTCGGCGAGCTGTGGATCTTGTTGGCCCGTGACCGAGCCGACCCCGGGTTCTACCTGCACGCCGGCGGCGCCGCGGACCTGGCCTTGGCGCTCTCACCGGACAACGCCGCCGCGCGCCGGCTGCGCGCGTCGACCCTGCTCAATGCCCATGCCTTTCGCGAGGCGCGCGCTGTGTGCGAGGCCCTGCTCGCCCGAAACCCCGACGACGACGGCGCCCTGGGGCTGTTGGCCGATGCCCTCTACGAGCTCGGTGACGTCGACGGTGCGCTGCAGGCCACCGAGCAGATGCTGGTGCTCAAAGACGGTCTCCCCGCGCGCAGCCGACGCGCCTGGCTGCGCTTCATCCTCGGCGACCTTGCCGGCGCACGCACCGACCACGAAGCCGCCCTCACCGACAGCACGTCCACAGGCGAGGCCCGAGCCTTCGTCGCCGTCGACGCCGGCAACCTCTCGTTTCTGCAGGGTGACCTGGCATCGGCCGAGCGTGCCTTCGCCTTTGCCAGCGAGCAGATGCCCGACTTCGGACCTGCTCTCGTCGGTGGCGCCCGCACGGCCTTCGCGCGCGGCGACCTGGCCACCGCCAAATCCCGCGCCCGCACGGCGTGGGAAAAACGCCGCTCCATCGAAGCGGCGGCGCTGCTCGTCGCTTTGCTCGGCCCAGGCGACGACGCGGTGGCTCTCGAGCGCGAGGTCCTCGCCCACGCGCGCCGCGCCGACCCTCGATCCGCCGCTCTCTGGCTGGCGACGCGTTCGACCACAGCAGCCGACCTCGACGAGGCCCGCCGCCTGGTCGATGTGGAGCTCACGGTGCACGACGACCCCTACACCCACGACGTGGCCAGCGTCGTCGCCCTGGCCCGGGGCGATCTGAGCGACGCACGCCGCCACAGCGACGCGGCCTTGGCGCACGGCACGCCGGACCCGCGCTTGCTCGCCCGCGCCGGCATCGTTCGCCTGGCCCAGGGGGAGGGGAGCGGCCGCGTGCTCATCGAGCGCGCGCTTGCTTTGAACCCGGCCTTTGACCCCCTGTGGGCCGCACGCGCACGGGCTGCGCTGGGGTCTCCGCCCTGACGTTCCGCTCCAGGCACCGATCAGAATGATCGGGCGGGCGGTCCGTCGTAGCCAGCCTCGGGAGAGATCACGCGGCCGCCTGCGCGCTGCTCGAGAGCGTGGGCCGCCCAACCGAGCACCCGTGCGGCGAAGAAGAGGGGCGTGTGCAGCGCGACCGGGACGTCGAGGGTGGCGTAGAGACAGGCAGCGTAGAGGTCGACGTTGGGCAAGAGCTTGCCGTCGCTGCGGGCTGACATGCAGGTCTCGAGGGCCGTGGCGGTGTCGACGAAGCGGCGTTGACCCCGCCGATCGGCCGCCCGCTGCGCCAGAGAGCACAAGAGCCCCGCGCGGGGATCGCCTCGGCGGTAAATCGGATGCCCAAAGCCGGGGATGCGTCGTCGCTGCGCCCGCTGCACCGCCAACCAGGCGTCGACGTCGTCGGGTCCCTGCAATTCCTGCTCGAGCACCCGGCCCACGGCGCTCGAAGCTCCCCCGTGCAAGGGACCCTCAAGGGCACACAAGCCGGCGCTGAGGCAGGCGATCAGCGATGCGCCCGTCGACGCCGCCACCCGGCAGCACAGGGTCCCGGGGTTCAAGGCGTGATCGAGATGCACCAGGAAGCAGCGATCCAGGGCGGCGACGTCGTCGTCGTCGACAGCGCCGGTGCTCACGCCCCGCAGGATGCGCTCGACGTAGGCCCCGCTCTGCTCGGGCTTGGCTCCTAGGCACCCCACCAAACGGCCGCAAACCCCAGCCGCAGCCACAGCGTCGCCGTCGTCGTCAATGAGCGCCATGGCCCGGCGCAGCGCGGAGGCCTCCTGGCCCGAGGGCCGCGAATCGATCGGGGGCGGCGACAAGGCCAACAGACGCGCGGCGACATCGTCCCCTTCAGAAAGGGAGCCCGTGAAGAGCAGGCCGACGGCGGCGGCGTAAGAGACCCCGTGCTGGACGAGCTCCTCCAGCGAAAAACCGCGCAGCCGCAGGACGCCGGCCTCGCCGTCGACGAAAGACAGGGCCGTGGTGAGGATCGGGCTCACGTTCAAGCCCGCGCGGCGCCGAGCTTCTCGGTCTTTTGCAGCCACAGCTGGCGTCGCTGCAGCGTGGACTCCCGCACGATGCCGAAGGCCGTACCTGCGATCGGAGACACCCCGCAGTAGCCCAGGGTGACCCATTTGAGAGCCATGAAGGCGGGACGTCCCGAAAGCCACCAAAAGAGCCAAGGCGTATCGAGGGTGTAGATGATGCGACCGGAGCGGCCCTTGAGCAGCTTCTCCCACTGAAAGGCGCTCTTGCCCTTTTTGAAGAAGAAACCAGGCAGCAAGACCCGATCGAAAAAGCCCTTCATGATCGCGGGATAAGAGCCCCACCACACCGGGTGGACGACGACGATGTGTTCGGCCCAGCGCAGCGCTTCCTGGGCGGCCAGCAGGTCAGGCTCGAGCTCGGTGCGCTTTTGGTAGCCGTGCTGCAAGTTCGGCGTAAACGCGAGGTCGCGAATGATGACCTCTTTGACCTCAGCCCCCGACGCCAAAGCCCCACGCTTGTAGGCCTCCCGCAGCGCGGAGACGAAGCTCTGCGCACTGGGGTGGCCTTCGATGATCAAGATGCGGTCACGACCCTTCACGTGCCTCTCCATTCACGCACCACGCTTGGCGAAGAACGCCTTCGGCGAAGAACGCCTCCGGCGGGGCCAAAGGGGGTCCAGGGGCAACCCCCTTTGGGATCCCTGCCCTTTGGTGATCGCGTCCCTTGAGCAGTTGCCCCCGAAGGTTGTCGTGGTTCGGGCCGCCTCGGGGCAAGTGCTCAAGGGAACGACGGCTTCGATTGCCCCTTGCTGTGCGTTTGGGGAACCAAGAGGTTTTCTCCCTTGGCGGTGCTCAATGCTGCTCGCGCTCGCGCTCGCGCGCCGGCGGCGGCGGCGGCTCGGACTTGTCGACCGTGCCCGGCTCTTTGCCGACGCCAGCTCGACGGCTCAGCCGAATCTTCCCATCCCGATCAATCGAGAGCACCTTGACGACGACCTCGTCGCCCTCCTGGACGACGTCAGTGACCTTCGCCACCCGCTTGTCCGAGAGCTCCGAGATGTGAATGAGACCGTCGGTGCCAGGGAAGAGTTCGACGAAGGCGCCGAATTCGACGACCTTGCGCACGAGCCCTTTGTAGATGCGGTTCACTTCGGCTTCGCGGGTCAGGTCCTCGATGATCTGCCGGGCCTTGTCGCCGGCTTCACGCCCGATGGCCGCGATGATGACGGTGCCGTCGTCCTTGATGTCGATCTTGGCGCCCGTCTTCGCCACAATGTCGCGGATGACCTTGCCGCCGGGGCCGATGACGTCGCGGATCTTGTCGGGGTTGATGCGCATCGTCGTCATGCGCGGTGCGTATTGCGAGAGCTCGCCGCGCGGACCGCCGATGGCCTCGTGCATCTGCTTCAAGATGATGGCCCGACCAGCCTTCGCCTGCGACAGCGCCGTCGTCATGATGTCGCGGCTCAAGCCTTCGATCTTGATGTCCATCTGGATGGCCGTGATGCCCTTGGCCGTGCCGCAGACCTTGAAGTCCATGTCGCCCAGGTGATCTTCGTCCCCGAGGATGTCGCTGAGGATGGCGATGTCGTCGCCTTCTTTGATGAGACCCATGGCGATGCCGGCGACGGGCGACTTCACGGGAACGCCGGCGTCGAAGAGGGACATGGTCGCGCCACACACGCTGGCCATCGACGACGAACCGTTGGACTCCGTGATCTCAGAGACGATGCGGATGACGTAGGGGAAGTCTTCTTCGCTCGGAATCATGCGGGCGACGGCGCGCTCGGCCAGAGCACCGTGACCAATTTCCCGGCGCGAGGTGCCACGCAGAGGTCGCGCCTCACCGACGCAGAAGGGAGGGAAATTGTAGTGCAGCATGTAGCGGCGGTAGCTCTCGCCCAACAGGTTGTCGATCTTCTGCTCGTCATCGCGGGTGCCCAACGTCGTCGACACCAGGGCTTGGGTCTCACCGCGGGTGAACAGAGCCGAACCGTGGGCGCGGGGCAGGGCGCCGACTTCGCAGTTGATCGGTCGGACTTCGTCGTACTTGCGGCCGTCGAGACGCAGCTTGGTCTTGAGTGCTGCGGCGCGCATGACGTTGTACTTGACGTCGCCGTAGTACTCGGAGGCCTTCTTCTTGTCGGCGGCGTATTGCACGTCGCCGAGGTCGGCCTTGAGCGAGGCGTGAATGGCGGCCTTGACCTTGTCGAGGGTGGCGTAGCGCTCGATCTTGTTGCGAGTCGCGAGCGCGGCGGCGAGGCCGTGCTTCTCGGCGAGGCCGTTGACCTTGGCGTAGAACTCCTCGTCTTTGGCCGGCGGCGTGTAGGCGGCCTTGGGCTTGCCCATCTTGGCGCGCATTTCGTGGCAAGCGGCGACGACCTTCTGTCCCTGCTCATGGGCGAAGAAGAGGGCGTCGATGAGGTCTTTTTCGTCGACTTCGGCGGCGCCGCCTTCGACCATCACGATGGCGTCTTTGGAGATGGACACGACGAGGTCGAGGTCGCTGCCCTTGCGGGCTTCGATGGTCGGGTTGATCTCGAGCTTGCCGCCGATGCGGCCCACGCGCAGGCCGGCGATGGGGCCCGAGCTCTCAGCGAAGGGGATGTCGCTGATGTGCACGGCCATCGACGCCGCGCACAGCGCAAGAGTGTCGGTGTCGTGCAGGCCGTCGAAGCTGACGACGGTCGCGATGATTTGGACTTCGTTTTTGTAGCCCTCGGGAAAGAGGGGGCGCAGCGAACGATCGATGATGCGGCAGGTGAGGATTTCGGCGTCGCGCGGACGGGCTTCACGCTTGAAAAAGCCGCCCGGGATCTTGCCGGCGGCGTAGGTCTTCTCGACGTACTCGACGGTGAGAGGGAAGAAGTCGATGCCTTCGCGGGCCTGGGCGCCGCACACGGTGACGAGGACGACAGAGTCGCCCCAGCGCGCCCACACGGAGCCGGCGGCTTGCTTGGCCACCCGACCCACCTCGAACTGCATGGGGACGTCGCCGACGTCGGCTTTGACCTCATGCCACTTGTCGGAGTTGTGAGCGAGGGTGATGAGACCGGGAGTCTCGAAAGACATAATATTCTCCTGCGTCGACGACTGCTGCTTGCAGTCCATTGTGGGTGAGGAGAACGAACAGCGAATGTGACGGCACAGCAACGAATGGTTCTGCGTTGTTGCGGCGTCGCATTCTCCGTTCGGGTCCTCGGGGTGCGGTGGGCGAGCACGGCTGTGCTCCCCTGGGCTGGCGGTGGACGGTGCCACCGCCGGATGATTCTATGATGTTAAAAGACGACCCTCGCGGGTCGCCTTTTGTGTCAGTTCACTTGCGGAGGCCGAGCGAATCGATCAACTTCTTGTAGCGGCCGAGGTCCTTCTTCTTGAGGTAGTTCAAGAGGCTGCGGCGCTTGGACACCAGCTTCATCAAACCGCGGCGACCATGGTGGTCGTGGGTGTGGACCTTGAAGTGCTCGGTGAGGCTGGCGATGCGCTCGGAGAAAATCGAGATCTGCACCTCGGGCGAGCCCGTGTCGTTCTCGTGGGTGCGGAACTTCTGAACGAGCTCAATCTTCTTTTCGGCAAACATGAAAACAAACCCTTCTGCGAGGTCACCGCCGAAGCAGGACCAGCGACACCTTCCGACGAGAACCATTCCCAGCGGAGGTCTGACCCCTGGGGTCTTGGGCCGTCTAGGCGGGGTCCCCACCCCTGTCAACGCCGCAGCGTCGGACGGGCCCCGGCCGTCGACGTGAAGTTGTGACGGGCAAGACCCGCCCGCGTCTTGAACATCCAAGCTTCAAGACGCGCCAGCTCTTGATGTTCGAGACACTCTTGATGTTCTGATGTTGCTCTGCTGTTCAAGACGCTGGCGGTCTCGACGTGTGCCCCGTCAAGGGGCGGACGCGTCTGCTCTGCACGACGGCCCGGCGCCGCACCCCTTCCTTGACTTCACCGTGCGCGACGGACGAGAACAGTCGGCCGTAGAAGCAGCGAGAATGCCCCGATGATCAAGTGTCCGAATTGTGGCCGCGACAACGCCGTCAACTTCAATTTCTGCCTGGACTGCGGCTACGACTTGAAGGCGTACCGCGAGGCTTTCCCCGACGGGCTCCCCGCCGCGCCGCCCCCGCCGCCCCCCGCGGTGACGTCGACGTCGATGCCGGCCATGCCCGCTGCGTCGCTGGAGTCCTACGCGCCGTCGGCGCCCTTGCCGCCGGCCCCCATCGCGCTGCCGCAGTCTCTGACCCCCGCGGCGACCCAATCCCCCCTGCCGCCACCGCCGCGCCAACCCACGCGCCCCCAGGCCATCCTGCCGCCAGAGCCGGGGCCGCCCTCGTTCCCGCCGCTGCCGCACACCCAGCCTCTGATCCACGCTCCGCCCCAACCGGCGCCCTTGCCGCGGACCCTGACGCCGCCGGCAGCCCTGCCGCCGCTGCCGCCGCTGGCGAGGTCGCAGGCGCCCGCCGACGCCTTTGGTCCGCCTGCGCTCTCGATGCCGCCGACGCCAGCCCTGGTGATGCCTGCGCCGCCCATGGCCGCTCCCTTGCCCCCGCAGCCCGTCGCTGCTCCGATGCCTGTGACCGCGCCTTCGGCCCCGCTCCCCGTCGCTCCGCCTCTCGCGCCCCCGGCCCCACCCCTGGCGGCCCCACCCCAGGCGGCCCCCGCTGCCAACGCGTGCCCATCGTGCGGCTACGGCAACGCCCCCACCGTCAAATTCTGCGGCAACTGTGGCAAGCGCCTCGACGTCGCTGGCGCCCCAGGGGCGGTCGAAGCGGGTGGCGCCCAACGCACCATGTTCATGCACGCGGCCGATCTCGCAGCGCCTCCCAAAGAGAAGCTGTGCAAGCTCATCACCATCGATCAGGCCGGACGCGAAGGGATGACCTTCACGATCAAGTCTGGCGAGACCTTGTGCGGCCGCGTCAATGGCGTGATCTTGTTCTTCGATGATCCCTTTGTTTCACCAACGCATTGCAAGTTTAGCTTTCTGCAGGGAAAGCTGAAAGTCATCGATCAGGGCTCGCTCAATGGGGTGTACCTCCGCGTCAAGCAAGAGCAGCGTGTCGTCGACGGCGACCTCTTGCGCGTCGGGCGCCAGCTCTTTCGCTACGAATCACTCGAGAAGGCGGCATTTCAAGTCAAGAAAATCCCCGGCGACGACAGCCGCATTTGGGGTTCACCCAATGCTGCATCGTTCGGACGTCTGGTGCAGATTTTGGAAGACGGTCGCACTGGCGAAATTCGATTGCTGTCGGGGGAGCGTTGCCAGCTTGGACGCGAAAACGGCGACATCGTGATGCCGACCGATGGCTTCATCTCGGGGCGTCATTGCGTGTTCACGCAGCAAAATGGCGAGACGATGCTGACCGATCTTGGATCGTCCAACGGGACCTACGTGCGCGTGCGGATCGAAGCCGACGTCGGCCACGGCGACTTCGTCCTCGTTGGCAACCAGATGCTGCGCATCGAAATCGTCTGACCTCATCCCCGATCTCGCTGAACTTCGACCGCGGACCGGTCTCGTTCATCTCCCTCGGGGATGCTCTTCTGGGAGGTCTGATGCAGACCTCCCCCCGCGCCGGCGGAGCCGGACGCGGGGCCCCCCACCAACTCCGCGTTCCGCCGGCGCGCTTCACGCGCATCATCCCGCGTCTTTCCCATCTCGGAACGCGGTCGAACATCAAGCGGACGCGGGATCAGAGCGTTTGGGGAGCATCGAGCAGCGGTGGCAGATCGCTGGGATCTCGGGAGGGCCCCACCGGAGGCGGCGTCTTCGTCGTCGCCGGCGGCGGCCCCTTTCCGATCCCCGCGCGGATGTCGGTGGCGTGTTGTTTCAACGCCTGCGCGAAGAGGTCCGACCAGCGTTTCTCCTCCGAGCCGGCGACCAGATACTGCGAGCCCGACTGCACGAGGTTGAGCGCCAGGCCGCCCAGCAGAGCGCCGATGAAGACGGCCCCCGTGAGAAAGCTCGGCGAAAAGACGAAGAAAATGCTCGAGATGCCGGCGGTGACGTCGAGAATGGTCCCGCCGATGCCGAGGCCGGTGATGGCGGCGTATTCGAGCGCGTCGTCGATGTTGCCGGTCATGGGCGCTGACCGCACCACCGATCCATCGGGCAAGGTCGAGATCAGCGTGATCGTCATTTCTTTCCACGTGCCGATCTGGATCACCGACGGACCCGCCAAATCGAAGGACACCACGGTGTGCGCCGTCGGGGCGTTGTCGTCGGTCGAGAGCAGCGTGTTCAACGACGTCGCCGTGTGATTGGCCACCTCGCGCTGCCAGGTGCGCGACGGCGACAAGGGCATGCCGGGCTCGCGGATCTGAACTTCCTCGCCGTCGAAACGCACCCCGGGCAATCCCGCGCGACCATCAGCGCCCAGCGGGTTCGAGGGCCGCGTCGGCTTGATGATGGTCGAGCAGCCCGAGCCAACAACCACCAGCGCAACGATGACGAGGAGGCGCGACGACGACATGGGCCGGAACATACTCTCCCGGCCACGGACTGCTAAGAACAAGCCATGAGCGTGATGGACCGCCTGGGTCAGGTCGTGAAGTCCGAATGGAACGCGCGCTTTCGCCGCGACGACGACAAGCCCGGCAAAGCAGACCTCGACGCCGCAGCCCACCCCAGTACCGCGCCCGGTCCCGCCCGCCCCCCCGGCCGCGGACCCACCGTCTCCGACGTCGACGGCGCCCTGCGCGTGCTCGAGCTTGGGGGCAGCCCGACCCTCCAAGAGGTGAGGGTGCGCCACCGCGATTTGGCGCGCCGCTACCACCCAAAGACCCTGTCCGAAAAGCCCGACGAAGCCCACGCCGCCCACGTGGTGCTCGAGGCCCTGACCGACGCGCTCGAGCTGCTCGAAGAGCACCTCTTGCCCCTGCCACCCACGTCTTGACCACGATGTCTCGGGTTTCTTCGCTCTCCGCTTCGGCTATCGATTCGCGGCTGTCGAGCTCGGCAAGATGTTGAACGCCGTCGTCGTCGTCGGCGTCCTGGTGGCGGCCGTCGAGGGTGCAGATGCGCCGGCTTCCTGGGCCCTCGAGCTTCAACCCCAGGTGGCCCTGTGGGTGGAGGAAGACACCAACCCCAAGCGCTTGCCCGAGGGGCCCGATGCCAAGCTGGCGCCCGACGGCCTGCTGCGCTTTGCCGCCAGCGTCGGCGTCGACGGCCACGCGCCTGGCAAGGTGTTGCGCCTCGATGCTGCGGTGGGCGGCAAGCTCTTCTTGGCGTCGAGCACCGAGCGCATGGTGGTCGCCCAGACGCGCGCGGTGGCTGCGGCTTCCCTCGCTCGGAGCTGGACCTTGGCCTCCACGGCCAGCGCGAAGCTGCGGGGACAGGTGTCGGGAGAGCGCAGCTACGGCTCCTTCCGCGGCGACGTCGTTGTCGAGGACGGGTTGGTGCCAGGGCTCGCCCTGCGCGGTGGGCTCGAAGGCGCCTCTTTCTTGGCCTTCGACAACGCCCTCTTTTCCTTTGCCGGGGGCGGAGCGGTGCTGGGAGCAAGGGCCAGCCACGACAAAGAGCGGGCGGACCTCGTCGTCGATGTCGGCGTTCGGGGCTTCCCCTTTGCTCCTCCGTTGGGCGCCCAGCGTCGACTCGATGTGCCCCTGGTCGCGGGTCTCAGCTTCAGCAGCGCGCGCAGCCTCTATTTGCAGGCCGGCTACACCTTGGTGCGCAACGGGAGCAACGTCGACGGCGAGGGCTACACCCGCCACCGCGTGCAAATCACGGCCGGTGTGCGTCTGCCCGCGCTGGTCACCGCGACGACGCAGTTGGCGCTGCAGCTCACTGCCTACGACGACGGCATTTCGGCTGCGCAGTCTTATTTCGTCGCCGACGACGACGAGACCCAGAATCTGGCCGAGATCGCCGTGCAGCGTCCCTTGTTTGGCGGGCTCAGCGTCGAAGGACGACTCGGCTTTTTGAGCAACGAGCTGTCCAACGAGAGCGCCCGCTTCACCCGCGCCACCGCGGCCCTCGGGCTGCGCGCCGATCTCTGATCAGCGGGCTGCGACGCGCGAGCTGGGCTGCAGCGGTCCATGGTTGCGCAGGGCGAGGCGCAGGGACTCTTTGGCCAACCAGGGCGCCTTGATGTGCCATCTCGACGTGTTGACGACGACGGCGGCGACGATGAGCTCGGGTGCGTCGGCCGGTGCAAAGCCGATGAACCACGAGGTGTCCAGGCCGGTCTTGTAGTCGGTCAGCGAGCCCGTCTTGCCGGCCGCGCTCACCGGCAGCAGGGGCCGCGCGGAGAAGGCCTTGTGACCGGTTCCGTGGGCCACGGTCTCGCCCATCATGCGGCGCAACACGCTGGCGTTTTTCGCCGAGATGACGCGCACGGGTGCGGTGACGTCGTCGCCGCCGGCGAAGTCCCGGGCCTGCACCAAGACGCCGTCGTTGGCGACGATGCCGGCGATGGTGGCTCCTTGCAGGGCGGAGAGCTGTACGTCGCCGAAGCCGGCGGCGGCCTCGGCGAATTCAAAGGGTGCGCTCGGGATGTTCGCCGTCGACGCCACCTCGCTGCGCAGGGCGCTGGTGGTGCGCCCAAATCCCCAGCGCTCGGCATGGCTGCGCAGGAGCGCGGGGGTCAGGTGTTTTTGCGCGAGCTTGGCGACGGCGACGTTGGCCGACAGGGGAACGACGTCGTCGAAGCGCAAACAGGTGTGGTCGCGCCGGGCGTCGTCGTCGAGGTTTTGCTGCTGCATGCGGGTCTTGCCGCCGTGGAAGCACACGCGCTCCGAGGGGTCGACCCCCTGCTCGAGCAAAGCCGATGACGTCACGATCTTGAAGACGCTGGCCGCGGGGGCCATGGGGCGGGTGGCCAGTCCGTCAGCGCGGCCCCGGGTGGAGTGCTCGGCGACGGCGAGGATGCGACCGCTGTGGGCCTCCAGAACGACGACGGCGGAGAAGGGTGTTTGGCCGTCGCGCAGGAGTCGGGAGATTTGGGCCTGCAGCTCTTGGTCGCGGGTGCTGCGCCGGGGGGCGAGGTCCGCGACGACGCCCGGTGCGGCCGCGGCAACACCGGGCGCTGTCGGGGCCGCCACCACGGGCTCGGCCACCGCAAGGGGAGCCGGAGTGCGGGCTGGAGCCGGCAGGACGGCGTCGACGAAGACCGCCACCGCCAGCCCGACCACCAGGGGCAGGCCGAGGCGGGCGTACTTTCGGGCCTGGGCAGCGGGGGAGGGACCGCCCACGGAGAAGCGGTGGAGCCTCAGGGAGGAGAAGGGGGCGCGACGGCTCTGCACGGCTCCAAGGTGCGAGCTGCCCCAGGCGAAAGCAAGAAAACAGCTCTATAGCAGCCTTCTGAAAAACGAAGTTTTGAGGCAGACGCGTCCTTGGGAGGGATTGTGTTTCAAGGGGGCTGCGCCCCCTCCCGTCGTCGAGCACGTCGCCGACGGGGCCCTCCCCATCCGTGGTCGCTCCGCTCCCGAAGACGCAGATTCAACTGATCTCTGGATTAGTCTGGGGGGCAATGATCTCCACCGACGAGCCCGTTTCCCCCTCGCCAACGTCGTCGACGGCGTTGCCGCATCTTGATCTGGCACCGCCGTCGCCGGAGGAGCGCAGCCCCGTCGGCGTCGTGCTGCGACCCTCGCGCCTCGAGCAGGGTCTGCACACGCGCACTTGTCCCCAGTGCGGCCTCAACCCCGCCGGCGCACCCGTGAAACGAACCTTCCAATGGGTGCCGCCATGGGTGTACTTTGGGTTGCTGCTGAATATCGTGATATTGATGATTCTATATTACGCGGGTCGGCGCATCGTGAAAGGGGAGCTGCCCCTGTGCTCGGACTGCGATGTCGCCGATCGCAGGGGTCGCAGGCTTCGATCGTTCTCGGTGGCGGGCATCTTTTTGGGCCCCCTGGTGTTTGCCGGCCTGGGCGGCGTGACCCTTGGCTCCGAGGCGGCGGCAGCGGGAGCGCTCATCGGTTTGGTGTCGGGCATCGTTGGCATCGTGGCCAGCCACCGACGCACCCGCTTCGACGTCATCGGCGTGAAGCACATCGATCGCAAGCGCGACACCATGACTCTGACGGCCTCGCCTACCTTTGGGCGTGTGCTCGCGGCGGAGGCGCCTGACGCCCTCCTCGGCTGACGTGGTACCAGGCTGCCCCCCATCCAGGAGCCGGCATGCCCCCATCTGTAAAGTTCGCCGTCATCCCCGTCGCCGGCCTCGGCACCCGCTTCTTGCCGGCCACCAAGGCTGTCCCGAAGGAGATGCTACCCATCGTCGACAAGCCCACTCTTCAATACATTGTAGAGGAGGCGTTTTCGGCGGGAATTGAGCATATTGTTCTCATCCAGGGCCGCTACAAAGGCTGCATCGAAGATCATTTCGACACCAGCTACGAGCTTGAAGACACGCTGGAGAAGAGGAACAAAACCGCCGACCTCGAGATGGTGCGCAAGATCGCGCGCCTGGGGCCCATCACCTCCATCCGGCAGAAGGCCCCGCTCGGTCTGGGGCACGCGGTGCTCTGCGCCCGCCCCATCATCGGCGACGCTCCCTTCGCGGTCTTGCTGGGCGACGACCTCTACCGCACCGAGGCCAACAAGCGCTCGGGCATCGGCCAGCTCATCGACGCCTTCGAGGCCACGGGCAAAGGCCAGATCGCCCTCATGCAGGTGCCCCTCAGCGAGATCCACAAGTACGGCGCCGCCGAAGGCAAGGTCGACGATAAGAACGAGCGCCTTTTTCACATCAGCGACCTCGTCGAGAAACCACCCAAGGGCACCGAGAAGACCGACCGCGCCGTCGTCGGCCGCTACGTGCTTCCGCCGCGGGTGTGGGGCCTGCTCGAGGCCACCAAGGTCGGCAAAGGGGGCGAAATCCAGCTCACCGACGCTCTCGATGCGCTGCAGAAAGAGCAGGGGCTCATGGGCGTCACCGTCGACGGCAAAAGGGTCGACGCCGGCGACAAGCTGGGCTTTCTCGAGGCCAACTTGCGTGAAGCGCTCTCCCGCACCGACCTTAAGAGCGGCACCGTCACGCTGATGCAGGAGCTGCTCGCCGAGCTAAAGTGATGCGAAATGCTGTGCGATAGAAAATGGCGCCGTCGGGCGCCATTTCTTTTGGGTTCTCGACGAGCAGTCACCCCGGCGGCGGGTTTTCACGATACACAGGAACCCAGCCGGCGACGTCCTTGAACAAGCGCACGCAGTGGATGCGGCACATCTCGGTGAGCTCGAAGCGGTGGTGCTTGCCCTTGGGCACCACGATGAGGTCGCCGGCTTCGACCACGATGCGCATCCATCGCTCGTCGTTGGCTCGGATGTCGAAGACGCCTTCGCCGTCGAGGAGAAAGCGGACTTCGTCGTCTTCGTGCAGGTGTTCGTCGTCGAACTTTTTCAGCACCCCGGGCAGGTTCGGGGTCTCTTTGCTGAGCTTCACTTCGTCCTGGGTGCTGTAGCCGCGCTTGTGCGAGAGCTCGTCGAGCACGGGCTGAAACACTGCTTTTTCGAGGCCGAGGTGGCGGTAGTGCACACCGTGCTGCTCAAGGTCGTGGGCGCTGAGGGGCTCGTGGGTGCTTCGGTAGTGGGCTCGCATGAAAGCAGGGTAGCGCGTGGGCTCGGGGCCTTCTAGCGTTTGGGCATGCGCTTTTCGCTCGTCGCCCTCCCTGTCCTCTGGCTGGCTGGTTGTGGGGGCGTCGACTTCGCCGCCGACGTCGACGGACACCTGTTTGGACGCGCTGGATCCATCCTCACCAAGAGCGCCCAGGTCGTCGTCGACTTCTCCGCCGCCGGTGTCGTCACCCTGAACGCCGAGGCCAAAGACGGCGACACCGTCACCGACTCCGCCGACGCCTCCTGCGATCGCCTGGCGCCGGAGCAGGGCCTCTTCGAGACGCGCTTGCCCGCCGACCACTGTGTCTTCGACTTCGTGGTGACCAGCAGCGACGAAGAGCTGCCCGAGACGCCCACCGAGTTGGTGATCGGCTTCAAGAACGTCGACGACGCCGACGGCAGCATCGAGATCGATCCTTCGCTGGAGTTCGAGCTGCCCGACCCCTTCTCCTTCGCCGATACCTATTCGCGCCTGCAGCGGGTGGATTGAGTCAGAGGGGGATCTTGAGCCGCGCGAACTCGATCCATTGGGCGAAGAGCTCGTCGTAGCACTCGGCATGGCGCTTCGCGGCGAGCCAGTCGTCGCCCCAGACGTACATGCCGTGGCGTTTGACGACGACGGCGTGGACTCCGGGATTTTTCTCGATGGCAGCGCGCAGCGAGTCCGCCAGGTCGCATTCGTGGGCGGTGTTGTCGATGACGGGCACCTGGTGCAGGTCGGCGAAGCCCACGCCCTGCAAGCCTTTGAGCATCTCGAGCCGGGTCAGCGCGATGTGGGCAGCGCCCATGTGCTCGGCGAGAGCGGCGGCGACGACGGCATGGCGGCTGTGGCTGTGAATGACCGCAAACGCAGCGCGCTGCTTCATGGCCTCGAGGAAGAGCGGGCGACATTGGGATACAGTGAATCCGTGATCAGCGGGAGGGCCGGAGATGACCATGCCGTCGAGATCCAATTCATAGATCCATTCGGGCTGTATCATTTCTTTCTGCAACCCTGAGGGCGCCATATATACATGATTGCCGACCCGAATGGAGATGCCCCCGCCCGTGCCCGAGACCCATCCCTGTTCGTAGAAGCGCTTGCACAGGCTCACGATGACGCGGCGGGCGTCGTCGGCGGTCTTCACAGCTTCGGCGCGCAGCTCGCTCATGAGGCTTCTCCAATCGCTTCGTCAAAGGCCCGCTGCACCAACACCCGTACCATCTCCCGGCGCCAGACGACGTCGTCGGCGAGGTTTTTCACCGGCACGCATTTGGCGAAGGCGAGCTGCTTGAGGCCGTCGACGACGTCTTGTCGCTCTTGCCGGTGTTCGAACGCTCTGCCGATCCACGCGTCGCAGGGAAGCTTGTGGGGCCGGGCCTGCAGCGCCGAGACCACGCAGCGCATGGCCGAGACGACGCCGCCGTCGACGTCGACGCGCAACCCCACCGAGAGCAAGGGGTAATCGATGGCGTTGCGGTGGCGCAGCTTGGCGTAGCCCTCGAAGCGGCGACTGGCGGCCTTGGGCACACGCACCTGCACCAACAAATCGACGGCCTCGAGCACAGTGTTCTTGATGCCATTGGCGACGTAGAAATCTTCGAGCTTCATTGTCCTGCGACCGGTGGGCGCCTGCAGCACAACTTCGGCGTCGAGGCACAAGAGCATCGTCGCTGTGTCGTTGGATGCCGCCGCAACGCACTTCTTGCCGCCGGCGACGACGTGGCACAGACTTCCGTCTTTTTTGAGACAAAAACCCAACGCTTCACGCCAGAAATAGGTTTGATTATAAAAGAGGCAGCGGGTGTCGAGGGCGAGGTTGCCGCCCAGCGTGCCCATGCGACGCAGCTGAGGACCTGCAACCAGCGAGGCAGCGCGGGCGAGTCCGGATGCGTGCTGCTGCACCAGCGGATGCACGGACAGGTCGTGCAGCGTGGTCAGTGCCCCGATCAGCAGGTGGCCGCCGTCGTCGACGACGCCCTTGAGCCCTGGCACCCGGCCGATGTGCACGATCACCTCGGGATCGAAGAGGCCATGCTTGAGGTTGGGGACGACGTCGGTGCCGCCAGCGATGACCTTGGTGCTGCGACCAGCGGCCTGGTGCGCGGCGAGCAGGGCCACAGCTTCGTCGACGCTGGTCGGTGTTTCGGTGAGGAAGGGATCCATCCGCAACATGGCTACTCCGCCGCCTTCGACGACGACGACGCCTGCTTCTTCAGGGCGGTCAGGACTTTGGCGGGTGTGAAGGGCAGCTCGGTCAGACGCAGTCCCACCGCATCGAAGACGGCGTTGGCGACGGCGGGGATGCTCGAGTGCAGGGGACCTTCGCCGGCCTCCTTGGCGCCATAGGGCCCGTTTCGATCCGGTTTTTCGATGATGAATGCTTCGATGGGTGGGGTGTCCAAGGTGGTTGGAATTCGGTAGTCCAGCAGGCTGGGGCCGAGGAGCATGCCGGCACGCACATGATCTGGGCCCGGGGTCTCACCGTATTTTGGATAATTACCGTAGAGCATGTTCTCCATCGAGACCTCGGCGATACCCATGTAGGTCGAGCCCTCGATCTGCCCCTCGACGATGACGGGGCTGAGGGCGCGGCCGCAATCGTGGGCCACCCACACTTTGACGACGTCGATGCGGCCGCTGCGCTCGCAGACCTTGACCTCGGCGATGTGCGCGGTCGCCGAATAGGCCGGCGATGCGCCGATGGTGCCGCCGCGATAGTCGCCGCCGCGTTCCCTGGTGCGGTAGCCGCCCACCGCGCCCAGGGTGCCGTAGCGCTCTTCGGCGAGCACGAAGGCCTCCTTCGTCGACATCGCCTTGCCGGTGTCTTTGGCATGCCACGCCTTGCCATGACCCAAGAGGACGTCGTCGGGCCGGCATTCCCAAATGGTTGCGACGGCATCTTGCACCTGCTCTCGCAGCGTGCGGCAGGCCTCGAGGGCGGCGTGGCCCATCATCAACGTGACCCGTGAGGAGTAGGCGCCGAGGTCGACGGGCGTGAGGTCGCTGTCCGAGAGCACCACGCGCACGTGGTCTTGCAGCACGCCCAGCTCTTCCATGGCGATGACGGCGAGGGCGCTACCGGGCCCCTGGCCAATGTCGCTGGCGCCAGAGAACATCGTCACGCGTCCGCTGCGATCGAGCTTCACCTGGACGCCGGATTGCGGCATGTCGTTGGGATAAATAGGATAATTTGTGCCCGAGATGTACATCGAGCAGGCCACGCCGAGACCATGGCCCCGGGGGAGCTTGCCGCGCCGCTGGTCCCAGCCCGAGGCCGTGCGCACCGCGTCGAGGCACTCGATGAGCCCCGAGCTGTTCATCTGCTGGCCGTTGATCAAGAGCACGTCGTCGCCGGCGAAATTTCGGCGCCGCAGCTCGATGGGATCGATGCCACTTTTCTCGGCGATCATGTCGAGAACGACTTCGAAGGCGAAGCGGGGTTGCACGCTGCCGTGGCCGCGCTTTGGACCACAGGCTGGTTTGTTCGTGTAGTATCTTGTCGCATTGAAAGCGTAGGAATTAAAGGCGACAGGACCGGTCAAGAGTTGCCCAGCATAATAGGCAGTGATCATGCCGAAGCTGGCGTAGGCGCCGCCGTCGATGTCGATGGCGCTTTTCACCGCCAGCAGCTTGCCCGTGCGATCGGCGCCGACGGTGTAGTGCATCTGCATGGGGTGGCGGCCGCGGTGCGCGTAGAAGACCTCCTCGCGCGTGTAGAGCAGCTTCACGGGTCGGCCCGTAATCATCGAGAGCTTGGCGACGACGAATTCCAACGTGAAGGGCTCGCTCTTGCCCCCAAAACCGCCACCCACCGGCGGTTGCACCACGCGCACCAGGGCCTCGGGCAGCCCGAGCACGTGGGCCAGATCGCGGTGCACGTAGTGGGGCGTCTGTGTCGACGAAATGACCGTGAGCACCCCGCGCTCGTCCATGGTGCCGATGGCGCAGTGCGGCTCGATGGGTGCGTGGGTGGTGCCCTGAAAGAAGAAGTCCGCGTCGACGACGACGCCTTCGCTGCGGCAGCGCTCCAGGTTGCCTTCGACGTCGCCGAAGCTGAGCTCGACGCCCTTGGTGATGTTGCCCTTCTTGGCAAAGGGATTGACCTTGGTGCGCGCGTCTTGGCCTGTGACCTTGGCCGTCTCGGTGTCGAGGATGGCGGGCAGATCTTCGTACTCGACGACAATGGCTTTGACCGCGGCGTTGGCTGTTTCTTCATCGACGGCAGCAACGGCAGCGATGGCGTCACCGATGTATTTGACGTCGTCGACGGCCAGGGCGGTCTCGTCGCGGGTCCAGGGGATGATGCCGTACTTCGCCGGCAGGTCGTTGCCGGTGATGACGGCGAAGACGCCCTCCATCGCCAGGGCCGTGCTGACATCGATGGAGAGGATGCGGGCATGCGCGCGCGTCGAGCGCTTGAGCTTGGCTTGCAGCATGCCGGGGAAGCTGAGGTCGTCGGCGTAGAGCGTGCGGCCGGTGGCTTTGTCGTGGCCATCGATCTTGCGTCGCCGCATGCCGAGTCCGTGATCGCCATCCTGCCGGCGAAGGGCGGCGTCTTCGAAGGTCGAGCCGTGATCGAAGACGCGGACAGGTGATGAAATGGGTCGCGTCATTGGCTCTTTCCTTGTCCAATGATAAGCAACCCGCCGCCAGGCGGCACGTCGGGAAACGCCGAGACTGCGACGCGATCCCTGCGCATGTCATTGTAGGATTGATCGACGTCGTTTCCGTGGGCCGCCGCCAACAAAACCGCTTCGAGAATCTTGGTGTAGCCGGTGCAGCGGCACAGGTTTCCCGAGAGGGCGTTTCTGATCTCATCGATGGTCGGTGTTGGATTCTCGTCGAGCAGACCCCGCGCCGATATCATCATGCCGGGCTGACAGAAACCGCACTGCAGCGCCCCGCACTTGTCGAAGGCGTCTTGCACGGGGTCGAGCGTGCCCCGGCCACCGAGGCCTTCGATCGTCGTCACCGGGCCGTCGACGGCGCAGGCCAGCGTGAGACACGAGAGCACAGCTTGGCCGCCGACGAGCACGGTGCAGGCCCCACAGTCGCCCTTGTCGCAGCCCTGTTTGGTGCCCGTCAGCCGCAGCTTGTCACGCAGTACTTCGCACAAGGTGTGGTGCTGCGGCGCAGCGACTTCATGGCGCTGGCCGTTCACCAGCAGCGTGAGCAGCACGGTTTTCTTCGGCCTCATCAGGGCTGGGTAGAGAACCTCGACGTCGACGTCAAAGGCGTCATCACTGGTAGCCCTTGGCCTGCAGGGCAAACAGGCCAGCGTACTTGCCGCCCTTGGTCACCAGCTCGTCGTGGCTGCCCTCCTCGAGGATGCGGCCCCCCTCGAGGACCAAGATGCGGTCGGCCATGCGCACCGTCGAGAAGCGGTGCGAGATCAAAAACGCGGTCTTGTTGCGGGCCAGCTCTTCGATTTTCTCGAAAAGCTCGGCCTCGGAGCGCGCGTCGACGGCGGCGGTGGGCTCGTCGAGCACCAGCACTTCGGCGTGGTCGCGCATGAAGCCACGCGCCAGGGCCAGCTTCTGCCATTGCCCGCCCGAGAGCTCCTGCCCCTCCTCGAACCAGCCGCCCAGCATGGCATCGAGGCCGCCGGCCTTTTCGACGACGCCGCCGGCTCCTGCTTGCTCGATCGCTTTGCCAATGGCCTCGAGGTCGTCGATGCGGGCGACGTCGCCGACGCCGACGTTCTCTTTCACCGGCACCTGGTAGCGCACGTAGTCTTGGAACACGGCGCCAAAGCGGCTGCGCAGATCCTGGGGGTCCATGTCTCTGATGTTGATTCCACCATATAAAATATCGCCCGATGTCGGTTCGTACATTCTCATCAGGAGCTTCACCAGGGTGGACTTGCCAGCACCGTTGTCGCCAACGAGCGCCACCTTCTCGCCGCTCTTCACTTTCAGATTGATGTCGCGCAGCACGAGCTCATCACGGCCAGCATATTGAAAGGAGACATTCTTGAATTCAATGATGGCCCCCTCCCCCACGGCGGGTGACAGCGCAGGAACCGAGCGCGGCCGTTCGCCGGCGGCTTCGACGTCGAGATAGCCAAAGAGATTGGACATGAAGAGGGCGTCTTCGACCATGCTGCCGACTGAGGTCAGGACAGCCTGAAAGGCACCCTGTCCCTGGCGAAAGGCGGCGAGGGCAAAGGCCATATCGCCCAGGGTGATGGAACCGTGGGCGGCGGCGTTGGCGACCCAGGCATAGCAGCCGTAGAAGGCCGTCACGGCGACCAGGCCGAGGCTCGTGCCCCACAGAGCGCGCTTGCGGGCCAGCCGTCGATCCTCGTCGATGATCTTGTCGAAGAGCCCGGTGAAGCGCGACAGGATGAGAGGACCGAGCCCAAACACCTTCACTTCTTTCACCGTCGAATCGCGGGTCAGAATCCACTCGAGATAGTTGAGCCGTCGTCCTTCGGGCGCGCGCCACGTCATTACGCGGAAGCTCTCGCCGGCGAAGCGCAGCTCGGCGACGAACGAGGGCACGGCAGCGACGATCAACACCAGCAAGGCCCACGGGGCCAGGGTCACGATCAGGGCACCATAGGTGAGCAGGGTGAGCAGGTTTTGAATGGCGCCGAAGAACTCGAGGGCCAGGCCCAAGGGACGCGTATCGGCCTCGCGCCGTGCGTTTTGCATCTTGTCGTACAGGGTGGAGTCTTCGAAGTGTCGCAGCTCGAGAGTGAGCGCCTTCTCGAGGACACGCACGCTCAGCGAGCGCTTCAGCCGCGCGCCGATGGACTCGCGCACCAACCAATGGGTGCGCTGCAGCGTCGTCTGCACAATCACCAGTCCCAGCTCGGCAGCCACGGCAAAAAGCACCCGCTCTCGCGCGGCGACGTCAGCGGTCTGCTGCGCAACGACGACGCCGTCGACGATGAGCTTGGCCACCCAGGCGATGGCCGCCGGCACCAGCGCGCCAACCAGCGTGAAAGCCAAGAGCACAGCCACGCCGCCTGGCGCTGCGACCCACAGCAAGCGCAGCGTCGGCGGGATGTGTTTGACGACGAGGGTGAGCTGCCCGAGGCGCTCGCGCCAGGTCTTTGGCTCCTCGGGTTTTTTCTTCGGCCGCACCGCGCATTGGGATGCACTGGGGCAGGCACCGTTGCCAGGCAATTCATCGCCTGGCGGCGATGAATTCTGCTCGTCAGGCCGGGTGGCCCCTACAGTGCTCTCAGGCCGGGCGGCGGTCTCAGCGCGCCTCGACGACGCCGACGTTGACGAGCTGACCCAGGGTGCTCTTTGCTTCGGCGCGGACGAAGGCGGCGCTGCGCGGTACGTTGGCGGCCCTCATCTCGTCGATGCTGCCACGCAAGACGTTGGCGAGCTCCTGGGATGTGCCGAGGTCGATGAAGGCCGGCGTGAAGGGCACGATGTCGATGTTGGCCTGGGCGACGAGGTTGCCGTTCACGAAGAGCTGCACGTTGGTGGCTGTCCAGCTCACCAGCACGTGGTTGAAGGTACTGCGGTTCAAGACGCCGCCGGCAGCAGCGACGAATTGAGGGGTGCCCGGGCCCAAGCGTGGCGGGTTCGTGGGCATCGACACCCCGATGGCGCCGTCGGGGTTTTCGGTGGTGTTCACCACCGTCAGGTGCAAGGACACCTGATCGAAGCCGAAGGACTTGGGGTTGGCTCCGTCGGAGTAGAAGACCGCCATGCCATTGCTGAGCTCGCCGTTGGACGCCGGCCCGAGCACGAGAGAGAGCGAACCGGCAGCCGTCTGCAAATCAAAGGGATTGGGAGCTGCCAGGGTCGCTTCGTCGTCGATGACGGCGAAGGCGTTGGCGCCGCTGAGGTTGAGGCCGCGCTCAATGAGAGTGGGAGCGGTGTCGAGCGCGTTTGCAGCCACGAGCGAAGCGATCCCGCGCTTGGCTTCGACCAGCTGGAAATCGTTGTCGGGGTCGTCGAAATGCCAGGCGGCGTCGTACACGCTGAAGGTGCCCGAGCCGAAGCTGGTGTCGGTGGCGCCGTCGGCGCCGTAGTACATCCACACGTGGTCCCTCTCGGTCGAGGGGTTCATCAGCGGGACCTTGACCCACAACAGTGCGACGTCGTTGGCGTCATTGGCGTCGTTGCGAAAGACCTCGCGTTCGTGGGCCAGCACCACCGGCGTGGCCCCGCGTTGATCGATGAAGCGGATGTCGCGCCCGGCCTCGCGAAAATCATCGAAGTCGACGTCGTTGCCGCCCAGGCGCACCAGCACCGGCAGCTCGTCGACCTCGACGTTTTGAGCCTGAGCGTCGCAGAAGCTCAGCGGAATGCGGAAGGCAAAATCGGGATCAGCCCACTCAGGGTTGGGGACGTCGCCGCAGCCCTGGAAGGGCGGTTCGCCTTCGCCTTCGCCCTCGCCCTCGCCCTCGCCCTCGCCCTCGCCGCCCTCGCCCTCGCCTTCGCCCTCGCCCTCGCCCTCGCCCTCACCCTCACCCTCGCCCTCACCTTCGCCGCCTTCGCCCTCGTCGCCACCGCCGGCGCCCTCGCAGAACCCGGCGCGGCAATCCTGCCCGCTGCGGCAGTCCGCAGCGGCGTCGCAAGGCGTCACCGAGCTCGCCAAGAAGAGGGTGCAACCCGAGAGGGCAAGAAGCGACGTCAACAACAGCCAGCGCATGAGCGCGATTGTACCCGGTCTGTCTGGGCCGCTCCGGGTGGCTTCTCACGGACGCGAAAGCGGGGGGCCACCTGCGCCACCGGCTGCCGAAGCTCGGGGCGTTGTCCGTCGTCGGGAGGATGCTAAGGACCCTACGCTTCGACGGAGCGCGATGAAGGACATCCACGGCAAAGTGCAAGGTCTGCGGGCGAGCCAACTGCGCCGCCTCGAGCGCTTGCAGCAGCGCAGCGGCAGCAGCAAGGCGCTGTGTGAGCCCGCCTTGGCGCGCACGCTCACGGAGTGCTGCGTCGATCTCAGCCGCATGGTGGGATTGCTCCTCGACCGCCGCGGCGGCGTCACCGACGTCATTCTCGGCGAACCCACGCGCCTCTACCTGCCCGACATCGGCCGCCTGCGCGCGGGACCCGGTCGGCTGCGCGGGCTGCGCCTCATCGTGGCACGTCCGCAGTTCAAGACGCGCGAGCGTCTTGAACATCAAGACGTCAAGACGCGCGAGCGTCGTGAACATCAAGACGTCAAGACGGGCGAGCGTCGTGAACATCAAGACGTCAAGACGCGAGAGCTTCTTGAAGATCAACCCTCAAAAGATCCCCAGCGACCCTGGACCGTCGACCTTGATCTCATCACCGATCTCGAGCGCCTGCAGCTCGACGCCGTCGTCGAAATCGAAGCCAAAGAGGGCGGCGACGACGACGGGCTGCCGGGCCGCGTGGCGGTGGCGATGTTGGTGCCCTCGGGCAGGACGGTGGGCGACAGCTCGGCACCCCGCACCCGCATCGAGCACTGGCGCAGCATCCACGAGGTCGACGTCGACTTCGGCGCTACGGTCACCGCCCTCGAAGCCGAGATGGCAAAGACGGTCGACAAACGCCGATCCGCCGCCCTCGTCGGCGAGCGCGGCCGTGCGGTGCTGGTCGGCGTCTACCTCTTGAACGCGCGCCAAGAAGCCGAAGAGCGCATGAACGAGCTGCGGGAGTTGGCAAAGACCTCCGGCGTGAGCGTCGTCGACGAAGTCATCAAATATCGCAAGCTCACCGGCCAGAGAGATCACGCCGAGCAGCCCGGCGGCGCCGTCTTGGACCCGCGTTACGTCGTGGGCAAAGGCCGGCTCGAAGAGATCTGCCTGAGCGCGCTGCACAAGGGCGCTGAGATGGTGATCTTCGACGGCGAGCTCACGCCCAGCCAGATGAACGCCATCACCGACGTCACCGACCTGAAGATCGTCGATCGCACCATGCTGATCCTCGACATTTTCGCGCGGCGCGCCAAGAGCCGCGAAGGCCGCATGCAGGTCGAGCTCGCCCAGCTGCGCTACTCGGTGCCGCGGCTGGCCAAAAAGCAAGAAGGACTGTCGCGGCTCACCGGCGGCATCGGCGGCCAGGGGCCCGGCGAGACCAAGCTCGAGGTCGACCGACGTCGCGCCAAGGATAAGATCACGCGCCTGGAACGTGAAATCGATCAGTTCTCCAAAGACCGGCAGCTGCGCCGTCGTCGCCGCGATGAGCGTCAGGTGCCCATCATCGCCATCGTCGGCTACACCAACGCCGGAAAATCCACGCTGCTCAACCGCCTGACCGGGGCCGACGTCTACGTCGCTGACGAGCTCTTCGCGACCCTCGACACCACCTCGCGACGGCTGCGCTTTCCCCAGGAGCGCGAGGTGGTGTTGACAGACACCGTGGGCTTCATCCGCGAGCTGCCCAAACCGCTCGTGAATGCCTTTCGCGCCACCCTCGAAGAGCTGCACGAAGCCGATCTGCTCCTGCACGTCGTCGACGGCCAAGACGCATTGCGCCAGAAGCAGGTCGACGCCGTCTGCTCGGTGCTTGATGAGCTGGGCCTGCTGTCCACACCGCGGCTGCTGGTGCTGAACAAGGGAGAGGCGGCGGGCTCCTTCGACGACGATGCCGAGGCACGGCGCTGGGGAGCGGTGCGGGTGTCGGCGCTGACGGGTGAGGGATTGCCCCACCTCGTCAACAAGATGGCCGAGCTCTTGTGGCAGGAAGACGTCGTCCCGCGCCGCGAACAGTGGGCGGTGTCGATCCCCGCCTGCGCCGACGAAGGCACCGGACCTTTTGCGGCCGACCTGCGTTCCTATCGATAGAGAGAGACTGCGGACACAGGGCCGCTTGGGTGCACGCCACACAGGCCTGGTACGTTGTCCAAAGGGAGGTAGGAGACATGGAAGCCGTCGGTGTCCGAGCCTTGGGACTGCTGCAGAACGATCCCTTGCGGGGACCGGTGGCGCTGCGCCTCCTCGACGGCCTGGTCTCGCTGCCCGTCGACGCCGACGGCCTGGGTACGGCCACTCTCGTCGACGGCAACGCGTTGCTCTCGCGCGCGAAGCTCACGTCGGATCACGGCGGCCACGCTGCCCAACGACTGTCCGCGCTGGTCGGCACACCGCAGGGTCGCGCCGCCGTGGTCCAGATCGGCACCCGCAGCGAGCTGCGCCCCGCCGGCCTCGATCAGACGCAGAACCTGGGTCCCTTCCGCGCACGCAGCTACGCCGCCGCCGTCGTCGGCGGCCCCCAGGGCGCCGACGAAGCCGCGGCCTCGCGTGAGGCCTTGTTGGCGAGCCTGCCGGACTTCCTGCTGCGCTGCGTGTCCGGCAAGAGCGAGGCCGAGGCCTTCTTTCTCGCGGTGCTCGCTGAGCTGCACAAGAAGGGCGTGCTCGACGCCAACCACGACAACGGCCACTCGCTGCTCGAAGCCGTCCGGGCCGTGCACGACGCCAGTCCGACGCGCCACGTCGCTTTCACCAACGGCGTCGACGTCCTTCATGTGGCCCGCGGCCTGCCGTCGGCGCTGGTGACCATCAGCGGGCTCCCTGAAGACATCGCTGCGAGCGTGTCTCCGGCCTTCGTTGATTCGTCGACGGCCCGCGAGCGCAACCGCCGGTACCGCGGGGTCTTCGCCCTGGGAGCGCTCGACCTGACCCTCAAGGCGCATTCGGCAATGCCACCCCGCGCGACGCTGCAGGTGCTCCCCGACGCCGCCGCCGTCCTCATCGGCCGGGACCTCGCGGTGCGCGTGCTCTGATCGGCGCTGACGCGGGAAGCGGGCGTACCGACCCCCGGCGACCGGGCGTTGCGCCTGCTGCGACGCCCGTTGTCGTCGTCTCAGGGCAACGGTAGGCGTTGGCGTCGTGAGCAGCAGCCCCGCCCCCTTTCGAGTCCTCGTCATCGACGACTCTCCCACCATCCGCCGGGTGGTTGGTTCGGTGCTCCAGCGGGCGGGACACGAGGTGGCTGTGGCGGAGTCCGGCGAGCGCGGGCTCGTCGAACTCAAGAGCTTCAGGCCAGATCTGGTTCTCCTCGACGTGGTCATGCCCGGCATGAGCGGCATCGAATTCCTGCAGCGCGTGGAGGCCGGCCGGGCCGCCACCGACGTCGTTGTCGTGGTCTTGATGTGCACGCGCGGGGCCCAAGCCCCCATCGACGACGCCGGCCTGCGATCCGTCGGCGTCGTCGACACCATCACCAAGCCCTTCTCCCCCGAAGCGCTCTTGGCGGTCGTGCACCACAGCCTCGAGAAACCCGGTCGCCGGGGCCCGCGCGGCATCGCCGGCCGCATCGACGACGAGCTCGCGCCCGAGGAGCTCTTTCCCGCCCCCGCCGTCGGCGAGGAGCGCACGGTCAAGGTTCCCGTGGTCAGCGCAACGGGGCGGCAGCGTTCGCCGGCGGATCTTCTGCCCCCGTCGCCGAGCTTTGCGCTCCCCGTCGGCGTGGCCCTGTGTGGCGACCTCACCGTCATCGCCTTGCCCGAGGTGCTGCAGCTCCTGAAATTCCAGGGGCAGACGGGGCTCTTGCTCGTCGACGCTGCGGGGCTGCGCTTCGACGTCGGCATCGAAGACGGCTGCATCGTCGCCCTCTCGGCTCGCGATCCCGACGGGGGACCCGCTCGACGCGGCGAGCTCCTGCTGGGGCGCTACTTCATCGCCGCCGGGCTGCTCAGCGCCGCCGAGCTCGACCATCACCTGGGTGCCCCCAGCGACGGCCGACCCCTGGGCGAGCGCTTGGTCGCTGCCGGGGTGCTCAACAGTGATCAGCTGCGCCGCGCCGTCGGCGAGCAGGCCCAGGACCTCATGGTCGAGCTGCTGCGGGCCCGGCGCGGCGTCTTTGCCCTGTCGCCAGGTGCTGCCCAACTGCCCGCCGTCGTGGTGCGCCCAGGATGGAGCGTGGACCAGCTCATGTTCGAAGCCCTGCGGCAGATCGACGAGTGGGGCGTGATCGAGAGCGAAGTCCCCTCCTTCGAGGCGCGCTTTGCCATTCGCGGCAACACCATCGACGACAGCGGTCTCTCCGCCGAAGAAGCAGCGGTGTTGCGGGCGTTGGCGGCAGGACCCCTTGTGGTGCGCGATCTCGTGGCGCGGGCGACGCTGCGGCCCTTTGATGTGTGCCGCATGTTGTACCGCCTGGCGGTGCTCAAGCGCGTGCGCCGCCTCGACGACGGCGACGCCAGCCGCTTGGTCAGCGACGACGTCGCCCTGCCTCATGTTCCTCTGCTCTCGATGCCGCCCCGGGCCATGCGATGAGCGAGCGCGCTCGATCCGGACTCGCGCTCGGCAGCGGCCTCGCCCTCGTCGTCGTCGGCGCCGTCTTGGTCCCCAGCGCCCAATTGGTGCGCGAGCATGGCTTTGGCGGCGTCGTTGTCCCTGCGCTCGTCGACGCCGGGCCCGAGCCGGGGGTCGATGTCTCGGCCGCGCGCTTGGCGCTGATCGACGTCGAGAGGGCGATCGCCCGGGCCCAGGCGGCGGCGGCGCAACTCGAGCTGCGCGCCCGCGAGGCCGAACGCGGAGAACGGCTGCGCCAGCTCGGACGCGCAGTGGCCAAAGCCCGGGAGCTTCGACGCGGACAGGGTCAGTCCGGCCCGCAGCTCCGCGGTCCCTTTCCGTTGAGCGAGCTCGGGTGGTGGGGCGGCGTCGATGGGAGCCTGAGCCCGGCGAAGGGCGCAAACAAAGACCTGCGCTGGGTGTTGGACCGCGATGGCGCGCTGCTGGGGCCCGACGACGTCGTCCCCCTTGGCCCGGACCTCCGCGCGAGCTTGGCCACCAGCGGGCACGACGAGGATCCCTTGGTCTTGCGGACCACTCTCGATGGTCAGCCCGCGACCCTGATCCGGCGTTGCGTCCCCGCCGAGGCCTATTGCATCGTCGACGTCGACGCCCCCACCGCCGTTGTCGTCGATATCGACGTCGCGGCCTTGGGCCGGTCCATCGACGCTCTCGCCCGCCCCCCCCGCCCCGCGCCCGCGCCGTCGCCGCCGCCGCCGTCGTCTGCGGCGGAGCTGTGGTTGGCGCTCGCCATCGGGGCGGGGCTCGCCGTCGTCGTCGTCGTCCGCCTGCGACGCATCTCAGGGTCCATCGTCGGGGCCACGCTGCGCCTGCGCGGGGGTCTGGCGGGCCGCCCGGCGCCTGCACCTGAACCGCTCGCGCGCGAGCTGCACGAGCTCGAAGTCGCCATCGACGACGTGTTTTCGGCCTTGGGGCAGGGGGCCGGTCACGCCGCTGTCGCCGACGATCGACGGGAGCGATTGACGATGGTGGCCGAGGGCCTCGATGCCGCCCGCGGTCAGGGAGGGGTCCCGCGCCTGCCGACCAACGACGCCGACGACGCCCTCAGCGCTCGCTTGGTGCAAAGCACCAATGGTCTGCTCGACGCCCTTGATGAGCGGACCCGCCGTTTCAAGGCGCTGCTGGACGACGCCAGCGACCAGAACACGGTCCTGCCGACTTTGGCCCAGCGGCTGTTGCGCCTGGCCCGGGTGCAGGGCGTGCCCCCGCCTCTGGTCGACGAGCTCACTTCGCTCGGCAATGCCGTGGCGGCCCGCGTCGGTGGCGACGTCGCCCTCGATTTGTTGCAGACCGAGCTCACCCGCTTCCTGCCCCGGGGCACCAGCTCCGATGAACGCCTCGCCACCGTCGCTGCGCTGCGGGATCTGCCCGCCGCCGACATCGTCCGCCACACGCGTGCCGAACCGGCGCTCCCAACGCCTGGGGCGTCCTGAAGTTTTAGGTCCAAGACGCTGGCGCGTCCCGACGTTCTGTGATGAAGACGCCTGAGCGTCACGTGAATCACCGACCCAAACGCCTCGTCGATCCAGTGAGGCAGGATCCCCATGCAGCTCGCCACCGCCGCCTTCTTCGCCGTCCTCCAGATGATGGGCCCCCTCGCCGCTCCCACCGAGCCACCGCCGCCGGCGCCGACACTGACAGCGACGGAAGCATCGGCTCCAGCAGCGGCCGATCCCAAACTCGACGCCGTCGTCGATGCCGTGCAAAAGACCTACGAGGGCACCAAGGACTTCAAGGGCAGCTTCAAACAGAAGTTCACCTACACCATGCTGCGCCGCTCCCAGGAGTCGAAGGGCACTGTGACCTTCGAAAAGCCAGGTCGCATGCGCTGGGATTACTTGGTACCCGACCAGAAGAGCTTCATCGTCGACGGCAAAGCGCTGTGGCTCGTCCAGCCCAAAGACAAGGTCGCCTTCGTCAATGCCTGCTTCCAGCAGGATGGATTGACGGCGTCGGTGGCTTTTCTTTGGGGTGACGGCAAGCTTCGTGACGAATTTAATATCTCTTGGTTTGATGGGCAATTTGGTGAAAAAACAGACCGCCATCTATTGCTATTGCCAAAGAAATCAAATACGGTCTTTGCCCGACTGATTCTGGTGATCGACCCGGTGACGTCAAGGGTGAAGCAATCCGTCGTCGTCGATCCTGCCGGCAATGTGAATCAGTTCATTTTCTCTGACCTGAAGTTCAACAAAGGCGTCGAGCAGAAGACGTTCACCTACAAGCCAACGGCAGGGATCAACGCGGCGCGGATGCCTGGTTCCTGCAGCGATCCAGTCCCCGGCATCAAATAGACGACATCATCAAGCAGCTGACGGCGTCGCCGCTCGGCCCCCAGCCCCAAGATGGAGGGCCGAGGCGTCGATCTTCACTACCAATTCTCCAAGACGCCACGTCTTGAACATCAAAACTTCAGGACCGGCCAGCGTCTTGAACCATCAAAACTTCAAGAGAATCGCAGCGTTGCCAGGGCCCTGCCGTCCGGGCTACGAGATGAAGAGAGGCCCGGCATGACCAAAAGCGAGCTCGTCGAAGAAGTCGCCCGGCAAGTGCCCGGCATGTCCAAGCGTGACGTCGAAATCGTCGTCGACACCATCTTCGACAGCCTCACCGCCGCCCTGGTCCGCCGCGACCGCATCGAGATCCGCGGCTTCGGATCCTTCATCGCCAAAAAGCGCCGCGCCCGCGAAGGCCGCAACCCGCGCAAGCCAGAGGTCAAGGTCTCGGTGCCGCAAAAGCACGTGCCCTTCTTCACCTGCGGCAAAGAACTGCGCGAGCGCGTCAACACCCTCACCGAGCGCAAGACCTAGGCGATGGATCGCATGTACGCGCCGTG
This sequence comes from Myxococcales bacterium, assembly GCA_023248635.1. Lineage (GTDB taxonomy): Bacteria > Myxococcota > UBA727 > UBA727 > VGSZ01 > VGSZ01. The sequence goes on from JAHFED010000048.1 coordinate 42,350, forward strand.
GCGCCTGGCCTACGTGCATGGCGCCCGCGAAGACGTCATCGAGGCCCCCACGGGCTGCATCTTTTGCGACTACATCTTGCCCCGCGGCCAAGCTGTGTCGACGTCGTCAGATCCCACCCGCCGCATCTTCGACCAGCGCCGGCTCGTGGTCACAGTGCGCGAGCGGGCCTTCGTCGTCTTGAACAAATTTCCTTATGGCAACGGCCACGCGCTGGTCGTGCCCCGCGCCCACACCGAGCACCTCGACGCCCTCGACGACCGCACCTTCCACGACACGCAAACACTCTTGCGCGAGACCCTGGCAGCGCTTCGCGAGGTCTACGCCCCCGACGGCGTCAACGTCGGCATGAACATCGGTGCCGCCGCCGGCGCGGGCATCGCCGCCCACTGCCACTGGCACGTGCTGCCCCGCTGGAAGGGGGACATGAATTTCCTGCCGGTGTTCGCCGACGTCAAAGTGCTCAGCGAGTCCCTCGACGACACCTGGACCCGATTGGCCGCCAAGCTCCGCTCCGTCGACGAAGACGCCACCTGATGATCAGTTCATCCCAAGACGGCCGAGGTGCATCGCGTGATAGGCGCGCACCTTCTCCATCGGCACCGCGGGATCGACGCCGTGGCGGGCCATGTTGTCGGCGTTCTCCTCGAAGATGGCCATCATCTCGTTCGAGAGCTCGCCGACGACGTCTTCGACGTAGGCGCGCTTGTTGGGTTGGTTTTCGAGGAGCCCCCGCAGGCGCATCAACCCGAAGCCCACATGCCGTCTCTCGTCGAGCAGCACGGTCTTCAGCATCTGGGAGGTACCCGGGTCGATGTCTTCGAGCAGGGCCGCGTTGAACTCGAAGAAACCCAGGGCGAGGCCTTCGAGGGCCAGGTTTTGGCCGATGACGCCGCCGACGAAATCGCGGCTGTCGACGACGCGGGCCCGCATGTGAGCGTGGAAGGCGAACATGCGGGGGTTCACGTATTTGTGCAGGGTGCGGTCGACGTCTTCGCAGCCGAGGCTCTTGAGTCGGTGGGTGAAGACCTCGACATGCCGGGCCTCGTCGATCACCTGCGTGGCGAGGAACATGCGCGCATTGTCGTCGGGCGCGAAGGCGCACAGCGCGGCGGAGCACTCGAAGGCGACGCGCTCTCCGGCGAGTCCGCCGGCCACGGCGCCGACGATGGCGTGGTAGGTGGCCGAGGGCAGGGCCCGCAGCTGCGCCTGCGTGAGCGGTGCCGTGGAATATCCGAAGGTGGTGCCGTCGAGGTAGGTGCTGCTGCGCTCGCGCCAGTACTGCACCTCGTAGAGCTTGTGGGGGCGCAGCTCCGCCGTCGTCGGCGCATAGGCCAGCGCGTCGTGGGGAACATCAGACAGAGGCCGGCGGGGTTCGAGGGTCATCGACGCTCCGGGGCGCTGAGGGAGGAAACGAAAGCGGTGGCGACGTCGCCCAAAGCCTGGCCCAGGGCTGCTCGGTCGAAAGGCCGCGGCGACGACGCGGCGATGCGCCATTGCAAGAGGCCGCCTTCGACGATGGCCAAGAGCGACGCGCCGTGCGCGCGCAGGGCGTCGTCGTCGAGGCTGCCCAGCTCAGGTCGCTGCAAGAGCAGCGCACGTCGGCATTGCAGCCGCGCGCCCTCTTGGACCTGAAAGACGACATCGCCGATGTCCTTGCGCGAGGGAGCCTGGCCCCAGAAGTCCAACCAAACGCCGAGCAAGCGGACGGCTTCGTCGGTGTCACCAGAGAAATGCCATCGCACCAAGGCGTCGACGGCGTGAACCTTTGGCGAGGCCCCGCGATCTCCGCTTCGCCCCGCTTGGCGATCGAGGAAGGCGGCGAGTCGCACGAGGTAACGGTCGCCGAGGCGTCGCATGAGCTCGGCGACGAGCTCGTCTTTGCTCTCGAAGTAGTAGTGCAGCGCGCCCCGAGAAATGCCGGCCGCTTCGACGATCTCGCTCACCGAAGCCCCCGGCCCTCCTGATGACGACATCACTGCAAAGAGGGCGTCGAGGATGCGCGCGCGGCGCTGAAGGCGACCTTCCTTTTTGGAGCGCGACAGGGGCGCGTCGACGGGGGCGTCGCTGGCCTCGAGGGCCATGGGCGGGGTGAAACGCTGCTGGGCAGAGAGCTGGTGCAACCGACCTCCAACACCGATGTTGGACGAGTGTCCAAATCAGCCCCATGGCGCCAGAACGCGATGAATCGGTCAAGGCTGCTCACCATCCCCATAGTGGCGGATGCGACATGTGCCCCGCTGTAGGTGATGCAGCGCGACAGCCGCGCCGTCGATCCCGAGGTCGTGACGTCGAGCGCGCCTTGGGTCAAAGCGCGTTCTCGACGGTGGACCCCGCTCGGCCCGCGTGTCCCAGGGCACGCGCGCGTCGCGAGGGGCATTGCGCCCCTTCATCGTCTACACGAAGTGAGTGCACCTCTCGGAGGCCCGATGCGCCCAGTTTTCATGTTCTTCGTCGCCGCCGTCGTCGGCGCCCTGCCTTCTCAGGCCACCGTCGTCATCGTGCCGACCCTGGAGGAAATGACCCACCGCGCCGACGTCATCGTCCACGCCGTCGTTGCCGATCAGCAGGTGTTCGAGAAGCGCAAAGGCAAGATCGTCACCCACACCATTCTCGAGGTCGTCGACGGCCTGTCGGGAGCCAAAGACGGCGAGCTCATCACGGTCGAGCAGATCGGCGGCGTCCTGGCAGATCGGCAGATGTGGATCGCGGGCGCCCACCGCTTTCAGGTCGGTGACGAGGTCGTGTTCTTCGGCGCCCGCATCGATGACTACTACGTCGCCTACGGCATTGGCTTCGGCATCTTCGATGTCAAAGAGGACGTCGACGGCAAGCACGCCATCGAGCGCGGCGGCGACGTCGTGCAGATGGTGCGAAACGCCGAGGGCCGCATGGAGGGGAAGCCGGTGACGCCGCGCCACTTCCGCTCCCTCGATGCCTTCAAGGCCGACCTCAGGGCCATCCTCGAGGGACGCAACACCCTGGGCGACGCCGAGAAGAAGAAGTTGGCTCCACGCCTGCCGATCCGCTCGCCGCAGTCGCTTCTCAAGTCCCCGAAGAAGGGCTGAGCGATGAACCACCACCGCCGCACCTGGACGTCCGTCGTCGTCGTCGTCGCCGCGCTGGGGGCCCGCGACGCGGCAGCGTTTCGCTTCTTGTGCAATGGCATCGACGCCGACGGCAGCACCGACAGCGACAACTGCGGCGCCTGCTCCGCCGCCACCGCGTCGCGTTGGGAAGAGTTTCAGGCCGACTTCCGCTTCGACGACAACGTGCGGCCTCCCGAGGTGACCCTCGCGGAATGGCAGGCGAACCAGACCGCGACCATCGCGAATTGGAACAACGTACAGGGCCACGGCCTCACGCTCCGCGACGTCGGCGCCGCCCAGTTCCGCTCCTTCGGCGACGACAACGGCGAAAACTCGATCTTCTGGATCACCAACAGCCAGGAATTCAGCCGCGAAGTCGGCGGCGGCGCCGGCTCCATCTTGGGTGTCACGCTCACGCTGCGCGGCGGCTGCAACGGCGGGGGGCGTCGCGGGGCCATCTTCGACGCCGACCTCGTCATGAACGGCACGGACTTCGACGGGCAGGGCGGCTTCGATTGGGACGAGAACAGCGTCGTGTCGACCATGGTGCACGAGATGGGTCACGCCATCGGCTTTGGTCATCCGTGTGCGGACTGCTCCGACTTCGCCGTGATGTCGGCCACCAGCGGCTTCAACGAGAGCGACACGCCTTTGCTCGACGACGAAGACGCCATCCGGGCGCTTTACCCCGGCACCCCGGGCGGTCTCGGCACGGCCTGCACCAGCGACGGCAACTGCGACGACAACACCTGCGTCACCGCCAACATCAGCGGCACCGATCGCTCCTTCTGCTCCCACAGCTGCACCAACGACGCCTCCTGCGAAAACGGCATGATCTGCGGCGACCTGGCCGGTGAGGGTCGCGTCTGCGTCTTCAGCAACGCCGGCATCGCTGACGTCGGCGAGAGCTGTGGGCCCCCCGGCTGCGTCGACGAATGCGATGGCTTCAACATCACCGCTGGTTGCAACGTGTGCCTCGGTGATTGTTTCGCCGGCTGCGTCGCATCCTCGGGTGCTGGCTGTGGGGCCAACGAGACGTGCACCCGCTTCAGCTGCGACCAGGACAACCAATGCAGCAGCGGCGAGTGCAGCAACGGCCAATGCAACGACGCCTTCGGCGTGTGCCTGGCCGGTGGGACGGCGCTGCGCGGCGACTCCTGCGGCGCCGACGCCTTCTGCACCAACGACGTCACCTGTGTCACCGACGGCGCTGGCAACAACGGTTTCTGCCGCGGCTTGTGCAACGCCGCCGGGCAGGGTTGCTTGCAGAGCGAGAACTGCCTCTTTCTCTTTGGCAACTCCACCGAGGGCGCGTGCTTCCCCGTCGGCATCAAGACCGAGGGCCAGGCCTGCACCGACGTCGGCGAATGCGCGCATGGGTTGCTGTGCACCGGTACGTGTGAGCAGCGCTGCGATCGTGGCTTTCAGTGTGTCGACGACGCCCAGACCTGCGGCGCATCGGGCTTCACCAGCAGCGGGATGAACACCTGCCAGGGCGCTGAAGGCGAAGGCGAGGGCGAAGGCGAAGCCAACGAAGGCGAAGGGGAAGAAGGCGAAGGCGAAGGCAACGAAGGCGAAGGCGACCAGGACTGCGATCCGCGACGCGGCAACTTCGACTGCCCGTCTGGCAAGTCGTGCGACGACGGCGACTGCGTGCAGGGCGAAGGCCCCAAGAAGAACTTCGAGCTCTGCGGCGGCGACGGGGAGTGCGCCGGCGGCTTGTGCGTCAACGGCGTTTGCTCCCGGCCCTGCGACGTCGTCGACGACGCTTGCCCAGGGTCCTACCGCTGCGACGACGAGGCCATCCCGGGCGGGCTGTGCATCCCAGATTCGTGCTTTGAAAATGAGGCGTTGTGCGAGGCCCCCGAGTTCAGCTGCGCCTACTCGAGCGCGCAGCGCTACGTCTGTGCGAAGGGTGTGGCGGCTCCCTTGTGCGGCTGCACGCAGTCGCAATCCGAAGACGCCCCCATTGCTGGGCTGGCGGCGGCGGGCCTGCTGGGTCTGCTGCTGCGTCGTCGTCGCTGAGCGTCGAGGCGCCTTGGGTCAGCGCAAGCGGGGCTTGAGCGTGGGGCGGATCTTCGCCGCCGGCTTGCCCTCGAGGGTCACCGATCCCGACCAGGGCAGGTGCCCGGGACAATGGATGCGCACCGCATGGCGCGCGCTGCGATCGAGGCCCGTGACCCGGACGACGCCGTGGCCGCGGTCGACGCCGTTGACGACGACATTGGCTTCGGTCGGGGCCTCGACGACGAGGATGCCGTCGCCGGCGTCGGCCACGACGTCGTCGTCGTCGGGGGCTTGGGTGGCGTCGTCGAGGGCTTGCACGACCGTGGTCGGTCGCCGGATCCGGGCTTCGGGCAACGGCTGGGTCTTTTGCAGGCTCTTGACGGCGGTGACCAATTTCTTGGCGTCGATGGAGTCCGGCGGCGAAGTGGTCTCGTCGACGTCGTCGGCGCCGATGGCGGGGGGCTCGCTGCTGGTCGAGATCACTTGAATGCGCGTGATGCGGGGGATCGATCCGCTGCCGTGCGATCCCGTGGCGCTCTCGTCTGCCAATCGTCGCTGCGGCAGCGGCCGCGGGGCACGCGGAAGGTTCTCGATGTCGACCATGGGCTCGGTGTTGTCGCGCACCGTTCGCGCGGCCTCGGCGGGAGGGGTGGGTGGCGTGCTGGTCGGCGCACCCGCGGGCCCAGCACCCAGGGGCACCGCTCGTCCGTGGGCGCGGAGTGCAGGCTCACCCGAAGGCGACGACGTCGACGTGCGGGGCGGGATGGTCGGCGGCGCCGACGTGGGGCCGGACTTACCGCGGGGCCGCATCGAGAGAAACTCGGTGGCGTCTTCGTCGGATTCGTCATCGACGAGGGGGGTGGCTCGGGCGGTGTTGGCGGGAGGCTTTTTGGCGCCCCCAGCTGTTTGCGTCGCTCCGGCCGCTTGTACGGCGGCGATCACTTTGCCGGCGGCCGTCGAGGACCGGAGGTCGATCGCCGTCGCCTCCTCTTCTTCGGAGTCGTCGTCTCGTCGCCGTGAAGCCATGGCGTCGTATAGACTGATCACCCACGCGCATGCACCTAGAGCCGAATTCTTGACCAACTTGCACAGCAAGCCAGGCGGCGGGGACTGGAGCGCCGTCGACGTTGACGCGCTGCCCTACGCACCCTTTTTTTGTGAGGAGAACGTGTGGCGCCAGGCCCACAGCGTCCTGCTGCCGGTCGCAGCGGCACTGCGCCACGTCGTGTTCGTCACCAACCGCGCGCGCGCCGTTGCCATGTGGAACCAACGCGCCGCCGTCGTTGACCCCGTGCTCTGGGACTACCACGTGGTGCTCTTGGCCGAGGGCGTCGTCGTCGATGTCGACTGCCGGGCAGGTGCTCTCTTGTCGCTGCCGGGCTGGGCCGCCGCTTCCTTTCGCGATGGGGTGCCCACTGAGGCCCGGCCGCGCTTTCGCGTGGTCGCCGCCGCCGAATTCTTGGAGCGTTTTTCGTCGGACCGCTCGCACATGCGCGACGCCCGAGGTGTGAGCAGCAAGCCCGAGCCGCCTTGGGATCCTCCCTGGCAACCCGCGCGGGGCATGAACTTGATGCGCTTCGTCGACCTCGACGACGACGTCGCTGGCTTTGTCTGTGACCTGCCGGGGCTCTTGGCCTTTGGCGCTGGAGAAAGAGCGGGCGCCAGGTGAGGGGACAGTCCGACGACGGAGAGCAGCATCGGAGCAATTGGCCGCTCGGCCTGAGGGCAGAGAATTCATCGCCGCCAGGCGATGAACCTGTAGACAATTGGCCGCTCGGCCTGAGGGCAGAGCATTCACCGGCACGCGAAGCGCTGTCGGTGAATTCATCGCCGCCAGGCGATGAACCTGTAGACAATTCACCGACACGCGAAGCGCTGTCGGTGAATTTCGTCGTCGTCACGCCGAGTCGTGATGAATGACGAGACGCCGCGTACGTGGGTGAGCACCGCAGACGACGACGCTGCAGCCGCGATCGGACATCAAGGGGATGTGGAATGAGTGAGGCCGTCGTTCATTCTCGCCGTCATCTGCACCAGACGCGGGTGCTCGACATCGGCGTCGAAGATGTGACCCTGCCCTCGGGGGTGCGCACTCTGCTCGACGTCGCCCGGCACCCCGGGGCCTCGTGCGTGCTGCCGCTCGACGTCGTGGACGGCGTCGCCGGCGTCACCCTGATTCACCAATTTCGCCACTGCGCGGATGGCTGGTTGTGGGAAGCGCCCGCGGGCACGCTGAACCAGGGAGAGACGCCCGAGCAGTGCGCGCTGCGCGAGGTGATCGAAGAGGCGGGGCTCCAGGCCGGTCGCCTGGAGTGCCTCGGCTTCATCTTTCCAGCGCCCGGGTTCACCGACGAGAAGATCCACCTCTACCTCGCACGGGATTGCACGCCGGCGCCTGTGAACCGCGACGACGACGAAGTCATCACCGAGGTGAAACGCTTCACCTGGCCCGAGCTGATGGCCATGCTGGGGCGCAACGAGCTGCAGGACGGCAAGACGTTGGCGGTGTTGCTGCACGCCCGGCGCTTCTTGGGGCTCTGAGCAGCCTGGCGGCGATGAATTCACCGACAGCGCTTCGCGTGTCGGTGAATTGTCTACAGGTTCATCGCCTGGCGGCGACGAATTCACCGACACGAAGCGCTGTCGGCGAATT
>JAHFED010000103.1 GCA_023248635.1 Myxococcales bacterium
CGGGCGCGCTTCACGCGCATCATCCCGCGTCTTTCCCATCTCGGAACGCGGTCGAACATCAAGCGGACGCGGGATGAGCTCGAGTCGGCGCGACGAAAAAAACCCCCGGCCCTTCCTCGCGGAAGTGCCGGGGGCAGCGCGTCGGAGACGGTCCTTAAGCCGGGTTCTGTCCCCCGAGCAGTTGCCTGCTGCGGTTGGACGCCCATTCCTCCAGCAACGTCGTTGCCGACGTCGTCGTGCGGCTCTGCGAGGTCGCGCGGGCCGCGCTGGGCGTCTCTTGCGAAACGACCTGACCTCTCGCCTTGCTCCGGGTGGGGTTTGCCCTGCCACCGGTGTCACCACCGGCGCGGTGCGCTCTTGCCGCACCGTTTCACCCTTGCCCCGCGGACGTCTCGCGACGGAAGCGGGGCGGTCTGTTCTCTGTGGCACTTTCCTTCGAGTCACCCCGACAGGTCGTTCTCCTGCACCCTTGCCCTGCGGAGCCCGGACTTTCCTCCCGTCGACGACACTGCGTGCCTCGACCGGCGGGCGTCTGAGCCGCTCCAACGCGCGGCTGCCGCGTAGCACCCTTCATCCCGGCTGTCTGGAACAACCCGGGGCTTGGGCGACAGCAAGCGTCTCGATCACATGCGCTCGATGACCGTCGCCGTTCCCATGCCGTAGCCGATGCACATGGTGACGACGCCGGTGGACTTGCCGCGGCGCTCGAGCTCGTTGAGCAAAGTCGCAAACAACATGCCGCCAGTGGCCCCCAGCGGATGCCCCAAGGCGATGGCGCCGCCATTCACGTTCACCTTGTCGTGGGGAACACCGAGGTCCTTCATGAAGGCCAGGGGCACAGAGGCGAAGGCCTCGTTCACCTCGAAGAGGTCGACGTCGCCGACGGTCATGCGGGCCGCAGCCAGGGCCTTCTTCGTCGCCGGCATCGGACCGGTCAGCATGATTTCGGGCTCGGAGCCGACCACGGCCATGGACCGGATACGCGCGCGCGCTTTGAGCCCCAGGGCCTTGGCCTTCTCTTCGCTCATCACCACCACGCAGGAGGCGCCGTCGACGATGCCTGAGGCGTTGCCAGCGCTGACCGCCCCGTTTTCCTTGAAGACCGCAGGCAGAGCAGCCAAGGCCTCCGCCGTCGTCGAGGGACGTGCGTGCTCGTCTTTGTCGGCGACGCGACCGTCCTTCAAGGTCATCACCGCGATCTCCTTTTTGAAGCGGCCCTCGGCCATGGCCACGCCCGCGCGGCGTTGACTTTCGGCGGCGAAGCCGTCGCAGTCGACGCGCGAGATGCCGTACTTCTCGGCCACCATTTCCGCGGAGATGCCCTGGGGCACGAGCCCGGGGAAGCGCTCGAGCAGGGCGTCGCTGGTGGGTCCCTTGGTGTTTTTGTCGTCGGTGTAGGCGCCATCGGACCCCATGCCGACCCGGCTCATGCTCTCGATGCCGCCACAGAAGACGACGTCCATGCTTCCCGACATCACGGCCTGGGCGCCGAAGTGCACGGCCTGTTGGCCCGAGCCGCAGAAGCGGTTGATGCAGACGCCGGCGACCTCGATGGGCAAGCCTGCTGCCAACGCCGCACCGCGCGCGATGTTGAAGCCCTGCTCACCAATGGGGGTGACGCAGCCCAAGATGACGTCGTCGATGAGCTTGGGATCGATGCCCGTGCGCTCGACCGCCGCGCGCAAAGCGAAAGCCGCGAGCTCCTGCGGGTGCACATCGTTGAAGACGCCGCCTTTCTTCTTGCCACGGGCGGTGCGGACGGCGTCGACGATCACAGCGGTGCGGGTCATGGGAGCTCCACTCGAGACAGGCGGTTGATTTCCATGTCAACCCTAGCCAGCGCTGGGGGAGGCCGCAAGGCCCGTGCAGAGGTCCACGCAGGGCGCGCAATGTCGTCGTCAGGGGAGCTGCAGGAGCACAGAGACCGCGCCGCTCACAGCCACGGCGAGGTCGAGGTCCCCATCGCGATCGAGGTCGCCGTTCGCCAGCGCCGTCGGACCGGATCCGACGACGAAGCTGGTGGTGGCCGCGAAGCCACCGGCGCCGTCTCCGACGAGCACGAGGGCTTTGTCCGCGCCGAGTCCCACCTCAAGGTCCAAGTCGCCGTCGCCGTCGAGATCCGCTGCTGCGGCCAGAGCGAGCGGGGGAGAGGAATCGGTGGGGATGAGGGTGGGCGCAGCGAAGCCGCCGAGTCCGTCCCCCAGCAAGACCGCAACGAACCCAACCGAAGCGCTGGCGACGGCGAGGTCGAAGTCGCCGTCCCCGTCGACGTCTCCGGCCGCGAGTCCGGCTGACGGACCCGGTGCCGTGCCGAATCCAGTGGCCGCCCCGAAGGCGCCGGCGCCGTCGCCAAGCAGCACAACGAGGTCGGCGGCGGTGGCCACAGCCAGGTCCAAGGCACCGTCGTCGTCGAGGTCGGCGAGCACCAAGGCCTGCGGCGTCTGGCCAAGGGTATCGAGGTCGGCGGCGCCCACGAAGCCACCGCTGCCGTCCCCGAGCAAGACCGACACGGTAGCGGATCCCCCGCTGCCGACGATCACGTCGAGGTCGCCGTCGCGATCGAGATCGCCCAAAGCCAAGGAGCTCGCGCTGGCGGCGCCAAAGAGCGACGGGGCGCCGAAGCCCCCCGTCCCGTCTCCGAGCAGCACAGACACGAAGCCGATGTTGGGCAGCGAGACCACGAGATCGGGGACCCCGTCGCGGTCGATGTCGCCCACGGCGAGCGCTTGGGGCGTCGTCTTGGGGTCTGCCACCTCGATGGTAACCGACGGTGGGAAGGTTCCGCTGCCATCTCCGAGCAGGACCGACACGTCGTCGGAGCCCTGGTTGGCGACCACGCAGTCGAGCTTCCCGTCGCCGTCGAGGTCGGCCAAGGCGAAGGAGACCGGCTGAGGCCCGACGGTGGCGTTGGCAATGGGTTCACCAAAGCTCCCCGACGCGGCGCGAGGCGTGAGGTTCTGCAGCACCGCAACATCGCCGCCGCCTGCATTGGCCACCGCGGCATCCTGATCGCCATCGCCGTCGAGGTCGGCGACGACGAGGGCTGCGGGCGCCGGCCCCACCACGTCGAAATTGATCGCTGCCTCGAAGCCGCCGAAGCCGTCGCCCCTCAAGAAAGACACGTCGTCGGACAGGATGTTCACGGTGGCCACGTCCAGGCGCCCATCGCGATCGAAGTCCGCCACAGCAAGGGCAGCGGGGCTGTCGCCGACGTCGAAGCTCGCCGCTGCAAACCCTCCGCTGCCGTCGCCGTAAAACACCGAGACGACGTCGAGGTCCTCGTTCGCCACGACCAGGTCGAGGTGGCCGTCGCCTTGGAGATCCGCAAAGACCAGGGACCTCGTTTGGCTTCCCACCTCGACGGCATCGAAGGGGACGAGAGCCCCCGCGCCATCCCCGCGCAGCAAGGCGACTTTGCTGGCGTTTAGGTCCGCCACGGCGACGTCGAGGTCCCCATCTTGGTCGAGGTCGCCCAAGGCCAGAGATCCCAGGTTGCCGCCGCCCACTTCGACGGGGCCGTCGGCGACGAAGCTCCCTTGCCCATCTCCGCGCAAGAGCGTCACCGAGTGGGTGAAGGACCCTGACACGATGACGTCGAGGTCACCGTCGCGATCCAGATCGCCCAGCGCGAGTCCGCCGCCGCCGAGCCCCGCAGCGACGGGAGAAACCCCAAAGATCCCTGCGCCGTCGCCGAGCAGAACGGCGACGTCGCCATTGGCCGCGTTCGCGACGGCGATGTCGAGATCGCCGTCCCGGTCCAGATCACCCAAAGCGGCAAAGGACACCGGGCCGGTCTCGAAGGGCCCAGCTTCCGCGAAAACGCCGCTGCCATCAGACAGAAGCACCGACACCCCGCCCGTGTTCACGTAGGCCACCACGAGGTCGACGTCGCCGTCGCCATCCACATCACCAGCCGCGATCGAGCGCGGCCCGAGACCGACGCCGAAGCGCGACACCAAGGGATTGAAGAGCGCTTCTCCTTCTCCTTCTCCTTCTCCTTCTCCTTCTCCCTCGCCTTCTCCTTCTCCCTCGCCTTCTCCTTCTCCTTCTCCCTCTCCTTCTCCCTGGCCCTCTCCTTCTCCCTGGCCCTCTCCTTCGCCCTCTCCTTCGCCCTCTCCTTCGCCCTCTCCTTCGCCCTCGCCTTCTCCTTCTCCTTCTCCCTGGCCCTCTCCTTCGCCCTCTCCTTCGCCCTCGCCTTCGCCGTCACCCTCGCCTTCTCCTGCGTCCTCTCCTTCGCCGTCGGCGCCGGGCCTGGCGCAGAACGCGCGCGCCGGATCGCAGGCGTAACCGCGGTCGCAGTCGTTGTCGACGACGCAGGGCTGTCCGTAGCCGGAGCCCGACAGCTCACAGGCTGGGAGCACAAAGAGCAGGAGCACAGGAAGTCGAAACAGGATGGGGCGCATGCGCTCATGCTCCGCCCTTCCCGGGGTCGCGGCAACCGACCAGCGGATCAGGGGACCTGCAGCATCACCGAGACGCCGCCGGGATCGGTGCCGTCGTTGGTCACCGCGAGGTCGAGATCGCCGTCGCCGTCGAGGTCCGCCGCCGCCAGCGCCGTGGGACCGGGGCCTGCCGCCACGTTCGTGGCCAGCGCGAAGGTGCCGGTGCCATCCCCGAGCAAGACCGAAACGCCGCCGTTGTTGTCCGCCGTTGCCAGGTCAAGATCACCATCGTCATCGAGGTCGGCGGCCACCAACCCAGCCGGAGTCCCGACGGTCTCGAACTCGGTCTCGGCGCTGAAGCCACCCGCTCCGTCGCCGAGGACCACAGCGACGACGTCGCTGAACAGACCGCCGGCCATTGCGAGGTCGAGGTGACCGTCTCCGTCGAGATCTGCGATTGCCAGCGCCCGCGGATCGGACTGGCCCGTGTCGAAGGCGTCGGCGGCGGTAAAGGCGCCGGCGCCATCACCCAGGAGCACCGTGGCCGTTTGGCCCACCGCCTCGGTGGCCGCGACCAGATCCAGATCTCCATCATCGTCGATGTCGGCGAAGGCCAGCGCCGCGGCGTTGGTCAATCCAGCGGACACGTCGATGCCAGAGACGAAGTCGCCGCCGCCGTCCCCCAGCAGGATGGTGATGGTGTCGCTGCCGCCGCTGCCAACGGCGAGATCGAGGTCGCCGTCCCGATCGATGTCGCCCATCGCCAGCGCGCTCGCGCCCCCGGCGCCAACGCTGGTCACGGTGGGAAACTCCCCCGTACCGTCGCCGATCATGAGGGCGACGAAACCGATGTTGGGTTGGGTGGCGACGACGTCGAGGATCCCGTCTCGATTCACATCGCCCACCGCCAGCGCGTGCGGGGGCGAGGTGAGCGTGACGCCCTTTTCTGGAGCGAAGCCTCCGGTGCCGTCGCCCGTCAGCACCGAGATGTCCCCCAAGGCCTCGTTGGCCACGACGCAGTCGAGATTGCCGTCCCGGTCGAAGTCGGCGGTCACGATGGCGACGGGAGCCTTGCCGACGGGCACGGTCGTGGGGGGGCCGAAGGTCCCTGACCCGCGCGAGGGTGTGAGGTTTCGCAGCACCGAAACGTCGTCGCCGACCTGATTGGCCACCGCGAGGTCGAGGCCACCGTCCCCATTTAGATCGGCCAAGGCCAGGGCCGCGGGGAAAGGACCCACCAACGGGATGTTGATCGCCGTGCTGAAGCTGCCCGTCCCGTCGCCGGCCAGAAAGGAAAGGTCGTCGGAGCTGCGATTTGCGCTGATCAGGTCCGGGTGCCCATCGCGGTCGAGGTCGCCGATGACGATGCCGACGGGGCCGTCGCCGACCAGGAAATCGACGGCCGGTGCGAAGCCGCCGGCGGTGCCGAGCAACACCGACAGGTTGTCGGTGTCCGCGTTGCCGGCAACGATGTCGAGGTCGCCGTCGCGGTCGAGGTCATCGACGGCGATGGCCGAGGGGACGTTGCCCACGCGAAAGCTGTCCGACAGGGCAAAGGTCAACCCGTCCCCGAGCAGGATGCCGACGTCGCCGGCGTCCAGGTCCGCGACGGCGATGTCGAGGGCGCCGTCGCGGTCGAAGTCGCCGATGGCCACGGGCCCCGGGTTGGTGCCGGTCGCGGCGATGGTCGAGTCGGCCAAGAAACTCCCGGCACCGTCGCCGCGCAACACCGTGAGCCCCTGGGTGAAAGGACCGGTGACGACGATGTCGAGGTCACCATCCTGGTCGAGATCAGCAAGAGCGACGCCGCCTCCCCCGGCTCCGGCATTCACGGCGGAGACCCCAAAGCTCCCCGCACCGTCGCCGAGCAGGACGGCGACGTTGCCATTGCTGAGCCGGGTCACCGCGATGTCGAGATCCCCGTCGCGGTCCACGTCACCCAGCGCCAGAAACGCGGCGCCGGAGCCGGTCCCGACGGGGGCGGTGACAGCGAAGCCGCCGACTCCGTCGCTGAGGAGGATCCTGACGCCGCTGGTGAGCTCGACCACCGCGAGGTCTGTGCTGCCGTCGTCATTGAGGTCGCCGGCGACGATGGAGCAGGGTCCGCCACCGACGCCGAAACGCGGAACGATGGGATCGAAGGGGCCTGACTCTCCTTCTCCTTCTCCTTCTCCTTCTCCTTCGCCTTCTCCTTCTCCTTCTCCTTCTCCTGCTGGGATCAGCGCACAGCAGTTGTTGGAGCACTTGATGTTGTCAGTCTCGAATTCGTCGACGGCATTTTCGTCCGCAAACTGCTGACACTCGAAGTCGCCATCGCACAGGACCGTGGAACACGGCTCGCCTTCTCCTTCGCCTTCTCCTTCGCCTTCTCCTTCGCCTTCTCCTTCTCCTTCGCCTTCGCCTTCGCCTCCCTCGCCTTCTCCTTCGCCTCCCTCGCCTTCTCCTTCGCCTTCGCCTCCCTCGCCTTCTCCTTCGCCTCCCTCGCCTTCTCCCTCGCCGCCCTCGCCTTCGCCTTCCTCGCCTTCGCCTTCGCCTTCCTCGCCTTCGCCTTCGCCTCCCTCGCCTTCTCCCTCGCTTCCTTCGCCTTCTCCTTCGCCGAGGAGGGGGCGGGTACAGAAGGAGCGCTCGGGGTCGCAGACGAAGCCGGGGTCGCACTCCGGATCGACGCTGCACGGTTGGCCGTAGTTCGTGCCGGAGAGGACGCAGGCGGGAAGGGCGGCGACGATGCAGGCGAGAAGAACGCGCATGCACTGATGCTCGGCCCTTTGTGAAGACCGAGGCAACCGCTGGAGACCACCAACTGCGCACACGCGCGCACATCGCGTGTTCGCCTCAGGGGATTTGCAGCAAGACATCGACGACGCCGGGGTCGACGCCGGCGCTGAGCGCCGCGAGGTCGAGGTCGCCGTCGCCGTCGAGGTCGCCGAAGGCCAATGCGACGGGAGCCGTTGGGACGGGGAAGCTGTTGGCCGCAAAGGCGCCGGCGCCGTCACCGCGCAGCAGGGCCACGCTGTCGGTGCCGGCCTCCGCGAGGTCCAGGTCGCCGTCGCCGTCGACGTCGGCGGCCACCAAGGCAAAGGCACCAGGGCTCCCCGGGAAATTCGTCGGCGCACCGAAGCCCCCGAGGCCGTCTCCGAGGAGGATCTCGACGACGTCGATTTGATCGCTGGCCACAGCCAGGTCCAGGTCGCCGTCGCCGTCGAGGTCTCCCACGGCGAGCTCAGACGGGTCGGCGGTGGCAGTGACGAGTGTTGCAGCGGCGAAGCCACCCGCGCCATCGCCGAGCAAGACCGCCACGCCGGGGGGGCCGATGGCAGCCGCCAGGTCCACAGCGCCGTCGTCGTCGAGATCGGCGATCGCCAAGGCCAGCGGAGCCTGCCCGAGGGTCGTCACGCTGGTGCCCGAGGTGAACCCGCCCAGCCCGTCGCCGAGCAGGATCGTGATCGTCTCGGAGCCGCCGCTGCCGACGGCGAGATCGAGGTCGCCGTCCCGATCCAGGTCGCCCATGGCGATGGAGCTCGCTCCCCCCGCGCCGAAGATCGTCCCCGGGCCAAATCCGCCGGCGCCGTCGCCCAACAACGCCGTGACGAAGCCGACGTTGGGCAGGGTGATCGCCAGATCCAGGACGCCGTCGCGGTTGACGTCGCCGACGGCGATGGACCTCGGCTCGGTGCCTGGCTCAACCTCAACGGTGGCCGAGGCCGCGAAGCCCCCGATGCCGTCGCCGAGCAACACCGAGGCATCCGTGGTGGTCCCATTCGCCACGACGCAGTCGAGGACGCCGTCGCGGTTGAAGTCCCCCAGAGCCAGCGCGGTCGGCAGTGGACCAACGGCGAAGGTCGTGACCCCCCCGAAGGTCCCAGCCGCCCGAGCAGGCGTCGCGTTGACCAGCACCGAGACCTCGGCGGCGGCGGTGTCGGCCAGCGCGAGGTCCAGGTCACCATCGGCATCGAGGTCGGCGACGGCGAGGGCGACGGGGGAGGACCCCAGGAGCGGAAAGCCGATCGCGACGGCGAAGGCCCCGGCTCCGTCTCCACCCAGAAACGACACGTCGCCGCTGACCGCGTTGCTGGTGACGAGGTCCAGGTGTCCATCGCGATCGAGGTCGGCGATGGCGAGGGTGGAGGGTTCGTCGCCGACGGCGAAGCTGCTGGCCGCGGCGAAGCCTCTGGCACCCGTCCCAAGAAACACGGCGACGCTGTCGTCGTTCGGGTTCGCAGTGACGATGTCGGCAAGGCCGTCGCCATTCAGGTCGTCGATCGCCACTGAGCCTGGGCCGGTGGTCGGGAGGAACGCGTCGACGCCGAAGGCCCCTGTGCCATCGCCAAAGAGCAGCGACACGTTGGGGGGATCGGCAGCGGCGATGTCGAGGGCGCCGTCGCCGTCCAGGTCGGCCATCGCCAGGGCGCCCGTGAGGGCGACGGCATTGCTCGGCCCCACGACGAAGCCCCCTTGGCCGTCGCCGAACAGAAGGGTGAGCGCATGGTTGGTGCTGCCGGCGACGGCCAGGTCGAGGTCGCCATCCCGATCAACATCGCCGAGCGCCAGCCCGGCCCCGCCAATGCTCGTGGCCGTGGGCGCAAGCACAAAGCCCCCGGCACCGTCGCCGACGAGGATGCCGACATCGCCGGTCGTCGAGCTCGTCACGGCGATGTCGAGGTCGCCGTCTCGATCCAGGTCGCCGAGGGCGAGCAATGCCGGTCCGGGACCGGGTTCGATGCGAAGGGGCTCGGTGTAGCCACCCGCGCCGTCCGACAGCAGCACCGAGAGCAAGCCGACGCCGCCATCGGCGGCCGCCACCGCGAGGTCCACACTGCCGTCGTCGTTGAGATCGCCAGCGACGACGGCAAGGGGATCCACGCCGACGGCGAAGCGCGCGGGGTCTGGGGTGAAGAGCGGGTTGGGGTCTCCCTCACCTTCTCCCTCTCCCTCTCCTTCCGCGCAGGGGATTGGTTCGCAAGGATCAGACTGGGGGGCGAGGCCGTTGTTGTTGGTGTCGGTGGCAATGAGGCTGGACTCGAGCACGTCGAGAACGGAGTCGCCGTCTTCGTCGAAGCGGTCTTCAACGTTGTCGGCGATGCCGTCGCCGTCGGTGTCTTGGATGAGGGGGTCGCTGCCGATCTGCGCCTCATCAGTGCGGGAGAGGCCGTCGTTGTCGTCGTCGAAGTCCTCGAAGTTCGGAGAAAGATCGCCATCGGTGTCGAGCGCCGCCGCCTGGTCGCAACGGCCCTCGCTGAGGTCGTCGACGCCGTCGACATCGGTGTCCAGCGACTGCACAGCCGCTGGCGCGGGGTCGCAGGCATCGAGCTCCGGGGGAATGCCGTTGCCGTTGTCGTCGGCCCGGCCGCACTCTTGTTGGTTGCGCGCTCCGTCGCCATCGAAGTCGCCGGAGGGATCGTCGCAGGGATCGCCTTCGCCTTCGCCCCCGCCTTCGCCTTCGCCGCCGTCTCCCTCGCCCTCGCCCACTCCCTCACCTTCGCCCTCGCCCTCTCCTTCTCCTTCTCCCTCTCCCTCTCCCTCGCCTTGGGCGGACGCCGCGGGGATGCAGAAGGTGCGAGCGCTGTCGCAGACGTAGCCGTCGTCGCAGGCCTCGTCGTCACGGCAGGGTTGGCCGTAGTTGGTGCCTGAGAGCACGCACGCCGGGACCAACGCGAAGATCAGGACCAGGAACGCGCGCAGGGTCATGCCGGGATGCTCCGCCCTTCCCCGTGCCGGAGGCAAACCACGCGGCCCGTCCTAAGGAAACACCGAGGCGACTACTCGAGAAGAAGCACGGTGCCAGCGCCGACGCCGACGACGCCGACGACGCCGAGGACGATCCCGCCGATCAGCAGGGGCGCGCCCCAGCTCTCGAAGTCCGCCTTCGCCTGGGCTTGGCGCGCCGGCAGACCACCAGGCTCAGCGTTGGCGAGCTCGAGCTGCCGCAGCTGGGCGTCGGTGCTTTGAAAAGTGAGGAGAGGCTGAGCGCCCAAGATGACAGCGACGACGCCGGCGGAGGCTGCGAGGGCCCCACCCGTCGCCAGAGCCCACGGCAGCACCGGCGGCTCTGGCTCCGGCGTCACCGCAGCGGGAGGCGGCTCCGGCGGGTGGATCGTGGCGCCGACGACGAGGGATGGGGCAGGGGCCGCCATCAAGGGCGGCGAGGCCGCCGGAGCAGCGGCCGTCGGTGCGCTGCACGTGGCGAGGCATCCGTCGGCGTTGTCGGCGTTGGCGTCGTCGCAGACCTCCGCACCTTCGATGATGCCGTTGCCGCACAAGGCGCGCGGGGGCTTGCAGCGCTGGCCGGGTCCCTCTTGGGAGATGCGCTCTCGCAGCTCCGTCACCCGCGCTTTGACCTGGGCCGGTCGCAGCTTGCCTTCGACGTCGCGCTCTTTGACCTCCTGGTAGAGCACCAGCGCTTGCGCAAGGTCGCCGGCGGCGAAGGCGTCTTCGGCAGCGTTGTACAGCGCACTGGTCTTGCCGCTGAGACGAAACACGCCCTGGTCGTAAAACAGCGCGTCGCAGAAGCGGCCTGCGTCGAGCGCGACCCGCGCGGCCTCCCGCGCGGCCTCGGGGTTGGATCGGGGTGCATCGGGGACTGGGTCTGCGGCCATCAGCGCCAGAACGAAGAGCATCTCAATCCTCAATGCGATCGGGGGCGGTCGCCTTCTTCGACGTCGGTGTCGTCGTCGTTGGCTTCGTGGGTGGTGGCGAAGCGCTCGGTGGTGGCGGGACGATCTTGCCCGCCTTGGCGGGTGAGAGCGCCGCGCTGCTGGCCTTGGGCCTTGGTGTTGGCACGGCGCGCGACACCGGCGGGACCACCGTTGGCGCCGGTGGGGCCGGTGGGGCCGGTGGGGCCGCAGCGGGCGCCGGCGCGGAGACGGCGGCGGTCGGGACGGGGAGGGGAACAGGGACGAGCGCGACGGCGCGCGCGGGCGCTGCCGCAACGGGGGCTGGGGCCGGGACGACGGCGGGTGCTGGGGGGGGCGAGGTCGCCGCCGCGCTGCGCTCG
>JAHFED010000049.1 GCA_023248635.1 Myxococcales bacterium
TCCCCCATTGGTGAACAGCCCCTCGCCGCCGTTGTCGGCGATCCGACAGTCGGTGCAGAAGGAGCCCGCCCCCCCGCCGATGAAGCCGCGACCACCGTTGCGCTCCACCACGCAGCCGGTGCAGGCCAGAGTTCCGCCGAGGCCGTCGCCCGGGACGTTGTCGGTGATGACGTGGTCGCTGCCGACGGTGCTGACGTTGACGCCAGCGCCGTTGGCGACGATCAGGTTGCGGTTGCCGCTGATGGCATTGGCCCCCAAGCCGTTGGCAGTGACGAGGTTGTCATCGCCGGCGAGGCTGCCGACCCCGATGCCGGCGTTGTCACTGACGATGTTGTCGTCGCCCACCAGAGCTTCGACCCCCGAACCTTCGTTGTGAGCGATGACGCAGCCATCGCACGCGAGCGATCCGTCGACGCCAGAGCCGTGGTTTGGGGCCGCGGTCCCATCGGGGAGGGCGCCGACGAAGCTGTGGGTCGCCGTGAAGGACCCGCTCAACCCGATTCCGGCGCTGTTCACCACCGTCACGTCGCTGAGCGAGAAGGAAGCCGCGGAGCCGCTGAACACGGGCCCGGCGTTGCCGGCGGCGCTGCCATCGGCCAGAGCGCCAATGGAGAGGTTGCTGAAGGCAACGGCGCCGGTGTTGCCCACGCCGAGAACAATGCTCTCGGTGGCGGCGACCAGGGCGCCCCCTGACCAACTCAAGGACGCAAAAGTGCTGTCGGGGTGCATGACATTGCCGTTGCCCTCGACGACGCCGCCGGCCACGCCGACGTTGACGTCGCTGAAGGAGGCATTTCCGACGCCGAAGAAGTCAAGGGCGTTGCCGGTGTCACGCCGTCGGCCGACGATGTCGACGCGCGTCGCGGAGACGTCGCCCGAGGTGGTCTGGAGGAAGATGCCGGTGGCGCCCTCCACGACCAAGCCGTCGATGCCCATGCCGACGCGGCAGTCCCTGAGGTCGTAGTTGACGTTGGCTCCGCTGATGAGCTCCACGCCTGTGTCGCCGGTGAACGCCAACCCGCGCAGACTCACTGTGAAGCTCGCGCCGTCGCCGTCGTGGTGCACCCGCAGGACGCCGTCCAGCTCAACCACTGGTTCATGGGGGGCGAAGCCGTCAGCGCCCGTCGCATCGATGGTGACGTTGCCAAAGCGACCACCTCCGCTGAGGGTCAACTCCCCGTCGATGACGCCGCCGCCGGGCGGTTCCACCAGGATCACGATGTCATCGTTCAGGCCCGCGCTCAGGCGAAAGGACTCAACGAGCGAACAGTGGGTTGCGTCGCAGACGCCGTCGTCGTTGGTGGCCGTGGTGTTGACGACAAAGGTCGTCGTGCTGGCGAGGGTGGCCGCGAGGAGGAGGAGCATCCCTTGTTCTAACGCCCCGACGTCGCGCCCGACGCTGGACCGCAGGAGTGTTCGCTGACGGTCAGCGGGCCCAGCGTCGCCGACGCACCACGAGGATGAGCAGGGCGAGCAGCATGACTTCGCGCGCCTGGCCGCCGCTCGCTCCGCAGACGGGGGGCACGGTTGGGCCCTGATCGTCGACGTCGAAGCAGCCAGCGTCGGTGCACACGAAACCAGCTTCCGCCGTGCACGCAGCAGAGCAGCCGTCGCCGTCGCCGTCGTTGGCGTCGTCACACAGCTCGGTGCCGGCCCTGATGCCGTCGCCGCACACCGTGCCGCAACCCTCGGCACCACACACCTGACCCGCGGGGGCCACGACGACGCTGGCAACGATTGTCGTCGCGCCACCCACATCGTTCAGGGAGGAGACATCGACGGCACCGGGCGTCGACACCGCCAGGTCGCCGCCGACACTCTCGAGAGCGCCGAGATCGACGTCGCCGCCGGCGCTCAGATCGAGGTCTCCCTGCACCTCTTGCAGCGCGGGCAAAGAGACGTCGGCGAGGGCGTCGCAGTCGGTCAGGCGCACATCTCCGTCGACGGACTCGAGGACGGGCAGGGTGAGCGCGCCAAGGGCGTCGCAGTCGGCGAACACCAGGTCGCCGTCGACGCTCTCGAGCTGGGGTGCTGCGAAGTCGGCGAGGGCAGCGTTGCCTTCGACGTCGACGGAGCCGGCGCTCTCGAGATCGGGCAGTGCGAGGCTGGTGAGGCCATCGGCGTCGCGCACGTCGACGTCGCCGGTGACCACGACGAGGCCGGCGAGATCGACGCTGGTGACGCCCCCGCCGATGACCAGGTTGCCGACGATGCACTGCACCTCGCTGGCGACGAAGGCCGCGACGTCGTCGTCGTTGAGCAACACCACGTCGCCGCCAACGGTGTCGAGGCCGGCGCAGTCGCGCGGTGGCGCCAGCGGCGCCCGGGCCTCGAGGCAAGCGTTCGCCAAGGGGTTGGGAGCGCAGGGGTCCGTATCGGCCCGGTCGCTCTGGTTCACGACGCCGTCGCCGTCGCCATCGGTCGTTGCCGACTCGAGGGCATCGACCTTGCCGTCGCCATCGCTGTCACCTCGTTCGTCGCCGTCGCCCACGCCGTCGAGGTCGCTGTCGCTGGCCGCGGGGTCGGTGCCTTGCGCGCGTTCATCGCGGTCGGAGACGCCGTCGCCGTCGCCGTCGCAGGCGTCGCCGTCAGGATCGGGGCTGCAGGGGTCGTTGTCGTCGTCGTCGCGTTCGGCACTCTTGCCGTCGCCATCGTCATCGACGTCATCGCGCTCGCTGGCATCGAGGGTGCCGTCGCCGTCGAAGTCGTTGCCCGCCTCGACAGCATCGCTCTTGCCGTCGCCGTCGGTGTCGGCGCTGGCGGGATCGGTGTCCCGCAAGAGCTCGACGCTGTCGGCGACCCCGTCGCCATCGCTGTCGCAGAGCGCGAGGGTGGCATCGGGTACGCAAGCGTCGTTGTCGTCGACGTCGCGCTGGGCGCTGGCGCCGTCTCCGTCGTCGTCGACGTTGTCCGGTTCCAAAGCGTCGATGACGCCGTCGCCGTCCTGATCGCCCTCGCCCTCGATGTTGTCGTCGCGCCCATCGCCATCGCTGTCGGCGTCGCGGGGATCGGTGCCGCGGGCGATCTCCAGCGCATCGACCACGCCGTCGTCGTCGAAGTCGCAGCCAGCCCGCAGACAGATGGCCGCACCCGCAGCGCTGTCGATGACGATGTCGCCGCCGACCCGGGCCAGATCGGGGACCGTCAACGTCTGCAGCGCGGGCGCATCGACGATGAGGTCGCCGCCGATCGTCTGCAAGCTCGGCAACGAGAGGGAGAGCAGCGCCTCGTCTTCGTCGACGAGGAGGTCGCCGCCCACGCGCTGCAGGGCCGGCGACGAGATGTCCTCGAGGGCCGCGTTGCGCTCGATCTCGACGTGACCGCCCACCGTGATCAGATTCGGCAGCGCCAGGCTCGGCAGCGCGTCGTTGTCGTCGATGACGAGATCGCCCTGGATGTTGCCCAGCGTTCCCGCGATGACCACCAAGGACAAGAGCGGATTGCCAGCGACGATGACGTCGCCCCGCACGAGCCCGAGCAGGGGCAGGCCGAGCGAGGTCAGACCGGCATTGTCGGCGACGTCGACGGATCCTGCCTGGCCCAAGAGCGGCAGCTGCACCGTTGTGATGGTGCTCCCCTCGCACAAGATCACGCCGGTGACGATGCGCAGCGCGGGCAGTTGCAACAGGCCGTTCGCATCGCCGCCGCGCAGCACCAGGCTGCCGACGATGCAGCCGGTGTTCTGGAGGGCGGCAAGGTCCGCGTCGTCGTCGACGGTCACCACGCCCCGGATGGTCGGCAACCCGGCGCAGGCAAAGGGGACCACCTCACGATCCCCTTGGTCGGGGATGCCGTCGCCGTCGCCGTCGAGGGAGAGGGATTCCAACGCATCGCTGATGCCGTCGCCGTCTTCGTCGCTGCGAACCTCGATCCCGTCGGGCAGGCCGTCGCCGTCGGTGTCGGCCCGTCGCGGGTCCGTCAAAAACACGGCCTCGTCGGCGGCGCTGAGGCCGTCGCCGTCCTCGTCGCAGCGAGGAGATGCGGCGGAAGGCACACAGGGATCGAGGTCGTTGACGTCGCGCTGCTCGGAGAAAGAGTCCTGGTCGAGGTCGCGGCGGTCGCTCTCGAGGGCGTCGATGATGCCATCGCCGTCGAAGTCGGCCGTCCCTTCGACGCCGTCGGAGCGTGCGTCGCCATCGGTGTCGGCCGTGAGCGGGCTGGTGCCTCGTTGGGCCTCGACAACGGTGTTGAGCCCGTCGCGGTCGAAGTCGCAGTCGGGATCGTCGTCAGCGCGGGAGCAGGCGTCGAGGAAGAAGGCCGGGCTTGGCTCAGACGCGCGGCCGCCGATCGAGGCCAGGGCGACGAGCGGCACGGCCCCCGACCCCAGCTGAATGGCGCCGCGGGCGGCGGAGAAGCGGAAGGTGAAGGCGGCGGCATCGCGATCGCTGCCACGCGTTTCATCGTCGTAGTTGCCGACTGAAGCATCGAGATCGGATCCGGCTCCTTCGAACGCCTCGCCGACGAAGGCGAAAGGTGCGGCATCGACGTCGCCGCTGCCGGCGACGAAGAAGAGGATGTCGGCCCCCGCCGGGGCAAAGCCGCGCACGAGGAAGTCGCCGCCGCTGCGATCGACGCTGGCGATGAAGGGCGCGTTGAGCACGCCGTCGACGTCGCCGATGTCATTCGGTGTGCGGCCGTCGCCGCCGAAATCCAGACCTTGCCCATTGTCGAACAGGGAGAGGCCTGGGGTGACGTCAGCGACGGCGTCGTTGAGCACCAGCACGCCGCCTTGGGCGTTCGCGCCGATGCGCAGCGGCAGCGTGATCAACTCGTCGCGCCGCAGAGACAGCTCCGCACCCAAGCCCACGCGAGCGTTGTCGCGCACGCGCAGTCCCGCACCCCGGTTCGGCAGGGTCGTGCCGAGCTCGAGATCCACCAGTCCGCCGATGAACGAATTCGTCAATGCGAGGTCAACGTCCTCGCCGACCTCGAGCCCATCGCCGCTGTTGTCGAAGGCCTGGAACTCGACGAGTGCTGTGGCCACATCCCCGATCAGCCGCAGACCGTCATCGCCATTGCCCTCGACGATCACCTGCGAGATCAAATCGGGGCCGCCATCGCTGAAGTGGGCCGGGTTGTTGTTGACGGCGTCGACGACGATGCCAGCGCCGCCGTTGTCCCTGGCGATCAGCGGGGCCATGGAGATGGCGTTGTTGAGGCGGAGCTCGAGGCGCGCGCCGTCGCCGCTGTTGTCGTGGACGTCGATGCCCAGGCCAGCCCCGTTGGCTTCGAAGTCGAAGTCCAGGCCCGCTGCACCGCAGTGGTCGGCCTCGAGCTGGGACAAATTCGCCTGCCCGATGAGCGCGTTTTGGATGGTGAAGCAGGTTCCCGCCGCGGCGGTGAAATGGGCGAGCCCTTCGGCGTCCAAGAACCCGATGTCGAGGTCGGAAAGCACCACGGCACCGCGAAAGAGACCGTTGAAACCAAAGATGTTGCCTGTCTTGCCGAGCAGATCGACAGCGAGAGGCGCGGTGATGATGTTGCCGCTCACCGTGAGGTTCCCCGTCAGATCGCGGGCCCGAATGCCGACGACGCTGGCGTTGACCAAGGCGCCGTCGAAGGTGATCGCGGTGCTGTCGACGACGTCGACTCCAGTGGCCACGCCGCAGGGAATGCCTGCGTCCTGGCCCACGAGCCCGCCGACGTTGAGAGAGCCGACACTCTCTGCGTGCACGCCCGTCGTGACGTTGCAGACGGTGCTCGCCAGGGCGGCGAAGCCTCGGGTCACCGAAAGCCCAACGTCGCCACTCTCGATGCGCCCACCTGAGAAGGACATGCCGGTGTCGATGACGTTGACGACGCTGCCGGTGCCTCGCCCGCGCACCCGGGTCCCCACGAAGTTCAGCGACGACGAGTCCTGGGCGCGCACTTCGACGAGCCCAACGTCGGCCTGGTGATCGGGCGCGGCGCTTCCATCGACGGCCAGGCCCACCCGGGCGTCGGTGATTGTGACGGTGCTCGAGCCTTGGACGTCGATGCCGAAGCCGCCATTGTCGCCGATGGTGCACCCCACCGAGCTGAAGCTGGCGTTAGCGGACTCGATGAGCAGGCCGTCGCCGACGTTGCTCTCGACCACGCAATCGTTCACGGCACCGAAGCTGATGGCATGAACGCCGTGGCCCCCGTTGTTCCGAATGGTGCTGTCCAAGATGCTGGCTGCCGCGGGATCGCTGGGATCGACACCGTCGCCGAGGAGGTCGACGAAGCCTGGCGCGTTTCCCCCGTCGATCACGACGCCGTCGCCGTCGTTGTCCTCGATGGTCGAGGAGCGAACGAGGCCGTTTTGCAAAACAAGCCCGACCCCGCGGTTGTCGGCGATGGTGCAATCGATGAGGCCGCCGCCGTTCGATGAGCTGAGGGACAGGCCTACGCCGTTGTTGTGACTGATGGTGCAGGCGGTGCAGTTGAACTCAATTCCTGACACGCCGCTTCCGTTTCCAGCTGGGGTGCCGTCGGCGAGCTGTCCCACCAAGACACGGGTTCCGTCGATGCTGCTCTCTGATTGAATGCCAGCACCGACGCTGTTGACGACGACGACGTCGATGAAGCTGCCTCGGCCGACGATGCCGACACCATTGCCTGCAGGGGTGCCGTCCCGCAGCGCGCCGACCAGCACATTGGTCAGCCCTGAGAAGTTGGGAGAGACCTCGATGCCGATTCCGCTGTTGACGACGGTGACGGTGTTCAACGCGCAAAGACCCAGGCACTTCAGACCGTGCGCGGGTCCGTCCGCGAGGCCATCGACGCGGGCACCAATGAGTGTGTTGGTGATGGTGCCTGTGACCGAGCGATCAATGGTCACTGCGGTGTCTCCGCCGACGATGTTGGCGCCAGCGATGGCAAGAACGACGCCCTGACTCGTGCCCGGCGACGCGATCGTTCGGATGCCAAAGTGGTTGGGGGCCTTGCCATCGCCGTCGCTGACGACGCCCATCAGCACGCTGCTGAGGGACGCAGTGAGGAAGGGTCCGCGGAAGAGAATACGGGTGTTGTCGAGCAGGATGCCCGTGTCCGTGTACCCAGCAACCGCGAGGTGTTGCAGCGTGGCGGCAATGGGAAAGTCACCTCCGCCGCCGGCGGAGTCATCTCCCGGGGAGTCGGCCATCACCAACCCCCTGGCGCCGCTGGCGGTGCGCGTGCCGTCGGGACCGAGGCCCAAGCGCACGTCGTCGAGATCCATGTTGCCGAGGGTTTCGAGGCGTATCCCTTCGGTCGAGCCGCCGGTGACGATGCGCAGGAGCCTCACCGCACTCGCGCCGACGTCAAGATTGAAGCCTGATGCGGTGCCGTCGCCGTCTTGGAGCAAGAGCCCGCGATCGCTGTGCGCTGCCGGGCTCCCGTCAAGATTGAAGCCGAACCAGCAGTCTTCGACGTCGATGGCTGAGCCAGCATCACCATCGTCGGCGACAGCGCGCAGCCCGGTCCCCATGCCGCCGAATGCCAGTCCTTTCACGGTGGTTGTCGACGTCGAGCGAACGCTCACGAGCGTCAAAACGGTGCCCGTCGGCGCACCCGTTCCCAAGAGTTGGACGCTGGGGTGCCCGGGGATGGCGCCGTCGGCGCCCGTGGCGTCGATGGTGAGCCCAGATATTGTCTTGGTGATCCCTGCGGTCTCGATGACGCCGCCGCCAGGGGGTTGCACCAAGATGGTGTCGTTGGCGCCGGCGACGCGCATCGCTTCGGAAAAAGAGCAGTGGACATCGTCGACGGGGCAGGCGCCGGCATCGTCGGTCGAATCGGTGGTGTTCACGATGAGCGTCGTGCTCGCAATGGCCGTGAAGAGGAGGAGCATCTTCCTTGTGTACCGCTTGAGGCCCCGCCACGCGTGAAGCCACACCTCGAGAGTCAGCGCGGTACAACCCCTGAAGGCCCGCACCACCGCAAGCGCTGTGGCGCTGGCACCGCGGAGGAAGCATGTTGTTTTCGCATCGGTTGTTCGCGAGCGTCGTCGTCGTCGGCGCGCTGGCCGGTGCGTCTTGCGGCGTCGTTGGCCCTGGTCTCTCAGATCTGCCGGGCGGCATCGCCGTCGCGCGCTTTCCCAAGGCCCAGCGCGATTTGCTGCGGGTGACGGCGGCCATCGATGGCGGTGTGCTGGCCGAGCAGGATCTCATCCTCGCCGACGACACCCACCTCTCTGGCGATCTGGCGCTCAACAACGTGGCCGAGGACGGCACCCACGCTGGACATCTGCGCATCTACGGGCGCTTCGAGGCCGGGGGCGGCGAAGTCTTGCTCGGGCAGCTCGACTTCGACGTCGACGTCAAGGCCAAGGGACAGACACGCCTCAACTTCTCCAAGAGCGATGACTTCGACACCTGCGGCGCCGACGCTCCACCTTGCGCCGCGCGCTTCGACGCCAACCGCAACGGCATCTCAAACCTCAAGGACCTGCTCCCCGAAGACGCCGACGGGCGCAGCGTCGACCCCGCTCCTGAGGCGCCCTTTGCCCGCATGGCGCCCGACCAGCTGGAGCTTGCCGCGGCCACAGCCGTCGGCGCCTTCGAGCGTCGGCTGGTGGTCATCGAGAACAACGGCGAAAACAGCGCCCGCATCGAACGCATCGACGTCGTCGGCGCGCCCGGGCTCGGTGTGTCGCTCTTCTCCATCGACGATGTCGGGCCGCCGCCGCGTCGCTCCCTCGATGGCGAGGTGCTCGGCGACGGCGGCCTCTTGCAGCCCACGCAGGACGCCTTCCTCGCCGTCACCTTCGCGCCCACCAATTCCTTCTTCGCCATCGGCGCCGTGCACGTCTCTCTCGTCGACGTCGTCACCGGGGTGCGCCAGACCGCCAACATGCGCGTGCTGCGCGACGGCGATCCCCAACAGGATCCGAACATCACCGCCCCCGATGCCTTCGCCGCCGCCGACCTCGCGGGTGCCGCGGTGCCGGTGCGCGTGCTCCCCGTTGCCAATCTGGTGAGCGGGGCGCCCATCGTCAGCGACAACCCCGAAAGCGACGACACCGGCCTCGCTCTCTTGGGCGAGACCCTGATCGCTGGGCCCGCCGCCGACGACAGCGAAGGCGTCGCGCGCACTCTTCCCGCTGATGCTGCCTTCCTCATCGAGGTCCCACCCGGCTACCGGCTCGCCGTCTCCCTCGATGCCCTGGCCTCGGACGTCGACATCGCCTTGCTGCATCTCGGCGCCGGTGACGTCGTCGACGGACTTGCCTGCTCCGCTTGCGTCTCGGCCAACGCCGGCGCCAGCGCCGAAGGGACAGAGTTGCTGAATTCAGATCCCGCCGGAACGCCCAACCAGCGCTTGGTGTTGCTGCTCGGACGCGTCGACGTCGGCGACGAGCCCACCCGCGTGCCCTTCTCGCTCTCGGCTCTGCTTTCCAAGACGCCCGAGTTCCTCGATGACGATCCGGTGGCGCCCAGCACGGGCCCGTTGGAGGGTGGCATCCCGGTCACCCTGCGCGGCCGGGGCATCATCGCTGGAGCGAGCGTGACCGTGGGCGGAGCAGCGGCCCAAGATGTCAGCGTCGACGTCGACAGCGCGGGTCTGGCCTTGATCTCGTTGACCTTGCCGCCGGGCAGCCTCGACCCCGGACGAAATCCCGCAACCATCGTCGTGCAGAACCCGGGGGCGGCCGAGGGTGGCGATGGACAGGCCGCCACCCTCGCCAATGCCTTTGTCTACCAGCCACCAGCACCGCGCCTCATCGGTCTGGCGCCGCCCCTCGTGCCCATCGCCGACGGCGTCGTGCCGAACCTCACGCTCATCGATGGCGCCGCCTTCTCGTCGCGCTTTGGTCCGCCGGTCGTGGAGGTCGATGGCATCGCCGTCGCTGCGACCTTCGTCGACGCCGCGCACATCGCCTTTGTCCCGCCGGCGGCGAGCGCCTTCACGCCGGCGTTGACGGCGAGCACCGACGTCTTCGTGCGCGTCAAGAACAGCGTCGACGCGGCGGGGACGCTGGGGGCGTCGAGCAACGGCGTGCCCCTCTCCTATCGGGTGCGCGAGGGCCAGCCGCCGGTGGTGACGAGCGTGACCCCGGACCGAGGATCCACCGAGGGCGGCGACGTCGTCACCATCGTTGGCACCGACTTTCGGACCGGGCTGCTTGTTTTTGTGGGCGGGTTGGCGGCGGCGGTGACCCAGGTCGATGCGCTGACCCTCGACGTGGTGCTGCCGCCCCACGCCGGTGCCGGCGCGGTCGACGTCTTGGTGATGAACCGCGACGGCCAAAGCGGTTCGAGCCAGCTCACCTACCAAGTGACTCCGCCCAGCGTGACCTCCCTGTTCCCCGCGACCATTGCGACCGCGAGCGCGAGCACCTTCGTGGTCTTGCGCGGTGCTGGTCTGCGGGCAGACGCCGACGTGCATTTCGTCGACGAAGCCGGCACCCGCGACTTGCTGGCGGTCTCGGTGGCTGCCAGTGCCGGCAACGCCTTCATCACCGCGCCCCAGCTCGATGTGCTGGGCGCTTGGCACCTGGTCATCGACGGCGTCGCCGGAGCCGCCGGCGCCGATCCCTGCGGCGCCCGCGCGGGTCGCAATGGCGCCAATGGCCGTTTCTGCGTCGAGGCCGGTGGCGCACCGCCAGTGATTCAGGCCCTTGACCCTGCAAGCGGAGCGGCAGGCGGTGGCACCGAGGTCACCCTCTTCGTCAGCGGTCGCAGCGACGCGCGGGTCGTCGTCGGCAACATCGTGCTCGACTCCGACGACGTCGTTGTCACCCTCGGGGCTCCCGATCAGTTGCGCTTCACCATGCCGCCGGCGGAAACGGCCGCCGGCGGCACCATCGAGGTGCGGGTCACCAACGACGACGGCCAGAGCACCTCTGCCAGCTTCGTCTACGTTGCAGATTCAGTGCTGACGCCGCGCATCGACGACGTCGACCCCGCGCGGGTGTCGGGGGTGCGCTCCCAGACGCTGCGCCTGCAGGTGGCCGGCCTCGCTGGGCGCTTTCAAGTGCTGCTCAACGGCGTCCCGCTGGCGGCGACGACGACGGCGACGCAGGGGATCATCGAGGTCGTGGTTCCCGCTCGCGCCCCCGGCACCTATGCGCTCACGCTGCAAAATGACGGCGGGGTCACCGCGAGCTTCCCGCTCCTCGTCACCGGCCCTGCCCGTGCGGTGCTGCTGTCGAGCACCACCTTCCACGCGCAGGTGGCGGGCGATCTGATCGCAATCAATGGCGCGGCGCTCGACGTCGATCCCGTCGAATCGGTCTTGTTGCGCGTGGCCGGCGGGACCCTCGCCACCCGCGTCGTCGACGTTGCCGATCAGGCGATCACCATCGAGATGCCGGCCGTGGCAACAGCGGCGACCTCGGTGCTCGAGATTCACTTCGTGGGCGACGCCCAACCCACGCTGCTCTCGCCTCCCATCACGGGTCGGCAGCCGCAGATCCACTTCGTCGACGTCGGCAGCCGCGCAGCCAGCGGAAACATCTCGGTGGTCTTCGTCGGCGACGCCCTCAACCCCGCTCGCCTCGAGACCGTGCTGCTCGCCCCCGTCGGCGGCGGGCCGCCCATTCCCTGCGGGGTCGATGCCAACGAGATCGGCGAGACCTCCGGCGCCTGCGTGACCCTCGTGCCCCCCCGCTCGGGCGTCGATTACGCCATGAACCTCGTCTACGACGGCACCTTCGCCGGGCAGGCGCAGGAGGTGACCATCTCTGAGACCTTCGTCATCGATGGCGGCGCCGACGGCGGCGTCGGCCTGCTCGACCCCTTGGTGCTGACGCCAATCAATGCGCTTCCGGATGTGCCCGACCTCAGCGGCTTTGCCTTGCTCTTCGGGCTCCCCGGCGCTGCTCTTGGTGACGCACCCGGGACCCTGCGCATCAGCGATGATGGTGACAGCGCTTTGGTGCTCGGCGCGGCCGTCGTCGTCGCCGAAGGCGTCATCGGCGTCGTGTGCGGGCCGGCTCCGGCGGGGCCCCTGGGCTTCGGCCTCTACCAAGCGCAGCTCTTCGACCAAAACGACGTGCTCGTCGCCACCACGACCGGAGCCACGCTGGAGGTGGCCACGCCGCGCGTCGACACCGCCCCCCTCGAGGTCACTTGGCCGGCCCCCTTTGTCGTCGCCGGCATCCTCGCTCCTCTCGACGGACTCGCGGCGCTCCGCGTCGATGAGCCCGACTTCCGCGTCGATTTGACCACCACTCCCACCACCGACGGGGGCCTCAGCGCGACGAGCTCGAGGCCGTTGGGCGACGGCGACTGGCTGCTCTGCACGCCAGCACAGCTCGACGCCGACGCCTGCGACGACGACGCGCCCACCATCAGGGTGCAGGGTCTGGCGGCGCAGCTCGAGCCCAACGACGACGACGCCAACGCCAGCGCCATCCGGGTGGGCTCGTCGGCCACGGGCACCCTCTCGGCGAGCGATGTGATCGACAGCTGGTTCCTGTGGGGGCAACCCCGCGATCCCGTGCGGGTCGACGTCGAAGTGCTCGGCTGCACGGCGGGGCAACGGCCAACGGTGACCTTGCGACGGCGGGGCAACGCGGCGCCGGTTCGCGCGGCGACTGCGCCCCAGGGTCGTTGTGTGGTCGAAGTCGCGCTGCCCCTCGACGTCGTCGGCGATTGGGTGATCGACGTCCGGACCGCCACCGCGGCTCAGGCGGCGAGCTATGCCCTGCGCGTCGAAAACGCCCCCACTGACAACAACGGCGACGACGTCCCTGGCGGGGCGGCCGAGCTCCTCGGCGCCCCTGGGCCAGCCGGCGGCGGTACCCTCGGCGCTCCAGACCTGAGGGACCACTGGGTCTTCACGGTGCCCGAGGGCAGCGACGAATGGCTGGGTGTGCTCGAGGCCGAACCCTGCGACAGCGATCCCGTGTTGACGCCCCTGTTCTGTCTCGACGCCGGCGATCCGAGCACCTGCGCGCCGCTGGGAGGACGGAGCGTGGTTGGCGTCGGCTGCGTCGCCGTTGCCGTCGACGTCGACGACCCTGGCCGCATCATCTGGCGCATCGATCTACCGTCGGGCAACGCGCCCCTGGGCTACACCTTCGCAACCATCTCTTCGACCTGTGGCGACGGTTTCATCGAAGGCGCCGAGGAGTGCGACGACCTCAACCGCGCCGACGCCGACGGGTGCTCGTCGGCTTGCCTCATCGAGGATTGAGCGATGGCCGAGATCACCATCAAGTTCCGCCACAACGAGGCCACCGGCAAGCGCGAGCTGGTGATTCATCTCGAGAGCGACAGCGACGTGCTTTCGCACGAGCACGAAGCCGATCACCGCCGCCTGGTCGAGAGCCTGATCGGGCAGCCCGTTGACGACGACACCACCGTCATCGTGGAGCGTGTGCCGGCGGGGTCGACGAGCGCTGTGCCAGCTGCGGCAACCCCGCCCCAGACCGAGTCCCCGGCCCACCCAGAAGCCGAGAAGGCTCGGCACTTCTCCGGACCGGCCCTTCAACGATGAGAACCGTCCCAGCGACCGAAGACGCCTGATGCCTTGGGGATTGCGGCTCTCGGGACAGCAGAGTGATCGCGCGGGTCTGATCGCGGTGCTCGAACGCGCGCCCAAAGCGGGTGTGGCCGAGTGGTTGACGCTCGAGAGCGGTGCGCACTCTTTCGTCGTCACCGATGCCCTGCTTCGCGACGACGCCCTCGCTCTTCATGCCTTGGGACACGATGTCGTGCAGGTGGTGCCCGACGTCGGCGGCCGCCTCGAAATTCTCTCCTTGAAGCGGGGCACCGCGGTGCCTTTGTCGCACCTCAAGAGCCGCAAGTCGCAGGGCTTGCTGCTCGCGCTGCGCCCCCAACCGCTCCTCGCCCACGTGCCCCCAGCCGAAGCTGTCTTCGTCGTCGACGAGGCCGGCGAAAGCGCCCGACTGTTGGAGCGACTGCTCTTGTTGGAGCGCTCCGACGCTCGGGTGTGTTCCATCGACTCGACCCAAAGCACGCTCGTGGTCCGCGTGCCGCGGCCGCCACTGTGGCTCTTGATGTGGTGCGGCGATGAGCCCCAGCGCGGGGTGCGGGCGTATGTGCGGGGTCACGACGACGCGCCCTCGCTGTTCACCGCCGTAGGCCTGCGGCACCCGCTGGCGTCGCTGCTCGCCGAAGCCCTGCACAAACGCGGCGAAGTGGGACTGCTGAACGCCGAGGGCGACCTGCAATGCACCAAAGCACCCTGGCCCGAGCAGAGCCTGCACGAGGCACTCAGGCCCGAGCTGCCGCCGTCGACGTCGTTGCGGGTGCTCACGCCCGTCCCCCTGCAGGCGCGTTTCTCGGTGCGCCTGCGCCTGGCGGCGGCCCTCGCCGACGACGTCAGCGAACCCGAGCTCTTCTTGCTGAACGACAGCGATGATCTCTTCTTGCTCGAGTCCTTCCTCGAAAGCGCCACCGCCGACGAGCTCTCCCGCCTGCTCTTGAGCCGGGTTGGCGACACCACAGGGCGCGCGCGCTTCGTGTTGCGCGAGACGGTGCGGGCCGGCGTGCCGCGCCTGGGAGCGCGTCTGTCGTCCTTGCTGCGTCGCCCTGGCTTTGCGCGCGTCCCGGGCGAAGCCGGACTCTATCTGCCGCCTGGACGACGATTGGTGCCCCAGCTTCGGCGCGACGATCTGCGCGCCTTGCTCGCCTTGCAAGACGCCGGCGCTGTCGTCGTCGACGAAGACAGCGACGGCCTGCAGGTGGTGCGCCTGTCCCATCTCGATGACGAGCCCCTGCACAAGCTCGTGACCTGGATCGCCACCACCCGTCGCGTCGAGCTCGATCGCCTCCTCGAGGAAGCGGTGTTGAGCTTCCCCGGGCTGTCGCTGCAGCGGCCCAAGGACCCCAAAGAGCCTGTCCCAGCCCGTTCCCGCGCCGATGTCGTCGACGTTAGGCCGCGGCCTCAGGTCAGCGTGCGCCCCGCCCTCGTCCCCGCCGCGCCGACGGAGAGCCTGGATGTGCGTGCGTTGCGCGATCGTGAGAGCGCCCTTGAAGATCTCGTGTTGTCCGACGCCGACGACGCTGCGGCCTGGGCCGAACTTGGAGGCGTCAAGGCGGCCCTGGGCGACAACGACGACGCCACCGCCGCCCTGGTTGCCGCCTTGTTTCTGCAACCCGATCCTTCCTGGGTCGCGCTCTTGGTGCGCGCCAACGATCGCCCGGGCGGATCGGGCCCCGATGAACGCGGCGAGGCGACGACGCGCAGGCGGCAGGACCACCAAGATCTGATCGACCTCTGCACCACCGCACGCCCGAGCAACGCCATGGCCCAGCGCCTGTGTGCCTTGGTGCTGCAGACGCTGCTCGGGGGCCAGAACGTCGACGAAGGAGTGCTGCAGCAGGCGGAACGCATCCTGTTGGCACCCGAGACGCCGCTGCCCCGCCGGCTGCAATGGGCCGTCGTGCGTGCGCTGCACCACCGAACCCGCGACGCCATCGGGCTCACGCGCGCCAAAGAAGCCGTGCTCGGAGCGTTGAACGTTCGGGGACTCACCGAGGTCCTCGATCTGCCGCGCTTCGTGCGCGTGCGCCTGGCCCTCAACGACGACGGCGCACCCAGACGCAGCACTTCCCCTGGCCCCCGGCGTGCGCAGGCCGCCGAAGAATTGGTCGTCGTCGAACGGCTCTTGCCACGGGTGATCGACGATCCCCTCGACGTCAGCGACGGCCGTGGCGCCCTGTTGAAGGCCATCTTCTTGGTGGGCTTTGCGCGACTCGGAGCGCAGGTGGCCGACCTCAGCCGGGCCATCGACGACGAGCTGCCGGTGCACGACGGACCCGTACGCATTCTCTTGCGCCTTTACCAATCGCGCGCGGCCTTCGCCCTCACCAGCGACGGTTCGCCGGCCTCGCAGGCGGCCTGGGCGAACGAGGTCCAGCACGCCCTCGGCGCCGCCGATCGAGCGGAGGATCGCCGCGTCGCCGAGTGGCTGATCAAGCGCTCGCTGTGGCTGCGTCCCGACGTCGTCGCCGAGCCTGTGCTCACCCTGCGCCCCAGCCTGGAGAAGGTGCTCTCCCGTGCGTCAGAGACTGGCATCGTGGTGGCCATCGAGGCCCTCACCGGCCACGCCGGCAGCTACGACTACGAGATCGCCGGGGGACTGGAGCGGCTGCTCGAGCTGGCCCTGCAGGGCGGGCGCGACGACGTCATCGAAGCCGCGGCCGAGGCCGCTCACGCCGCCGCGCCTTCGTTGCGCATCCTGGCCCACCGGGCGCGCTTGCTCGGTGCCGTGGTCCGGGCGGGGGCCACGGTGGGTGCCACCGACGTCGTCGAGCGCGCCCTCGACGACGTGGCCATCATCGCCGCCGACAAGAACGTGCCTTCGACGCGGGACCTGCTCCTCGCGGTGCGGCCCGCCCTCTTCGCCCTGCGTCGCCTGGGTGCGCTCGACGCCGCCCGCCGTTTCTTGGAGGCCTTTCAGGCACTGACGACCCAACCGGGTCGCGAGACCGGTCCTCTGGCGGCGGCCCTCGCCGAGGGGTTCCTGCAGATCGGCGATCAAGAACGCGCCGATGCCCTGCTCGCTCAAGCCCTCGAACGGGTCAGGCCCTCGACGGCGCACATCGATCGCTACGAGGCGGGCGCCGCCGTCGTCGCTGCGCTCCAACACTGGCCCCATGCGGCGCGCACGACGCGTTGCGAGGAGCTCTTTGGGCAGCTCGCGGTCTTTGCCGACATGTTCACGACGCGCGCCTGGTTCCCGACCCACCAACTGCTGATGGCCGAGCGCTTGATCGAATGTCTCGTCGACAAAGTCACAGCCCGCGGCGATCGGGTGCAGGGCTTTCTCGATCAAGAAGAGGCCAGGGTTCGTCGCCGCATTCTCGCCGACTGGCGATCGGCGCTGTGATCACTGCAGTTGCGATCTCTTCCTCATCGCGCCCACGGTCCCTGCGGGACGACTGCGGTCGTCCCGCAGCAAGGGAGCGCACACATGTCGACGGTCTTTCTGGTCTTTGTCGTTGTCCTGGGTGGGATCGTGGTGCTCGCCGCCCTGGGCCTGGTGGTGATCGGCGAAAACGAGAGTGGTCTGGTCATCAAGAGGCTGGGTCGCAACCTGCCGCAGGGGCGGCTGATCGCCGTCGACGGCGAGGCAGGCTTTCAGGCTGCCTTGCTGCCCCCGGGCTGGCACTTTCCGGTGTGGAGGTTCCTCGCCAAGGTCGAGACCATCCCGCTCATCACCGTCCCCGCTGGTGAGATCGGCTTGGTGATTGCCAACGACGGCGCCGCCATCCCCTCCTCCCGCATGCTCGGCCACGAGGTGAAATGCGACCGCTTTCAGGACGCCGAGGCCTTCTTGCGCTCCGGCGGGCAGCGCGGGCGACAGCTGGCTTTCATCACGGCGGGTACCTACCGCATCAACCCCTCGCTCTTCACCGTGGTCACCGCGGGTTC
This sequence comes from Myxococcales bacterium, assembly GCA_023248635.1. Classification (GTDB taxonomy): domain Bacteria; phylum Myxococcota; class UBA727; order UBA727; family VGSZ01; genus VGSZ01. The sequence continues at coordinate 17,293 of JAHFED010000049.1, forward strand.
GGCGGCGTCGCATGGGCTCGAGGCAAGGCAGCTGCGGGTGACCTCGGTGCCGCCCGACAGCATCGGCATTGTCACCACTCTCGACGGCGCCCCCATTCCGGCCGGCGACCTCGCTGGACCGATCATCCACGGACACGACTCCTTTCAACGCGGTGCGGAGTTCATCGCTGCGGGCGGACGACGCGGCCTACAAGAGGAGGTGCTCTTGTCGGGCACGTGGAACCTGAACCCTTGGTTTGCCAGCGTCGAGCTGCACCCCATGACCGAGATCCCCATCGGCACCGTCGGCGTCGTCGTCAGCTACGTGGGCAAAGAGCACCTCGATCTCAGCGGCGACGATTTCACCCACGGTGACCTCGTCGAGCGCGGTCGCAAAGGGGTCTGGCAAGAGCCGCTCCTGCCCGGCAAACACCCAATCAACACGGCGGTCATGAAGGTCGAGCGGGTGCCGACCACCAACATCGTCCTGAACTGGGCGACCCGCACCGAGGCCCACAAATACGACGAGAAGCTCGCCCCGATCATGGTGCGCTCCAAGGACGGCTTCGGCTTCAACCTGGATGTCAGCCAGATCATCCACGTCGGCATGAAGAACGCCCCGCGGGTCATCTCGCGGGTGGGCTCGATGCAGAACCTCGTCGATCATGTCCTGCAGCCGACGGTCGCCAACTACTTCCGCAACTCCGCCCAGGAGGTGACGGTGCTCGAGTTCTTGTCCAACCGCAGCGAGCGGCAAGCGCAGGCCTACGACGCCATTCGCCTGGCCACTGACGCCTACGACGTCGAGTGCATCGACACGCTGATCGGCGATATTCAACCGCCCGCCGAGTTGATGAAGACCCAGACCGACAAGAAGATCGCCGAGGAGCTGCGCCGCACCTATGACGCCCAGCGCGAAGCCCAGGTGGTGCGCCAACATCTCGAGCGCGAGCTGGCCATCGCCAACATGCAGGCCGAGGTCGTTCGCAGCGAGCAGATGGTGAGCATCGCCGAGAAGAACGCACTGGCGGTGGCGGCGACGGCGCGGGGTGAGGGCGAGCGCGTGAAGATCGCAGCGGAGGCCGAGGCGACGTCGACGACGCTGCGAGCGCAGGCCGACGCGACGGCGACCCGGCTCGCCGGCGATGCCCAGGCCGAGGCCTACCTCAAGGGCGTCACCAGCGTCGGCGTCGATGCCTACACCGCGATGGAGCTGGCGAGCACCTTTGCGGCCGCCAAGACCAAGCTGGTGCCCGACGTCGTCGTCGGCGCGGGCGGCGGCCTCGCTGACGGCCTGCTTGCGCGCTTGGTGCTCGACGGCGGGTCCAAGGTCGCTCGCAGCTGAGGGCTGCCTCCTTCCGTTGGCACCGGAAGGTTGCTGAGCTCAGGGCCCGCACTTCACGTTGGAAGCCTGCGTGTCCATGCCCCGGGTGTCGCGCAGCGCTGTGGCCTCGTCGAGCAGCATGCGGAAGATCGCGTTGGCGAGTCGATGCTCCCCGCGCACATTCCACAGACGCACCGCGACCTCACACAAGGTCCATTGGCTGGCGTCGTAGGCCAGGGCGCGGCCGTCGTCGCCCGTGCGCTGAACCAACAAGGCCAGGGCGCGGACGGCGGCAACCTCGCGGAGCTCGTCGACGGCGGCCAGGTCGATGCTTTGTTCGTTGCGCAGGCGCAGGGCCGCCGTTGCTGTTTCGAGGGCATCCAGGCGCTCGGAGCGCACGTGCTCGATGGCAGTCTGCAGGAGCAGCGGCTGCGTCTTGACGTCGACGGCAGAGAGATCGACCTCCTTGACCAGGTCAGCCAGCGACGTCGTCACCGTCTCTTCGATGCCACGGGTGACATCGTCGACGTTGTGAACTCCGAGGGCGCGGGCGCGGATCGCGAGATCGCGCGCCGCCGATTTCAACGCCGGATCCCAGGCCGCCGCCAAGGCCTGCACCTCACCGAGGCTCGGTGCTGCTGCTTGCGTGGCCGCCACATGAAGGGCCAAGGCATGACCCAGTGGAGCCGTCGTCGTCGTCGTCGTCGTCTTGGCCGTCGGCGGCCGCGGCAGCGCCTGCAAAGCGGACCGACACAGCGCGCGGTTTCGTCGTCGTCGGGGCGCCAGCAGCCAGAGCCCTTGCAACTGCGCGTCGCCCCACAACGAGCGCTGGTCGATGCCGATCAGCCGTCGGGCACAGGCCCGGGCGAAGCGCCCAAAGCGTGACCCTTTGACGTCGACGTCGACGATGGCGGCCAGGTCGGCACTGCGCAGCAGCTCCAGGATGCGGTGCTCGATGGCGATGTGTCGCGCTGTCTTGGGGACCACGCGTGCATCGAAAGCGTCGAAGGCCCGCAGCAGCGCACGAGCGCGAGCGCCGTCGCCGTCGAGGTCGGCGAGCAGGGCGGTGGCAACAACGCCGGCGCCACCGAGGAGCTCGAGCCGCTGCAGGCGCTGGCGGGCCCAAGCGATGTCTTTGGGACGTTTCTTTGCTCCAGCAGCGAGGACAGCGGCGATCAGGGCCCCGCCGCCGCGGTCACGGCCCCACGTCCAGTCGGCGAGGTGGGCGATGAGCCAAGCGCCGCGCGGCAAGCCGGCGGGGATGAAGACGAAGCGCACCAGCAGCCAGGGGATGCACAGCGGCGCAAGAGCGGTGGCAAAAGCCAGTGCCTCCCAAGAGCGTTCGCCGACGACGCCCCCCAGGATCAGGATCAGCCACAGGGGCCACACGAAGAGCCAGACCAACAAGAAAGCGAGGCTGCGGTTCTGGTACGTGCGTCGCGGTCCCGACGTCGGGCTTTTCTGGTTGGCTTGGGCGGCGTAGCGGCCAGCGATGACGACGGCGGCGATGATCGCACCCACGGGGATCATGGCTGCCACCAGACATGACCCTGCGGATCTGCAACAGCCGTCGTCGGGTCGTCGACGGACCCCAGCGGCTGCTCGGACGTCGTCGTCGGTGGTGCCGGGCCCGCGAAGGACGCCGAGGCCCAGGGCTCGAAGGGCAAGCGCCGTGCGGGATCGAGCAAAAGCTGCACGGCCTCGCGGATGCGCTCGGCAGTGCGGAGCTGCGGACCGTAGGGCGAGGCGAAGGTCAAGCTCTTCTGCAGATCGAGTTCGAGCATCGAGAGCAGTTTCTTGCCTTGGCGCTCGATCTCCATCGGCGTCGCCGTCGGCGGCAACTCGAGCACGAAGAAGGGGTTGTCTCTGAGCGGGTGCACGTCGCCGAGCCTACACATCGGAGCCGCCAGCGCGCGCGTTCGGAGGAGCCCTAAGGGGTGGGCTGGGTCACCTGCTCAGTGGCCGCGAGCCAGGGCGAAAAGCCGCCGTCGCCGTCGCCGTCGACGTAGGCGGCTGGGCTGACGCACACCACTTCTCCGCCGCCGGTGGGATCGAGCCCCGATCCCCCGCGTGAAACGGCGACGACGACTGCGTCTTCGCCCAGGGGCAAGAGCGCCAGTTGGTGCTTCAATCGTTCACTGCCAGCAGCGGTGATGCCTTCGAGGGCCAACGACAAGACGCCGGCGGCGTCCACGCTGATGACGCCGTCGTCGACGCTGAGCTGTTGGGCGATGCCGTTCACATAGATCTCCAAGCGGCCGACGGTGACCTGAGGTGGAGCCTGCAGCCGGGCCACGAGACGATCACCATCCCCGCGGGTCAGCAGATCGGCGCGACCCATGCGCGGCACGTCGTCGACGTCGAGGGTCAGCAGGCATCCTTCGCCGATGGCCGTGCGCTGCGCGCGGATGACATCTTGCAGCTCGTTCACGCCCAGGGTGGTCGGATCGTCGGAGCCGGTGAACAGGAAGGTGCGCGGATAGCCGACGCCTTCGTCGATCTTGTGCGAGTCGCTGTTGCCCATGGCCGCGACCGGCAGCCCGGCGCCGAGGAGGGCAAACCAATCGGCCAGCACGGGCACGGCGGTGGGGTCGTTGTCGGCGAGAGCAGCGAGCGCGCTGCCGTCGACGTTGAAGAGCTCGGGCGAGCCCAAATTGGTGTTCACTTCGATGGCGTCGAATTCCGGTGACCAGGCGTCGTAGATGCTGGGGGGCAAGCTCTTGAGGTCGGGGGGGGGGCGGGCGATGCGGTGGGCGTCGCTGGGATCGAGCTTCATCGAGGCCAACACACCGGTGCCGCTGGAGCGCGGATGGTTGAGCTGGATGATGGCGTCCGTGTCTGCGGCGGCGCGGATGTCGGCGAACATTTCGGGCAGGGTCTTCAACCACCACAAGCGGGTACCGATGTCTCTGAAGGGGTCGGCGTCGTCGACGACGAAGGGGTAGGCGTTGAAGTGACCGATGCCTTGGTAGCTGACTTCGTTGCCGACGAAGGCGACCACATGGGGTGTGAGGCCGAGGGCGGCGACGAAGGGCCGGAAGTCGACGATGTTGTCGTGATCGGTGGCGACGGCGACCTCGATGCCTTCGGCGGCGTTCTCCATCACCTTCAGAGGCAAGGGGACCACGGCGTCGAGGCTGCTCAAGCTGTGTTGGTGAAACTCACCGGCCAACCAGCCAGTAGAATCGATGGCCCGCACCAGGTTCGCCGTGAGAGTCGTCGTGGCGTTGGCAGCGACGTCGACCTCCTGGTCCTCGCGGGAGAATTCGAAGCCTCGAGTGACGAGCACGCGCCAGCGTCCCGGAGGCACTTCGACGTCGAAGCGGCCGTCTTTGCTCACGGCGTAGCGGGCGGCACCGTGTCTCTCGAACTCGAGCAGCACTGCAGAGGGAGTCTGGGTCGCACCGACCGGAAGGAGGGTGAGCTTGGCCGGCCGGAGGACGCCGTCGTCGAAGGTCGTGATCACCTGCAGGCGACCGGCACCACCCAAGGTCAGCAATCCCGCGCCAACGCCGGCGCCGGCAACGACGTCGACGGCGACCTGGTTGCTGCGGTCGACGATCTCCCCGCTGAGATCGGGGACGTGGGCGACCAGCGTGTAGCTGCCGGGCAGCAGCGCCATGGTGTAGCTGCCATCGGCGGCCACCCGAGCCTCGTTCATGACCCGGCTGCCGTCGTCGCTGCCGTCGATGGGGAGCGGGGCTGTCAGGGCGCTGACCACGGTGCCGTCGACGGCGTTGTCGACCCTGCCGCTGAGCTCTCCGGTGGCGATGCCGCGCAAGGCCCACGCGGGGCGGGCCACGGAATCCAGCGAGCCGTCGCCCACGATGATGAAGCGGGTGAAGCCGCCTTCGCTGCCGATGGTGAGATTGTCGTCGCAGATGGCAACCGTGGCCCCGGACTCCACCAGTGGGATCACGACGTCGCGCTGGTTGCAGACGAAGGCGGTGTTGACCCCTTTGCCTCGTGCTCCGCCGAGAAAGGTGACGGCGCCGAAGGGGGGCACGCTGCCAAACCCGTGCTCCGGGGTCATGGGCGGCGTCGCACCACCGAAGGACAAGAAGTCGGCGCCGAGTCCCGCTTGCACCACGTCGCCTTCGTTCTGCAGCGTCGTCGTGATCTCGATGATGTCGCTGTCGGGCCGCAGCAAGTAGTCGGTGAAGACGACGCCCTCCATGTCTTGGGAGAGGAAGGCAGCCTGAGGAGCCAGGGTGATTGTCGTCGGCCGGCCCTGCACCCGAATGATCCCGGGCTCACCATTTTGACCGTCGTTGACGATCTCGATGGACTCGACCCGCACCTCGTTGGCGCCCAGCGCCGGCAGGTATTCGCGAAAGGTGTCTTCGCCGTCTTTGAGCTCGTCGGGGCGCACGCGATCGATGTCGATCAAATCGCCCCCCTCGGAGGAATTGCCGATGGGTCGGGTGCCGTCTTGGATGAGGAAGCGGATGCGGCTGTTGTGGCAACGAAAGGAACGCCCCACCTGCCCATAGGCTTGAGGGCCGCCGATGAGCTCGGACTGCTTGGTGACCGGACCGCAGCGCACCTCGCCGGGCCCCAGCACGGTGTCGAGGTCGAGGTGAGGCACCGGCGGTGAGCGACCCGTGCAAGCGGAGGCCGCGGCCCACACTGCCATTGCCACCAACGCCGTGCGCCTTCGACCCTGCAAGCTTGCCTTCATCCCCAGAGGTTATCTGTGCTCTGCGAAATTCTCGGGACAAATGTGTCGAGCTGCCTCGGGCCGTCGGCGCTCAGGTCGGAATCGGCACGGGTCCCTCGGCGCGGGCCTTCGTCGGCCGCAGCACCCAGATCTCCTGCTCCCGGAGCAGCGCCGCCGGCCCCTCGGTGCGGATGACAGCGGCTTGGCTGCTGGCCTGGGCGAATTGGAAGGTCCCGTCGCCGTTGTCAGCCACAGCCAGGCGACAATGCCCGCCGTCGGCGCCGCTGCCTCCCTGGTGCCGCACGATGACCATGTCCCCGGGTTGCACGGTGGCCAGCAACTGCACGATGCGTTGTTCGCGCGCCGCAGCATCGGGAAAGGCGCTGACCAGCATGGTGTCGCGCCTATCGAACAGGCCCTTGGTGCGGCCCTGGAGCTGCATCGAATAACGGTGCAGCTCGACGGCGATGGCGTATTCGCCGCCGCGACCATTTCCGTAGGTCGCGGGTTGAAAGCCTGCAGCGGCCAGGCAGGAGTTCACAAAGAGGCTGCACTTCCAGCGGTTCATGGTGTTCGGCACCAGCGCGCCAGGGCCGGTGTAGAGCGGGTGTTTGCTGTCGATGAGGCGCAGCGTCTGACTCTCGCCGAAGGACGGTCCCAGCAATGGATGATTGACGATGGCAGCGGCGACTCTGACGAGGTCAGCGAGGGTCGGACCAGGGGTCGAAACGAGGGGTGGGCTGATCTCGGGCATCGGGTCCTCCAGCGCGGATCACAGTGGACTCAGCGCCTCACACCAGAGTAGGAGGCGCGCATTTGACGCCCAACTTTCTGGCTGGACCTTGATCAAATTGGAGCGCGGCGTGCAGCGCTCACAGCCCTCGTCTCAGCAGGCCATCAGGACGCGGAAGCTGAGAGCACTTCGCGCAGAAAGGCGACGACGGGTTCCCACACCTGCCGCCGTGCGTGCCGCCCTGTGAGCACATCGATGTGACCAGCATCAACCTCGAGGAAGCGCTTCACGGGGGATCGCGCGCGGGCAAAGAGTGCGTGCACGCTGTCAGCGGGAGCGATGCCGTCGACGGCGCCAGCGACGCACAACAAGGGAGTGGTCAGCTCCCGCAAGCGATCGCCCAGCGGCACCCGACCCGCGCGCTCTCCGTTGCCCATCGCGAGCTCGCACAGATCCGCCAGCACGTGATGACCGTCGCAGGCGAAGGCGTGGTGCAGGGTGAAGGCAAGGTCGTCGTCGTCGAAGCTGCCGGGTTTCCACAGGGGCAGGGGCCATGGAAGGCCGGCGTCGATGGCGACGCGCAACGCGCGAAAGACGCCGGCGTACTGGCGCCCGGGAAACACGCGGGCCCGGCTCGCAAGCAAGCGCGAGAGCTTGTGCACGCCGTGGTCGACGGCGAGGCGGCGCAGGCGCGCGTCTCCGGGCATGAGCGGCGAGGCCAGGGCCACCACCGCGTGCAGCGGACGCTGAGCAGCAACACCGATGATCCCGCCCATGGAATGGCCGATCCACGAGACCGAGCGATGGCGGGGCGCGACGACGTCGAAGACCGCGGCTGCATCTTCGTCGACGTAGGTGGCGAGGTCGTGGTGGGCGCTCTCGCCGTGGCGGCCGCGGAGGTCGAGGGCGTAGACGCAGAAGCCCTGGGTAACCAGGAGGTCGATGGCCGAGAAGGAAGGCACGGCGAAGGCGCGGCGGTTCTGGATGATCCCGTGACACAAGATGAGGGCGTCTTCGCCGCCCCCGTGCGCTTCGACGTCGAGGCGCGAACCATCGCGCGTCGTCACCGCCAGCGCGCTCATGCCGTCAAACCAAGTAGTCGGAGGCGATGCCGGCGGCTTTCAGCTCCTGGTTCTGCTTGCTCCTCTTGTCGGAGAGCGCAGAGAGGGTCTCGAGGATCTGCGGATGCGTCATGATCACTTCGCTGAAATTCTGGCGGGGGAGACGCAGCACCACGCACGTCGTTTGCGCTCGCACGCTGGCGCAGGTGTCCTTGTTCCAGAGCATCGACATCTCACCGAAGATGTCGCCGTCGCGGAGCTCGGCAATGATGAACTCGCGACCGTCGGCGTTCTTGTCGAGCACTTCGCAGCGGCCGGAGAGCACCACGTACAGCCCATCGCCGGGGCGCTCCCGCGTGATTAGGTAGGTGCCTTCGGGGGCCTGCTGGCTCTTGAACTTCTCGATGAGCGCCTTCTTCTCGGGCGTCGAGAACGGCTGGAAGATCGAGCTCGTCTTGAGCAGGTTGGTGATGAGGCGGTTCTTGTGGAACTTCTTCATCACGTCGACGACCATCGGATGCTCGACGGCCATGGCGGCCAACATGTCGCGCGAGATCTCAAAGAGCATGGTCTCTTCGGTGGCGACGACGCTGGCGGTGCGCGGAGCGTCAGAGAGCAGCGCCATCTCGCCGAAGAAGGTCCCGTCGTTGAGCTCGGCGAGCACCGTCTCCTTGCCATCGTCGGTGCGCATGACCTTCACGCGCCCCTGGATGATGATGAACATCGAGGTGCCGACCTCGCCCTCCTGGATGAGGACGTCGTCGACGCAGGCCACGCGCAGCTCCATCTTTTCGGTGAGCGCAACAAAGGCCGCGCGCGGCAAGTCCGAGAAAAGCGGGATGGGCGGAATGTCGTCGACGTCGACCTGATTCGACACCTCGGTGAGCTCGAGCACGTCGATTTCGTCGCTGACCTCGGCGATGAATTCGTCGGCGGCGTCGAGATTGTATTCCGGCGGTTCGGGTCCCCCGGCGTCGAGGCCGGGGCTGGCAATGGCTGCGGTGAGGATGGGCGCGCCCGCCGTGCGGGGGGGCTCGGGCAGGCTGTTGCCGACGACGACGGGTTCGGCGTCGTCGAAGGAAATGTCGAAGGGCAGGTCGTCGGGGATCGGCGGTTGGGGCAGCGGCAGCTGCGGCGGGCGCGGGGTCACGACGACGGCGGCCTTGGCCTGGCTGGCGAGCACGGCCTGACGCGCGGCCTGCAGGGCGGAAATTTCCTGGGGGCTGGTGTGGCTCTGCCCCAGCGTCGCGTGGGGGGGACCGTTGGCAGCGATGTCGAGCTCGTCGAGGGAGCCTGGCTCGGGCTGTCCGGGGGGGATGTTCTTGCGCGGGCCGGCGCCGCCGAGGACGCCGCGGATGTGGTCGGCCGAGCGGATGTGATCGGCGGCGACGCCGCGCACCTGGCTCGGGATTTTCTTGCCGCTGGCACCGAGCGCTGAGCTCATCGCCATCGGCATCTCGACGACATTCTCGCCAGCGGGAGCCCCGACGCCGCGACGCCTCGTCGAGAGGTCGGCGAGAATGTTCTGGGTCTCGGTGTGGGCCGGGTCGAGCTGCAGGATGATCTTGCAGACGGCGATGGCCTTGAGCAGGAGGCCGTCGGCGGCATAGGAGCCGGCGACGCTTTGGTAGCACTCTACCGCTTGTTCTCTCTTGCCGAGGCGTCCGTAGAGTTCGGCGAGCTTCTGCCGCGCCGTGAGGTCCCGCGCGTCAATCTTGACGATCCGCTCGTAGCACTCGCACGCTTCGTCAAGCCGGGCCTTGGCGATGAGACGCGACGCGTCTTCTTTGAGTTTGCGGATCTTCTCCGACATCGTGCTCGCAGCATCGCATCCATCGGGCGTTGCTCCAACTTAAACGGTGCCGCTTGGCCCGCGAACGCCGCGGGGCGACCCGGTGTATGGTCGCGGACATGACGACGACGAACGGTTTGCCCCCGGTCTCTCTCCCCCCGCTGTCGACCCCGGCCACCACGGCGGTTGCCACGGCCACAGCGCCCGCGCCTGCGCCGGCTCCGTCGCCCACCGGCCTGAACGCCGCCACCACCTTGGGGCCCCTGCCCACCGGCGTCGTCATCCCGCCGAACCTGGGCAACGGGCTGTCGACCCTGGCTTCGCGTCTGTCGCCACAGCTGCTCTCGTCGCCCAAGGCCCCGCTTCTCGAGCTGCGCCCCGGCGTCGTCGCCGACGCCGTCAGCATCACGGCCGTGCTGAAGCAGCTGGGCAACGGTCCGCAGGGCCAGGCCCTCGTCGACGGCCTGGCCGCGCAGATGAAGCAGCAGCTCGGCGTCGATCTGCCGCCGGCGCTGGTCGCCGCCGCCAAGGCCAACCCCGAACGCGTGGTCGACTTGTTGGCACTGACGACGGGGCAGATGCACGCGGGCTTTGACGCCATGCACGCGCACCACAAGATCCAGCCGCCCGCGGGCGCCGCACCGCCCGCCGCTGGCCGCGTGCGTCAGCTGCCCAAGACGTTGAAGACCCAGAACCTCGACACCATCGCCATTGCTCGTCCGGCCGGCGACCTGAAGCAGCTGCAACCCGGCCTGTGGCAGGGCGACGTCAAGAACGACAAGCTCGATGACCGGGCGGCGAAAAAGAACATCGTCCTCGCCGAGATCTTCGATCGCCTGGCCAGCAATCCCACCGCTGCCAAGGGCGAGCTGTTCGCCGTCGAGCACAACGGGCACCGCTTCACCCGTCTGCAGAACTTCGTCGCCGAGCTGGTGAAGGACGGTCACACGGTCGAGGCCACCATCGGCCATCGCGTCGCCGACTTCTGTGCGCTCAAGACCAAGGCACCAGACGGCTCCATCCTCGACGTCCCCGCGGCCGTGCTGGTCAAGACCGGCATCACGGACGCCGCCGGGAATGAAGCCGTGGTGCCGGGTGTGCATTCCGAGGTGGTCTTTCGCGTGCGCTCAGGTCCGAGCACCAAGGGCGAGAAGCTCGACGGTGACATCAAGTGGTACCAGGGCGTGCCCAACACCGGCTTTTTCCCCTGCGATCTCATGCGCAAGTCGACGTGGACGGGCGCTGTCGAGGTCGCCCACCTCGATCAAGCCAAGGCGCTCGAGGCTATTTCCCTGGCAGCGGCGCTCGGCGACGTCATCCAGGATGTTGGCCGCCAGCTGAACCTGGCCATGTCGGGCTACGGCGTCACCGGCGTCTGCAACGACTCCGTGGCCGTCATCCAACAGGCCACGACGGGCCGGGCCACGGGCTACCCCCTCTTCATGCGCGACGACGTGCTCCTCCCCGAAATCCAAAAGCGCCTGAAGGACAAGAACCACCGCGACGACCACGCCTTGCAGACCCTGCAGGTGGCCATCGGGCAGGTCCCCTCCGACGACGTCGCCCGCGTCGCTGGCAGCTCGCAAAAGACCCGCGCCCTGGCGTCGATCCCCTGGACAGCTGGCAACGAGCCCTTCACCTCCGTGCAGGACGCCCGCACCATCCTCTCCACCTGAGGGCACAAAACCGATGACCACCGATCGTCGTGCGGCCGAACGTCGCCAAAAGAGACTCGCCGCCGCTGCCAGTCTCGTCGACCGCCGCAACCACAGTGATCGCCGCGGCGGGGACCGGCGTCGGGCTGCGCGTGCTCCCCTCGATCTTTGGGTCGAAGAAGAGAAGGGCAACGAGCTCTATTTTCGACGCACCGGCAACGTCTCCATCGGCGGCATCTACTTCGAGCAGACCATTCCCCACGCCCTCGGCACCGTCGTGCGTCTGCGCTTCTCGCTGCCCGGCAATGACTCGTTGATCGAAGCCCAGGCCGAGATCGTGAATACCCCTGCGATCAAAGACGGCCTCGGCATGGGATTGGAGTTCCGCGAGCTCTCCGGCGACGCCCGCAGCGCCCTCTCGAAGTTCCTGGACGAGCACGGCCACGACGGCGCGTAGAGAACCGAACCGCCTGCGCCGTACAGGACGTACGGCTCGTCGCTCCATCCGGCCTCCTCGCCGCCGACTTCGTCGGGCACCGCCTCGCTACGGTGTAGGATGCGGATCGGCTCTCTGGTCCTCGGCTTCGCTACACTGCAACGACGAGGAAGGGACACCATGGCCAAGGGTCCGGCGTATCGGCTGCAGGTCCTGTTCGAGATGCGCGACAAAGCCAAAGAGGCCGCCGAAGAGGTCTACGCGGCCAAGAAGAAACTGGTCGTTGCCGAGCAAAAGAAGCTCGATGATATGAAGATTCATTTGAAAGAAATGATTCAGAAAAGACAAGAGAAAAAGGCCGACTACGCCGAGCGCACTCGCAAGGGTGAATACACGATTAATCAGATCCAGCAGAACGATCGCCACATTGAAAAGATGAAGCAGCAGGAGGCGGCCTATCAGGTGGAGATCGACCGCCAGCAGGAGCGGGTCGTCGAAGCCGAACGCGTCGCCGACGAAGCCATGCAGCAGCTCATCAAGGCCACCCAGGACTACAAGGCGCTCGAGAAGCACAAAGAGAAATGGCAAAAAGCGGTCAAGCGCGAGCTGGCGATGAAGGAAGAGGACCAGATCGAAGACATCGCGCAGGCGCAGTACTTCAAGAAGCTCCTCGAACAATTGGGTGATGGATGAGGAATCACTCCGGCGACCAAGGCGAAGTCTTTTCGCTGCTTCAGCTGTGCCGTCCTCGAGGTCCCCTGGGTGGCCCACCCCTGGTGAGCGTGATCGTCGAGGTATCCAAGGCGCTGGCCAAGGCTGTGGTCACCGGCGTGGGCCTGGAGCTGGCGCGGGTGGCCAGTCAACGCGTGCGCCGGCGCCTCGGCGTGAAAGACGACGAGGAGACGACGGAAGAGAGCGATCTCGAGCGCATCAAGCGCGAAAATGCCGAGCTGCGTCGCGAGCTCGATGCCATCAAGGCCGAGCGCAACAAGGCCGCAGAGCCCAAAACCAGCTGAGGCCGCGGGCCGTTCACGACCGTCGACGCCGAAGGGTGCGCGTTTCTGATACGCGTCGATGAGCAGGCGGCGTCCACAGCCAGCCGGCTTGGCCGTTGGGCGCCAGATCAAGAGGTCGAAAAGTTGGAGAAGGATGGGACCGGACTCATTGTGGCTCCGGCGGGCACCCACTGGTGACCGTTGGAGGAGACCGGATGCACAACGCCCGCCTGACCGAGCGCGCTTCCTTTCAGGGACAGGTCGACGTCGTTCCGCACGCCAGCGATCGGCCGCTGCGCGTGTGGGGACAAGACGTCTCTGAGACCGGGATGTTCCTGCAGACGACCCAGCCCTTTTGCGCCGGCGAGACCGTCTCTTTGCGCTTCGACGTCGACGAAGCCGAGGTGCACGTTCGCGCCGCCGAGGTCGTGTGGGTGCGTGGGCCTGTGCGCGTTGACGGCAAGGTGCCGGGCATCGGTCTGCGCTTCCTCTCGCTGGATGCCCGCGCGCGTTCGGCGCTGCGCCGGCGCGCTCGTCCTGTCGAAGAAGCGCGGGACACCATCGTCGACGTCGCTCCCGCCGAGAGCCGGTCCGCTGGCGGTGGGCCGGCCGGCCAGGGGCTGCCCGAACCGCGCGTGACCCTGCCACCCCTCACCGAGTCGATTCTGCAGAAAGCCCGGGGCCTGTTTCGCTCACGCCGGATCCGGCAGGAAGCCGCCGGAGCTGACGTGCCGACGCTGTCGCTCGCTCCCTTCTCGCGCCCACCGCTGGCGATCTCTCTGCCCCCCGATCAGCCCCCAAGCCCGCGCGCCGTGACCCTGGGGCCGGCGCCGCGCGAGCGCCGGCTCGAAGGGGACGACGCCGACGTCGACCTCTTCGTGGGCTGGACCTTCCGCCCGCGCGACAAGGACGACGAATTCACCGACAGCGCTTCGCGTGTCGGTCAATTGTCTACAGGTTCATCGCCTGGCGGCGATGAATTGGCCGCCCGGCCTGAGGGCAGAGAATTCCACGAGCCCTTCGACGACGACGCACCCTTCTCGCTGATCAAGAGCATCATCGAGGATCCTTCGATTGTGGAGAGCGCCTCCCTGCCACCTGAGGACTCTCGCGAGACGCCCTCCTTGGACGCGGGCCCGCAGCGGGACGAGTTCCTGCTCGGGAGCCTGCCCCCCGCGGTCGACGAGGGCGCCCTGTCCATCAGGCACTTGCCTTTGGTCGACGAGCGACGGCCCGCGCCCCGCACCCAGCACCGCCTGCGCACCGCAGCGACCTTCATCCTGGCCGGCAGTTGCGCGGGCGCTGTGGTGGGGATGCTGCTGCACGAGCGCGGGCAGACGACGACGACGACGCTGAGCTCCTTGCCGGCGCCGGTCACGAGCGCACCTGGCGCCCAGCCAGAGCCTTCGTTGCCGACGCTTCAGCCCTTGGTCCCGCCTTCGGTCGACGTCGCTGAAGTCGGGCTGCCGCGCGCCGAAGCTCCGCGCCTGGCTTTGATTCAGACCATCGCAACGGACCAGGCACCGCCCGCGGCGACAGCGCACAAGAGCGCGCCGAACCAGCCCAAGGCAGCGTCGACGGGCGCCGGGCGGGCACCGGCAGCGACGAGCTCGGGTCCGAGCGTTGCCGCAAACAACCAGGCCATCGGCAAGACGACCGCCAGCTCCCCCAGGGCGCGGCCCGGGCACCTCGAGGTCGATCTGCCGCTGGCTGGCAAGGTGAAGGGCGTGTTTGCTCTGTCCTCGCCGAGCCGAGTCGTCATCGACCTCGAGGGGGCGCGTCTGCCGGCCGCGACCATGAACATCGATGAGGGCGGCATCGTGCAACTCCGCTTTGGGCACCCCCAGCCGCAGATCCAGCGCGTCGTCGTCGTCGTCGCTGGCGACAAGCCGCAGCAACCGCGCGCGCGCGTGGCCGGGCAACGCCTCCGGGTGAGCTGGGGCAGCTGACGCTACGCCCTCTGTGACTGCCCGAAGCGGCCAAGATCCATCGGTCCGAGGCGTCTTTTTCGGCGTGGTTCGGCGTCTGGCGGCGCTGTCGGGGCTCGCGCTTTCTGTGGGAGACCCCAGCAGTGTCCATCTCACAGATGAAAGACCAAGAGCTCCTGACCGGGCTCTACCGCACCCACGGAGGTCGCGTGTACGCCCGCTGTTTCTACTTGCTGAGGAACAAAGAGGAGGCGCAGGACGCGCTGCATGAAGTCTTCATCAAGGTGCACAAGAACCTCGCCGGCTTTCGCAACGAAGCGAGTCCGCTGACCTGGATGACGCGCATCGCCACGAACCACTGCCTCAACGTGCTGCGCGCCAAGCGAGCCCCCTGGCACGAGAAATACAAGCAAGAGGTCGACGTCGGCGTCGCTGCGTCTGTGGCAGGTGGCGGCGGCGCCGGCTTCTCGTTGCTCGAGAACCGCGAGTTGCTGCGCTTGTGTCTGGCCAAAGTCGCGACCACCGACGGCTCGCTGGCCGAGCTCGCCACCTATGCCTTCGTCGACGACATGAAGCAGGCCGACATCTGCGTGCTGGTGGGCATGAGCGCCCCCACGCTGCGCAAACGCCTGCGCGAGTTCATCACCATCTGCCGCGCCGAGATCGAGGCCCACGTGCCGGGCGTCGTCTTTGCCCCCGCCCCCATCTGAGGAGTGCCTCGTGACCGCTGCTCCAACGATTTTCTTGCCGGAGGTGCCTGACGGCGACGACGTGGGTCTTGCCCCCTCCATCTCTCGCTTCGAGCTCGAGCGCTTCATTTGTGGCGAGCTGCCGCCCGAGCGGCGTGCGGTCATCGATCGCGCCCTCGCGGCCGATCCTGCGCTCAAGGCCCTGCACGACGACGTCGTCGCCGCCGATCGCGCCTTCTTGATCGAGCAGCCCCCGCTTCCTTTCTTTCAGCGGCCGGCCAAGGCCCCCTCGTGGTGGGCGGGCCTGCTCTCTCATTGGCATGCGGGCTTGGGAGCCGCAGCCGCCGCAGCAGCCGTCGTGGTCGTCGTCGTCGTCGCGACCCCGGACGAGAGCAACCGCACCAAAGGCGGTGTCGAAGGACCACGGGTCTCCTTCTTTGTGAAGGAAGAGAGCGCAGCGCGTCTCGGCCACGCTGGGGAGGAGCTCAAAGCCGGCGACCAGATCCAGCTGGCGGTCAAAGACGTCGACAAGAAGGCCCTGGTCGTCGTCGGCGTCGACGGCGCGGGCAGCGTGACGGTCTATGCGAGCGAATCGGTGCAGGGCGGGCTGTCGAAGGGCGCTGGCTCGCCGCGGGTGCTGCCGGCTTCGTTGGTGCTCGACGAGACCACCGGGCCCGAGCGCTTCTTCGTCGTCTACGGCGACGACGTCGACACGCTCTTGCAGGCGGTGGACTCCGCAGCCCGGCACCTCGGTGACGACGTCAAAGCCGGACGCGCCGATCTGGCCCGCACCGATCAGCTGCCGCTGGGCGCTGCTTTTCCCCAATCGTCGGTCCACATCGTCAAGATCCGGTGACGCGAGCCTTGCCGCTCCTGTTCACCATCGGGGCGCTGCTGCTGGCGCCGGGCGAGGTGCTGGCGGCGACGGCCCATGTGCAGCGCTTTGCTCTGCTGATTGCGGCCCACGACGGCGGCAAGGAGCTTCCCCGTCTGCGCTACGCCGGCCGCGACGCCACCCGACTCGCAGACGTGCTGGTCGACGTCGGCGGCTTCGAGCGGGCGGACATTCTCTCCGTCGTCGACGGCGACGCCAGCGTGGTGCTCGACCTCTTTGACGAGCTCGAACAGCGCGTGCAGCAGGCCAAAGCCCGCGGCGATGACGTCGTCGTCGTCGCCTACTACTCCGGCCACGCCCAAGACGGTCGCCTGCGGCTGGGCCAGACCACCCTGGAGATGAGCGAGCTGCGCCGGCGCCTCGAGACCTCCAGCGCCGACGTGCGCCTGGGCTTCCTTGATTCCTGCGGCGCGGGGGCCATCACGCAGGGCAAAGGCGCGACCCTGGCTGCACCCTTCGTGGTGCGGGTCGACGAGGACCTCAGCGCCAAAGGCCAGGTCATCATCGCCAGCTCCTCCTCCGACGAGGTCTCCCAAGAAAGCGACGACATCCAGGGCAGCTTCTTCACCCACTATCTGGCGAGCGGCTTGCGCGGCGACGCCGATCGCTCCCGCGATGGACGCGTCACCCTCGACGAGGCCTATGCCTACGCCTACGGCCGTACGGTGGCAGCGACCTCGGCGACCCGCGCCGGCGCCCAACACCCCACCTACGCCTTCGAGCTCAAGGGCGCCGGCGACGTCGTCCTCACCAATCCGGGCGACGCCTTCGTCACCGTGGAATTCCCCGAGGTGCTCGAGGGCCGCTACTTCGTCGTCGATCTCGAGCGCCAGCTCTTTGTCGCCGAAGTGGAAAAGCAAAAGGGCGGGGCCAGCCGCATCGCCCTGCCCAAGGGCCAATACGCCGTGAAAAAGCGCCTGGACTCCCACCTGCTGATCACGCGGGTGCAAGGCCTGCAGAAGGGCACCATCGTCATCGACGACGCCACCATGGAGCGGGTCGCTTTCAACAACGACTACGCCAAGGGCACGCCCATCTCGGTATCGGCCAGCTTGGATCGAGAGATCGGCTTCTCCCTCGCCGGAGGCGTAGGGCTGCAGCAGGTCCTGGGTCCCGTCGACGACGGCGGCCTCTTTCCCACCATGCCGCTCTTCGTGCTCGATGCGCGCGCCCACCACCTCTTGCGCAGTCAGCTCACCCTCGACGTCGACCTGGGCTTCGGCTCGGTGCAGGCCGTGCGCACCGTCGACGGCGGCGCCTTGGGATCGGTGGACTTCTCCGTGCAGGCCAGCGAGGTACAAGGCGGGGTCGCCGTCTTGTGGGAACAGCCCCTGCGAGAGCTCCTGGGCAGCGACGTCGTCGTCGGCGCCGGACCGCGCATGGCCGGCTTGTTCTTCGTGCACGAATTCAACGGCGCCACGCGGCCCCAGGGGCTCACGCAGCAGAGCTATCTGACCTTCACGCCGGGGATCGCGGCCTTCGTCGCCTGGTCGCCTTGGGACTTTGCCCACCTCGAGGTCTCGGCGCGGGCCCAATACCTCGCCTACAACGTCGACGAGCTGCGTCACATGGCGGTGCTCGAGGGCTTCGCCTCCGTTTGGCTGGATCTCTGATCGTGGGGCAAGCTCCTTTCTGCTTCGAACTGCTGTGGGGTCCATCACTCATGCTTCGCGTCGTCGTCGTTGCGGCCTTGGGTGCTTGGCTCGGTGGGCTCGTCGGCTGCGGCGACCTCTCCGAAGAAGACCTTTTGTTTCGCGCCGCGGTGCCGCCGAAAGAGGCCGTGGCGGTGACGCCGCCGGGGAGCGGCGACATCGACGAAGGGGGCAACAGCCTGGTGCAGGGCCTCATCGTCGTCTGCGCCGAGGGCGATCTGCGTTGCGAGGCGCAGAAGATAGCGACGGGCTTCAACACCCTGACCTTCGGCCTCCTCGACGCCATCGACGCCGTCGCTGCCTTGACGCCCACCATTCGCGAGCGCGGCCGCCGCATCTGGGGTCCGATCTACGATGCTCAGAAGGACCAGACCTTCCGCTTCGAGATGGTGCGCGCCGACGACGACGTCACCTTCACCTTCTGCCTCTTCATGGCCCAGGGACAGGTCGAGCTCGGCGAGCGCAACCGCGAGCTCAACTGCGACTCTCTCGAGCCGGGCTTTCTGAACGTCTTCTCGGGCTCCTTTCAGCCCTCGTCGATCGAGGACGGGGCCCGCCGGGGTCAGGGCACCATGCGCTTCGAGGCCGACAGGGTGAGTCGCTTTGATGGCTCTTCTCCCTTCGCGCGCACGCTGGACTTCGCCTTCGACAACCAGCAGGAGCGCACCGACATCCACGTCGACGTTGTCGGCGCCTCCGTCGGCGATGAGGAGCGCGACGCCGCCTACGACTTCGAACGCGAGGCCGACGGCAGCGGCACCTTCTTGTTCGACGTCTTCGCCGACTTGATCTCCCAAGGTTTGCTTCCCACCCGCCGCCTCGAGCACATCCGCCTCTCTGCCCGGTGGAACGTCGAGCAAGGCGGTCGCGCCCTCGGCGTCGTCGACGACGGCGACATCGCCATCGGCAGCGTCTTGACGGTGGAGCAGTGCTGGGCCGCCGCACCCGAGTTTGAGACCAGCTACTTCGACGTCGTCGACGACGTCGTGCAGCCTGTCGGCGACGCCGACGCTTGTGTGTTCGCTGTGGCGGATGTCACTCCCGCAAGCTGAGCGGATGGTCAGGTGGGTGCGGGTCGCAGTACACGCAGCCACCACCAGTGTCGTCAAAGTGCACACCTGTTGGGCGGCGTCGATGGCGTCAGCGTGCGCCGACGCCGAAAGGCGGATGGCATGTCTCGTGAGTTCCGGCGATCACTTGCTCGCCGGGAGGCCCTCATGATCCGTCCGCGTTCGATCGCCTTGATCCTCAGCTTCGTCGCCGTGCCCGCCGCCGCCTTCTCACCAGCGGAGGCCGCGAGTGCCGCCCAGCGCCTGGGGCGCCCTTTGCCCAGCGTGATCCAAGTCGCGCCCCGCGCGCAGCCAGCCGATCGCCCGGGGATGCTCTTTGCTCCCGGTGGAGCGGCGCTGCCCATCTACTTGAACCGCCATGGCGGCAACTACCAATGCGGCGACGACGACAGCTCGCGCAATCTCTCCTCGGTGGTGTGCCCGGGCAGCGGTGAGATCGGCGGCTTCTCGGGCAGCGACAGCCAATGGACCCGCGTGCTCGACTGCGTCACCGAACAGTTCGCGCCTTTCAATGTCCGCGTCACCGACGTCGAGCCGACCAGCGGCGCCTACGTCGAATCGCTAGTGGGCGGCACCCCCGATCAAGCGGGCATGCCCCAAGGCGTCGGCGGCGTCGCTCCCTTCTCGTGCGGCCTCATCGACACCGCCGTCGTCTACACCTTCGCCGACGTCTACGGCGGTGACACCCAGGGCATCTGCGAGACCGTGGCCCAAGAGGTCGCCCACGCCTTCGGGCTCGATCACGAGTTCCTCTGCGAGGATCCGATGACCTACCTGAGCGGCTGCGGCGACAAGAGCTTCCTCGACACCTACTCCCCCTGTGGCGAATTCGAGCCGCGCCAGTGCCAATGCGGCGACGCCAGCCAGAACAGCGTGCAGATGATGCTGCAAGTGCTCGGCGCTTCCGACGGCAGCGTCGCTCCGCCGCCGACCGACGATCTCGAGATCCCAACCGTCTCCATCACCAGCCCCGCCGACGGCGACATCCTCGAAGCCAACGGTCCCATGACGGTGGTGGCCGAAGCCCACGACGACGTCGGACTGCCGACGGTGGAGCTCGAGTGGGACTTCACGGCCAGCCTCATGTTCTGCCCGGCCAGCTTCGAGCAGACCGGCAACTACGAGTGCTCGCGCCAAGGCGACCGCTACACCTGGAACATCAACGTCGGCGCCGGCGCACGCACCTTCCGCGTTCACGTCGTCGATGTCGTCGGCAACGAAGCCACCACCGACACGCGCGCGGTGTGGCTCTCCGAAGACGGCAGCGGTCCTCCCACCGACGGCGGCGCTCCCACGGTCTTTGTCGCCACGCCGGCGGATGGTTCGGTGTTGCCCGCCAACGACACGATGGAGGTCGTCGCCGCCATCGCCGACGACTCCGGCATTGCCCGCGCGGAGTTGGTGTGGAGCCAAGGGGACCAGGTCTTTGCCTGTCCGCTGGACACCCAAGGCGTCACCTGTGTCGTCGACGGCTCGACGTACACTTGGAGGCTCGAGGTCGGAGAAGGCTCGCGTTCGTTCTACGTTCGGGCCACTGACGTCGTCGGCAACGTCACCGAGAGCGCAGGACGCACCATCGAGCTCGACGTCGGCGCCACCGCCATAGACGACGACGACGACGACACCCTGGGAGCGGCCACGACCTTGGGTTGTGGGGAGTCCCTCGATCTCGTCGCCTCCGACGCCGACTGGTTCAGCGTCGATGCCCCGAGCGGGCGCACGGTGACCGTGAGCGTGAGCGGCGACGCCGCCGGCAGCGTGTCGCTGGTTGCGACCCGTGGTCCCCTGGACACCGACGTGCTCGGCAACGGCGCCGACGACGTCGACTTCACCGGCGACGGCGAGCCCGTGGGCGTGGCGGTGGTCCCCGACGACGCCGCCGCCGGCAACTACCACATCACGGTGGTCTGCGAAGAATCCACCGGCGAGGGAGCGAGCGCGGTGGCACCCGCTGGGGGCTGTGGCTGCACGCAGACCAGCAGCGACGGCGTTGGGGCCGGGTTGGGGCTGTTGGTGCTGACGCGCTTGCGTCGCCGGCACCGCCGCGCCGGCTGATCCCGGGTCCGGGTGATCTTGTCGGCTGCGCCGACTGCATCCCGGCTCCGGAATATTCTGTGCCCTCGCGGGCGGCACTTTTTCCGCTGCGCTTCGCTCGCGCTGAAGCCACGAAATCACTCATCTTGGAATGAGTGGCGTGCACCCCCCGGGGGTGATGTCATCCCGCGTCCGCTTGATGTTCGACCGCGTTCCGAGATGGAAAGACGCGGGATGATGCGCGTGAAGCGCGCCCGCGGAACGCGGAGTTGGTGGGGGGCCCCGCGTCCGGCTCCGCCGGCGCGGGGGGAGGTCTGCACCAGACCTCCCAGAAGAGCATCCCCGACGGCGATGAACGAGACCGCTCCGCGGTCGAAGTTCAGCGAGATCGGGGATCAGAAGGGCTGGTTGATGGTCAGGTAGACCTGGGTTGCATAATTTTCTACCGGCGAGGCGGCGATGTCCAAACGGATAATGAAGTTGTCATTCCAGGCAACGCGCAGGGCGCCACCGCCGCCGCCCACGGTTCCGAGGTTCTTGGGATTGGCGAGCTCGTCGCCGATGATGGCGGCGTCGATAAAGGCGGCCAGGGTGAAGGCGAAGTTCTGTTCGAGGAAGTCGACTTCATAAAATCGATAGCGAAGCTCGGCCTGATCCAAGATCTTCAATTTCCCGAGATAGCGCTGCACGCGGATCCCGCGACCCGTGTCTGAGCCGCCAAAGGCGTACACGTCCTGACTTCCACCCAGCCGGGCGAGCTCCTGGATGGGGATGTCGCCGACGACGCCGTCGAAGGTGAGGCGATTGGCCATCACCAGGCGCCGACCCAGCTCGGGGAACAGGGGGACGTAGCGGTAACCGCGCACGGTGGCGTTGAAACCCGCCCAGGTCCACGTCGACGCCCACGCGGGGGTCGCTGCTCGCACCGAGCCTTCGATCCACCAGCCTTCGGTGGGCGCTGGCTCGTTGTCGCGCGAGTCGGTCATCAGGCCGAGGTTGAGCACCGAGTCGAAGCCCGGCTCGCCGTCGGGGTGGTCCTTGGCGAAAAGCGACCCGGGGTAGGGCGTGAGATCGGGAGCGCCGTCGCCGTCGTCGTCGCCGAAGGCGTTGCCGGGGATGAAGTAGAAGCCGCGGTAGCCGCCGGTGACCTCGACGCGCGGGCTGTCGGCGCTCTTCTCGACGAGGGCGTAGCGCAGGTTCACCAGACCGTAGGGGTTCAGAAAACGGCGCTGGTAGAAGTGCCGCACGAACTCCTCGCGGGCGACGTCGTCGAGGCCGCGGGCGTCGGCCTCCTGCTCGGCCACTTTTACGTCGCAGCTGACGACGCCGCCGACGCCGCAGTAATTCTGGGTGAGCGAGCTCAGGTAGCCGACCCGAGCCGTGAGGCGCAGCGGCAGATCGAAGAGATGCAAGGTGTCGACGAGGACGTTGTGGTCTTGCACCAGGTTGGTGGTGGCGAAGATCTGCAGCGTCACGGCGGTGCGGTAGGGCAGGGTCACGCCGTCGTTGAAGTAGGCGGCGGCGATGACGCCGAGGCCGAGCCCGTTGTCCGAGGTGTAGTTCACCGCCGGGATGCCGCTGAAGGAGACACCGCTGGGCTTGGCAGCCGTCGGCCTCTTGACCAACACGGGGGGGGCGGGTTCGCTCGCGTCGTCGATGGCAGAGCTGGCGACGTCGACGGCGTGGGCTGGTCTCTCGTCGGCGGCGGCAGGATCATCGACGGCAGTGGCCGGGGCGTCGCTGGCGGTGGCGGGCACCGTGCTCGGCAGGATCGGGCTGTCGTCGGCGGTGGTGGCGACGTCGGTGGCCGTGCTGTCGGCGTCGGTGGTTGCCGTCGCGCTCTCGGTTGTGGTGGGCAAGGTGTCGTCGACGACGGGGGCGGGATCGGCGCTCTTTTTTTCGGCCGCAGCCGCGGCCAGAGCGAGAAAGGAGACGACAGCGACGACGAGGAGGCGGGTCATGGGCTCATCCTGTGCCGAGGAGGCCCGAGAAGTCATGTCTTGGATCCGTCGCGCAGGCTGGCTTTTCTGAGGCTGCCCGCTTCGCGTGTGCGAGAGGTCCCCCGAAGCCTCAGGCCGGGGGCCACTCCTGTCCCGCTACTCGACGTCGCTCTTCACGTGTCCCCGGGCCAGCTCGCGGGCGAGGCGCTCCTGCAAATCGAGGGCGGAGTGCCGACCCATGCTTTTGAGCAGCTGGTTGCGAGCGGCGGCTTCGACGATCACGCCCATGTTGCGGCCCGGCCGAACGGGGATGGTGATCAGGGGGACTTCGACGTCGAGGATGGTAAAAAAGCGCTCGTCGACGCCCAGGCGATCGTACTCCTCATCGGCGCGCCATTCGACCAGCTCGGAGATCAAGTCGATGCGTTTTTTCTCACGCACGGCGCTGACGCCGAAGAGATCCTTCACGTTCAAGATGCCCAGACCGCGGATCTCGAGGAGGTGCTTGGTGAGCCCCGAGCCTTGACCGTAGAGAGTCTCGACGCCGCGTCGGCGAATCGTGACGACGTCGTCGGCCACCAGCGGGTGTCCACGTTGCACGAGGTCGAGGGCGAGCTCGCTCTTGCCGATGCCGCTCTTGCCCAGCATCAAGACGCCGAGCCCATACACCTCGACCAACACGCCGTGCATGGTGGTCTGCGGCGCCAATCGATCCTCGAGCCAGCCCTCGACCCGGGAGATGAAGACGTCCGTCGTCTGCGGCGTCGACAGCAGCGGTGTGCCGGTGCGCTCACAGGCGTTGATGAGGGCCGGGGCCACCGACATCCCCTTGGTGCAGATGATCATCGCGACATGGACGGCGCAGAAGCCGTCGCAGGCCGCCTGTTTGGCGCTGTCGCTGAGGCGCTCGAGGTAGGTGAGCTCGGTGGAGCCCAGAATTTGGACCCGGTGTTCCTGCACGAAGTCGACGTAGCCGGTGAGGGCCAGGCCGGGCTTTTGGATGCGGGTGACGTTGACGGTGCGGGAGAAACCTGCGCGGCCTGCCAAGACGTCCAGCTGCAGCTCCGAGGCTGCGCTTTCGACGATCTCGGCAACTTTGACGGACTTCATCCGTAGCGGGCGTCTTCGGCGGCGAGCAGCGCGAAGATGGCCTCGGCCGACGGAGCCGCCAGGACGCGGGGGAGAACGGTGGTGTCAGAAAAGATGCGGCTGATGCGTGCCAGCGCTTTGAGGTGCAGTCCAGCACCGCTTTCGGGAGCCAGCAAGGCGACGAAGATCTGGCTCTTCTTGCCGTCGGGGGCGCCGAAATCCACGCCCTGCTCCGACACTCCCAGGGCTGCGAGCACGGTGTCGATGCGCCCGAGCTTGCCGTGGGGAATGGCGAGGCCGTCTTTGATCCCCGTCGAGAACATCCGCTCGCGCTCGAGGAGGACGCTGACGATGCGGTCTTCGTCGGCAATGCCGAGCTCGGTGTTGTTGCCGCGCTGCACGAAGCCGTTGTGCACGAGCTCGCGGAGCACTGCGTCTCTGGTCGTGCTCTCCAGACGATGAATCACCCGCACCGGTTCCAGAATGTCGACGAGCTTCATGTGAAGCCCGGGCCGATGGCTTCTGAGCGATGGGTCGCTTCGGGTCGGTGGTTGATGACGCGGGAGCGGGCAGATCCCGGGAGCAGTGCGGACGGACTGAGCTGTTGGCCTGCCTGACAGCTTTGCTGTTCCAGACGCTGGCGCGTCTTGAAGCCTTGATTTCCAAGACGCCGGTGCGTCTCGAATCCGCTGCATTCAGCTTGATCAACGGACATGAATTCTCTGCCCTCAGGCCGGGGGGCCAAGACCGCTGTAGCCGTTGTTTTTTTCTCCCACAAGCACCGCGCAGCCTCAGGCGTCGTCGTCGACGTCGCCGCTGTCGTCGATCCCCGGTTTTTCTCCCAACCGGCGGTAGAGGGTGCGCAGCGAGAGGCCCAGAAGCTTGGCAGCCTGCACCTTGTCGCCGGCGACAAAGATCATGGTGGCGTCGATGGCGGCGCGCTCCATCTGGGGAAGGCTCATCTGGCCGATGCGGAAGGTGAGAAAGCGAGCGGTTTCGTCGTTTTCGGCGGCGCGGATGGCGGGCGGGAGATCGTCGAAGCGCAGCGCATGGCCGTCGGGACACAAGAGCACGGCGCGCTCGACGGCGTGGCTCAGCTCGCGCACGTTGCTGGGGTAGGTCCACGACGACAACGCCTGCAGGGCCCTGGGCTCGAATCCCTGCGCACCTTCGGGCATGTGGCGATCGTGTCGGGCCGCATGCAGCGTGAGGAAGGCCGCCGCCAGCAGCGCAACGTCGCCTTCGCGTTCCCGCAGCGGGGGCAGGCGAACGCTCGCGACGTCGAGGCTCCACGACAGATCTTCGCGAAAGCGGCCTTCTGCGACGCGCTGGGAAAGCTCGCTCCAGGTCGCGGCCACCACCCGCACATCGATGGGCACGGGGCCGTCGCCGCCATCGACGACGCCGTCTTGCAACAGCCGCAGGAGGGTCACCTGGGACGCCGGGCTGAGCTGAGAGACCTCATCGAGAAAGAGGGTTCCGCCCCGCGCGCGTTCCAGCCGGTGAAGGAGATCGGCGTCTGCCAGCGCGGCACCATGGACGACGACGAAAGGCGCCGCCGCTCGCGGAGACAGCTCGTGCAGCGCGCGCGCACAGAGCTCTTTGCCCGTTCCCGGCTCGCCCACCAAGAGAACCGGCGCCCGCGTGCCGGCCACCTGCGCCAAGGTGGTCTTGACGGCGTGGATCGCCGGCGACGTTCCCACGATGCGATCCAGGCCCTGGGTGCCGCCACCCGCGCCGCCGAGCACGCTGGTGAGCTCCGCCTTGAGCGCGCGGTTTTCGCTCATGAGCCGCCGTCGTTCGAGGACGCGATCGAGGCAGGCCAGCAACTCCCCCCGCCGCGCCGGCTTCGAGAGGAAATCGGCCGCTCCCTGGCGCATGGCTTGGACGGCGTTTTCGACGTTGCCGTAGGCGGTCATCAAGACGACGTCGGCGTCGTTGCCGCGGGCTTTCACCGCCTCGAGCACGCTGAGCCCATCGGCGTTGGGCATGATCAGATCCGTCAAGACGACGTCGACAGCGTGGGTCTGCAGCAAGGCCTGGGCTTCGGCGCCGTCTCTGGCGAGCGCGACCTCGTGACCGGCGCGCTGAAAGATGCGCCGGAGGCTGTCGCGGTGAGCGGCTTCGTCGTCGACGACGAGAATGCGGGCCATGGTGGTCTTCTATGCTTTTTTCGCGCGGTGCGCTGGACCGCGCGGGTGGGTTCGAGAGGCGCGAGATGTCCAACCAACATTGCGCGCTCACGAACATTCCGCGGGACTGCTAGGCAGGGCGCCATGGGCGTTCGCGGGCGGCTCATCCTCATCACGACTTTGGTGCTCGGGGCGACCGTGCTCGCGGCCCTGCTCTTGTCGGTGCGCGCCGAAGACTGGGAGGAGCGGCGCGCCGAAGCTGAGCGCGCCGAACAGCAGGCCAGCGCCTTCGCCACCGCCATCGTCGACGAGATGGGCGAAGTGGGTCAGCGAGAACCCCTGCGAATCCGGCATTTTGTCGCCGCCGTCGAACGCGAGCGCACAGCCTTTGGCCTCAGGGCGCTCTTTGTCCTCGACAAAGACGGCTTCGACGTCGCCCACGCCCAGAGTCCGCGCCTCGATGCCTTTTTGCAGGCGGCGTTGCTCGAGACCGGCGGGGCCGTGGCCGATCCGCCGCCGCCCGCTTGGCCCCGCCGCCTCGCGACCCCGCTCTTCGTCGACGGCCGGCGCTACGTTCTCGTTTCGGTTCTGGATGAAACGGCGTTGAACGCCCAACTCGTGGAGCGCGCCCGCCGCCTCGCCGCCACCAACCTCGTGCTCTCGCTGGTGGGCTTGTTGGTGCTGCTCATGGTGCTGTCGCGCGAAGTGCTCGGCCCCCTTCATCGACTGGCGGAGATGGCCGAGGCCCTCGGTCGCGGCACGCTCCAAGTCTCCCGGCTGTTTGGCGGAGCCCGGGAGCTGCAACAGCTGGCGACGGCCTTGCGGGATGCATCAGCCCGCCTCGGTGCACAAAAAGAGGAGCTCGAAGCCGAAGTCGCTCGTCGCACGGCCGAGCTCGCGGGCGCCAACACCGAGCTCTCGTCGATGAACACGCGCCTGCAGCAACTCGCGCTCACCGACTCGCTGACGGGCCTCTTCAACCGGCGTGCGCTGGAGCAGGCCCTCGATCAAGAGGTCACGCGGCAAAAACGCAGCCGTCGACCCTTTTCCCTGATGATGATTGACGTCGATCACTTCAAGGCCCTGAACGACGCCCACGGGCACGCCGTCGGCGATGTCGTTCTCAAGGGCATCGCCCGCGCTGTCGCCCGGACCCTGCGCGCGTCGGACATCGTCGCTCGCGTCGGCGGCGAAGAATTCGTCGTCTTGCTGCTCGACACCGAGCTGCCCCACGCCACCACCGCCGCCGACAAGGTCAGGCTGTCGGTCGGCGAACAGAGCTTCGCTGGCTTGCCCAAGTCGCGCGTGACCATCTCGATCGGTGTCGCAAGCTGGCCGCGCCATGGCGACACAGCCGACGGCGTCCTCGCTGCCGCCGACAAGGCTCTCTACGCGGCCAAGGCCGCCGGTCGCGATCGCGTCTGCGCTGCTGTGGAAGACGCCGGCAGCGCCGAGCCGCGCCAACCGGTCTAATCCCGCATCCCCTTGATGTTCGACCGCGTTCCGAGCTGGGAAAGACGCGGGATGATGCGCGTGAAGCGCGCCCGCGGAACGCGGAGTTGGTGGGGGGCCCCGCGTCCGGCTCCGCCGGCGCGGGGGGAGGTCTGCATCAGACCTCCCAGAAGAGCATCCCCGACGGAGCTGAACGAGACCGCTCCGCGGTCGAAGTTCAGCGAGATCGGGGATAAGCCCAAGGTCTCGGAGCCGTGGACATGCTGGGTGGCGACGACAACGACGTCGTCGTGGACGTTGGCTCATCGAAAACAGGCACAGCGCGCAGCCACAATCATGTCGTCTCGCGGGCTGATCAGCGTGGATCGCGCGAGCGCGGCAGCAATGGTCTCAACATGTCTTTGGATCATGGGTCTTGCAGAGGAACAAGAGACAAAAACAAAAGCGGGCGAAGACTTATCGTCCGTCGCCCGCTCTTGCCTGCGTCACGCAGTGACATGTGAAAACTTGATCGTTCAGGACGCCAAAAGCGACTTGAAGTTCGGATGTTCAAGACGCGATTGCGTCTTGCAATGTCACTGTGTGTCGACCGGAACGTCCAAAAGGACGCCATCCGGTTCAGCTCGCAGCAGCAGCCGCCGGCTTCTTCGCAGCCTTCTTCTTCGCCTTCTTCGCGGGCTTCTTCGCGGCCTTCTTCGCCGTCTTCTTTGCGGCTTTCTTCGCCGCCTTCTTCGCCGGCTTCTTCGCCGCAGCCTTCTTCTTACCAGCCTTCTTGGTCGCCATGATTCACTCCTCTGTGGTTGAGCCGACGCCGTCGTCTCTGCAGGCGACGTCGGCGTTGGGCGTCCGGGCTCGAGCGGAAGGGCTCGGGCCGGAATTCTTGAAGGCCCCAACGTGCCCGTTCAGCGCGCCCGGATGGCACGACACTGAAAAGCGCGAGAGGCCACCGCTCCTGGACCCAGCAGGGACCGGGAGTCTGTACGCAGCAATGCTGTTCTGGAGACGTTCGACGGCGGTTTTCCGACCCCTTGGGGGAGTCGAAGTGAACCGCATTCTCCGGCCGGACGACACCTTGTTGTTGCCGTTGGCGATGGAGTTGTCCGCGCACTTGACATGCGCTGACGGATGCTGTGGTCCGTTTTCCGCTCTTTCGTTTGGACCGTGACTCACAAGACCGTTCATCGACACTCGCCTGAAGAGCACTGCTGCGCTCATTCCCTTTTTAATCCTTGATGGACTGTGAGCGCCAGTCTTTTTTGCAAGCGAGGCGCGCGCGTGATGCGTTGGCTGTCCGAAACACCATGCGCGAACGCAGCGCGCGCATGCACGTGTTGAAGCGCATCGATGAGTTGTCGTCGAGAAACATGGTTCGCGTGTGATCGATGCGCACGAGCACAGTGCTTCGCGTTGCACGTGAGGTTTTCTGTCTCGCGACTGTCTCACTGCGTTTTTTTTTTCGGAGCGAGCGCGCGCATCGCGTTGATCGCACGATCACGATCGTGATCGATCACCCGCGTGTCGCGCTCTTGATCGAGCGGCTGATGCGAAACGCGCAGTGCGGCGATCGCTGAAAATCCGGAGGGCAAGTTCGGGCCGTGACGTCGTCGACCACGACGTCCTGGCCCAGACCGGCGAGATCACCCAGACGAAAACCGCGCAGGTTGCTGGAGAACCACACCACACCAGCGGGCCGACACACGCGCAGCGCGGCACCGATCAACCAAAGATGATCTCGAGCGACATCAAAGTCCTGTTGGGCGCGTCGGCTGCGGGAGAAAGAAGGAGGATCGACAACGACGACGTCGTAGGCGGCTTCGGTTTCTTCCTGCAGAAAGGCCAATGCGTCGGCTCGCAACACGCGGTGTGCTGGGCCCGCCGGACCGACGCCTCGCGCATCGATCCGGTTGAGCGCCAGATTCTCTTCGGCCCAGCGCGTGGTTTGGAGCGACAGATCCACCGATGTCGTCGACGACGCGCCGGCCAGCGCGGCCTGCACGCTGAAGCTGCCGGTGTAGGCAAAGAGGTTGAGCAGCGACAGGCCCTGACTCTCCTGGGCCACCAGCCGGCGGGTGGTGCGGTGATCGAGAAAAAGGCCCGGATCTCGTCGCGCGCCCAACTTCACGAGCAAACGCGCCGGTCCCTCGCGCACGATCAGCGAGAGGACCGAGGCCGCCGCATCTTCGCCTTCGACTTCGCCCCCGCGCTCGCGCTCGCGCAGCTGCGGAAAGACGTGGGCTTGGTGAATCGAGAGTGCGCCAGCCACCACGGCGACAGCGGCGGTGACGACGTCGTCGTAGGCCGCACCACCTCCGTGGCGGGGGGCGAAGGCCACGAGGCTCGCGGCCCGAAGGGGCTCACCCTCAGGCGTCGTGCCCTCGAAGACGTCGATCTGCAGCGGGAGCTCGGGAATGTCGCGGTCGTAGACGCGGTAGCAGGTCACGCCCTCGCGGCTGCGCCAAGAGCGCAGCCGCGCTTCGTTCTTTCGCAGCCGGTTTGCCAGCGCGGCCAGCGAACGCGCAGCCTCAGGTGCAGTCATGGGGCCTCGCGCGCCGACGCTCCGAGAGCACTACGCTCAGGTGCCCAGCAGGGTCCAAGAGACCACGCACTCGGCCAGGGCAGACTTGACCTCGAGGCGGAGCTCCTCGGGGCCTGGCGCCCACACCGCGGTGCCGCTGGCGGCGTCGACAAGAGGGAAGCGGAAGAGATAGAGGTCGTCGAAGCGATCGATGAAGGGGAAAACCTCTTTCACCGCCGGCGATGGCCGCACGTTCTCGACGCTGAGGGGCTTCACCTTCTTGTCGCCGCGGACGAGCACGGTGTCCCAGATGCTGTAGCTGGCGGAGAGATCGCGGTTCTTCTGGTCGGCGGCGTACATGGCCACAAAGACCAGCACCTGCTCTTCGCCCTCGGGATGGCTCAGCGTCTTCTTCGCACCCACGCCTTCGTCGGCGGTCCCCAGGCCCACGAGCTCGCGTTGGGTCTCGTCGGCAAAGCGGCCGTGGAAGTGATCGCGCTCGTCGAGGAAGGCCTTGCGCAGGCGGGGCGTGATCAGGGTGGCCCGCAGGTCCGCCTCTCGCATCGCCCACTTGTACGGTTCGACCCGGCGGGTGGCGGCCAACAGCTCCTCTTGCCAGGTCGACGGCGACGCCGGCGGCGCCAGCGTCACTCCTCCCGTCTGGGGAAAAGCGGTGGCGCACGCGGCCAGGCCGAGCACCATCAAGAGACAGCTGAATCGGTGCTTCATCGTGGTTCCTCGGGGCCGTTTTCTGCCCTCAAACGGGGCCCCGCTGAGAAGGGAAGTCAGAGACGTCGAAGAGGGAATGCACCGACAGCCCCAGGGCGCTCAAGGCCTCCCGGCCGCCCGCCTGGCGATCGACGATGGTCAGCACCGTGTCGACGACGTAGCCGTAACCCCGCAGGCGCTCGACGGCGGTCTTGCTGGCCTGGCCGGTGGTGACGACGTCTTCGACGACCGCGACGCGGCTGCCCACTGGAACTTTGCGGGTGCCCTCGAGGTAGGCGCCCGTGCCGTGTCCTTTGGCCTCCTTGCGCACGTACACCGCATGCAGCTCACGCCCTTGCAGCGTCGACCACATGGCCGTCGCCGATGCCAGCGGATCGGCCCCCAAGGTCAGCCCGCCGACGGCGACGTGGGCAGGGCGCCCGTCTTGCTCGGCGCGGGCAAGCAGCTCGCTGAAACATGCGCCCACGAGAACGTGGCCGGTCCCGGTGAGCACGGCTTGTTTGCAATCAATGTAGAAATGGGACTTCTGCCCCGACGACAGCGTCACGTCCCGCTCTTCGTAGGAGAGCTGCTTCAACAGCCCCAGCAAGGCCAAGCGGCGGCTCATGAAGGTGTCCATGTTGCTTACTTCCGCTTCACGATCACCCGAGCCTTTTGCGCCTTTTGCGGGAGGCCCTTGGCGGCAGGGGGTTCGCCAGAGAGAACCGGAGCCTCTTCTTCTTCGTCGTCGACGAGCTGCGGTGCCGGTGG
>JAHFED010000104.1 GCA_023248635.1 Myxococcales bacterium
CCGTCGGCGACTTGCTCGACGACGGGAGGGGGCGCAGCCCCCTTTGAAACACAATCCCTGGGTTCAGTTGAGTGCAAACTCAACTGAATCCAGTTCGGGAGCGGAGCGACCACGGATGGGGAGGGCCCCGTCGGCGACTTGCTCGACGACGGGAGGGGGCGCAGCCCCCTTTGAAACACAATCCCTGGGTTCAGTTGAGTGCAAACTCAACTGAATCCAGTTCGGGAGCGGAGCGACCACGGATGGGGAGGGCCCCGTCGGCGACTTGCTCGACGACGGGAGGGGGCGCAGCCCCCTTTGAAACACAATCCCTGGGTTCAGTTGAGTGCAAACTCAACTGAATCCAGGGATTAGAAGGCCAGCAAGCTCCGCGCGGCGGCGTCGACGGTGGCGTCCTGTGGCAGGGTGGCCTGCTCGAGGATGGGCGAAAAGCCGATGGGGATGTCGAGGGCTCCCAGGCGGCGCACGGGAGCGTCGAGATCTTGGAAGCAGTGTTCGCCGATGATGGCCGCGACCTCGCCACCGACGCCTTGAAAGAGGTGGTCTTCGTGCACCACCAGGACTTTGCCGGTGCGCCGCGTGGTCTCTTTGATGCCTTCGACGTCGAGGGGCTTGATGCAGCGCAGATCGAAGACCTCGACGGAGTGGCCCTCTTTGGCCAGCTGGTCGGCGACGCGCAGGCAGATGTGCACGGTGTTGCCGTAGGTGATCAAGCTCAGGTCGGTGCCGCTGCGGCGCACGCGGCCCTGGCCGAAGGGGATGGCGAACTTGTCGGAGCCCTTGGGTGCTTTGGCTTCGGGTCGGTTGTAGAGGTACTTGGGCTCGAGAAAAAAGGTCAGTCCCTGGCTGCGAATGGCCGTGCGCAACAAGCCCGCAGCGTCGTCGGCGAAGGCGGGGACGATGACCCGCACCCCGGGCAGGTGGCTCATGATCGCTTCGACGTTTTGCGAGTGGTAGAGGCCGCCCGTGATGTAGCCGCCCGAGGCCAAGCGGCAGACGATGTTGGGGCTGAACTGTCCTTTGCTGCGCCAGTAGTCGTGGCTGGTCTCGACGATCTGCTCCATGGCCGGCCAGACGTAGTCGGCGAATTGGGCAGCCTCGATGACGATGCGGATGTCCTTGGAGAAGCGGGACATCCCGTTGGCCGTGCCGACGATGAAGTCTTCGGCGATGGGTCCGTTGAAGACGCGGCCGGCGCCGAATTCGGCGAGCATGCCCTTGGTCAGATTGAAGACGCCGCCTTTCTCTTTGCTGGCGACGTCTTGGCCCCAGATGAAGGTGTTGGGATTGGCGCGGAATTCTTCGATGAGCGTGCGGGTGACGGCCTCGCGCAGCTTCTCGGTGGGCTCTCCCTCGGGCAGCGTCGCATCGAGCTTGGTGAGGTCGGCCTGCGGCGGCGTCACGAACTCGTGCACGCTCTCGGCGGTGGGCTTGGGAGCGGCCTCGGCCTTTTCGGCGTCGACGTCGAGGTCGCGCTCGATGCCGTCTTCGAGCTCCTTGAGCTTGGTGGCGTCGATGAGGTTGGCCGACAGCAAGTGGGCACGCAGCCGCAGCACGGGATCGAGCTTTTGCGCCTCGGCGATTTCGTCGGCGGAGCGGTAGAGGTCGTGGGCGTCGGAGTTCGAGTGAGCACCCATGCGGATGCACTGGGCATGGACCATCACCGGTCCTTTGCCGGTGCGCGCGTGCTCGTGGGCCTCTCGCATGGCGCGGACCGAGTCGAAGATGTCGGTGCCGTCGCAGTCGATGATGTGGAGGTTCTTGATGCCCCGGTAGTTGTCGGCGACGTTGGGCGATGACGACTGCTGCTCGACGGGCACCGAGATGCCGTATTTGTTGTTCTGCAACACGAACACCACCGGCAACAGCTCGCGGCTGGCGCCCGAGAAGGCCTCGAAGCAGTAGCCCTCCGACGCCGACGCCTCTCCCTGCGACGACATCGCGACGCCATCTGATTTGTAGTGCTTGATGGCCCGGGCGACGCCGACGGCGTGCAGGGTGTGGTTGCCGGTGCACGAGGACACGTTCTGGACGCCGATGGAGGGTTTGCCGAAATGGTTCGACATGTGGCGGCCGCCCGAGCAGGGATCAGCGTCGCGCGAGAGGCCGTTCAAGAAGAGCTCATAGGGCGTGACGCCGGCGGCGTAGTTGGTGCCGAGGTCCCGGTAGTAGGGGAAGAGAAAGTCCTTGTTGGGCCGAAAGGACAGACCGAGGGCGATCTGGATGCCTTCGTGGCCGGCGCAGCGCGCGTGGTAGCTCCAGCCCATGCCGCGGCGGATGTAGCGCGAGGCGCGCTCGTCCATCTGGCGGGTGGCAAAGAGCAGCTTGTACCAGCCGATGACGACGTCGTTTTGGACCTTGCCGGCAGCATTTGTCTGAAGAGGCGGGAGGTCGGGCGAGGGGTTCTTCGGGGCCGTCTGCGTCGTCATGGCTGCTCCGGAAAAGTTCGTTTGGATTGCACAAACACAGTGCGACGTCGATTTTGGGCGCCCGGATCGGCACGGTGGCGATCAAGACGCTGGCGCGTCTTGAAGTTTGGTTGTTCAAGACGCTGGCGCGTCTTGAAAGCTTGGCGAAGAGGGCTTCGCGTGCGCCAGAAAACGCCTTAGCCCAAGACCGCCAAAAAAAACGACGACGGACCCAGGTGGGTCCGTCGTCACCGGGCATCGGCCTGGAGCTCAGCCGCCGTGCTTCTTGACCATCTCTTCGAGCTTGGACTTCGGCACCGCGCCGACGATCTGGTCGACGGGCTTACCGCCCTTGAACAAGATGAGCGTGGGAATGGAGCGCACACCGAATTGGCCCGCGATGCTGGGGTGGTCGTCGATGTTCAGCTTGCCCACCTGCAGCCGATCGGCGTGCTCGTTGGCGATGGCTTCGACGTGGGGAGCGATGGCGAGGCAGGGGCCGCACCACGTCGCCCAGAAATCGACCAGCACGGGCTTCTCTGCGCCCAGCACGGTGCGCTGGAAGTTGTCCTCGGTGATCTCAGTGACGTTTCCGGCCATGGCGCCTCTCCTGTTGGACTTCGACTGCGGTGCTTGGATGCGTGAACGACGTCGACGTTGCTCGCGGATCCGGTTGACTCGCTTTGGGTAGCAGAAGTCGCGCTCATTGGCACGAAGTGGGCACGATGCGAAGACCGAGGTGATCGGGAGATCGACCCGATGCGCCGGCCAGGAGCAGAGAAGCATGTCGAGCCCGCTTGCTCATCAAGTAGTCCCTCGCGACCGATCGTTCTGGGCTTTCGCGGCAGCGGTGCTGGCGCTGCTCGCGCTGCTCGGATGCGACGACGACGACGACGACGACGACGACGACGACGACCCGGACCCGGAGTGCACGGCTTCCTCCACCGACGAGCGCTGCGTGGGGCCGCGCTTCGAGGAGCCCACGGCTACGCCGCTGACCGCGGACCAACTCGTGACCGACCTCCCCGTGCTCAGACAGGGCAAGCTCACGGTGGGCGGCGGGCCCCAAGGCGACCTCCTGCAAATGGGCGATTTCATCATGTCCGTGCCCCAAGGCGTGATGCCAGCCGGCGCGACCATCGACGTGTTCGAGCACGCTTTCAGCAACACCCGGGCGGAGAGCAGCATCTCCATCTATCGCTTCGATGCGAGCAGCCAGCCAGCAGGTGATGTGCAGGTGGTGTTTCCGATTCCGGGCACCGGTGACCACCTGGACTTGGACCAGCGCAGTGTGACGGTGACCTGGTTCCACGGCGACGAAGAGCCCGAAGACGACAATGGAACCATCGTTGTGAATCCAACCACGAACCGCGCGTTAATCGGAGTACATGTCAACCACTTTTCGACCGCCGTCGTGACCAATGGGACTGCGGAGATCGAGCCTGATCCGAATGACGTCTTTCCGAAGGAGCGCAACATCGTCAAGACCACATTCATGAACCAGGGCGTCGATCAGCATTGTTGGAATGTGTCTCTCACAATGTTGTTGAACGCCTACGGCGCCGGGTTAAAGCCTTGGGATACGGCGGCCCATTTTCGGATCGCTCCGATTGATGGTTTTTCAGCTCTCGATGCCTGGATCGGACCCTCGATGAGCGCCTTCGCCATCGAGCAGGTCAAGCAGAAGATGCCGGGTGTCAACGTTGCTGTTGAGACCGAGCGCTGGTTTCAGACCTGGCACATCGAGCATGGGCTGCGCGACTATCTGCGCAGGCGCCTGCTCAAGAACATTCCGGTGATTCTGACGACGCCTGGGCACGCTCAGCTGGTCGTCGGGTATCAAATGGATCCCGACGGGGATGCCAGCAAAGACCAAATCTTTGTCGCCGATCCAGCCCACAGCGGCGGCACCTACGGCATCGAAGCGATGGACTTCAACGCCCTCGCCGAGCATTGCGCCGTGCGCTCGACGCTGAACGAGGTGCTTCATGTGCAGGTCAAGCTCGGCTGCACCACCTTCGCCCTGAACCAGCCGGTGCCACAGGACATCGTCGCCGACGGCTCCTTGTGGATCCCCAGCGTCGGCGTGCAGCCCATCGAGAACGACGCGCACGAGGTGATTCAGATCAGAGACATTTGGGGCATCAAGTTCGGGACCTTGGAGAAGGGCAGCGACGGGCTGTCGACCTGGGACCTCGCACGCGCGCGCAAGTTCAGCTGGTACATACCCGCCAGCCAGACCTTCGGCGTCGAGGACCTGAACCAACAGCCTGCCACTGTGCGTGTGGGTGGGGTCGATGACCGCGTCTTCATCCAGCTTGGCGTCGCCAGCAATGTTCGCTTCACGACCGACGGCAGCCAGCCCGCTCAGGACTTCAAGCTGAGCTTTGCGATCGCCGACCCCAACGGCGGCATCCAGAAAATCCTCGAGCACGACAAGAAGCTGGTCGGCTCGTTTGTGCCGGGCCAGCGGAAGGACATCGCAGTGGCGACGTCGATGCCGGCGAAGGAGCTCTTTTCAAAGTCCGGCCTTCACCAGCTGCTCTTTGTCCTGGAGGATGGTGCCGGGGCGATCGATTCGGCCGCCATCCCCGTCATGGTGGAGAAGGAGGAGGAGGAGGAGCCTGCGGCACCCGGTCTCCACGACTGTCACAATGAGTCGTCGTCGAACACCGTTGAGCACCCAGGCAGCGGCGATAACCGGCCCTACGTCTTCATCAAGCGGCGGGTCGCAGAATGCAACGTCTACCTCACGCAAGACGGCTTCAGTATCAACAACCAAACGTTCCACTACGACGGTATTCCTCTGCGCTACAATAACTATATCCACACGGAGATTGGTTTCGACACCGAAAAATCTCAATACTACGAAGAGATCTATACGGAAGACGGACCGACCACACGGCGGGCAGAGTCCACAACGTTTGATGGTCTGAAGGCGAACCTCGTCTCCATGTACTCGGGCGTGCTCACGCACAGCAGCACCGGCGTGAGGAGGTGCATCGAAGACGACGACAGCGCGATCATCAGCGAGTGTGTGGCCAACCAGGGCGGCATGTTTGCCATTTGCGACTCAGCGACGTATCTCAGTTGTGGCGTTACCCCATACGCGAATGACGTCACTGATCCGGGATACAACTGCATGCTAACTGATGGGCTACCGAGGCAAACGGGTTTCTACGACGTCACGGCTGACGACGACGAAATCACCTCCAACGGCAACTACTTCAACACGGCAGACTGCGAGTGATCTCCGATTTCTGCACACCGAATCGGTGCAGAGGGTGCCGAGACAAGATGGCGCGACCCGGTCTGTGTGTCTGGGTGACCATCGTCGTGGGTACGCTGGCCGGCTGCGTTGGTTCTGGAGACGAGCACGGCAGACGCGACCTTGATGAAGCGCGCATCGCCGATGCTCAGGCGGCACTTGGGGCGTTCAATGACGAGGCCGCATCCTTCGCCGCGGACTACGACGAGCAGCTGACGCGCATGCAAAGCGAAGAGTCCTACGACGTCGTCGCCGCCATGGCCTTTCTCGACGCCGCACCCGTCCACCTCACCGCCATGGCGGAACACATGGAGACATTGCAGCGCCTCGTCGACGAAGAAGACGCGGCGAGGTCGGAGCGCTCGGTCGACGATCTGCTCGGGCAGGCGAGCTCCGCGCTGACCCCGAGCGCCGACTGCGAATCGCAAGTTGCCAGCGGTTTTTGGGACCACCTGCGCGGGTTCCTCGGCAACGTGCTCGGCGGTCCCATTTCGACGGACAACCTCTACACCGCCGCCACCGAAGGCAATAAAATCCGCGACACCTTCAACGACAAGTGGAAGCCGCGCCTGGACGCTTGCGAGCGCATTCAGAGCGCCATCGAGCGCGATTTGTGTTTGGCGGTCGTGCAGCAGGAGTCGCGCGGTGACTTCGCGAAGTCGGCCTCCGATCTCGCGGAGTCGGGCGGCTTTGTCGTGATCAAATCGATCGGCGCGGGCTTGGTGGGCATCGGCGTCGGCGCCGGGGCGAGCGCCCTTGCGGTGCCCGCGCTCGGAGCGGTGGCCATCGGCGCCGTGGGCACGGTGATCGCTGAAGACGTCATCGACTACCTCTTTCGGCCCACCCCGCCCGAGGGCCAGGCAGCAGCACCGGCCGTGGTGGTGGCGCGGGTGCTGACGAGTCCAAATGGAACCCAGGTCAGCCTGCCCGCCGGACGCTACGAGGTCTTGGCCCAGCCACGTGGCACGCCGATGACCGTGCAGAGCGTGACCGTCGGGGCCAGTGGAACGACCGTCGTGCCGACAGAATGCCCGCCCCAGGTGGAGCCCGGCAGCGGCGATCCCCCGGACCCGCCGCCTCTGTCGGGCTGTTTCAACGAGTCGTCGTCGAACACGATCGAGCGCCCGAACGGTGAGAATGAACCATATCTCATCATAAAGCGACAGGTGGCGCAATGCAATGTCACCGTGACGACGGAGAACGGGATAAACAGCCCTAATTTCCATTATGATGGAGTGCCGAGTCGATATCGCAACTATATTCACACAACCATCTCCTTCGATGCTGAAGAGTCTCAGTATGCTGAAGAGGTCGTCACCGACGGTGGTGCGACGGTCCGCAGAGGAGGGTCCGACACTTTTGAGGGCGCCAAGGCGAACATCATCGCGCTCTATGGTGGCGCGCTGACGCACAGCAGCGACACCAGCACCTGCCTGCCCGACGACGACGAAGCGATTGTTGCCGCCTGCGTTCAGGCCAGGGCCGCCAACATGTACGCGATCTGTGAGTCTGCGCAGTATCTCGGCTGTGGCATCACGCCGTTTGCCGATGATGTGACTGACCCGCGCTACAGCTGCATGATGACAGGCAGTGTCGGGCGACCAAGCAACTTCTACGACGTGACAGCGGATGACGCCGAAATCACTTCGACGACCAACTATTTCAACAGCGCAGACTGTCAGTGATCTCCTGTGGGGTCATCGCGTTGGCAGCGACCGTCTAGGATGCGAAGACAGGATTCCTGAGGGCGCGGAGGGTCGGTTGCCGGCGGTTTTTCTTTCCAACGCGATGCTCGAGCAGTGGGCCGATCAAGGGAAGGTGCGTCTCGACGACACGACCCTGACCCTGCTCTCAGAAAAGCGCACCGTGAAGCTGACCCCAGCGGTGCGCTTCACCAAGCTCATCGACGACGCTGGGGGCGATCCGCAGAAGCTCCTCGGCAAGGTCAAGACCAAGGAGCAGCTCACGGAGATCGGCGCCGAGCACTACCTCGACTCGGTCATCTTCGGCGACATCGGCTACACCGTCGTCGAGGGCTTCTTGGGCGACCTGTCGCCGCAAGCACGCGGGGTGAAGCCGGGGGCCCCTGCGCCCGATGCCTTGGCGCCGACGTCGACCGAAGCCGCGCGCGCGCCTGCGCCTGTGCCCGTGGAGCTGCCACCCGCGGCCACCCCGGTCCCGGGCTCCCCCCCCGAGGTCTCCGAAGCCGAAGCCTTGTCCCAGCTCTTCCTGCAGACCGTGAAGAGCTGAGCAGGATTCGTCATCTCGGATCCCCTTGATGACTGATCAAGGTTGGATCACCTCGCCGGCATGCGCGCAATTGAACTGGTCCCGCACCTGACGACCAAGGAGCTCACCGAAGCCGCCCGGATGACGACGGACGCCGAGCTCCGCACCCGAATCGAGGCCATTCGACTCGTGAGACGTCGAGA
This sequence comes from Myxococcales bacterium, assembly GCA_023248635.1. Classification (GTDB taxonomy): domain Bacteria; phylum Myxococcota; class UBA727; order UBA727; family VGSZ01; genus VGSZ01. The sequence continues at coordinate 8,109 of JAHFED010000104.1, forward strand.
AAAAGGGGCAGCGACCCAACTTCGCGACGGTCGCGAGACCTGCGGAATAACGGTCGACTGCCCCCTGCCGGTGGCGCTGGCCCAGGGCCTACGCCATCTGCATCCCCGACATACAAGCGGAGTTGGGTGGGCCCCACCGTCCGGCTTCGCCGGCGTGGGGAGGGTCTGCATCATCGATCAGACCCTCCAGGAAGAACATCTCCGACCTCGGTGAACGAAGTTCAGCGAGATCGGGGATGAGGTGAAAGCTCCGCCGTCGGGCCCCGTGCTGGGTTGTCCCGATCCGTCAGCATGGCGCTGGCAGTCGCCGCCCGAGCGCTGACGGTGGGACCATGGGCCTCGCGAGGGGTGCCAGCATGAAAACGAGCCTGAGGTTCGAAGCCGTTGTGTGCGTGGCACTGGCCTTGGCCGCGTTGGCGGGGGTGGCATGCGACGACGACGACGACGATGACGACGACGACGACGACGACGCGGGCTCGGCCGTTGCGGAGATGCTGCAGGGCCTGGACGGCCCACTGGTTGTCTCCGAAGAAAAACTGACCCAGTTGTTTGGGGTGCCCGAGGTCCTGGCCGAGCCCACTGGGATCCCCGCACCCGCCGCGGCCTCCCCTCCTGGTGAGTCGTGCGTCTTGAATCCGACTTGGGACGAGAGCATGGGCGTGGATGTAAACGCGGAAGAATATGCAAATTTTAATGTAGCAGCGGGCATTGATTCAAAATTTGTAAACTACGTGAAAGAGAGCATCGGACGTGCGGTGTTTTTTTGGGATGATAATTATGCAGCTACCACAGGGTTCAACTTTGGAGACGCGGCCAAGGCCAGCAAGTTCTCCGTAAGTATTCTGCTTTCGGCGGAACGTAGCAGCGGGAGCACGGCGTTTGTGGTGGGGCCAGGATCGGGGTGCAATGAGGATTCTCTCAGCCAGGGCGGGGTAAAGTTAGAGCTTCGCATCGACCCCAGCGAATGGGCTGGATCAAACGCTCTGCTAAGTGCAAACCGACGCGCTGCAATATTTCATGAGATGGGCCACGTGGTACACTTGTACTTCCTGAAAGATCTTCGTCAGCTGCAGGTGTGGGACTGCACGAGAGCCTTCGATTGGCAAAAGGAGTCGTTCGGCGAGCTCTTTGCGCGATCTCAGTGTAAGGCGGGTGCAACCTACAAGGGAAATAGCCTTATGGCTCGATCGTATGTGGAATGGTCTGCTATTGTTGGAAACGACTACAACTTGGGTTATCAGCCGGCGTCGTTCCTGGAACGGATGGCTTTTTTGTCCCGAACCGGGCCGCGCGTCGCCCCATTGATCTCAACGTGGCTCGGGAGCACAAGCCTGAACGAACAGCCTGGCTTCACCCTCATCAGAGCGGTGAGCGCTACGGGCCACCCGCAATCTGACGGCGTGGATTTGAACCCCTTTCAGAGGCTGTATGTGCGCGCATCGCTGGATGCTTATTTTCCGGGACTGAACCCGGCGGATACGGCGCCGGCGGCGTTTTCAAATCCAGCCTTTCTCTGGGAGCCCGTCACTCCAAGTGCCCACAGCGAGCTGAGCGGAACGCTGCCCGTGAGCGCCAGTGGCGGCCTCGGACCTTGGGCCAACGGGTTGCTTGGGATCGGCCTCGGGCCCCGCCCCGAGGGTGTGACCGAGGTGAAGGCCTCGGTGACGGTCGATCGGCTGCAGCCCTTTCGAGCCCTCTTGTTGGCGGTGGACGAAGCTGGGCTGAAGGAATGTTACGACCCGATTGAGGGTGAAGACAGTACTGTCAAGACCGCCGTTACAAACTGTTTTAGCCGCAATGCAAAGATTCTGGGCCAGCTCTCATCTGCCTCTGACGCCGTTGTGATCACGGCGGCGGATCTCAGGGAAATCGATACCAGGACGCTCTTTGCGCAGGTTATCCGGCTGGTGGACGAATCCACCTTCTCTGGTACCGCAAGCCTTGAGGAGAACACTCGGCCGGCGACCTTCACGCTCAAGCTCGAAGAAAAGGAGCGCAAGACGCCGCCAGGACCTCTGTGTGGCGGCGTTGCCATGAAAGAGGCCACGGACGATGACGCCAGCATCTGCCAGGCTCCTGCCCAGTGGCAGGAGGTCGAATACTCAGACACCGGCGCATGCACGAGGGCTGGTGAGACGCCGCACGAAGAGGGCAGCGCGTTCCGCGAGCTCACGACACACCACAATATCATGTTCCAATTTCATAAGGGAAAAGTATACAGTATGGATCCGGGCTGCAGTATTCTCGAGCAATACAACCTCTTCACCGGCGAAGATATGGAGACGGGTTTCAAGGGATTTGATTCCTTGGAACAAGCGATCGACTGCGTCAAAGCACGCCGGAATCTGGACTGCGTCGAGGAGATGATCTTTGGATGTCTGGAGGCGCGCGACGGATTCACGGGCGGCTCGGAGGACGGCAACACTGGCGGGGTCCAGAGGAATGTGTGCGACTCGCTGCAAGTTGACATGAGCGCACCACAGCTTCTCTCCGCCATGCCTGAGCCATTTCAATACCCCGTGACGACGGAAGGAACCATCAGCGCCTGTCACGAGGACCAGCAGACCAGCGGTTGCCAACGAACGTTCTTTCAAGACTCATTTTGACGGAATAGGACTGGACGCGTCGTCGGTCGGGGCCGGTTTGAATGAGCGGCGGGACGCGAGGAGTCAGACGGCAGACGGCAGGGGGGCGGTTGCCGGCGGTTTTTCTTTCCAACGCGATGCTGGAGCAGTGGGCCGATCAAGGGAAGGTGCGTCTCGACGACACGACCCTGACCTTGCTCGCCGAGAAGCGCACGGTGAAGCTGACCCCAGCGGTGCGCTTCACCAAGCTCATGACGACGCTGGCGGCGATCCGCAGAAGCTCCTCGGCAAGGCCAAGGCCAAGGAGCAGCTCACGGAGATCGGCGCCGAGCACTACCTCGACTCGGTCATCTTCGGCGACATCGTGGTGTAGCCCCCCGATCGACCGAACAGGTCCGTTACGCATAGGACGGACATATGACCAGCACAGTCGTAGAACCTGAAGAGGTTCAACCTCACGAGCCCGCTCGCCCGGGGCGACGTCG
>JAHFED010000133.1 GCA_023248635.1 Myxococcales bacterium
CTTCGTCAAAGAGAAGGCCCACCGCGTCTTGTTGGTCGGTTTGAAGCGTGAGATCTCGGGGCAACCCGGCCGCGTCCCCGTCGATCCTTCGTGGGGCTCGGTGCTCTGGCACACCCATCCCGGTCTGAAGGGATCGTTGGCGGCCTTCTCGATGGAGGACCTCGACGTAGCCAAGCAGGCTGGCAAGCCCCTGCTGGTCATCGGCTTCGTCGGCTTCTCTCTGGATGTACTCTCGACCTTGGCCATGCCCTTCGGCATCAAAGCAGCACTCGCGTCGGCGGGGGTGAAGGGCCTGCTGGCGCTCGAGAAGTCGGGGAGGCTGCCCACCCGTCTCCTCGAGATGGGCGTGGGGGCGCGCGTGTGCTGGCCCTCGGGCAACATCCAGCCTGTGCTGCGCGCAGGAGCAGCCCCCTGGCAGGCCGCCGTCGACGACATGAGCTTCCTCCTCGATCGGGGCGTCGGTGCTGTCGAACGGGTGGGGCAAAAGGCGCTGCGCGAGGTCGTCGGACTGTTCGTCGATCGGCCGTGATCACTCCAGCCGGCGTCGACGTTGGTCCTCGTAGAGGCTCTGGGGTTGCAGCGTGGCACCGTCTCCCTGACCTTCGAGCCAGTCGATGGGCGCGGTGTTTTCGAAGCGCCGCAAAAAATCGAAGCCGGGGGCGGCGACTTCGACGCTCACGCCCTGGGTGCCGACGACGTAGCCCAGGCCCCGCTGAAAGCTCTTGATGGCCCCAGCGCCCCGGGTGTTCCACAGGACATTCTCGGTGCCCGCGTGCCCCGCCCCGCTCGACTCGCTGCCGCGGTTTACACATTGCCAGCCGTCGTCGAAGGTACAGGAATCGAACAAATTCGCGCGGGCGAGCGAGTGATGCATCTCTGACAGACCAACAATGGGGATCGGGAGTCCATTGTTGAATGCTCGTCCATCGCGGCTCGTACAGCGCAGGAACACGCAGCCGCTGGTGCCAAAATCCCAATTTTGGATGAAGTTGTGTCGGCCGCCTTCTCCGAGGTCATCGGCCATCAGGACTTCGTTGCTGCGCTGGATTTCAAAGAGATAGCCATTGCCGCCGTCACCGCGATTTTGAGATTTCTTCATGGTGGTGTGCGAGACAGTGACCCTCTTGCTGTCCGACACGAGAATGCCGCCGGATTGCAGGTGATCGGCTCGTCCATCCGGTGCAAAGGACGAGACATTGCGAATCCACGAGTCTCGCGCGTTGCGGAGCTCGATCACGTGGGCCCGATCCGAGGCCATGGCGTCGTCGCCATCGATCGCGTTGCTCACCGACAGGTCCTCGATCCCGACGTCGTGGATGAGCCCGTTGACCCTCTTGAGGGCGCCGCCGTCGCGCATTCGCACCGTCTCGCGCAGGGGCACGTCGAAGGCGACGACGTTGCCCTCGATGCCGGTCACGCTGCGGCGATGAATGCTCTTCCACTGATCGGCAAAGGGCGTGACGCCCATGTCGTTTTCGTCGACGTAGGCCGGCGTGATGCCAAAGCCGATGACGACGTCGTCGCCGACGGCGAAGCCCGAGGCATCAGCCACCTGCACCGAGGTCGACAATGCCGGTGCGTCGGTGCTCAACGCTGTGCTGTGGTCGAGCATCGCGCTGCCCGCGAACAGGATGCTCGAGGCATCCGTCATGCCCTGGGCCCGGGTGAAGAGTACCCGGGTGACGTCGACGCCGCTGCCGCGCAGCACCACGTTGCTGGCACGCACCACGAGCAGGTCATCCACGCGCAAGAGACCGGCGGGCAAGACGACGACGCCGCCAGCGATGGCAGCCTGATCGAGAGCCTCCTGAATGGCGTCGGTCCCATCGAGGCTGCCGGTCACGTCGATGTCGGCCACCGGGAAGAGCGGTCCCACCGCGGCGGGCGGCTCCTCGCCGCAGCGAAAGCCCGCGTAGGAGAAGTCGTGCAGGAAGGCGTCGTCGACGGCGAAGCCCGGGCTCCAATCATCGGGATAGAGGGAGCTGCGCCAAGCGATGTCCGCAGCGTCACTCTCGCCCTCGCCGGCCTCGCCCTGGTCCTCGCCCTCGCCACGAGCTTTTCCTTCTTCTCCTTCTCCTTCTCCTTCTCTTTCTCCTTCTCCTTCTCCTTCTCCTTCTCCTTCTCCTTCTCCTTCTCCTTCTCCTTCGGTCCTGCCCGGCGCCGCGACCTCGAGAACCGGGGCACAGGAGATGGCGAAAGCGAGGAGGCAGATGGGCCGCATGGCTGTCGTGTAGCGGCTTGGCTCGCTCGGTGAAAGGGTTTCACCGCTCGGACGTTCAGGCGCCGCCGATGTGGATGGCGCCGAAGTTGGCGACGAATTCCTCGAGCGAAATCTGTTGCTCGGGACGACTGGCTCCGTCGTCGGTGCCCCAAGGGTTGTAGAGGGTGACCATGCGTTGCCCGTCTTGCTCGCACGCGTCCAAGACGGCGTAGGCGTGTTGGGGCGCCAGGCCGTCGTCGACGTCGTCGGCCCGGGTTCCAGCGACCATCGGACGTCTCTCGCTCACCCCCGCCCGCAAGGCGCGCCAGACGTCGTCGTTGTTGGCGTCGACGTGCAACGTCGTCGCCGGCAGCCCGGTCAAGGCCTCCAAGGCAAGAGTGGGATGGCCGGATTCGAGGCGCTGGTACGAACCCTCTCGCTGTTGGGCATAGGCCCGCTCGAGCAGCGCCGGCCACAGCACGCCCGGCCCGGCGTTGGGGGTTGTAGTTGCCCCCGCAAGAACGAACAGGTCGGTGATTGAAACGTGAGGGCTCCGGCTCGGGTGAGGTTGGCATCCGTGCTCTGTCGCCCTCACCGTCGCGTCGCCCCTCGGCGCTGCG
>JAHFED010000105.1 GCA_023248635.1 Myxococcales bacterium
GCGCCACCATGCCGGGCAACTTGGCTTTGAGATCGATGGTGGCGATGACGTCGTCGCCGCCTTGGTTGTCGCCGACGGCCCCGCTGCCTTCGGCCACCTTCGTGAAGGGAGCGCCGACGATCTTCTCGGAGGCAAAGAGCTCCCAGCGCAGATTGGTCAGGCGCGGCGATGACACCGACGCCCGCACTTCCATGATCGGGCGACGATCAGGATCGAGCACCTCGAACCACAAGGGCGCGCTGATGTTCGCCTCGGGCGGGATGAGCTGATCGCGCACCATCTCGAGGGAGCGACGCACATTGTTGCGGCCCCAACCAAAGTGCAGGTCCCAGCCCTCGTTGCTCGGAAATTTCTGCAGCGCCTTGGCCGCGAGATCTTGTTCAGCGCCGTCGACGTCGATGTCGTCGGCGGAGCCGATCAGCGTCTGGTAGATCTCCTCTGCGGTGAAAGGGGCATCAAAATAGGACGCCTGTGCAGTGCCTTCTGCCCGCTCTTTTTCCTGAAGGAAGTAAGACACCAACAGGCCAGTTTGCCCGGAGGTGTTTCCGGTCGCCTCGGACGAGCAGCCCTCACCCGGCGTCGACAGCACCAGGTGCCCGCCGAAATTCGTGCAGTTGTTGAAGTTCAGATACGTCGACGACGTGAATTCATCTTCATTGCTAAAGACGATGGCGTGAACATACAATGTGTGCTCAAGAATTCCCGGGAAATTATGGTGGTAGCTAGTCTCGTCGGCGGCGGAGGCGACGATGGGCACATTGTTGGCGTAGGCGTAGTTGATGGCCTTCTGCGCGTAGGGCGTGTTGGTCAAGCTGCCGAGGGCTTCTTGAATGACGGCCCCGCCCGAGTCGACGACGAAGACCGCGCCGTCGGCGAATTGGTTGACGTCGCAGACGAAGGAGTCGCCCACCCGCACGTTCAGGATCAAGCAGCGGGGGCAGATGCCGGGACGTCCGCCGCCGTCGTGGGCTTCGGCGCCGGAGTCGTTGGCTTCGCCGGTGCCGTGGCCAAAGTCGGAGTCGTCGCTTGGATCGTTGTCGTTCCAGAAGAAGTCCCAGCCCGAGACGTCGTCGACGTAGCCGTTGTTGTCTTCGTCGACGCCGTCGGAGCAGGGGCCGTCGCCATCGTCGGCCCAGATGAGGTCTTGGGGGTCCCGGCGACCGTTGAAGTTAACGTCGGTCAACCAGGGCGCTTTGTCGTAATCTCGAATGTTGAAGAGACCGTCGCGATTGACGTCGAAATTGACGAAGGCGTCGACGGTTTCTCTCTCGACACCCGGAGGAGGACAGGTCGAGAGCTCGTTGGCATTGAGATAGAATTTATTGGTGAGATTTCCATCGCTCCACTTGATACCAGAATCGAGCACACCGATGATGACGCGCGGATCACCCGTCGACAGCACCCAGCCTTGGTCGGCGGCCATGCCCGCGGTGAGCCCGGCTTGTCCTTCGCGGGTGCAGCCTGCGGTCTGGCCAGGGGCGCAGATCGTGCGTTCGGCGGCGTCGACGGGGGCAGGCCCGGTCAAGCGCTCGGGGTGCGTGGTTTCGTCGGGGAGAAAGCCCCACAACTCCCAGCCGCCGCTGAAGCCATCTTTGGGCCAGTTGTCCGGGTTCTTGGCGTAGGCGCGCAGGGCGGCGTCGTCGGAGCCGATCAGCAGGGGGCCGTCGAAGACCTTGGGCCAGATGTCCCAGCGCACAGCCAGGGTGGCCGAATCGGTGGGGCCGACGACGGTGACGCTGCCGGCGGGGTCGCCCAGGGTCTTCAGCTGCGCGCCGTCGAAGGTGAGGGTGAGGGAGCCGGGGCCGGTGCCCGCCGTGGGCTCCACGCTCATCCAGGCACCGAGGCTCTCGACGGTCCAAGCTTCGCCGACGTCGGCGCCGACCTGCAGGGTGATGCGTTTGGGCTGGGCGCCGCGCACCAGGCGCACATCGGGCAAGCGCTCGAAGGAGCGATCGAAGGCGTTGGCCTCCTGCGCCAGGCTGACCGCGGCGGAGGCCGGAGCAGCGATGACGACGACGAACGCCGCCCCAAAGAGGGTGATCAAGGACCTGTCGAACATGGCTGCACTCCCAGAGAGCGCGAACCCTAGGGCTCTGCTGCGCCACAGCAACCCCATGTGATCCCCGACGGCGATGAACGAGACCGCGGAGCGGTCTCGTTCATCGCCGTCGGGGATGCTCTTCTGGGAGGTCTGATGCAGACCTCCCCCCGCGCCGGCGGAGCCGGACGCGGGGCCCCCCACCAACTCCGCGTCCCGCGGGCGCGCTTCACGCGCATCATCCCGCGTCTTTCCCAACTCGGAACGCGGTCGAACATCAAGCGGACGCGGGATGATGCCCATCACGACAGAAACCCTCGACCTCGACAGCCACGATGTCTCCCGGCCCCCCTTCCGCGGGCGCGAAGCAACCCCTCCGCCGCTGCGGGGTCGGTCACGACGTCAACGCGCCGCCCGCGGAAGAGGGGATTTGGGGCCGGGATGCCGAAGCTCAGAGACCGCGGGGATCGCCGTCGTCACCCGGCTTCGCCCAGCGTCGCAAGCGGCCCGCAGCGTCGGCGAGGGTGCCCGGGCTCTTGCAGAAGGCAAAGCGCAGCAGGCGGCGGCCTTCGTCGACGGCCTCGCTATAGAAGGCCGAGGGCGGAATGGCCGCGACCCCCGCGTCGATCACCAATTTCTTCGCGAAGGCCCGATCGTCGTCGACGCCGGGCATGGAGGCCAGGCAGAAGTAGGCGCCGGCGGGAACGCTGACGATGAAGCCCACCTCGCGCAGCAGGTCGACGACGAAGTCGCGGCGGGCCCGGTATTGGCCCTGCAGTGTCTGCACGAAGGCGTGGTCGCAGCGATCGAGGGCCAGGGCCATGGCCATGTGCAAGGGCGTCGACGCGCAGAAGGTCAAAAACTGGTGGGCGCGCTGCACGGCGGCGATGAGGTGCGCGGGACCCGTGGCCCAGCCGACCTTCCACCCCGTGAAGCTGAAGGTCTTGCCCGTCGACGACAAGGTGAGGGTGCGCTCGTGCATGCCAGGGCGGGTGCAGAGGGGCACGTGGACGACGTCGTAGGTGAGGTGCTCGTAGACCTCGTCGCACACAGCGATCAGGTCGTGCTTGGTGCACAAGCCCGCGATGGCGTCGAGCTCGGCGGTGGTGAAGACCTTGCCCGTCGGATTGTGGGGATTGTTCACCACCATCATCCGGGTCTTTTTGGTGATGAGGCGGGCGAGTGCGTCGACGTCGAAGGCGAAATCGGGCCAGCGCAGGGTGGCGACCTTGGGCACAGCTCCGGCCATGGCGATGGTCGCGGGGTAGCCGTCGTAGAAGGGCTCGAGCACGATGACTTCGTCGCCGGCATCGAGCAGCCCGATCATGGCCGCCGCGAGGGCCTCGGTGGCGCCGGCGGTGCAAACGACCTCGGTCAGGGGGTCGACGTCGATGTCGTAGAAGCGCTTGCTGTGGGCAGCGACGGCGCGCACCAGGGGCAACACCCCCAGCGAGCGCCCGTATTGGTTGTGGCCCGCCCGCAGAGCAGCCACCGCATCGTCGACGACGTCGCTTGGCCCCTCGAAATCGGGGAAGCCCTGGCTCAGGTTTACGGCGCTGTGCTGCTGCGCCAGCGCGGTCATCTCGGAGAAGACGCTGGTGCCAAGGGCTGCGAGGGCGGTCTTGGCCATTTGCTCAGCTCGGAAAGGGCGGGACCACCGAGAGCAGGCCGGCGTCTTCGGCGCCCATGACGACGTCGCAGTCGCCGTCGTCGCCGATGCGCGCTTCTTCGAACCACGAGAGCTTGGGGTCGGGGTGGGGGCCGGAGCTGCCCTCGCTTTGGCGGTCGAAGATCACCGGATTGCTGTTGCCGAGCTGCACAACCTCGTTGGTGTTCTTGGCCAGCCCCAGAGCCCGATCCGGCCCCAGCACCACACCCGACGTCGTCACCGTCTTGCGCTGGATGACGTAGACCTCGCCGTTGACCGTGCCACTGACGATGGTCGTAACCCCATCCTTCTGGTCTTCATCCATATCATAAATACGGCTCTTGTGGGGCTCTTGCTGGGCTTCGTCCTTGTCCGCCGGCAGCGGGGTCGTAAAGGGTTCGGGTAGATCCTTGATGCCCCACAGCTGGATGTGCCCGGTCTGATCGTAGACGCCGGCGTCGTCGATGGTGACCTTCTCCTCGGTGCTCGGCGGCACGGCGCGGTAGGTCGACTCCGGCAGATCGGTGGTCGTGCCCAGCACGGTGAAGCCGAAGCCACCGCACAAGCTCGACGACTGATCGTAGACGTTTTCATCTGCATTGTAGGTGCGTTTCACCAGGCGATAATTCGAGCCGCCGCCGGCTTCGTCGCCGAAGGGAGTCTTCACCAAGGTGGTGTTGATGACCTTGAGGGCAAAGGTGCCCGCCGCCGCACCGCGCTCGATGGGGATGGCGGCCACGCCGATGTCGTCGTCGAAGACGGGCTCGGGACCCCCACAGGCACCGAGGAAGCCCAAGGCCGAGAGTCCGATCGACGCGATGGGGAGGATGCGCATGACCCAGGCTGCCCCGGCCTTGGCCCTCGCGCCAGTGGTCCCATGCGCTACAGGAGCCCATGCCCAGCGAGCACAACGATCAGCGCTTTGTCCATACGACGGTGACCGCCCCCAGCCCCGTTGGTCCCATCAACCTGCACGTCGTCGAGGCCGGGCCGACCCAGGCGCCCCGCGTGGTGCTCTTGCATGGCTTTCCCGAGCATTGGGCGACCTGGCGATCGCTGATGCACACCCTCGCCGACGCTGGCTTTGGTGTGGCGGCCCCAGATCTGCGCGGCTATGGCGGCTCGGACAAGCCCAACGGCCTGGCCCTCTACACCATGGATGCCCTGCTCGACGACGTCGAAGCCATCATCCGTCTGCACGGACACGACAAGGCCCACGTGATCGCCCACGACTGGGGCGGCGTCGTCGCCTGGTGGTTGGCCATGAAGCGTCCCCACCTCGTCGACAAGCTGGTGATCGTGAACTCGCCCCATCCCGTCTTGATGCTGAAAAAGCTCAAGAGCTCGCTGCGGCAGGCCTTCAAGTCCAGCTACATGCTGCTCTTTGCCTCGCCCCTGGCTGTGCCTCTGTTGCGCTTTGCCGACCACGCCGTCGTCCGCGCCCTGCTCAAAGACACCAAGCGCAAGGGCGCCTACAGCGACGACGACGTCGACGGCGCCGTCCAGGCCTTGCGCGGTGAGGGGCTCGACCGGGCGCTTTCGTACTATCGGGCGATGGTGAAGGGGACCCGCAGCGGGCCCAAGACCACGCAAGCGAAGGAGAAGATCAAGGCGCCCACCCTCGTTGTGTGGGGCAAGGGCGATCCCGTGCTGGGGCTCAATCTCATGCAAGGCATCGAGGCCTACGTCGAAAACGTGCGGGTCGTCCCCATCGACGACGCTTCCCACTGGGTGCAGCACGATGCGCCGGCCGAGCTTGCCCAGGCGGTGCTCTCCCATCTCGGAGGCACAACCACCTGAATCTCGGGCTTTTTTGCTCTAAACCCGACAGATTCTGACGGGTGTGACTCCAAGGGAGAGACCCCAGGAGCCCTCCCATGTGCGCACCATCCCCCAGCCCCCGTTTCGCCCTCCCTGCCCTGCAAGCCGCGTCAGCGGCTGGACCAGCAAGACTGCACCTCGACGACCTGGGGCTGCGCGTGCGCGACCGGACGGCAACGCCGGCGGTGCGCGAGGCCTTCGCCCGCGAGCTCTCGCGTTGGACCCGACAGCGCGTGCAGCGCTGTGGCGGTCGTCGTCTGCAACCCGCCGATGTCAGCGACGTGTCCCAGGAGTTCGTGCTGCGCTGCTTGACCCGCCACTTTGCCGGTTGGGATCCCCAGGCGGTGACCCTCTCGGCCTACCTCTACCGGCGCCTGCGCCACGAGGTCATCGACCGCCAACGACAGCTGCGCCGCCGCAGCGTCCGCGACGTCGACGTCGACGATCTCGAGCTGCCTGGCCAGCAACCGACTCTCGAAGACATCCAGGTCGTCCGCGAGCGGGAACGCCGCCTCCGCCACCTCGACGACGTCGTCGCCACCCTGCCCCGCCGCCAAGAGATGGTGGTGCGTCGCACCCTGCGTGGCGAGCGTCTCGAGGAGATCGCCCGTGGTGCCGGCGTGCACCACTCGACCCTCTCCCGCGATCGCACGCGGGCGTTGAAGCACATGCAAGCCGTGATGGTGCCGCTCGCGGCCTGATCCCCGATCTCGCTGAACTTCGACCGCGCAGCGGTCTCGTTCATCGCCGTCGGGGATGCTCTTCTGGGAGGTCTGGTGCAGACCTCCCCCCGCGCCCCCGCGCCGGCGGAGCCGGACGCGGGGCCCCCCACCAACTCCGCGTTCCGCGGGCGCGCTTCACGCGCATCCCGCGTCCGCTTGATGTTCGACCGCGTTCCGAGATGGAAGGACGCGGGATGATGACTTCAGGCGCGACGGCGACGAAGCAGGATCGGCAGCGCGAGCAGACCAAGGCCCAGCGGTGTCGGCGACGACGTCGACGACGTACAGGTGCAGCCTTCGCGGCCTTCGATCACGAGCTCGGCGCTGCCAGCGTCGTCGCCGTCGAGGGTGACCTCGATCTTCGCGGTGCCGCCTTTGCGCTGCACCCGGATGACCTGGCTGTAGGTGCCATCGAGGACGTCCCGCTCGACGGACTCCTGCAAGAGTCCAAGGCTCGTGACGATGGCGACCTCGTGCTCGGGGGCGTCGGGCCCCAGCAAATTGTTGTCGGCGTCGACGAGGCGCACCCGCACCAGGGCTTCGCTGACGCCGTCGGCGGGCAGAGTGCCGGGATCGACCTCGATGATGGTCTTGGTGGCGTCGGGGCCCCGGGCGCGCAAGGTCAGCTTCACGGCGGTGCGTGCGGTGCCATAGCGCTCGTCGCCGGGAAACTCGGCGTGCAGGCCAGCGTCGTACACCCCCGCCTGCGCGAAGGCGGGATCGGCAGTGAACTCGAAGGCGGCGACGCCGAAGTCGTTGGTGATGGCTTCGCCCAGCAGCTCGTCGCCCGAAGGCCGGCCGTCGTCGTCGACGTCGTAGAAAAAGCGGATGGGAAAGCCGGCCAGGACTTTTTCACCCGGTCCCTCGATGTCTTCGCCTGCGGCGTCGGCGTCGCCGGTGCTGTCGCTCAGCGTCGCCGCCAGGGTCACGGTGTCGGCGAGGGCCATGTCGACGTCTTGGGAGAAAGCGAGGGCTGGCACCTCGGGAAACACCTTGAGGGCGCCCGTGGCCGTGGCGGGACACAGACGTCCGTCGACGGTGCCCGCCGCTCCCTCTTGGCAGTCGACGTCGTCGTTGTCGGGCAAGGGAGCTCCGGCACCCCGAAAGCGCGCGCTCAAGGTGTAGTCGAAGCCGGCGTCGTCGGAGAGAAACTCTGCGCCACCGTGGGTCCCATTGACCAGGGTGAGGCGCACGCGGGCCCGCCCCGCAGCGTCGACGACGACGTCGGGAGCGGTGACCTGCACCACGCTGCCTGAGCCATCGCTGGGCCGCAGCTCGACCGAGACGCGACAGGTGCCGCCGCAGGCGGTGGTGCCATCGAGAGCAAGGCCGTTTTTGTCGGTGAAGCTCAGCTCGAGCCCCACCGCCTGGGAGTACTCAGCGCCGACGTCGGCGTCGACGAAGGCCAGACCCGTGCGTTCGGATGCTTGGGCAGACAGCGCGCACCCCAGACCGACGACGACGCAGGCGATGCACTTCAAGACGCGCCAGCGTCTTGAACATCCAAACTTCAAGACGCGCCAGCGTCTTGAACATCCAAACTTCAAGACGCGCCAGCGTCTTGAACATCCAAACTTCAAGACGCGCCAGCGTCTTGGACCAGGAAACTTCATGGGGGCAGCGTTCCCGCCGCGTCCTCAAACTGCAACTCGGATCAGGCCGCGCGGCCGCGCCCCCGGGCGAGATCGACCACGCGATCGAAGGGCGGGGCCTTTTGCGGCCACTGCTGGGCCAGCTCGGCCATTTTTTCTTTGTCGTCGAGGTTCTTGGCGTTTTCGTGCATGCGGTCAGACGCCCACACGAAGTAGGACAACCAAAGGTGCTCGGGGCTGGCGCGGTTGGGCTCGTGGTGGGTGGCGACGGCGGAGATCACTGGCAGCGGGAGGGTGCGGTAGCTCGTGTAGAGCGTGCCCAGCGGCACGTGCATGTCGGCCATCAAGCGCTTCACCAGCAGTTGGCTCGGGGCGCCGCCCTTGGTGCGCGCGCGCAGCGTGCTCAGGTTGCGCAAGACCAGAGCCTGTCCGACGTCGTGAAAGAGCCCCGACAAGAAGGCGATACCGGTATCGCCGGTGCGCCCGCTGACGCGCGCGAGGGCCGAGCAGAAGATGCCACTCGCCAACCCCGCATCGCGAACAGCCGTGGCTTCTTTGTCGTAGCCCGGAATCTTGTAGACGACGCCGTCGAGGGAGACGCCGACGGCGATGTAGCGCACTTGCTCGAAGCCCAGGCGCGTCACGGCTTGGGCCAGGCTGGTCTGTTTCACGCCACCAAAGGCCAGGGAGCTCGAGATCTGCACGATGCGCGCGGCCAGGTCTGGATCCCGCGCGATCAGCCCTGCCACCGATTCGCCGTCGAGGGCCGACGAAGAATCGAGGCGCAACAGCTCGTCGGCCACGGCGGGGAAGCGCGGCAGGTCAAGAGCGTCGTCGACGACGGACTGGTAGAGCAGGCCCACGATGGCCTTGTCGTTTTCGGCCGTGGCGACTTCGCGCATCACGTCGAGGCGCTTCATCAGCTGCAGGCGAACGGCCTTGGGGTCGAGGTCGACCGGCTCGGTGCTTTCCTCCGCCGGCAGCAGGGGCTTGGCATCGGTGGTGGTGGGCACCACCAGCGGCTTGGGGGGCGGCTTGGCGGGCGGCGCCGCGGGAGGCGCTGTTTTGTTGCCTGAGAACAGGCTGTTGAGCCAACCCATGAATGACATCGAAGGCAGAGTAAGGCCCACCCACCCGACGAGGCAAGAAATCAGACCCCGGGGTCCAGGCCAGCGAGCGCGACCCAGAAACGCCCTCGCCTCCGTCGTCGAAACCGCCCGCGTTCCAGATGCCTGGCCGCCTGCCGCCTTTACGCTCGCCAGGAGCTCCGCGACAATGCCAGCAGATGCCGTCGTCGCTGCGGCGGGTGTCGCCAGCAGGGGTAGCGCATGAAACACGAGATCGAAGCCCACGTCGTCGACTCCTCCGCCGTCGTCGTGCAAAACGCCGCCTTCAATCCGGTGGTGAGGTACTATATACTTTTGCAGGTCGCCCTGGTGCTCATGGTCAGCATCGTTGGCATCCCGCTCGCCATCATCTGGGTGTGTGGCGTGGGGCAGTGGTACAGCCGGCTTTTCCTGAAGAATCTCGCGTGCACCCTCACCAACAAGACGCTCTCGTTTCGCTTCGGCATCCTGGTGCACGTCGACAAGACCATCCCCCTCGAGAACATCCAGGACGTGACCTTCTACGAGGGCCCCCTGCTCCGCCGCTTTCGCCTGGCGATGTTGCGCGTCGAGACGGCCGGCCAGAGCGATTCGAAGGGGAACGAGATGTCCCTGGTCGGCATCGTCGACGCCCATGCTTTTCGCGAGCGGGTGTTGCAGCAGCGAGACCTGTTGAAACAGCAGGCCCGCTCTGGCGCCGGCGGCGAGGCCCAAACTGCCGCTCTGCTCGAGATTCGCGATGTGCTGCTGCGCATCGAAGCGCGATTGCCGGGTGCAAAATCAAGTCCGGGGACCATCAACCAATAGAACATTGGAGATGGAATGACGACGACGCGCTGGTGCCGTGACCGCGGCACTAGGGCGGCTTCCTAATTGATTGACCTTCGCCAGCAGGCTTGGTCCTTTTCTCGATGCCTTGGTTGCGCGCTCGGCGAAGCCGGAGAGGCTGCCCCTGCGCCGCGCCTCGGCCTCGAGGAAATCCACCGACAGCGCTTCGCGTGTCGGTGAATTCACCAACAGCGCTTCGCGTGTCGGTGAATTGTCTACAGGTTCATCGCCTGACGGCGATGAATTGTCTACAGGTTCATCGCCTGGCGGCGATGAATTCCCGGCGCCGGGCTCGATCAATCAACAAGGAAACCGCCCTAGTGCTGCGAGGCTGAAGTAACGACGCTTTTCTTCTGCGAACGCTTGGATCATGCCTCGGGGATGCCGCGCCATTCTCCGGTTATTGTTCTCCTGCCTCGTCAGCGGTCGATCCTCGACCATCTCATCAGGTCGTCGACGTCGGAGCACCGCATCGTTGAGCGCGCTCGGATCGTGGTCACGGCCGCCGAGGGCGAGCTCGCCATCGACCAAGCCAAGGCACTCGGCATCGATAGGCAACGCATCCGCCGATGGCGCCGCAGGTTCGCCGAGGCGATGGACCTGTTGAACGCCGCTGAGTTGGAACCGGTCTCCGACACAGACTTGGAGCACCTCATCGTCGACGTGCTGCGCGATGGCTACCGCGCCGGGACGACGCCGACGTTTACACCGGAGCAGATTGCCCAAATCATCTCGCTCGCCTGCGAGCAGCCGGGAACGCTTGGACTGCCAGTCACCCATTGGACGCCAATCGAGCTGGCCCGAGAGGCGGTGAAACGGAAGATCGTCGACGAGATCTCGCCTCGACACATCGCGCGTTTTTTTGGAGGAGGGCGCGATTCGCCCTCACCGATCGCAGTACTGGCTCAACCCGAAGATCACCGACCAAGAGGCGCACGAACGCGAAGTGCGGGCCGTGTGCGACGTCTATCGGAACGCCGCGCAGCTGGCGGCTGACGGTGTCCGCGTCATGAGCTGCGACGAGAAGACCAGCATCCAGGCACTGGAGCGTGCAGCGCCGACGAAGCCCACCGCCGCCGGGCGCATCGAACGGCGCGAGTTCGAATACATCCGACACGGGACGACGTGCCTCAC
>JAHFED010000050.1 GCA_023248635.1 Myxococcales bacterium
CGGTGGCGGGGCGGCGGCGAGATCCCAGCTTCCGCTGGGCGGCCGCGATGGTGGGGCCGGTGGCGGGGCGGCGGCGAGATCCCAGCTTCCGCTGGGCGGCCGCGATGGTGGGGCCGGTGGCGGGGCGGGGGCTGCGGCGAGGTCCCAGTCTCCGCTCGGCGGGGGCGGAGGTGCCACCGCGAGGTCCCAGCTTCCACCGGGGGGGCCGGCCGCGAGGTTTCCGCTGGGAAGGGGCGGTGGCGCCGCTTCGAGGTCCCACGTGTGCGACGGGGAGGTTGAGGGTGCGTCAGCGCGGGCGCCCCAGCTTGCGCTCGGTGGTGGCGCCGGCGGCGCGGCGGCGTGGTTCCAGATTCCGCTTCCGCTGGGCGGCGGTGGTGGGGGCGCGGCGGCGGCCTGCCAATTGGCGCTGGGCGGTCGCGGCGGCGGCGGTGCGGCCGAGTTTTCCCCGCTGGGAGGGCGATTTGCACCCGACGCCGTGGGAAGGGCAAGCGCTGCCGGCGCGTCGGGCACGGCCCAACTGTCGCTGGGAGGTGGTTGGGCGGGAAAGCCCGGACCAAAGGCGGCGGGAAAGCCTTGAAAGGCGGGCGAGGGCTTCGACGGCGTCGACGGAAATGCCGGCGCTCCGACAAAAGGCGGTGCGGCGGCGGCCAAAGCGGGGGAGCTGGGCGGCGGCGAGGTGAACTGGCTGGCGGGGGGCAGGGTGAAGGTGGCCTCGGGCGGCGGGCCGTCTGTGGCAGGGGGGGCGGGTTCGGCAGAGGCCACCGAGGGGCCCAATCCCTCCCCGTCCATCTCGAGGTCGAGGTTCACTTCTTCGTTCGGTGGGGCCGGGGGCGGCAAGCGGGCGGCCGTCGGGAAGGAAGAGGGCACAGAGATCTTGAACGCCGGCGCCGGCGTCGGCGGCTTGGGCTCCGACGCTGCCACCGCCGCGACGTCGCCGGGGCTCCATTCGAAGCCGCACGCGAAACAGATCTTGCCATCAGCGACTCGACCACAATTGGGACAACGCACCAGAGCCATGAGAGGAAACCGACCTCCGAACCCCGCGGGCGCCAGGGGCGACGACGGCACTACCGGTATCGCACGGGTACCCAGGAAACTGTATTCACCGACAGCGCTTCGCGTGTCGGTGAATTCACCGACAGCGCTTCGCGTGTCGGTGAATTGTCTACAGGTTCATCGCCTGGCGGCGATGAATTGTCTACAGGTTCATCGCTTGGCGGCGATGAACTCCCGCGTCATCCCGACCGGGCTCCCGGCAGGGTGGGCGGCGACGCTAGCGACGACGTCGACGTCCCCATGGGCCCCGGGTGAAGCGACCGGTCGGCTTCGCGACCACCGGGACAACAATGCGGTTGGCCTTTGCTGGGATCTTGCTAGCCATAGCGGAGTGCGGCTCCTCAGCGTTTTCCTCGTCCTCGCGGTCACCGTGTTCGCCGCGGGTGCCCTGGCCCAAGCAGATCCCTTCCAAGCGCAACCGGGGCAGCAGCCGCCCAAGGCCGAGCCAGAGTACGTCCGCCCGAAGGAGGCGACGGAGCCCCTGCCTGAGCCTCTCTCAGCGTCGGAGGAAGCCGCCCGCGAGCGCGCCAAGGAAAAGGGCGTGCTCTTGTCCGACGATCCGCAGCCGCAGGCCATCTCCGAGGTGCGCATTCAAGGCGTCAAGAAGGTCGAAGCCGACGCCGTCCTCGTGCAGATTCAATCGCGCATCGATCGCAAACCTGATCGCAAGACCCTCCAGGGCGACGTGCGCCGACTGTGGGCCATGGACATCTTCCAAAACGTCGAGGTGCTGGCCCGCCCCGGCAAGAACGACTCGATCATCCTCGTCTTCCAGCTGACCGAGAAGCCGTCCATCGACGAGATCCTCTATGAGGGCAATCGCGACATCTCCAAGGACGACATCGCCGAAGTCGTCGACGTCAAACCCTTCCAGGTGCTCGACGTCGCCCGCATCAAGGCCAACGTTTCGAAGATCCAGAAGCTCTACATCGACAAGGGCTACTTCCTGGCTCAGGTCTCCTATGAGGTGCGGCCGTCGACGGGCGCTGCCGAGCAGAAAGGCAACAAGGGACTGCTCGACTTCCTCACCGGCGACGAGAAAGACCGCGACGAGGTGATGGGAAAGACGGACACCGACGACGGCGCTCCCGCGCGCCCGGAAAAACAAGAAGCCGGACAGTTCGTCGACGTCGTTTTCACCATCACCGAGGCCGCCAAGGTCAAAGTCGAGAAGATCACCTTCGTCGGCAACTCTTCGATCTCATCGGACGACCTCGCTCCGGTCTTGCGCACCCGCGAGAACCATCCCCTGGGCATCGTCACCGAGTGGGGCACGTACAAAGTCGAGGGCAGCGAAGTCGACGTCCTCGCCGTCGAAGCCGTCTACCAGGACAAGGGCTTCATCAATGTGAAGGTCGGCAAGCCCCACGTCGAGCTCTCGGCCGACAAGACGCGGCTCTCGCTGACCATCCCCATCACCGAGGGGAAGCAATACCGGCTGGGCGACCTCGACGTCGCCGGCGACCTCGTCGTCGAAGAGCTGCCCGCCGACCGCGAAAAGGGAGCACCGCCCTTGTTCTCGCGCCGCGCTCTCATCGAGAAAACGCGCATTCGCCGGGGCGATCTCTTCTCGCGCAACCAGGTTGCTCTCGACGTGCAAGCCATCGCCGATCGCTACCGCGACGCTGGTTACGCCTTTGTGAACATCGAGCCGCAGATGGTGCCCCACGACGACGACAGCCTCAGCCTGAAGATCCAGATTCAGAGCGGACCGCGCGTCACCATCGAGCGCATCGAGGTCACCGGCAACACCAAGACCCAGGACTCCGTGATCCGCCGCGAGCTGCGCGTCTACGAAGGCGAGTTCTATTCGGCGTCTTTCCTGCGCTTGAGCGAGCAGCGCGCGAACGCCCTCGGCTTCTTCGAAAAGGTCACGGTCACGACGCGCCAGGGCTCGCGACCCGACCGCATGATCCTGGTGTTCGACGTCAAGGAGAAGTCCACGGGCACCTTCCAGATTGGCGCCGGCTTTAGCAATGCTGAAAACATCATTTTCAACGGCCAAATCTCATACAACAACTTCCTGGGCCTGGGGACGACGGTGTCGGGGTCGGCGCAGCTTTCGAGCTTCAAGCGCATCTTCGATCTCCGCTACATCGATCCCTACATCGCGCAGATCGCCCAGCAGCCGCTGACGCTGTCGCTGTCGGCGTACAACACCAGCCGGTTCTTCTTGGATTTCGCCCGCAACTCCGGCGGCGGCGACGTCACCTTCGGCTACCCGGTGGGGTCCTTCCTGGGCCAGCTTTGGGAGCTGAAAGAGAACCTGCAGAAGGCGCGATCCGAGTCGTCGCCGCAGGTTCAACCCTACATTCCTGATCTTGAGAATCTGCAGGTCTTTCTGACCGGTGGCCTCGAGCGCGTCGAAATCGATGAGAGCACCTTCAACGTTCGGCTGCTCGGGCTGCAGACCAACCTGCCGCGCTGGACGTCGTCGCTGCGGCTCTCCAGCGTCTTCGACATGCGCAACAACCGGCTCTTTCCGTCGTCGGGATGGTTCCTGCAGGGCTCGGTGGAGCTCGCCACGCCCTTCTTCGGTTCGGCGCTCATGCCCCCCGCCGAAAGCGCCATCAAGGATTTCGTGAAGGGCCTCGGGATTCGCGACCTGCCCCTGTGCCCCGGCATCGGCTGCTTGAAGAACAACGGCCTGCCCAACAGCTTCACGCGCTGGACGGGCACCGCTCGCGGCTACCTCAACGCCGGCTTCCTGCTGCCCGAGCTGCAGAGCGTCGTGTTGAAGGGCAACTTTGAGCTGGGATTTTTGAACAGTCCAGATCAGCTGATTTTCGAAAATTACTATATGGGTGGATTCAATACCATCCGCGGTTATTTTCTGCGCAGCATTTCGCCGGTGGCCCGGGTGGGGTCGTCGACGGATCCTTCCTCTTCCCTTGTGGAATTCCACACGGGTGGGGACAAACAAGTCATGGCGAACATCGAGCTGGAATTTCCCATCTTCGAGGCCGTTGGCATTCGCGGCGTGCTCTTTTTGGATGCTGGAAACACCTACGCCAAAGACGAAAACCTCTTCTACGTCGGCAACGGCCCGAATCCGTTCCTGCAGAGCCTGCGCTGTGCGGGTCAGGAGTGTTGGGACCCCCGGACGCAGCTGCCACTGGGGCTGTTTTATTCTGTCGGCGCCGGCGTGCGTTGGTTCAGTCCCCTGGGTCCTCTGCGCTTCGAGTGGGGTGTGCCGCTCACGCCTCGGCCGCCGGGAACTTTTGGATTTGCGCAGGGTGATCAGCCCTTTCAGTTCGAGTTCAACGTCGGCAACTCGTTTTGATCGACGTGGACAGTCCTCTCGCCCTCGCTCTCGTCGTCTTCGGCGCGATGGGCTGCACCCACACGGTTCAGCTCAGCAGCAACGTTCCCGAGGCCACGGTGCGCGTCGACGGAGCGCAGCTGGGGAAGGTCAAAGACGGCGCCGTCTTTCAGGAGCCTTGGGGCTCGGGGCACGTCTATGACATCGAGGGCACCGCTCCACGTCATCGCGTCGCGCGGCTGAAGGTGAGACCCAACGTCGTCGACGGCCTGGGCGCCCTGGCCATGGTTTCGGCGGTGGGGGGCGGGGCCTTGACGGCGGTGAGCATCCCCTTCGTCGCCGGCGACCTCTATGCCTACGCGGTTCCGCCGCCGGGGCACGCCACGGCTTCGATCCTGTTGCCCCTGCACAGCGACGGCACGGTGGACCGCGATGCTGCTGGGCTCAGCCTCAGCTATTGGGCCGGTCTGCTCGCCTTGTACGGCTGCACAGGCACCTCGTGGTGGGCCGTGGCGGGGTCAGAGCGCCTGCCCGACGAGATCCATCTCGAGCTCGAGCCCGAGGTCGGTCTCGGCGACGAAGGCTTGCCGCCGCCGCCGTCGCCAGCAGCACCATGAGTCCGGTGCTGCTCGGGCTCACGGCCGCGCTGTGTTGGGGCGTCAGCGATTGGTGGGCGCGGGGCCTCGCGCAGGCGCTGGGGTCGTTTCGGGCCCAGCTTTGGTCCCAGCTTGCGGGCTTGTCGCTGCTGACCGTCGCCGCCACCGGATCGGGCGCCCTGGGCGCGGCTTGCCGGGGTGGCGATGGGCGCGCCTGGGCCTTTGCCTTGCTGTACGCCTTGCTCATCGGTGGAGCCGCGCTTTGTTTCTTCGAGGCCTTCGGCAAGGGCACCCTCGCCGTCGTTGCGCCCATCGTTGGCGGGTACGGCGCCGTCACCGTCGCTTGGGCACTGCTCTTTGGCGCGCGCCCCGCCGTCTCGACCTTTGCAGGGTTGGTCGCCGTCGTCGCTGGCGCTGTGTTGGCCTCGGTGCCGGCCGCGGACCAGGCGCCGCGCGAAAACGATCGCCGGGGGATCAAAGCCGCCGCTGCTGCCGCCTTCCTCTTTGGCACCGCCTTTTTCGTGCTGGGTCGCGAGGTGGCACCGGCTTTGGGCAGCCTGGTGCCGGCCTTCCTCTCGCGCTTGGTCGGACCCGTGTTGCTCGTGATCATCGCCCGATTGCTGGGGGTGTCGGCAGCGCCGCCGCCGCGCGGAAAACGCTGGCTGGCGATCTGCTCAGGGGCCGTCGCGTCCGCTGCGACCGTGGCCACCGGGCTTGGATCCGCAGGAGGTGGCGCCGCCGTCGTCGCCGTTCTCGGATCCCTCTCTGTCGTCGTCACCGTGCTCATCGGCTTGGTGATGCTGCGGGAGAAGCTGGCCGGGCACCAATGGGCGGGCGTCGTGCTCGCGTTGGTCGGCATTCCGCTGCTGGGGTGAGGGAGAACGGGAGCTGCTACGGTGCACGGCGTGAACAGAGCTGCTCTCGTCGCCGTGCTGGTCGTCGCCTCCTTTGCAGGTGGGGCCCGGGCCCGGCACCAGCCCCTGCTGCTGCGCCTCGACTCGGTCGCCATTCTCGACGCCGTCTCCGTCGTCGCCGCTCTGTCGCCGACCTTGCCCCTCGATCTGCTGGCTGCACGCGCAGCCCCGGTGCAGCTGCCCGCCGACTACGCCTGGATCGAAAGGGACACCCGCGCGTTTTGGTACAGCGCCGGCGCCGCCGCCGTCACCAGTCTCGGCACCCATGTGCTCGTCGGGATTCCCTCACTGGTGGTGCTCGGCGCGGGCGTCGCCGGCATCGCCGCCACGGCTCCCATCACCGCTCTGGCTCTCTCGGTCGGCATCTTGGGCCTCTACGCCTTTGGCGAGTCCTTGCTCTCGTCGTTGGCCGGCTACATCGTCTTCAACGGCATGTCTGAGACCTACCAGGGCAACTACCTCACCTGTCTGCTCGCGCATTTCGGCGGCAACCTCGCGTCGACGGCTGTGACGACGTTGACCTTCGGGGGCGGCGCGCTGCTCTTTCACGGCATGGGCCTGCTGGCCGAGTTCACTGGCGGCGCCGGCATCGGCACCGTCTCGATCTTCTCTTTTCTGGGCGCCATGCCCGCCATCGTCATCGCCGGCATCGCCGTCATCGCGGTTCCGGCCTTGGCGGCATCGTGGGCGCTGGCTGTGTCTGCGACCCCGCGCGCGGGTTACGAGATCGACGATCAGTGGCTCGCCCCGCCGCCGGCGTCGGCGGAGCGCACCAAGCACCGCGATCCCGTCGTCGTCGGCCTGTTGACGCTGCCGCTGCCCTTCCCGTGAGCTCCCCCATCCGACGCGCGCAGCTCGTCGTCGTCGCCGTCGTCGGCCTGTCGGGGTGCGCGTGGGATCTGGGCTACCTGCTGCGCCAGGGCCTGGGCCAAGCCGAGCTCCTGGTCGCCGCCCAGCCCGTGGGACGGCTCCTGCAAGACGATGGCGTCTCCGTCGACGTCCGCCGCCGCCTGGCCCTGGCCACCGCAGCCCGCGTCTTTGCAAGAGATGTCGTCGGTCTCGATGTCAAACAACAATACAAGAAAGTTGTGTTCCTCGACGCCCCCGCCGTCGTCTACGTCGTCTCCGCCGCCCTGCCGACGGACCTCACTCCCTATACATGGAGCTATCCATTCGTCGGCGACCTGCCCTATCGTGGATCCTTCGATCTCGCTGAGGCTGAGGCCACCGCCGACCAGCTCGAGCAGCGTGGCTTCGACGTCAGCGTACGACCGGTCTCGACCTATTCGCTCCTGGGGTTCCTGCCGGACCCGATCCTGTCGTCGATGCTCTACCGACGCGAGGAGCTCGACGTCGTCGAGACCGTCATTCACGAGTTGGCCCACGCGACGGTGTTCGCCGCGGGGCAGGGGGCCTTCAACGAGGGCCTGGCCACCTTCGTCGGCCGTCAGGGACGCCGACAATTCGTCGCCGAACACTTCGGACCAGACTCCGCCGTCGCCCGCCGGGCCACCGCCCTCGACGACGACGACGACGCCTGGGCAGCAGCGGTGCAAGCTCTGGCCTTCGATCTGCGCGTGCGCTTTGCCCAAGGAGGCGACGATGACGTCGTCATCGAGGACAAAGCGAGCATCTATCTGGCCCACCAGCGCCACTGGCAGCAAGAGGTCGCGCCCACCCTGTTCAGCATGAGGCTGCGCGCCGCCCGCCTTCCCGAGAACAACGCCGAGCTCAGCGCCGTCGGCATCTACTCCCTCAAGCAGCAGCTCTACCAGCAGGCCTTCGACGGCTGCGGTGGCGACTGGGGCTGCTTTCTCGGCCTCTTGCGCGGCGTCGCTGCGGAGTCCGATCCCGAGGTTGCCCTGGCGGAGCGAGCCCGCACCCGCCTGCCGGAGATCGAGTTGCGGTGAGCACGGAGAAGCACGTCCCCCCAGACCTCGACGACAGCCGTGTGGACCGCGCCGTCGCCACGCTCTTTGCTTTGCCCACCGCCACGGCCCGGCGCTTGTGCGAGCTCGGTCGCGTGCGCATCGATGGCCGCAAAGCCAGCAAAGGGGACCGAACCAAAGCAGGTGCCGTCGTCGTCGTCGTCGGCGCCGATTGGTTCGTCGCCGGCGCGGCTGCAGCTGTGATCTTGCACAAGGGCCCCGAGCTCATCGTCGTCGACAAACCCGCGGGCGCCCCCTGCCACCCGCTGGTGCCAGGGGAGGGGAACACAGTGGCCGACGCCCTGGTCGCCCTCTTCCCTGAATTGCGCTGGGCCGCGCTCGAGGAGCGGGAAGGGGGACTGCTGCACCGCCTCGACACCGGCACCTCGGGTTGCCTCGCCTTCGCCCGCAATCGCCAGGCATGGACGCGGCTGCGCCAGGGCTTCGACGACGTCGACAAGACCTACTTGGCGCTGGTGCAGGGCGACTGCGGGCCCGCCGTCGTCGAAAAAGCCCTGGCCCCCGATCCCAGCGACGCGCGGCGCATGCGCGTCGACGTCGCCGGCCGCCCCGCGCGCACCGAGATCAAGCCGCTGGCAACGACGACGACGGCCTCGCTGGTGCAGCTTCAGTTGCACGGTGGACGTCGACATCAGCTGCGCGTTCATCTGGCCTGGCTGGGGCATCCCCTCATCGGCGATCGCCTCTACGACCCGGCGTCAGGTCCCGGCGACGTCGCCTTCCTCCTGCATGCCTGGCGGCTCCAGGTGCCAGGGATGGGTCCAGCTGGGGCAAGGCTCGTCGTCGATGCTCCCTTGCCGCCACTCTTCGTCGGGGCGGTGGAAGCTCACGGCCTGCGCGGTCCTTGAGCCCAAAACAAAACAGAGGTCTCGCGACCTCTGTTCTTCGTTCTTGGTGGTGAGAGAGGGAGTCGAACCCTCGACCTCGGGATTATGAGACCCACGCTCTAACCAACTGAGCTACCTCACCGTCGACGACCCTGCGGGCGGAACTTGTAGGTGCGACGTCGGCAGACGGCAAGAGCGCTGTTGTCCTTTGCGCCGTGCCCAACGGCTCAGCCGCCGAGCTTGGCCTTCAGCTTGGCCAGCTCGTCGTCGATGGCCGCCCCACCCGGGGGAGGAGCGGTCGTCGTCGCCGGCGGTCCGGACGCCGACGACGCCGACATCTTGGCCTTGAGGGCCGCCAGCGCGTCTTCGCCGGATTGTTTGGCGGCGAGCTTGCGCAGCTCGTTGTCGACCTCGGGGGCACCGCCGCTCATGCCGCTGAGCTCGGCCCGCGCTTCGACCTCGGCCTCGCTGTTTTCGATCTTGGCGACCATGCGATCGAAGGTGTCGAAGGCAGACGAATCAGTGGCCGCGCTGCCGCCGGAGGCGATGGCCGCCTGCTTCTTCATCATGTCGGCGGCGTTCAGGCGCGCGAGCAGCTCGTCCTTTTTGGACTTGGCCTCGGTGATCTTGCGCTCCAGCCCGACGATTTGGTCTTTCAGCTGCTCGTTGCTGTTCTTTTGGGCCGCGACGCCGGTTTCGGCCTCCAGAGCCATGGCGTCGACTTTGCCTTTTTCGCCGAGGGCCGAGCGCGCCAGGTCGTCGGACCCCGCCTTCAACGCCGCCATGGCCTTCTGCTCCCACTCGACGCCTTGCTTGCGGTAGGTCTCGGCCTGCTTCTCGGTCTGCTTCAGCAGCGTCATGGACTCGAGCAGCTTTTGCTTGGCCTTTTTGTATTCGCCTTCCATGTCGAGGATGGTCTGCTCGAGCACCTTGCGCGGGTCTTCGGCGGAGTCGAGAGCCGAATTCACGTTGCTGCGAACGACGTTGCTGATGCGTTTGAAGATCGACATGGCTGCTCCTGCTCAAGGGGACCCGATCATACAGCGTCGACGGCCTCAGCATCACCACCGGAACCGCTCCGGCAAGGCTCGCACGGGCGATCGCTCAGTTCGTGCTCGCGGCGCGGCTGACGCAGCCGACGAGCCCCTCAGCAGCCGGTCGCAGCAGGTAGGAGGCGTGCTTCCCTCGGGCGACGACGCCGCCCCACACCGCGAGGGCGGCCACCCGTTCGTCGCGGTCCCAGGCCCAGGTGTCGAAGCGGAGCGCAAAGCGCGGGTCCGCGAGCTCGGCGATCATCCAAGCCCGCTCCACCGCCGGAATGCGGTCGTCGGCAACGATGAGCTCCGCCCCCGCACGGTCGGCCTTGGCGATGGCGGCCAGGGCAAGCACCGCGCGTTCGACCCGCGAAAAAAGCGTGGCCTGCAACGAGGAAAAGGGCTTCGACTTCGGATCCACGGCTGCCGCCGTCAACGTCACCGTCACCGGTTCCCTCAGGATCGCGGCCTTCTCGGCACCGCCCGAACCAGCGGCTACGCGCTCGGCAGCAATGAGGCCGGCGACGACGACGCGATCGTCGCTGTGCAACAAGGCCGCCACGACGTCGCTGGCCCGGACCTTCTCGGGTGCGATCTCGGCCAAACCCACCAGCGCGTAGGCTTGGTCGACGGTGCCGGGGCCTTTTTGCACCGCGGCAGCCAGGGCCGCGATGCCGGCCTTGGTCTCGGTGGGCACGAAGCGGCCGGCGCCGTTGCGTCGCTGGGGACGGCGGGCCACCCGCAGCACGCCTTCGTGAAGCTCCTTGGCCCAGGGGTTTTTGACGGGCTCGCTCGCCGGCGCCGTCACCAGGGCCAAGGCAGCGGCTCGATCCCGCAGGCGCTCGACGAGCTCGGCATCAGGCTCGCGGACGTCGACGGCGGCCATCAGCTCTCCGTAGGCGCGGCGGATCTCCCCCAGCCAACCGCTGATCAGCGGATCGAGCACCAAGCCGGTGCTGCCGATGTCGACGGCGTAGGGCGAGGGCAAGGCCACCGAGCGGAAGGACGGGGCGACGAGGCCGTGACGGGCAACGTCGTCGTACAAGGCCGCGACTTGAAATGCGGCCCGGCGTCCCCACAGGCGATCGGGACCTTGGGCGATGGGTCCAAAGCGGGCAGCGACGCCTTCGAGCAGCTCGCGCCGGTGGCGTGCTTCGTCGTCGGCGAGGCGTTTCAACCCCAAGGTCCCTCCGCAGCCCGGCACAAAGAGCTCGCCGCGAACGCGGCCCTCTTGCACGGCGGCAGCCTGGAAGCGCAGCGCGGCCAACAAGCGGCGCGCTTGGGGCTCTTCGAGGCTGAGCTGGATCGCGTCGAAGGCCGCGCGGGCGTCCTTGAGGGCGGCGTCGGCATCGTCGTAACGACCAGCGACCAAATGAGCGCGGGCGCGCACCAGCTTCAGCAGGGGCTTCAAGCGGGGCTCAGCGTTCACGACGCCCTCGGGCACCGACGTCGACGCCAACGTCTCCAGGCGGCCCATCAGGCCCCTTTTGTCGTCGGAGAGATCGAGCAGGCCCGCCTCGAGATCGGCGCGCAGCTTGTTGGCTTTGCCCTCGTCGGCATCGGTGCCGACCTTGGGGATTTGGCCGCCCGGCCTGAGGGCAGAGACTTGGCCGCCCGGGCGGAGGGCAGAGAATGTTGCGTCGGGCCCAGACGCAAGCTTGGCAGTGGGGTGACTCCGTGTGGGGCGGGCCACCGGCACGAGCTCGTCGCTGCCTTCGTCTTGCAGAGCCCCGAGGTCTGCTGCCGAGGGACCGGCCAGCGGGGCCCCGCCACCGAGGTCGTCGTCGACCTGGGCGACCAGCGCCATCCAGAAAAGCGCACCGACGTTCACGGCATCCCCAGTTCTCTGGCCTTAGCAGGCTGCTGAAAAACGAAGTTTTGAGGCAGACGCGTCCTTGGGAGGGAGGCTCGTCGAGGCTTCGCCTCGACGAGGGAGGGTCTGGGACAGACCCTCCGGAAGTACAGCAGGGTGCGAAAAACGGAGTTTTTCCGCACCCTGTTAGGCCGGGCGGCCACTGCGGGACCGGCGCAACCGACCCATCAGCACTGGCGCTACCTGTCGATCTTGACTTCGCCGCGAGCGATGCGCTTGACCTTGTACATGCCCTGCTTGCCTTTGATGTGCAGCAGGCCCGTCATCCCCACGGATTCGGTGCCGTCGAGCATGACCCACCGAACGCTGTCCATCGGGCCGGAGTTCAAATAAAGGCTATCGGCGTAGGTCTCGGGGGGGATGCGCGTCTCACCGGTCAGGTTGGTCCCGTAGCCGCCGGCTTCCTGGATGTTGCCGAACATGCCGAAGGGAAAGAGTGCGCTGGTCTTGAGCACGTAGGTGAGGACGGGGTCGCCGACGTTGGCGCCTTCGTGGATGCGATCGATGGCGGTGGGGCCCGTCTGCAGCGGCGGCCCGTGGGAGATCAGGATCTTCACCGGCGCCGTCGCCGTCTTGGCCACGTCGGGCAGGGCCTTGGCATCGTCGGCGGTGTACTCGCAGCCCTCGGCGCAGTGGATGTAGCTCTTGTTGAAGTAGCCCGGCATGGAAACGATGCTGACGTCGTCGGTGTTGAAGACGCGCACCAAATTCATGTTGATGACGTTCTTGAACTTCTGCTGGGCGGCCTTGACGCCTTGATCGAAGTGGTCGCGGCACTCGCGGTTGCCGACGATGGCAAGCACGGGCACGCCGGAGGCCGCGATGTCTTCGACGACGCGCTGGATGCTCTCGGCGCTCTCCCCGAGGTCACCGGTGACGGCGATGGCGTCGACCTTCTCGGCTTTCAACCAGTCGACCGCGATCTTCAGGTTGGCGGCATTTTCTGGGGTGTGGTCCTTGATGTCGGTGATCTGCCCCAAGACGAATTCGTCGTCGCCGTCTTGGCCTTCGAGGGAGATGGTGGAGCCCTTGCGTTGGTACTGCTTGCCGCCGATGTCGATGACCTCTTCGGGGGCTTCGGTGGGACGGCCCACGCACAGGGGGTTGGACTCGGGCTTGGGCGGGCTGGGCTTGACGACGTCGGGGACCTTCACCGGTTCCTTCGGCGGCTCGGGCTTGCTCGGGCACGCGACGAGGGCCGCTCCGAGAAAGCCAGCGAGGAGGCCGGCGGCGAGAGCGGTTGAAGGTGCAGCAATTCGCATGGGTGCTCCGGTTCGGTCGGTCTGGCGCAACAGCGGCGCCGGAAGTTCTGTGCCCCAGTTGGGCGGTCGGTGGCGCGACGGCGTCAGGCCGTCGATCTCGAGGTCGCGCTCAGTCGTCGGCCTCTTCCTCGTCGTCGACTTGGTAGACGTCGAAGGCGCCGAGGGCTTCGGTGAGCTCGGCCAAAGTGTCGACGGTTTGGGAGGTTTCTGCGGTGATGGCGATCTTTGGTCCCCGCACGCGCGCGCGCGGTGCCTCGGGCCAGTCGATGTCGCCTTCGTCGATGACGTAGTCCTCGGTGGTGAGACCGAAGTCGCCGAAGAAGTCGGGCACCTCGCCTTCGCGATCACCCTCCATCAGCCAGGTGAAGAACGCGTTGAGCGCCTTCGCCACGACCCGGGCGGTTTCTTCACTTTCGAACGTGCCGATGATCTCGACCTCTTGCACCGCTCCTCCAAGCGTCGACGACGGACCGCACACAAACACGATGCAGCGCAACTTCGCAAGAGACGTTCTGCGTTCTGCCCTCGCAACCAAGCGCAAGCCGGAGGCCTGCCGCCGAGTTGCCCCCGCCTGGCGTCGACGAAGTGGCCGGCTGGCCGGGCCGATGCCACGGACCGGGCAACCGGCGCAGGGACGACGACGACGTGGTACTCAAACGACGTGGCCACTCCATTGCGTTGGGTGCTCCTCGGTCTGCTCGGCGCAGCGCTGCCGGCTGCGATTGCGGTGGGGATCCCGTGGCCGAACGCACGGTGGAGCTCCGCGTCCTCCCAGAGCGCGTTGACTTCGGCGACGTGCCCTTGGGCGCCCGGCGCGAGCGCGTCGTCGTGGTGCAAAACGATGGCAACGCCCCCTGGATCCCCGAGGCTGCCCCGCTCGTCGTCGGTGCGGGATTCTCGCTGCTCGAGGGCTGCACCCTCGCCGTCGACCCGGGGGCCACCTGCAGCGCCAGCCTTGCGTTCCAACCCGAGATCGAAGGA
The DNA here is from genome assembly GCA_023248635.1 of Myxococcales bacterium. GTDB lineage: Bacteria > Myxococcota > UBA727 > UBA727 > VGSZ01 > VGSZ01. Next base: position 13,755 of record JAHFED010000050.1, read on the forward strand.
GCGGCGGCGGGCCTATTCTCCGTCGATGAACCCGCCAGCGCCGGCGTCGTCGTCGTCGCCGCTGACCTCGCGGCCGTGGCAACGCCGGCGACGCTCGTGCTCTCGCCACCGCTGTTGGACTTCGGCGCCGTCGATGTCGGCGGCAGCGGGGTGGCCGCCTTCACGCTGACAAACCGCGGAGCCGAGCCCCTCGATGTGCCCTTGCTGATCACGGGCGCGGGTTTCCTCGTGGCCGGCGCCACCCGCAGCGAGCAGCACCTCGAGCCCAACGCCAGCGTCGACGTCGACGTCGTCTTCGTGCCTTCGCAGGGCATCACCTTCTCTGGCCTGCTGACGGCGGAGATCTGCGGACCGGGCTGTGGGCCGGGGGTGGGCTTGCAGGGCATCGGCACGGCGCCGCGCATCGATGTACAGCCGCGCCAGCTCGAGTTGGGAGCCGTGGAGCGGGGCTCCACCGGCACCGGCACGCTGAGGGTCCAAAACATCGGCCAGGGATCGCTCGCCGTCGAAGGCGTCGACGTCGAAGACGACAGTGGGGCCTTCGTGCTCACGCTGCCTGTCTTGCCGGTGGTGCTCGGCAGCGGCGAAGGCTTCGACGTCGTGGTGGCCTTTTCACCGCTCGAGGGGCGCACCGCCGCCGACGTCGCGGTGGTGTTGGTGCGCTCGACGGATCCCGTCAGCGGCAGCGTGGTGGTGCCGGTGGTGTCGTCGTCGCCGGGCGCGGGCCTCGAGGTCATTCCTCGGGTTGGACAGTTCGGCTTCCTCGACGATGGTGCTGAGCGCTCCCTCTCGGTGGTCTTGCGCTCGACCGGCGACGCCCCCGTCGAATTGATTTCGATACGGCTCGAGGGCGATCCGGGGTTCACCCTGCAAGGTGAGCCCGCACCCGGGTCCCTGGAGGCCGGCGAAGCGTTGCAATTCCTCGTCGTCGCGCGGGCGGGGGCAACGGCGGTGAACGCCGGTGGGGCCGTGGGCACCTTGGTGGTCGGAAGCGACGCGGGCGAGGAACGGGTGCCCCTGGCCTTCGCCGCCGGCCACTCGGGCTGCGTGCCACGGGCGCTGGTGGCCCACGCCAACCTGGGGGCGGTGCAGGTCGGGCTGTCCAAGAGCGCTGACGTCGTCGTCGACAACGTCGGCAGCGCGCCTTGCGTGCTCTCGCGCTTGGTGCGCGGGTCCGAGCTGGGCTTTGACTTCGACGACGACTTCGACGCCGTGGCGCGCGGGCTCGACATCCTGGCGCCCGCCGCCCAAGGGGTGGTGTCCTTCGGCTTTTCGCCAGAGCGCACGGGAGCGCGCACCGCCGTTGCCGCCGTGGAGTTCGTCGGTCTCGACTTGCCGGTGATGGTCTCGGCGGCGGGCACGGGCGTGCGGGGTGGGCTCATCGGTGCCCCTGGTTCGGTGAGCCTGGGGCCTCTCCCTCAAGGTTGCGGCAACCCCTCCGCCAACGTGGTTTTTCTGAACGACGGCGCGAGCCCTGTGCAGGTGACGTCCCTCGCCCTCGCTGCACCGGGGCCCTTCACCTTCACGGGCGCCGCGGCCCCCTTGGTGTTGCAGCCCGGCGAAAGCGTGCCCCTCGTCGTCGTCGGCGACGTCGGCGCCGCCTTGGTGGGTGACAGCCTCGCGTCGTTGGTGGCCGACAGCAACGAGGGGCTGAGCGCGCGCATCGATCTCCGCCTCACAGTGACGGCAGCCGCGGTGCCCCTGACCGAGGAGTTTCGCGTGCCCGACGACGTCGCCATCGATGTGCTTTTCGTCGTCGACAACTCGGGATCGATGCAAGACGACCAGCAGCTGCTCGCCGACAACTTCGCGGACTTCGTGGCCAGCGCCCTCGACGACAGCGACCTCGATGTGCAGATTGGCGTCACCACCACCGACGTCATCAGCGCAGATGGGGCCGCGGGCCGGCTGGTGGGCAATCCCGCGATCTTGGATGCTCGCGACGGGGCAGCACTCGAGGCCCGCGTGTTGGTGGGCATCGACGGCACCGGTCTCGAGCTGGGCCTCGAGGCCATGAGGCTTGCGATGGAAGTACCTGAAAATGCGGGATTTATTCGCAGCAGCGCCGCCCTCGCCGTCATCTTTGTCACCGATGAAGAAGACGCGGGGGCCTTTCCCGAAGCCCTGCCCGATCCCGCGCTGTCGAGGGCGCCCGAGGACTACATCGCGCTGCTCGAGGCCCGGAAGGCCGGGTCGGTGCTCAACGCGCCCGTGCTGGTGTCGGCGGTGCTGCCGGCGGGGGGAGGCAACCGCTACCGCGCCGTCGTCGACCACTTCAGCGGCGTCGCCCTCGACATCACCGATCCCGCGTGGGGCGCTCGCTTGTCGGAGATCGGCGTGGAGACCTTCTCGCTCTCGCGCTCCTTTGCCCTGGGCTCGGCCCCTCGGGCGGGATCGGTCACGGTCACCGTCGACGGCGTCGTGATCAATGCCTTCGCCATCGACGCTGCCCGCCGCTCCATCGTGCTGGACGAGGCCGCCCCCGGCGGCGCCGACGTCGTCATCACCTACACCCCCGATTGTCAGTGAGCCGGCTGGTCGTCGTCGTCGTGGTCGTCTTCTTCGCCCTGGGCGGCTCGGCCTGCGCGGAGTGCTCGGAATCCACGGCCTGCTCGCTGGGGCAAGTCTGCAGCGACGGCGTTTGCACGCCGGTCGAAGGCGAGGCCGTCTCCATCCTCTCGCCTGCGGAGGTGACGACGACGGCCTTCGATCTCAGGCTGCAGGTGCGCTTCCGAGGTGCCTTCGCGGTGCTGACCGTCTCGCGCTTGCGGGGCGACGGCTGCGCGCCCTTCGTTCCCGCGCAGGTCACGCTGTTCGGCGACGACGACCAGAACTTGGAGCAGGAGGTCGTCGTGCGCGCTCTCTCGTCGGTCGGCGACTTCGAGCTGGTCGCCCATCTCGACGTCAATGGCCGCAAGCTGGATGCGCAGCAAGAATTCCACGGTCCCCCGCCGGGCGCAGACATCGGCGGCGCGGTCTTTCAGGCGCCGGTCGACGGAGAGGTCAACGTCGTCGACGCACCTTGGCAGCCCTTGCAGGCCGAGCTCGAAGGCGGGCGCGTCAGCGCTTTCGTGGCTCCCAGCGTCGGCGCCCCCACCCCGCGGGTCGTCGTCGCCGAAGGGCAGAACGTCGTCGACGCCTTCGTTCCGCTGGTGCGCGGGCCGCAGGTGGTGTGGCTCGAGCGCGACGACGGCGTCGGCGGAATTCGGCGCTGCGGCCGCGGACTCTTGGGCGGTCCCCTCGTCGACGACGCTGGGGCTTTGGAGATCGCGTTGCTCACGGATGCGCCCGAGCCGGGCTGGTTGGGCCTCTCGGTGCGCGTGCAAGATCCAGCCAGCGACGACGTCGTTTGCGACTCCGATGTGGCCACGGCGGTGTGCCAGCACGAGCTCTTTCCCCTGGCCCCAGCCGCGCACAATGCCGAGGTGCTGAGGGTCAACGTCGACAACGGCGTCGTCGAAGTCGCGGCTGTCCCCTTGGTCGTCTCTGGTCCCGTCGACGCCCGTGTGCGCGTCTCGCGCGCGGGACAGCACGAGGGCTTCTTTGGTCCCTTCCCGATCTTCCCGGAGCAGGGGCAGGCCTGGTTTGCCGGCCGCGTCATCGTCGAGGCGGGGCAGGTGGTGGGTCTCGTGGCCGTCGACGAGGTTTCGGTGGGCGCTCCCTGGTGATCTTTTGGGGCTGTTGGAGCATGCACCCGGCATGACCGACGCTCCTGCTGCTCCCCCGCCGACGAAGTCCAACCCTGTCGTGCGCACCGCCGTGTTCGTCGTCGTCGTCGGCCTGGTGCTGGGGACCTTCGTCGTGCTCGGGAAGCAGGACAAGCCACCCCTGATGCCAGCGACTGCGCCGCACAAGCTTCGTTTCAACCTCGCCGGCGACCTCATCGGCGTCATGGGTGAGCCCGGGCTGGGCGACGGGATGGAGGGCGTTGTCGTCGAGAAAAAGGCGGTCGAGCGCCGTGTGAACACCACCTGTCAGGCTTGTCACGGCGCCCCGGCGATGGATCTGACCGGCCACGCCTGCGCCACCGTCGGAAAGTGCATCCCCGAGCAGCATCCCCCCAAGATGGAATGCATCAAGTGCCACCGCATGCCGAGCACGCTGCCGACGTCGACGTCGACGCCCTGATCAGCTGACCCGGTCTCCCGGTCGGGCGCCGTCGACGAAGAGGGGACGCGGGGGTTCACCCACGGCGAGCACCATGCCGTGGCTCGTGCCGAACTTGGCCATCTTGCGCGGGGCCAGGTTGACTACGACGACGACGCACTTGCCCTGCAGCTGCTCTGGTTGCACGTGGGGTCGCAGCCCCGTGAAGATGTCGCGCACCCCAAGGTCGCCGACGTCGGCCTTCACCAAGATGAGCTTGTCGCTGCCTTCGACTGCTTTGGCTTCGAGGATGGTGGCCGCGCGCAGATCGACCTTCGCGAAATCGTCAAAAACAATTTCCGCAGGAGGCGTCGACGACGGCGGCGCCTTCTTGTCCTTTTTCTCGGGCTTTTTCTCTGGTGTGGGGGTGGCTTCGGTGGGCTTCACCAAGGTCGCCACCACCTTGAGATCGAGGCGCGCGAAGAGGTGCTCGTAGGTGGCCAGCGTCGTGTTGGGCTTGAGGGGATCGGTGGCGTTTTCGAAGGTGAAGGGTCGGACCTTGAGCAGCGCTTCGAGCTTCTCGACCACGCCGGGGAGGACGGGCTTGAGCAGGGCCAAGCAGCTCTTGCCGACGAACAACGCCGTCGTCAGCGTTTCGTGGGCTGCTTGGGGATTGGTCTTCACCAGCTCCCAGGGGGCGGTGTCTTGCAGCAGCTTGTTGGCCTTGCTGCCGAGCTCGGTGCAGGTGCGCACGGCGGCGGCGAAGTCCAAGCTGCGGTAGAGGCCCTCGACGCGGTGCGCGGCCTCCTGCATCTCGGTGACGAGGTGGGTGTGGTCGTCGGGCAGCGTCGTCGGCTTGCCGTGAAAGAGGCGGTGCAGCAGGGGCACCGTGCGCGACACCAAGTTCACGAGGTTGTTGACGAGGTCGGCGTTCACACGGTTGCAGAAGTCCTCGAGGCTGAGATCGATGTCTTGCGGCTCGGGGCCGAGCTTGGCGGCGTAGTAGTAGCGCAGCGCCTGGGGCTCGACGACGGCGGCGAAGTCGTCGGCGTTGATGAAGGTGCCGCGGGACTTCGACATCTTGACGCCGTCGATGGTGAGCATGCCGTGCGCGTGGATGGCGCGCGGCAGGTTGTCGCCCGTCGCCATCAACATCGCCGGCCAAAAGAGGGTGTGGAAGTAGAGGATGTCCTTGCCGATGAAGTGTTCGACGTCGACGGCTGCATCTCGCCACCAGTCTTGCCACTTGCCTTGGGTGCCCAGAGCGCGCTCGGTCAAAGAGATGTAGCCGACGGGGGCGTCGAGCCAGACATAGAAATACTTGTTGTCTTCGCCAGGAATTCTAAATCCGAAATAGGGCCCGTCGCGCGAGATGTCCCAGTCCTTGAGGCCGTCGTTGAACCAGGTGTCGAGGAAGTTCCGCAGACTCTCGTGCAACACGCCGGCGGCAGAGAGATACTCTTTCAGGCGATCGGCGTAGGCACCCAGTGTCACCATATAGTGCGAGCTTTTGCCCAGCACCGGCCTGGCGCCGCTCACCACAGACACTGGATCGATGAGCTCGGTGGGCCGATAGGTCGAATTGCAGTTCTCGCAGGCGTCGCCGTACTGGTCTTTGGCGCCGCATTTTGGGCAGGTGCCTTTGACGAAACGGTCGGCGAGGAAGCGTCCGTCGGTGGGGTCCTGCAGCTGCTCAACTTCTTTGGTGGTGATGTGGCCCGCTGCCTTGAGGGCCTCGAAGAAGCGGATGGCATGCTGGTGGTTCTCTGGCGTGTGCGTGCTGCCGTAGTGCTCGTGGTCGGGGCCGTCGAAGCGCACCGAAAAACGTTCGAAGCTGGTCTGCTGCGCGAGGCGCACTTCTTCGACGTAGGCCTCGGGGGCCTTGCCTTGTTTCTTGGCAGCGATCTCGACGGCGGCACCGTGGCTGTCGACGCCGCAGACGTAGACGACGTCGTCGCCGGCCATGCGCCGGGCCCGCACGTAGGTGTTCACCTGGATGTGCTCGAGCAGGTGCCCGAGGTGGATGTTGCCGTTGGCGTAGGGCAGCGCAGGCGTGATCAGGGCGCGGCGGCGTGGTTGGTTCGGTGCAGACATGCGGCCCCCTTAGCAGGCTCGGCACATTTTTTCGGGGGCGCTCGGCCCCCGGGGCTCGCTGCCATCCTCGTCAGTGATCAACGCTGCCGAGGTCGACGAAGGCGCCGTCGACCATGATCACGAAGGGCCGGTCACTGAAGGTGGCGCCGCCTTTGCCGTCGTAGTCGATGACCATCAGGGTGCCGAGGCCGAAGCCCATGGGCCCGCGCGAGTAGTAGTGGGCACTGAGTGCGTAGGGGAAGGTGCGCGCCTTGCCTTCGATGGTGAAGCACTCGGGGCCGTAGCCCGTGGTGACGTCGGCGTAGAGGCTGCCGCCGGTCTTGAGGGTGGGCTGGCTGTAGAACGCATGGTTGCCCCTGCCATCGTGGATGTGGAAGTCGACGTCGTTGCTGTCGGTTTCCCACCACAACACGAAGCGCAAACTGGGGCCCTTGACGACGACGCCGCCGGCTTTTTTCACGCGGCTGTCGAGGTCCTTGGGTCCGTCATGGGCTTTCCAGAGGGCAGCGATGAGGCCGAGGTCTTCGCGCAAGATGCGATCGACGCCGCGGAATCCGTCGCTGCGCATCTTTTGTTGCAGCGCGTTTTCGATGGCGGCGAAGGCGGCGCCGTAGTTGCCGCGGCGCACGAGGGCCCAAGCCAGGCCGCGGTGCGACTGCGGGTGATCGGGTCGCTGCTCGACGCTCTGGCGCCAGGTGTCGACGCTGAGCTGGCCGATGATCGGCGTGCCCACTTTTGGATGTTCAGCGAGCAGGCGATCGAGACGCGCGCCCACGGCTCGGCGCAGATCGGTGCGCTGGGGAAAGAGATCGATGATCGAACCCAAAGCGCGAGCCGCTTCGTCGACGTCGTCCTTCTCGAGAACCTCGGCCAGCAGCAAGAGCGCGAGCACGTCGCCCGGCTCCTCTTCGTGCCAGGCGCGGGCCACGCGCAGGGCTTCGGCGCGCTTTTTGGCCTGCAACAATTTCATTCCCTGATCGAAGAGCCCGGTCCAGGGAGTCACGAAGGACTGCTTGGCCTCGTTGACGGCTTCGACGCCGCTGCTGATGTCGGCCATCGGCGAAGCAGTGCGAGCCTCCGGCATGGGTGCGGGACGCGGCGGTGGCGGGGGCTCGGAGGGCGCTGCGGGCATCGAGGGCGCAGAGGGTGCTTCGACGTCGACGGACTTGGAGGGTTCAGCGACGTCGGCGGGGGGCCCCGCGGCGCTTTCTTTCTCCTCGTCGGGTTTGGCGTCGGCGGTGCCCTCGCTTTCGCCTTCGAAGGAGGTGTCGCTGCCGTCGGCGGCGCCGCCAGCGGCACCGGGGCTCGGGTCGGGTCGTCGTGCTTCGCGCTTTTTCTTGTCATCGTTTTTCGGGGGCGGCTTTTGCACGACGACGGGCGCATTGACGACGACGTCTTTGCGGGACACCAGCGAAAGACCGGCGTCGGTGACGACGAGGATATCGGCGAGCGCCTTGCGATCGATGCCGTAGCGCACGTAGTCGGCGGCGGTCTCGAGCACCAACAATGAGGTCTCACTCGAGAGCACGCGGTGCTTGGTCGAGAGCGTCACGATCTGGTCCTTGATCTCCTGGCGGGCCTCCGGCGACGTCGTGGTGGCGAGCTGCTGTTGAGCGCGCGCGATCTTGGCCTCGGCCCAGGCCCGGCGCAGCAGGGGAGCGGGAGCAGGCAAGGCTTCGCCGACGTCGACGGCGGCTCCGCCGAGCTTGAGCTGCAGCTTCTGACCGGGCTTGAGCTCAGCGACGATCACGCGTTCGTCGCCCGGCTGCATCCCATCGAGCGTGCGCGGCCACACCCAGGTGGCGCCGATGACGTCGACAGTGATGCCGGATCGGGCTACGCGTCCCAAGCGCCCCGCCAGCTCGACCACCGCCGCGTCGCCGTCGATGACGAGACCCTCTTGGCGTCCGGCTTTGACCAAGGTCGAAAGCGCGCTCTCGTCGCGCACGCCGCCCCGCACGATGGCGTCGACCCGTCGCACACCGGCGCGCTTCAACACGTCGACGCCCTGGCCGAGCGATCCCGCGAGCTCGGCGGTGGCCACGCCATCGCTGACGACGACGACGCGATCGAAGGCTTTGGTCTCGATCTGCGTCGCTGCGTGGCGCAAGGCGCCGCCGAGATCGGTAGCCCCCAAGGCCCGGCGCTTCGAGAGCCGTGTGGCATCGAAGGCGCCGACGCTGCCGCGGTAGACCTCTTCCACCCCCTGATCGAAGGCGACGACGACGAGGGCTTGCTTCGGCGTCGTCTTCGCGAGCTCTTTCAGCAGGCCCGTCAGCAGCGCGGTGTCCTTGGCCATTTGCAAGGCCCGCGAGGCGCTGGTGTCGATGAGCACCACCAGGCCGCCGGTGCCGACGTCGGCGGCATTTTCGAACACGGGCGCGGCGCGGACGACGACGACGTCCTCGCTGCGCACCGCCCGGGCTCCCTTGACCTCGACGGTGGCGTCGACGTTGGGGATGAAGCCATTTTTCTCGAGGTCGAGCAGCACCTTGCCGCTGCCATCGCGCACGCGCACCCGCAGCTGATCGATGCGAGGCAGCCCGGTCAAAGGAAAGCTGTAGGCACCCGCAGGGGAAAGCGCTGTGGATGACGTCGACGTCGACAAGCTGTGGCCGTAGCCGACCACCAATTCCTTGCGGCCCTTGGCGGGGATGGGAAAGACGCGGGCCTGAAACTGGTTGCCGGCTGCTTGCTCGAGGAGCGCCGGGTCTTGGCGTCGGTGCAGGAAGTCTTCGTAAGCGCGGCGCGCGGCCTTCTTCTCGACGACCTCGGCCTCTTGCCAGCGATCGTCGATCTTCATCGCGAAGCGCGACACCGAAGCACCCGGCGGCAGAGCGATCTGGAATTGTCCTTCGATCACGCGGTCTTGCGGATTCTCAAATGCGAGGCGCAACTCCGTGAAACAGACCGGACCGCTGCAGACAGCGTCGGCGTCCAAAGACACCAGTTGCAAGCCGCTGCCGTCGGAGGCCGTGAGCGAGAGAGGCGCTTCGAGGGCACCAGCGAGGAGGAGGGCGGTGAGCAACATGTGCGGACGCTAACGCGGGTGCGGCGTCGAAGATCTACTCAGCGTTTCGTGAATGCGGCCGTCTGCTTCTTCAAGAAGGCGTCGACGCCGATGGCCCGATCTTCGGTCGCAAAGATGAGGCCGAAGGACGTTTGCTCGAGGCTGTTGGCCACGCGCAGGTCGGCGCCTTCGCCTTCGCGCAAGAGCCGCTTGACGGCGGCGACGGCGAGGGGTCCCTTCTTCGCGATGGTCTCGGCGACGGCGTGGGCAGCAGCCATCAGCTCGGCTTGGGGCACCACTTTGTTCACCAGGCCGATGCGCAGGGCTTCGTCGGCTTTCACCTGGCCCGCCGAAAACAAGAGCTCTGAAGCCATGGCCTTGCCCAGGCGGCGGGACAAGCGCGCGACGCCGCCGAAGCCAGGGATGATGCCGAGGTTGACCTCGACGAGGCCCAAGCGGGCGTTGTCGGAGGCGTAGATGAAGTCGCAGGCCAGAGCGAGCTCGAGGCCGCCCCCCAAAGCAAAGCCGTTGACGGCGGCGATGACGGGAATGTCGAGGGAGCCCAAGCGATCGAAGACCGCGTGGCCCTCTTCGGAATAGGAGCGCGCCTTTTCCGCCGACAGAGCATTGAACTCGCTGACGTCGGCGCCGGCGACGAAGGCCTTCTCTCCCGATCCGGTCAAGATCAGCGCGCGCAGCTCGGGGTGGCCAGCGACGTCAGCGACGGCTTGGCCCAGCTCGACGAGGGTCTGGTGGTTGAGCGCGTTCAGCACCGTCGGTCGGTTGATTGTGATGGTGCGGATCAGCCCTTTGTCGTCGACGAGGAGGTTCTTCAGTGCTGATGTTCCAGCCGCTGGCGCGTCTTGAAGGGTCATGGCGACGTCGTTAGCAGACATCCCAATCCTCGCGTAGAAGGAAGGCATGCAACGACGCACGCTCTTGAAGGTGGGGCTCCTGGGTTCAGCGGTGCTCGCGCTGGCCGGGGGTGGGCTCGCGCTCTGGCCCGGCGATGCGTCGGTTCGCCCAGTGCGCCCGCTGCTGTCGATCTCCGCGGGGCACTTTCCCGTGCTGGTCGCGGTCGCCGCTCGGGTCTGTCGGGGCACCAGCGCTCAGCCCGTGCAAGTGGCCCACGCCGTCGACACCGCCTTGACCTTCACTTTTCCCGAGGCCAGGCGCGACATGGATCGGGTCTTGGGCCTGCTCGAAAACGCGCTGCCCGGACTGCTGTTGCGGGGGAGCCCTCGACCCTTCACCCTCCTCGACGAAGACGCCCAAGACCGGGCCCTGCATGCTTGGCGCGACAGCAGCGTTCCCCTCTTGCGCGGCGCCTATCACGCGCTGCGCAAGCTCTGCCTCGCCGCCCACTACGCAACGCCCGCATCGTGGGCCGAGGTGGACTACGGCGGCCCCCTCATTCCCAAACCCGACCCGCCCCCCATCACTGCCACCGGTTCTCTTCTCGTCGTCGTCGACGCCACCGCCAATGCCGAGGGGATGCCCCAATGAAAGCCCTTCCCGCCGGGGTGACCGAGGCCCAGACCCTGGCCGAAGATCTCGAAGTCGGCTGCGACGTCGTCGTCGTCGGCTCTGGGCCGGGCGGGGCAGTGACGGCGTGGCGGCTGGCCGAAGCCGGCCTGCAGGTCGTCGTTGTCGAAGAGGGCGGCTACTTCACCAAAGAGCGCTTCCGCGGTCGCGAAGACGAGGCCTATCCCTTCCTCTACCAAGACGGCGGCCAGCGAACGACCGCCGACCTCGCCGTCACCATCATGCAGGGCAAGGCCGTCGGCGGCGGCTCCGTCGTCAACTGGACCACTTGCTTTCGCACCCCCGAAGACGTCGTCGACCACTGGCACCAAAAGCACGAGGTCAAAGGCATCGACAACGCGGCCTTGCGCCCCTCCTTCGAGGCCATGGAGAAGCGCCTCAACGTCGAGAAGGTGCCCCTCGAGCTGGTCAACAAGAACAACCGCTCACTCTGGGACGGCTGCGAAAAGCTCGGCATCAAGGCCGACACCATCTCTCGAAACGTGCTGGGGTGCGCGCAGTCGGGACACTGCGGCCACGGCTGTCCCATCGATGCCAAGCAATCGATGTTGATCACCTGCTTGCCCGACGCGATGAGGGCGGGGGCGGCGGTGCTCTCTCGTGCCCGCGTCGAACGTCTGGAACTCGAAGGATCCCGCGTCGTGCGGGTCGTCGCCGCGGCCCTCGACGGATTCGGCCTCTCCCCCACCGGCAAAAAGATCACCCTCAAGCCCCGCTTCGTCGTCGTCAGCGGCGGCGCCATCAATTCGCCCGCCTTGCTGCTGCGCTCGGGTGCACCCGATCCCCACGATCGCCTCGGGCGCCGCACCTTCTTGCATCCCGTCGTCGCCTCCGTCGCGATGTTCGCCGAGAAGATCGAGGGCTGGCGCGGAGCCCCTCAGTCGGTGGCGAGTCACCAATACGCCCACCGCGGCGACGAGGTCGGCTACTTCCTTGAGGTGGCGCCGGTGCATCCGATGCTGGGCTCGCTCAGCATGGGCGGCTTTGGGCCCACCCACCGCGACAACATGAAGCGCATCGCCCACATGGCAGGGCACATCGCGATCTCCATCGACGGCTTCCACGACGACGTCGAAGGGGGCACCGTGTCTGTGCAGTCGGGCTCCGGGGCTCCTATCGTCGACTACCCCATCGCCGAGCGGCAGTGGCGTGGCTTTCGCGATGGTCAAAAGGTGCTCGCGCAGGTCGGCTTCGCGGCGGGTGCGGTGGAGGTCATGACGGGGCACGATCCGGCCTTGGTGCTCAAGAGCGTCGACGACGTCGGCAAGATCGACGACATGCCCTGGGCCCCTTGCAAGGTCGCGGTGTTCTCGGCCCACCAGATGGGGGGCTGCGGCATGAGCGACGACGCCAAAAAGGGCGTGGTCCGCAGCGAAGACCTGCGGCACCACCAAGTCGACAACCTCCACGTCGTCGACGGCAGCACCTTTCCCACCAGCCTGGGCGTGAATCCACAGATGAGCATCTACGGGTTGAGCCACCTGGTGGCGGGGCGGCTCGCGACGATCATGAAGTCGTGAGCGTTGCGTTTGCGCCGTGCCAACGGCGCAAAGCAGGAAGTACTTTGCGCCGTGCCAGCGGCGCAAAGCAGGAAGCCCTTCGCGCCGTGCCAACGGCTCAAGTGCCTAAAGACGCTCTTGAGATCCGGCGCTTGACCACCCTGCTCAGGCAGCAGCAGCGCGGAGGGCGTCGAGCAGCTCGTGGGTGCGGCCTTTTTGCAGCACGCGCACGGGGCCGAAGGCGCCCTGGCTCAGGCCCGAGGCCGTGAAGACGATGACGGGCACCGTGGCCTGCGACGACGTCTGCAGCCAATCCCACACCTGCCAGCCGTTCATGATCGGCATGACGAGATCGAGCACGATGGCCCGTGGGCGGACGCCACCTTGAAGGGCTTGGATGGCCTCGGCGCCGTTGCGCACAGCGATGACTTCGTAGCCGGCGTGGGTCAGCACGCGCGTGAGCATCACCCGGACCTCGTCATCGTCCTCTGCCACCAAGACCGGGCACCGATCTTCCAACATCGACCCAGGCTAACGGCTCGCTCGGGCGCTTTCCAACTTCGGCGACGGATCGCTCACGGGCCTTTGTCGTCGTCGGGCGCCTTGCCCGCCAGTCGAAAACCGCAGGACAAGGGGTAGGGCCCCGAGAGCGACTCAGGCCTGCAGGACGTCGCGGGCGATGACGACGCGCTGCACCTCGCTGGTGCCTTCGTAGATGCGGGTCACGCGCGCGTCGCGGTAGAGGCGCTCGATGGGGTAGTCGTCGACGTAGCCGTTGCCGCCGTGCACCTGCAGCATGCGGTCGGCGACGCGACAGGCGGCCTCGCTCGCCATCAGCTTGGCCATGGAGCTCTCGCGAGCGGTGCGGGCGCTGCCTGCGTCTTTGGCAGCGGCGGCCCGCAGGGTGAGCAGCTTGGCCATGTCGACGTCGACGGCGGCGTCGGCGACGGCGAATTGGGTGGCTTGCTGCTCGGCGATGGTCTTGCCGAAGGCCCGGCGCGTGTTTGCGTATTTCGCTCCTTCGGCGAGGGCGGCGTCGGCGATGCCACAGGCCTGGGCGGCGATGCCGATGCGTCCGCCGTCGAGCTGGGCCAAGGCGATGGCGTAGCCGCGGTCGAGCTCGCCGATGAGGTTCTTGGCAGGCACGCGGCAGTCCTCGAAGTGGAGCTGCACGGTGTTGCTGCCTTTGAGTCCCATCTTTTTTTCCTCCTTGCCGACCACGAGCCCAGGGGTTCCGCGCTCGATGACGAAGCAGGAGATGCCGTGGGACTTCTTCTCCGGCGCCGTCTTGACGAAGACCAAGTGCAAGCCCGCGTAGCCGCCGTTGGTGATCCACTGCTTGCTACCGTTGAGCACCCAGGTGTCGCTGTCGCGCACCGCTGTCGTCGTCAAGGCTGCTGCGTCCGATCCAGAGTGGGGCTCCGACAAGCAGAAGGTGCCGGCCCCCAGCTTGCCTTCAAGGTAGGGCCAGAGCAGGCGCTTCTTCTGCTCCTCGTTGCCGTAACGCGAGAGGATGTCGCCGGCGAGATTGCAGACCGCCATGGTCACGCCCACCGACGCGCAGGCGCGCGAGACCTCGTAGACGGCGAGGGCGTAAGAGACGCAGTCGGCCCCGGCGCCGCCGTCGTCGACGGGGATCTTGATGCCCATCAGACCGAGCGCTGCCATCTCACCGAGCAGCTGGATGGGAAAGCGGCCTGAATGATCCCGATCGGCAGCGCCGGGGGCGACACGGTCCTTGGCGAAGGCCGCCGACGTCTTTTGGATCAGCTGTTGTTCGGGTGTGAAGGGGAGTCCAAAGAGCATGGGCCCTTATCGTCGACGACGAAGCCCTGCTCAAGCGCTCAGGGCTTCGTCGCGCCAAAGGCGGAGCTGGTGCGGTTCGCGCCGGAGGCTGTGCCGTCGGCATGCGCCGTCCCGCTCCAGCTGAAGGTGCCGACGCCGTTGTTCACGGTGTAGGTGTCACCGATGGCGACCGGATCCTTGCCCTTGGCGAAGAGCATGAAGACCCCCCCACCCGCGACGGTGTCGCGGTTCGTCCCCTCGCCGAGGACCGGCTTCGTCGCTGCGATGACATCCTGGTTCATGGTGTCCGCCAGGTGCTGCGGGTACGCGGAGTTGCCCGTGTGGCACGACGACAAATAGATCGCCGCGTTGGGGTTCGCGCCGGCGTCGTCGAGGCGCTTTTTCATCATGCCTACGGGGATGCCGGCGTAGTTGTCGCCGGTGTGGCTCCCGAGGTTTCCGTTCGCCATGGGCTCGGCCATCATGCCGGCGCCGTCGCCTTTGGCGTAGCCGTGGCCGCCAACGACGTTCAGGTTGTTCACTGGCTCGAGCAGGGGCTTGCCGTCGCGAAAGAAGGCGGGGTCGTTGGGCAGGGCGAACATCAACACCGCTCCGGGCTTGTCGCTCGACGGAGGCGTGTAGCCCTTCGCCATCACCGCGGTGGGGGCGGCGTCGGGCACATACTTGCGCACCACCTTGAGGTCTTTCTCGGCGGGGTCTGCACCGGCAGGCAGCGGGGGGGCGCCAGCGACGGACTTGGTTCCGATCGCTGCCGCGCGGGCGCGCTCGAGCGACATCGCCGCGCCAGGAACCATCTGATCCCCGATGGCAGGCGCGGTGACGGCGGCGATCTTGGCGGGGTTGTTGGTGTTGTTGGTGAAGTTGGTGTTGCTGCGGTTTTGGTTCTGGCGCACATCGAAGGAGGGCGTGGTGCGAGGGGCGAAGTTGGACGAGATGGAGGACATTGGGCGGCTCCTGGTTGGGATGTGGCTGAGTGAATCCAAGAGCAGTGCCAGCCGTGTCAGCGCATCCGGATGCGTCTTTTTCGTTGCGCAAGCGCTGCGCAGGTCGTGTTGCGCAAGCGGCGGCCAGGGAGCGCAACTGGCGGATGCGCTCGGCGAATGTGGTTGGGTTGGGCTGGGGCCGGGATGCTCGGTCTCATCGAGAGGAGCACCCGATCGCTGAATTCACTCGAGGCCGGGCAGCACCAGCGAGAGCGGAGACCGACCTGCCAGCGCTCCTGCCACCAACACGTCAGGCAGCACGCTGAAACCGATCAGGGCGGCGGCCTGCAGACTGAAGCGCTCGTCAGCGACGACGGGCAGCACGAGGCGGGCGTCGAGGGAAGTGGCCTCGCCGAGCGGAAAACGCAGCAGCAAGCCCACCGTGGCGCCAAAGGCAGGGACGACGTCGCCGCCGTCGACGATGACGCCGCCGATGCCGCCGATGGAGGCCAGCGCGCGCACGGCAGTGTCGTCGAAGAGGTAGGTCAGCGCCGCGCCGCCGCCGAGCAAGGCCAGGGGATCGGAGCGGGACGCGGTGCCCGGCCAGGCCAAAGCCAAAGCCTCCCCCCGCAGCCCAAACCCCCAGAGCAAGGGCGCGCTGTCGACGACGACGGCGGCTGCGGCTCCATGGGCGCGGTCGTCGACGCTGGCATCGGTGACCCTGAAGGCGTAGCCGCCCTGCAGCGCCACCGGCACCTCTGCCAGCACCGGCGCGGCACCAAAGACGACGACGGCCAGGGCTAGGCCCAAGCTCGGCAGCCGCACGGCGCGTTGACGGCACGACGACGACGCCCTATGCGCGACGCCGTTGGGCCGCCTGCCCGGCCAAGAGGCTTTCTTTGCCTTGCAGGCGGCCTTCATCCGGTGGGCGCAGCGCGCGCCTGGAGCGTTGGCCATGACCAAGAAGATCAAGCCCAAGACCGACAAGGAAGCCGAAAAGCTCTCCGCTGCCGAAGCCAAGGCCAAAGAAGAACAAGAAGCCGAAGCCAAGAAGGCCGCCGACGCCGAAGCCATGGCTGCCGCCGTGCAGGACGAGTTCCAAGCCCGCGGTTTCGAGCTCGTGGAGTGGGTGCACCACAACCCCTCGGTGGTGGTCGGCGTCATTGCCATCGTGGTCCTCGGCGGGTTGGGTTTTGGAGTGTGGACCGTCGTCGACCGCGGCAACAACACCGAAGCCAGCGCCGCCTACGCCAAAGCGCAGAAGCTGTGGGAAGCCCCCATCGGCGAAGACACCGACAAAGACGACGGCGTCCCCGTTTACAAAGATGTTGCCGAGCGCTCCAAGGCTGCCCGCACGGCGTTCATGGGCGTGGCGGCGCAGCACAAGGGCACAGGCGCTGGCACCCTCGCTCAGCTCTCGGTGGGCCACGCCTCCTTGAAGCTGGGCGAGCTCGACGCTGCCATCACCGCCTACAACGCCTTCCTCGCAGCCACCGACGCCAAAGACGAGCTGCGCTTCGCTGGCTATGCGGGCCTCGCGGCGGCGCTCGACGGCAAAGGGGACACCAAAGGCGCCATCAAGGCTCTCGAAGACGAGCTGGCGTTGATGAACAAGACCGACAACGACGGCGCCTTGCTGGGCTTGGGTCGGCTCTATGTGCGCGATGGCGATCCTGCCAAGGCGCGGGCGCGGCTCGAGACCCTGATCGAAGAATTTCCCGAGTCGAGCCTGAAGGCCCGCGCCGACGAGCTGCTGGCCACCCTTGGTGGGCCCACCAAGACGCCCAAAGAGGGCGCCCCGAAGGACGAGAAGAAGACGCTGTGAGCCGCGTCGTCGTCGTCTTTGGCCTGCTGCTGTCGACCATGCTGTCGACGCCATTGGCCGCGGCGTCGAGCCCGGAGGCGCGGCAGGTCTACAGCATCGTGTGGACGGTCCCCGTCGTCGAAACCGGGCCTTGCTTGCTCTCGGTGGTGTTGCCGCCCTCGGAGAAAGAGCGCTGCTCGAGCTGGACGCGCCGCGAAGCCGGTGGGGCGGCCTTTCACGACGGCCTCGGCGTCGTCGTCGTCGGCGGCTCTGATCAACTGCTCCACGGGCTCGATGGGCGCGACGGTCACAAGCTGTGGGAGGTGCCGACGCCGGGTGCGGTGGTCGCCGAACCCACCCTCTTCGACGACGGCGCCTACGTGGGCACCGACGACGCCCGCGTGCTGCGCTTCGATGTGACCTCAGGACGCAAGCGCTGGGAGACCCCCGTCGACGCCGAAGTCACCGAGCCCGTGGTCATCGACGGCGACGTCATCTACGTCGTCACCGGCGCGGACTCGACCTACGCGCTCAACCGCCTCACGGGCGAAGCGCTGTGGGTGCAAAAGCACGCCCTGCCACGCGCCATCACCTTGCGCGGAGAAGCCAAGCCCCTCGTCGTCGACCTGCCCGCTGGCGAGGGCTTGCGCAGTGCTGACGTCCAGGCCGTTGGCACGGCCCAAAGGCGCCTCTACGTGGGCCATGCCGACGGCCGACTCTCAGTGCTCGACCGTGAGACCGGTGCGCCCCTGATGGACCTCAACCTCTCCCAGGACGACTCCTTCGGCGACCTCGACGCCGACCCCATCCTGCACGTGCTGAAGGGTGGGGTCCGTCGCATCATCGTCGCCTCCCAAACGCGCGGCATCTTCGCCATCGACCCGCGCACCAACGCCGAGGCCTGGCACCAAGACGAGCCCGGCATCGTGCGTCTGGCGGGGGGCGGCGAGGCCATGATCGTCGCTGCTGGCGCCGGCAAGGTGCTCGGCCTCGACGCGCACACCGGCGCCATCCGATGGCGTTTCACCTGGCCCAAGGGCGCTCCGACGCGCATCGTCGTCAAAGGGGGGCGCGTGCACTTGGGCTCCGATCGCGGCGCCGTCTATGTGCTCAGCCTCTTTTCCGGGCGCCCCCTGCAGTATGCGGGGAGCGGTACGGGGACGGCGGCGGACCTGGCGCTGTGGCAAGACATGATGTTCGTGACGTCGACGGCCGGCAGCGTGACCGCCCTGAGCAACGCCTGGGTCGGCAGCATCCACGCCAAAAAGACGCTGCAAGATCGCTTGCGCCGCTGATCCCATGACCACGAAGCCTAGGAACATCCGCGTGGTCGCCGCTTTGATTCGCCAAGGCGGGAGGGTCTTGCTCACCCAACGCAAACCGGGGCGCCACCTCGGGCTCTCGTGGGAATTCCCGGGCGGGAAAGTCGAGCTGGGCGAAAGCGACGAGCAAGCCTTGCAACGGGAGCTGCGCGAAGAGCTCGGCGTCGCCGTCGTCGTCGGCACCCGTTGCTTCGAGACCCGTCACATCTACGGCGCCCGCGAGATGCACCTGCTGGTCTATCGCTGCCGCCTGACCGAGGGGGAACCCCGCGCCCTCGACGTCAACGCCGTCGAATGGGTCGAAGAGCTGCGCATCCAAGAGCGTTCCTTCTTGCCGGCGGACCTGCCCCTGGTGCACGGCATCGCCCACGGCCTTGTTGCAGACGATTGATCACCGATCTCTTCGCCGATTCATGACTGTAGAAATGAGTGGCCACGGCGGAACGCCGCTGCGCGTTGCGCCATGCTAACGGCGCAAGAAACCATCGGCACTTCTCGGGGCCTGTCGGCGACGGCCGCGTGCTGATCCCTGGTGGCCGTTGCGTCGGGCATTTGTGCTATGAGCGGCACGTCTCTGCCAACCGTGCCTTCTTTCCATCTATCCCAGATCGGTACAGCCATGCACAAACTGCCTCTGATACTCGCCGGCGCCCTCGCGCTTGCCGCGTGCTCGTCGACCACCCAGGCCATCCGCGTTCCCCGCATCGGCATGGTCGCCCGTGATCTGGAGCGCAACGAATACGTCGTTCTCGGCACGGCGGAGGGCAAGTCCTGCATCGAACAGACCTGCCTGCTCGGAGCGTTCTGCTCGATGAAGGACGAGGGCGGGAAATCGGTGCAGCGCATCGGGTTGTTCTCAGCGGGCACCGAGGTCATCGGCGCTGGCGACGTCCTCGCCGCGGCCGAGGAGCAGGCGATCTTGAAGGCGCTGCAGGCCCAGCCCGAATCCGACGCCGTCTTCGCACCGCGCAAGAGCACCACCCTCGAGGTCGGCAACATGATCATCTCGACCTCGACCAAGGCGTGCGTCCACGTCTTCGGCAAGAGCGTGCGCATCAAGACCGATGGCGAGATCGGCGGCGCCGCCGCCGCCGCCGCTCCCGCCGTCCCCGCCGTCCCCGCCGTCCCCGCCGCTGTCGTCACCCCGCCCGTCGGCTGAGCACTTCCCCTTCAACATTTCAGGAACACACCACATGAACATCCTCAAGTTGTCGGCCCAGGCCGCGCTCGCTCTCCTCGTCCTCACGGGCTGCACCATCACCAGCAAGGTGTCGTCCATTCCGATCATGGACGTGACCACCAAGCTTCGCCGCGCCGATTACGTCGTCCTGGGCACCGCCACGGGCCAGGCCTGCGCGGAAGAGAACTGCTTCCTCGGAAGCTGCTCCAAGAAGGCTGGTACTCCCGGCGACGAGCTCCTCTCCGTCGACAACGGCGGCGCGGCGAGCTCCCCCGCCCCCCTCGCCTTCCTCGCCTTCCTCCTGGGCACCCCACCGGCGGCCGGGCCGAGCCGCTCGCAGATCGCCGAGGAGATCGCGATGTTCAAGGCCATCGAGTCCGTGCCGACGGCCGATGCAATCTTGAGCCCGCGCTACGAGAGCGACACCACCGAAGACGGCTTCCCCTTCCTCACCCACAACGTGAAGTCCTGCGTCACGGTGAAGGGCAAGGCCATCCACGTGAACTCCGACGCCGAGATGGGCGCTGCACGGTAATTCACCGGCAGCGCTTCGCGTGTCGGTGAATTGTCTACAGGTTCATCGCCTGGCGGCGATGATTTGCCCTGCGGGCGGCGAGGTTCAGCCTCGTCGCTCGCGATATCGGGGGCCCCACGACGCCGCCGACGGCTCCGGCCTGCGCTTGCAGCCAGCTCAGCCGGACAAGGAAACTGGCGCGTCGTGAAGCTACGCGACGTCGAAGAAGGTCTTGGCTTCGTCGAGGAAGCGCTCGCGCCCTTCACCCCGGCGGATGTCGAGCTCGCTGACGTCGAGCTTCCACACGTCGACGCTGTATTTGCTCTGCAGGATAGACGGGAAGGCTGTGTAGTAGCCGTTGAGTCCCTCGAGGAAGCTGTGGGCGATGTCTTTTTCTTCGGCGCGGCCGCGCATCTTGATGCGCTCGAGCAGGGTGCCGGTGCCGGGGACGACGAAGCAGATGACTTTGTCGGGTTTGTGTAGGTTTTTGGAGAGCCGGTCGAAGTAGTCGTGGTAGAGATCGAGCTCGTTGTTGGTCAGGTTTCCCAGTCCATGAAGATACTTGGCGAAGACCTCGGGATCTTCATATAGAGTTCGGTCCTGGATGCAGGATTTCGGCACCTGGTGAATGAGCTCGTGGTGTTGCACGCGCTTGATCAGGAACTCGAGCTGCAGCGTGAAGCTCCAGCGCCGCATGTCTTTGTAGTAGTCAGCGAGAAAACGGTTGTCGACGACGGGCTCGTCGAAGAGCTCGAAGCCGAAGCTCTGGCTCAAGAGCTTGGCTGCGGTGGTTTTCCCGGCGCCGATGTTGCCGGCCATGGCGATGAACAGCTTCTTCTTCATGCGGGCCTCTGGGAACAGTGTTTATTGTTCCAGACGCTGGCGCGCCTGAAAGCGAGTCATCATATCTAAGAAGCGATCGAAATGGATGTCGGCATCGTGTGGACCGGGAGCTGCCTCGGGGTGATACTGCACAGAGAAGGCCCACTTCGACGTCGCATCCAGGCCTTCGTTGGTCCCGTCACTGACATTGGTCTCATTGGCGCGCGCAAGCGGCGAGAGCTCGCTGGTCTGCACGCAGAAGCCGTGGTTTTGCGAGGTGATCAGCACGCGGGAGGCGACGCCGGCGACGACGTCGGTGGACACCGGTTGATTGCCGCCGCGGTGCCCGTACGCCGTCTTGAAGGTCGAAGCGCCCAGGGCCTGCCCGAGGATCTGGTGGCCCATGCAGATGCCGAACACCGGCACGGTGCCGAGCAGAGAGCGGACGACGTCGACGACGTGGGGCAGGGTGGAGGGATCGCCGGGTCCGTTGCTGAGCAGCACGCCATCGGGGGCGAGGGCACGCACCTGCTGCGCCGTCGTCGACGCGGGCACCACGGTCACCCTGCAACCGCGGTGCACCAGCATGCGGGCCATGTTCTTCTTCATGCCGAAGTCGAAGGCGACGACATGGTGCTTCTGCGGCTGGGCGCTCAGGGGCAGGCCGGCGTCGTCGACGAGGCCTTCGCTGAAGGCATAGGGCGCTTGGCAGGTGACCTCAGAGACCAGCTCGCGGCCGGCCATGGGGGGGGCGTTGGCTGCGCGTCGGCGCAGCTCGTTCAGCGGCGTGCCGTCGGTGGAGAGCAGGCCAGTCTTGGTGCCGCCTTCGCGCAGCCGTCGGACCAGCGCGCGGGTGTCGATGCCTTCGATGCCGGGCACGTTCGCGCTCAGCAGCCACGACGACAAATCCCGGTCGCTGCGCCAGTTCGACACCAGCGCCGCTCGACGGCGAACGATGAGGCCCGCGGCCTGGATGCCGGCGGATTCGAAGTCGCGGTCGCAGACGCCGTAGTTGCCGACTTCGGGCACCGTGAGCGTGAGCAACTGACAGCGGTAGGACGGGTCGGTGAGCAGCTCGGGATAGCCGCTCATCGAGGTGTTGAAGACCACCTCACCTTCCGTCGTCGTCGTTGCTCCAAAGGGGGCGCCAGAAAACGCGGTGCCGTCGGCCAAGACCAACCAGGCGCCTGCAGAGCGCTCGTTCATGTTCCGCCCCCGAAGTCGTTCGCGAGGCGGAACAGGTCGTCGACGACGGCTGCGCTGCGGCTTGGGTCAGAGCTCAGGTCGGGGGCTGGGATGCCCAGGGCCGCAGCGGGTCCCGACGACAACGCACGGAGCAGGTCGGCGGGTGAAAACGGCGTCGGTGCGATGGGGAGACCCAAGATCCTTGCCGCCGACGCCAACGACGTCATGCCTGGGGTTGCGCGGTTCATCTCGAGGTCGCGCTCCCGCTTGGGGATGAAGTGGTGGCCGCTGCTCGCCAAGAGCGCGCCGCGCTTGACGGCAGCCCGCAAGGCGATGCGTGAGGACGACGTCGGCAGAGGGGGACGGGTGAGCACGCGGGTTTCATAGCGGAAGGTGAGCAGCGCGCTGTCGTCGAAGCACAGGTGCGACGCGAAGACCGACCCGCTCACGTGCGGATCGCCAGCGCTCTCGATCAAGGCCGCGCCGCGCTCCGTGAAGACACCGGCAATGTGGAAGCGTGCTCCGGTCAGTTTCGATACTTCCAGGATTCTGGAAATCGCGATGTGCTCGCTGGCTTCGGGCACGCCGCTGAGGCCCAAGCGCGTGGCGACGGCACCTTCGACGGCGAGGGCTCCCTTCATCAAGGCCGCATCGTGAGAGGGGACGATGACCAGCGCGTCGAGGCCGCGGGCGAGGTCGCCGATGCGGCGCAAGAGCAGGGCGTCGTCGATGGCGGCCCGCAGGCGCAGCACGCGCGGCGTACCCGCGGGCAGGGACTTCACCATCGAAACGACGTCGGCGAGCTCGGTGCCGACCACGGGGGCAAGCGCTGGGATCAAGCGCACGCCGTGGCCTTCGAGCTCACGCAGCAACGCACTCAGGCTGTCGACGTCGACGGCCTCTTGTCCCCGGGCCGACACCACCACGGTGTGAAAGCCACCGGCCTTGGCTGCAGCAGCGAGAGCGCGGGCGTCTTCTTCGTCGGGAGCGCGGGGCAGCCGCAGCGTGGCTGTGAGATCGATGAAGGAGCTCATGAGCTGGCTCCTTCGACGGCGGCGCCACGGTCGCGCTGGGTCATGCCGACGGCGAGCAGGTAGAGCACGGCCATGCGCACCGCGACCCCGTTTTCCGTCTGCTGCAGGATCACGGAGGCGTCGTCGTCGGCGACGGCGGCGTCGATCTCGACGCCGCGGTTCATGGGACCAGGGTGCAGGACGAGCACCTCATTTCGACGTTCTTTCAACTGTGCAAAGCGCGCGGCGGTCAGGCCGTAGCCGAAGGCGTAGTCGCGGTCGCTGCCCATGACCGCGGTGCCCGCGCGCTCTTTCTGGATGCGCAGCATCATGACCGCGTCGACGGGATCGCCAGAAAAGAGGGCCTCATCGACGTCGTCGTAGACGTCGACGTCGTAGACCTCTTTCAGGCCGGCGGGGATCATGGTCGGCGGTCCGGCCACCCGCACCTTGGCGCCCAAAAGAGGCAGGAGCAGCATGTTGCTGCGGGCCACCCGGGAGCGCGAAAGGTCGCCGACGATGGCGACCGTCTTGCCCGCGAGTCCTTGGGCGGCGCTTCGTTTCCAGCATTCGAGAAGTGTATAAGCATCGAGCAGGGCCTGGGTGGGGTGCTCGTGTTGCCCGTCGCCGGCGTTGGCGATGGCGCCCCTCATGACCCGCGAGAGCAACCAGGGAGCACCGCTGGCCTCGTGCCGGACGACGACGAGGTCGGGCTTCATGGCTTCGATGTTGCGCGCGGTGTCTGTAAGGGTCTCGCCCTTCGACGCGCTGCTGGTCGAGGCGGAGAAGCTCAGGGTGTCGGCGGAGAGGCGTTTGGCGGCGAGCTCGAAGCTCAGGCGCGTGCGGGTGCTGTTTTCGAAAAAGAGCAGCGCCACGGTGCGACCGCGCAGGGCGGGGACCTTCTTCAGCGCCCGCGTGTTCACCTCGGTGAAGGAGCGAGCGGTGTCGAGGATCAGGCAGGCGTCGTCGCGGGCGAGTCCCTCGATGCCCAACAAATGTGGCTGCGAGAGCGTCGACGTCATCGCTTGCTTCCCCGCCGGTCGGTCTTGACGGTGACAACGACGGCGTCGCTGTCGTGTCCGGCCTCGATCAACTGCACGCCGACGTGTTCCAGGCGCGTGGTCTCGAGCGAACGGCCCACGAAGTCGGCGGCGATGGGCAGCTCGCGCAGGCCGCGATCGACGAGGACCGCGAGGCGCACGGACGCCGGCCGACCCAAGTCGAGCAAGGCATCGAGGGCCGCGCGCACGGTGCGCCCGGTGAAGAGCACGTCGTCGACCAAGACGATGGGGCGTCCGTCGACGTCGAAATCGATCTCGGTGCCGCGCAGTAGGGGCATGGCGCCGCCAGCGAGGACGTCGTCGCGGTAGAGGGTGATGTCCAGCAGTCCGACCTCAGGTGCACGCCCAGTGACCTTGAGGAGCTCTTCAGCCAAGCGCAGCGCGAGGTGGGCGCCGCCGGTGCGGATGCCGACCAGGGCCAGGCGCGCGGGATCGAGGGCGAGCGGGCCCTTGCTGTCTTGGCGGAGTCGGTCGTCGACGTCGTGGGCGAGGCGGGCGATCACCCGGCGAACGTCGTCGTGTTCGAGGACGCGGCGGGCTCCGACGGGGAGGGGGGCAACCACGAAGCAGGCGGGTAAACGAGTGGCGGATGCTTGAATAGCCTTTCTTCTCGGCGCTCCTCGGGGCGAGATCCGATGACACGCGCGGGGCCCTCCGCTAAGGCGACGACCGTGCCGATGGCACGGCTCAAAGTGCCGATGGTTTGAGCCGTTGGCACGGCTCAAAAGTGCTGATGGTTCAAGCCGTCGGCACGGCTCTCGTGCCGACGGTTTGTGCCGTTGGCACGGCACAAACGAGGTTGCTGCGTGAAGAATCTTCTCGCCTTTGTCCTTGCCCTCCTCGCCATCGTCGGCGGCGCCCTGGTCATGGTCTTTCAACAAAAAGACCGCGCCGATCAGTACGACCTCGAGCGCGAGCTGGTCACCATCCAACGAGACACCGCCCGGCAGATCGCTCTCATCGCCCACTCGCCGGAGGCCACCATCGCCTACGACCGCCAACAGGTGGTGCGCAAACACGTCGAGGCCATCGACGCCCTGCGCAAGCGCTATCCCGAAGCGATGCAAGACGACGCCTTCATCAATCGCATGGAAGAAAAAGCGAAGGAGGGCGCAAAAGACAAGGCGAAGACGGCGGAGTACCGCGCGCGCTATGACTATGTGAAAGAGATGTGGGCGAACTATCTCAAGGATTCCAAGTTCAAGCCCGTGTTCGCCGCCGAGGAGCACGGCGTGCGCTTCGAGGTCGTCTCGATCAAGAAGTCCAACGACGGCGGCAACGAAGGCTTGCGCTGGGACGTGCTCATCTATGGCGCGCCTCCCAAGGATCAGCTGTCGTTCAACAACTTCCATCTCGACACATGGGTCGAGTTCGCCGACAAAGAAACGAGTGGCAAAAGGAAGGGCCAACCCAAGCGGGCCGCCTATAAGGCCGATCTGCAACCCTTCTTGCCTTATGTGTTGGTCGATAAGCCCTGGGAGTGGCTGCCCGAATGGCCCGCCGGCGTCATGGTCGGCTACTACGTCGGCATTCCGCTGTGGGACTCGCGCGCCAAGCGCACCGACATGTCCCTCGAAGGCGGCATGCGCACCATGGGCGGCACCATCATCCCCATCAGCATGAAGTGGAAACGCACCACCATCGAGGAGAGCTGGAAGGGCACCCCAGGCGGCAAGTGGGACGACGCCAACATGGTCCCCCTCTCCGACGACGATCTGAAGGAGCAAGGGGTGACGCTGCCCGAAGAAGAAGACGCCGCCGACGCCGCTGCCGCCGCCAAGAAGGACAAATAGGCATGGGCATCTCGGACAAGATGAAGTCCCAGGGCATGAAGCTCGGGATGAAGGCCGTCGGCAAATTGATGGAGGACCCCGACAGGGCGACCCGTCTGATGAAAGCCGTCGAGCACGTGCAAAAAGGCAAAGAAGCCGTCGACGAAACCACCCACCGGCTGTTGAACCTGGGGCAGTTCGCAGCCGCTTCGGATCTCAAAGAGGTCAACCGGCAGGCCGGCAAGGTGAAGCGCGAGCTCAAGAAGGCGCTCGCCTACCTCGACGACGTCGAAGCCAAGCTGGGATGACCGAATCGCTGCGCCTCGCTCAGCGGGTGGGCCTGGCCTGCGTCGTCGTCGTTGTGTCGAGCTGTCGCTGCAGTCCTGCGGTGGAAAAGGCCGTTGTCGACGCTGGCGCCGCGGATTTGACGGTGGAGCTCAGCGCCGAGCAAGAGCAGGGCGCGGTCGCTTTGGTGTCGGCCCGCATCCCCCATCACGGCGGCGCCTGTGCCCAGGTGCGCTCTGTGAAAGACCCGGTGGAAGCGCAGACAGCGGCGGCGGCGATCACGGCGGCCACGCGTCTGCCCGTGGAGCTCTTCGAGAAAGACCTGGGTACCAAGGGTGTCTGGTGGCGGCTGTGCGTCGGTGACGAAGAATCCGCTGCCAGAGCCACCGCCCGGGCCACGCGCTGGACGGCCCCCGGCGGCCTCCTCGAGAAGTTCCTCGATCCACCGACGGGCAACGAGCCGCGCTTCTTCGTCCTCGACAAAGCCGGGGTCGAGCACCGAGCACCGACGCTGGTTCAAGCCCAGGCCTTCCTGCGCCGCAGCGGCACTGGCCCTGCGTTCTTTGCCGGGGCGACTGCCACTCCCCTGGTGGCGGGCACGGGAGCAACCACGGGAGCCGCCGGGCGCGTCGTCGTCGTCGACGTCGACGGGCGCTTGTTGCCGCTGGATGAAGCCCCGCCGACGGGCTGCGCTTCTTGCGTGGTGGCGCAACAAAAGAGTCCCATCACCAGCCGCAGCGTCGTCGGCGTGGGCGATCTCTTGCCCGCACCGGGTGACGAGATCCTGGTCGAAGAAGAGACCGGCGACGGCACCCGCCTGCTGGCTCTCGTCGTCAACGACCAGGGAACGCTGCGGCGGGCGGGCACCATCTTGTTGGCCAGCGGGTCAGCAGGGGTGATCCTGCGCGGCGAGGCCAGCGTCGTCGAAGCCGATGGCGACGATGATCGCGAGGTGGCCATCGCGCGCCTCGAGCTGCGCACCTCGGGACCAAACCTCTGCACCCTCGAAGCCCACGCCGAAGCCTGGACCACGCCCCGGGCCAGCGACGCCGAGGCGTCGAAGCACAGCGCGCGCGGGTTGGTGAAGCTCGACGCTCTGGCCCTCTCCGCGCGTCCCAACGGTGACGACGCCGTGGTCGACTTCGTCACCGCCCTCGATGGCGCCGGCGACAAAGATGCTGGGTCACGGGCCTGCGCCAGCGTCTTGGCCGCGCGTCCGGCGACGCTGGTCAGTCAGCTCTGCCTGCAACGGGTGCGCACGCTGGTCGCCGACGGGCACCTGATCGACGCCGTCAACGCCGCTGGCACCCTCGCCGAAGGCACCCCGGCCTTGCGCGCCGCCGTCGCTGGCCCCTTGTTCTTGGCCATGAACGCGCTCGATCAGGATCCGCGCTTGTCCGCGGCGCCCTGGGACTGTCAGACCGAGCCGCTGGTGAAGGACATGCCGTCGAGGTCCGTTGACGAGGTGTTGCGGCTGGCGCGCGCGCGTCAGCACGAACGCCTGGGCCTGGGCGATGTGAGGGACGCCGTCTTTGTCACCGCGACGCGCGATTTCGGACCCGACACCCCGGTGGGCCAGATCGCTCAGCGTTGGCTCGAGCGTCTGCGCACCGCCCAACCGGCCCGCTTCGCTGCCATCGAAGCGCTGCTGCTGCCTCAGGCTCCCGAGCGGGCCGACGCCGGCGACGCTACGCCGGGCTTTGGAGGCTCTCCATGAGCGACGCCCCATCCGCGCTGGCCTCCGCACCGCCGACGTCGACGACGCCGAAGAAAAAGAAGCTGCCGATCAGCGCCAATCAGGTGACCGTGCTGCGCATTTTTGCGCTGCCTTTTCCTTGCTGGGCACTGCTCGCGCGACCCCCCGACGAAGTCATGTGGGTCGCCTTCTTCTTCGGCACCGCCGTCGGGGCCACCGATTTCGTCGATGGGTGGATGGCCCGCCGCGATGGTCCGACGACGTTGGGGGCTCTGCTCGATCCGGTCGCCGACAAGCTCTTCATCGCCATGCTGCTCCTGCCTTGCGTGGCGCGCGGCGAGTGCCCGGGGTGGGCGGCGGGCGGTCTCTTTGTGCGTGAGCTCTTGATCACGTCCCTGCGCAGCTCGATGGCCATGCGCCAGACCAGCCTCAAGACGTCGTCGTTGGGCAAACTCAAAACCGTCGTACAAATGGGCGGGATTGCGGCGTTCTTTCTAACCATCTTCGTACCCGAAGTCGGCGTGCCGTGGACCTACCTGGGCTGTGCCATCGCCTTCGCGTTCCTGGCGCTGTGGTGGTTCATTCGTCGTCGGACGATGCCCCTGTGGTTGGCGTCGACGCCGCTGCTCTTGATCACGCTCTTTGCGGTGTCGTTGCTGCGATCGGCCTTCGACGCCGGCTACCTCGTCTTCGTCTTGATGGTGCTTTTCACTTTGCTCTCTGGGGCCGATTATCTGACGGGATCGATGCGCGCGTTCCGCCAAACCGGCGGCATCCACGCCAAAGACGTCGCGCGCGTGCTCTGGTCCTTCGCCCACGGGCTCGCGCTGGTGCCGCTGCTGTCGAACTCCTTCGACCCCGCCCATCCCCTGCGCGGGTTGACGCTGCCCGTGATCCTGTCGCTGTCGGCGGAACTGGCGCTGGGAGGCGTCGAAAACATGGTTACCGCCGAGCGCCACCGCTGGGCCCGGGGCAGCGTATGGCCCACCATGATTGCCGCCGTCGTCGTCGGCATCTGCGCCTGGTTCGACGTCGCATCGCCTCTGGTGCTCGAGGTGGC
Source organism: Myxococcales bacterium (assembly GCA_023248635.1). Classification (GTDB taxonomy): domain Bacteria; phylum Myxococcota; class UBA727; order UBA727; family VGSZ01; genus VGSZ01. The sequence goes on from JAHFED010000050.1 coordinate 42,432, forward strand.
CGCCTGGGGGCTGGCCCTCTTCTCGGTCGTCAACCTTGGGGTTGCCTTCTGGCTCGATCGTGACGTGTTCCTGGCACCCAAGGAGTAGGACATGCGCTTCGTCGTCGTCGTCGTCGTCGTCGGTGCATTGAGCGCTTGCCCCGCGCCACCGCTCCCCGGCGGTCAAGGCGAAGGAGAGGAGGGCGAGGGAAACGAAGGCGAGGGAGGGGAAGGCGAGGGAGAAGGGGAAGGTGAGGGAGAGCTCGACGCCTTCGCGGCGGCGGCGGACTTCATGTCGCGATCCACCGGCGTGTGGTCGGGGCCCGCGACGCAGACCTTGATCGGTGATTTTCCCATCATGACCATGGACCTGCGGCCTGTCGACGCCGCCGCCACTTTCGCCCGCGCCGATCTCGACGACGACAACGCGGTGCGTTTCTTGTTCGACGTCGAGGAGTCGTCACCCGGAAACCTGGTGTTCATCTTTCGAAACGGCGGCCGCTTCTCGGGTCTCAACCGCGACACCCGCGCGGTCCTGGTCGAACAAGAGGGGTCCTCCTTTCGTTTCTGTGCTCTCGATCCCCGGGGCTGCGGCTACGTCGACGCCCGCTTCGACTTCGACGAAGACGACACCCTGGTCATGGACGTGCAGGTCAGCGTGCTCGGCGGCATCCTTTCGCCCCACGTGCACTGGGAGGCCGAGCTCATCGAGTCCCGCGACGTCGACGACGGCTTCCCTGCCGATCGCATCCCCCGGGCCATCGACGGCGACTTCCCCGCCATGGCCGATCTCGATGTGACAGCGACCTTCGATCCTGCACCCGCCGACGACGCTGTTCTCTTGTATGCCCTGACCACCGAGCCCTGCAGTGGCTTGGATTGCGTCTTCGTGCGCACCTTCTTCGTCGACGTCGCCGCCGGCCAAGCCTCGGTGACCTTCACCATCGATCAGGTGCACGCCGACAGCTACCGGAGCTTCGCGGTGCTCGACACCAACGGCAATGTCGCCACGCAGCCCTTTCCCGACGGCAACGATCTGGTGGGAGTGGCGTTTGGGCCCACCGTGGGCGCCAGCGGGACGGCGTCGTCGTCGGTGTTGCTCTCGGAACCTTGACCGGCGAACTCAGCTCATCACGCGGTTGCGGCCGCCTTGCTTGCCTTCATAGAGCTTGCCGTCGGCTCTCTGAATGAAGGCGTCGACGGTGTCGCCCTTTTGCATTTCTGAAACGCCCATCGAGATGGTAACCGGAATGTTGTTTGTCTCGAACTCGAACTTGGTTTCCTGCACCATGACCCGGATTTTTTCGGCGAGGATTGCGCCGTTCTGTTTCGGCGTATCCGGCAGGACAATGGCGAACTCTTCGCCGCCGTAGCGGGAGAAGCACTCTTCCTTGCGGATGTTCTTCGCGTGGATGCCATTGGCGAGGCGCTTCAGCACGTAGTCGCCGGCGAGGTGGCCGAATTCGTCGTTGATTTTCTTGAAGTGGTCGAGGTCGAACATGATCAGCGTCAGGGAGCGGTTGTAGCGCTGGCAACGGGCCATCTCTCGATCGATAAACTCCATGAAATAACGCTTGTTATAGATCTGGGTCAGGCCGTCGATGATGGCCATCCGGTAGATTTCTTCATAGTACAACTGCTCGATGTTGTCGCCGTCGATGTACTTGAAGATGACGCCGCCGACCTTGATGAAGTCACCGTTGCAGAGCTTGCGGCGGGCGGTGAGCTCCTCGTCGTTGACGAAGGTCCCGTTGGTGCTGCCCATGTCCTCGATGTAGGAGCCGCCCGCCCCCGCGTAGATTTTGCAGTGGGTGCGCGAGACGTTGTCCATGTCGCAGACCATGCCGTTGTCGGGTCCGCGCCCGATGGTGGTCTGCACCTTGTCGAGGGGGTACTTGCGGCCGATGTCCTTGCCGTAAATCTGCACGAAGCAGGGGATGCCGCCAGCGAGTCGCTTGTCGGCGATCTTGCTGATCTGGCTGACGCGGGTCTTTTCTTCACGTGTCGTCGTCATGGCTGAGACGGACCATACCCCCGGCGCGAGGACCGGTGCGCAACGAGACAAGCCCTGTCCGCCCGTGCGCCCTCCCTTCCCGTTTCCGGCGGCGGCGTCACCATGCCGCCATGTCCGACACCTTCGTTTTTGATCTGCCAGCGACCAGCACCGCGGCAGCAACGGCTGCGTCCGCCCAGCTCGATTTGCTCTCCCTCGACGACGCCGGCCTGGGGGGCTTTCTCAAGGACATCGGCGAGCAGCCCTTTCGCGCGCGCCAGCTCTTTGCCTGGCTGCACGACAAGAGGGTGAGCTCGTTTGCCGCCATGACCGACCTGTCGGCGGCGCTGCGCACCAAGCTGGCCGAGCGCGCCGTCCTTTTGCGGCCCCTCGTCGAGGATGTGCGGGTGGCCGCCGACGGCACTCGCAAGTATCAACTTAAGACCCACGATGGACACGTCATTGAGAGTGTGTGGATTCCGCATGCCTCCGGACCGAGCCATCACGCCTTGTGCATTTCATCGCAGGTTGGCTGCGCGATGGGCTGCACTTTTTGTGCGACAGCCTCGCTGAAGCTGACCCGCCACCTGAGCGCCGGCGAGATCATCGGGCAGGTCTACGCCGTGCTCGATGACCTTGCTGCCAACCTCCCGGTCGATCCACCGCTGCCGCCATCGAAGATGCGCTTCCGCTACGATCCCGAGCCCGATGCCGCCGCCGACGTCGACGCCGACGACGTCAAAATGGGTCGGCCCAAGCGCCGGATTCAAAATATTGTATATATGGGAATGGGTGAACCGCTGCACAATATTGTCAATGTGATTGCCAGCATCAACCTCCTGACCCACGACAAAGGACTCGGCCTCTCCCCCCGGCGCATCACCGTGTCGACGTCGGGCGTGGTGTCGGCGCTGGGGCGGCTGGGCCAGGAGACGGGCGTGCACCTCGCCATCAGCCTGAACGCCACCACCAACGAGGTGCGCAAGGAAATCATGCCGGTGACGCGGCGCTGGAGCCTCGAGCAGCTGCTCGAAGCCTGTCGGGCCTTTCCAGCGGAGCGACGACGACGGCTCACCTTCGAGTACGTGTTGCTCAAGGACATCAACGACACCGACATCGACGCTCGCCGACTCGTGCAGCTGCTGAAGCCCTTTCGCAAAGAGGAGGACGGCAAGGTGAACCTCATCCCCTTCAACGCCCACCCGCTCTCGCCCTTTGGCCGTCCCGACGACGAGCGGGTCGAGGCCTTTCGCCGCATCCTCGACAAGGCAGGGGTCGCCTGCTTCGTGCGCACCACCCGCGGGCTCGACATCGACGCCGCCTGCGGGATGTTGGGCGCGCGCAAGCTCGAGGACGCTCGCAAGAACGCGCTGCCGATCATCTAGTGCTCGACGGCGGATTTGACGATCCATTCACACCAGCCCCCTTCCCGCGAACGTCCATTTGAACGGCTTCGCAAAGAGCCGGTTGAAGTAATCGATGAACGCGAAGAGCCCCGCGT
>JAHFED010000051.1 GCA_023248635.1 Myxococcales bacterium
TGACCCAGACCCTGCGCCGCCAAGGGGCTCGCCTGCTGGGCTTCCTCGTCGACAGCCTTCAAGCTTGCCTCGTGCCTTCAGCAGCGCCGCGACTTCTTCCAAGCCGCTGAACGGTTACAGGAGCGTTTCAAGAATCGCGTCCGTGATCTCACGGGTCGCAACTGCGGGCGCTCCATCAAAGAGGTGATCTCGGTCCTGCGTCGGTACCTGCTGGGCTGGCACGGGTACTTCCAGATCACGTCGACACCATCGGTGCTGCTGGACTTCGACAGGTGGATTCGACATCGGCTGCGGTGCCTCATGGTCAAGCAGCGTCAGCCTGGCGGTCACCAGAAGTGGTGGGCGTTGGCCCTGGCAGCAAACACCGAAATTCCCAACCGCTACTTCGACCACGCAGGGCTTCCCCGATTGGTCGAAGCGTGACCTCAACACATCGAACCGCCGGATGCGGACCCGCACGTCCGGTGGTGTGGGAGGGGACCGGCGGCAGCACCGCCGGCCTCTATCCCGATCCACCAACTCCGCGTTCCGCGGGCGCGCTTCACGCGCATCATCCCGCGTCTTTCCCATCTCAGAACGTGGTCGAACATCAATCGGACGCGGGATGATTGGTACTGCGACCCCTCATTTGAGCCGTGCCAACGGCTCAAACCATCGGCACTTTGAGCCGTGCCAACGGCGCAAAGCAGGAAGCACTTCGTTTCGTTCCTCGAGAAGGCAGCGGACGGGCCGACTCCTCCTGATCAGGGGGCGTCGGTGTAGGGCAGGGGCAGGGGTCGCACCCCGCCGCGGGCGCGGTCGGCTTCTTCGTCGTCGGCGGCGGCGGCGCTCTTGGGGTCTTTGGCCCGCGCGGCCCAGCGCACCTGCGGATGAGCGTCCATATATCTTTCAGCCACCGCAATTCCCGTCGCTTCGCTGTAGAAATTTTCGGCACCGATGTGCATCCGATAGCGTCGGGCTTCGACGTAGCCGGCGACCTCGGCTGAGCCGGTGGGCCAGGCTTCGATGACGGTGGTTCCCCGCCGGGCCGGGAACTCGATGGGGATCTTGGTGGCGTATTCGACGGCGTCGGCATTGTTGCGCTCGACGTTGCGCAGCTCGAGCCGCTGCCCGTCGGGCAGGATGACCCGAACGTTGTAGGTGTTGGTCAGGGCGAAGGCCCGCCGCCGCACGTCGTCGGCGGCCTGCTTGCCCTCGTCGGTGGCCCCGAAGGCGCTGACCTCCGCAGCCGTCACCCTCAGCTCGCCGGCGTCGAGCTTCCATCTCAGGTCGCCCGGCCCTGCCTCTCGCGCGGCCTTCAGGACGTCGAGAGAGGCGCGCGCCACGCTGTGGCTCTCCATCTTCGCCAGCACCAGCGCCGCCAGCTGCTCGGCCCGGCCGCTGCCCGCGTGGCCCGAGATGTTGATGGCAATATGACCCGTAATCGTCGCACCCCCATTCACTCCTAAGACGTTCATCTCCTTACACAATCCAGTATAATAGGAGAACGACCAGGCTTCATATTGAATCCTCGGCGAAGGCAGGAACATCGCGGCCGAGGCGCCGCCGGCGAGGGCCGCCTGTTGCAGTTTTTCGAGCACGGCCTGTAGCCCAGCGTGCTCCTCGATGGGGCCACTGGGCCACAGGCTCGTCGTTGCAAGAGCCAATCGATCTCTCCCGGTGGTCGAAGGTTCGCGCGGGACTGCGGCTGCCGGCTGTGCGCGTCAGCGCGGAGCCACCCAAAGAGCCAACGAAAGCAGGCCCCTCAGGTCGCGACTGCGGCGGGCGGAGCGGGCGGGGTCGTCGTCGATGGGCCGAGCTTGTGCTGCAGCTGGCTCTTGATCTGGTCGAACCAGGCCTCGAGTTGCGGCCGCATCTGGGCGTCCTCGATGAAGGCCTTCGCGGGCGCGCCATCTTGGGTGTAGTTGCCGACGTCGGGGAGCACGTGCACGTGCAGCTGGGCCACGGTGAGGTTCTGGGGGGCGTTGATCCAGATGCTGGAGGCGTTGCACCCCGTGGCCCGCATGAAGGCATCGGAGACGTGAGCAGCCACGAAGGCGGCTTCGTCGAGCAAACCGGCAGGAGCGTCGACGGGCAGGTTGACGGGCACCTTGGGCACCACGAGCGCCTTGGGGGCATCGGCCCAGGTATCGACGACGACGACGAAGTTCTTGCTTTCCCACAGCACGATCTCGTTGTCGCGGGCGTTGGGCAGGTTGTGGATCACGGGCGTGAAGGGATCCTTGAGCTGGGCCACCCGAGGGCGCTCCGCCAAGACGACGTCGCGCTCGGTCTGCGCCTTCGTCGACGGCGACTTCGTCACGTCGTGGTGGTGGGCTTTGAAGGCCGACTTGTATTGGGTCTCGAGGTTGGCGCGCACCGTTTCTTCGATGCCGTTTCTCTCTCTGCGGGTCAGCTTGTCACCCTTGGCCTGCGCGGCCTGGGCGAGGGCCGACGTAAGCATGGGATCGATGATCTCGGCATCGGCGCGCTGCTCCGCCGCAGCCTCGTGCACTGCGACCTTCCAGTCGGCCAGCAGCTGGGGCACCGCCGTCGTCGTCGGGCCGCCGCTGATGGCGTTGACCCCCGCGCGGTAGCGCATGTCGTGGGCCGCGTTGTGCGCACCCTTGTCGACCTGATCCGCCAGCGTCGACGCTGGGGCCGGGCTGGCCGCCGCGCTTGCCTTGGTGTCGACAGTGGCGACTTTGCCGGCGTCGGCAGGCTGGGTGGTCGCAACGGGCGGACGATTTCCAATGCTGTTGTTTCTCATCAGCCATCCCCTTTGAGCGCGTGCAGGTGTGGTGGAACCAGCGGAACCGGACCGGGGCCGCTGCGGCTGACAAAGAGGGCCGCCGCCGTCGTCTTGCCGAGCGCGGGGGTCTCTTTCTTCTTCACCGGCAACGCGCGTTCGGCCTCGTTGAAGACCAGGTAACCCGAAGCCTCGCGCACGACGTCGCCCGGGTTTTTGTGGGCCGAGGTCTCTTTGCCGAGCATGACCGCTTCGAATTGGCGGTCGACGACGGCACCGAAGAGGGCGTCGACGTCGCCCCGGCTGGCGCGGGACTCTTGCAAAACGCTCATCATCACTTCGGTGGCGAGCATGACGGGACGGCCGGTCTTGTCGCCGACCTCTTTGATTAGGCGCTCGGCCACGGGCAGACGAGCCTCACCGATCTCCGCGCCGAGGTCACCGCGGGCCACCATCAAGGCCTCGCTGGCGAGCGCTATCTCCACGAGGGCTGCCTCGTCGAGAGCAATGTTGCCCCTCTCGATCTTGGCGATGATCGGCACCACCTTGCCGAGGTCGCTCATCCGGGCCCGCAAGAACCCGATGTCGGTGGCGGACTGCACGAAGGATTGGGCGACGACGTCGACGTGGGGCAGCAGCGCGGTCAGGTTTTGCAGATCCTCTTCGGTCACGGTCTGACTCGAGAGCTGCGACTGCGGGAAGGCGACGCCCTTGTTGTCCCAAACCTTGCCCCCCTTGAGCACTTCGCACTCAATCTGGCCGGTCTTGTCGTCGACGGACAGGATCTTGAGTTGCACCGTGCCGTCGTTCATCGAGACAGGATCACCGATCTTGGCATCCTTAGTCATCGTTGGATAATCCACCGGGAAAAGACGCGGATTTCCAACCACACCCTTCGACGTCAATGTGACCTTCTCGCCCGCCTTCAAGAAGATGTCGTTGCTGGCCAATTTCTGCGGATTTTCAAACGTCCCAAGGCGGATCTTTGGACCTTCGAGATCTACCTGAATCGAGATGTCTTTACCCATTTGAGCAGCGAATTTTCGCAGCTTCTGCATCAAGCCGATCTTGTCGTTGATCGAGCCATGGGCCGTGTTGAAGCGAGCGACGTCCATGCCCGCGACGATCATGTCCTTGAGCTGCTCGTCGGTGGCTCTGGGGTTGATGGTGGCGACGATGCGCGTGCTGCGATCGGCGATGGGCCGGGAGGAGAAGACCTGGCCGAGATCGACGCCGGTGGTGCCGGCGACGCCGTGGTTCCAGCGGGCGCTCAGGGCTTCGATCTGCTTCTTGGCGACGTCGTCGACCTTGCCGGCGGGCAGGGCTCCCACATAGGCGCTCAACGCCGCCAGGGTGCCGATGAGCTGATGGCCCACCAGCTCGCCGGCGTTTGAGGCGTCGACGACGACGCGTTTCATCAGGTCGTCGACACGGCCCAGCAGCTCGAGCACGTTTTTCGGAGCGCCAGGCGGAGCCTTGTTGCTCGGGGTCTTGCCGGCGAGGAAGAGGCCGTCTTTGATGGCGCCGACGACGATGTCCTTGAGGGCGTGGGCTTCGGCACCCAGGCCCACCGGCTTTCCCGCCTGGTCGACCTCGAGCTGCAGCGGAGCCCAACGCATGGCTTCGGCTTTGAGCTCGGTCTCGAGTCGCTGGGCCTCAGCCCCATCGATGCCGATGCCACGGGCAATGACCTCGATGGTGCGGGGGTTGGTGGCTTGGCCTTCGCGGCGCACCACCATGCTCATGAGCTCGGCTTGGGATTTGGTCGGGTACAGCTGCGAGAGGCCAGCAACGATGTGCCGCACGAGGTGCAGCTGGGCATCGAGCCCGGTGCGGTAGTGCCCAGAGAAGGTGCCAATCAAGACCTGGGTGATGGCGCCCTTTTTGTCCTTTTGCACCTCGAAGGTGCCAGCCGTGAAGGCATCGTTGCCCTTGGAGAGCACGGTGTGACCCGGCGAGGGCTTGCCGGGCTCGACGACGGAGGCGCGGGCGACGTCGTAGGCGTCGACGACGTACTCGCAGAGCTGGCCGCTTCTGAGCTCGCTCAAAAAGGCAGGGTTGACGTCGCGGATCTGGGCCTCTTGGCCGCCCTTCAAATAGAACTCGACGGTCTTTTGGGCGACGTAGGCGAGGTGGTCTTCGGGGGTCCACTTCTTGGCTTTTTTGTGGGTGTCCTTGGCCACGAGCCAGGCGCCGACCGGCATGGGGTCGGCCTTGTCCTGCAGCTCGACGGCGCGCCGAAAGATGGTGGTCGAGACTTCGGCGAGGTCTTTGGCCAGCAACAGGCCCTTGGTCTTGGCCGCCGGGTTGTCGACGAGGGAGAGCTTGTTGACCGTGGCCTTGATGCGCTCTTCGAAGACATAGACCTGCGAGCAGAGGCCGATGAGCGCGTTGCCGTCGACGCCCTTGAAGCCCTCGTTGCGCGCGGCCTTGGTCAGCGGGGCGATCTCGTCGGCAATGGCGTCGATGACCTTGGCAAAGTCGCCGCGGGCCCAGAGCTCGTCGAGGTGGGTCGTGAGGCGCGTTTTGCCGATGCCGCCGCTGCTGTCTTTGGCTTGGCCCGTAGCCACAGCCGTCGCCGCCGTCGTCTTGGTCGGGCTGATGGGGATCGTGGTCTCAGCCGCCTTGGGCGCGGCGAAACTGGCTGGACGCTGGGCCCGGATGAGCTGCCGGGTGTGGGGCTTCGGTGACGGTGTCGGAAGCTTCATGGCCCACCAATGATGCGGATTGCCCGGCAGGCGGCGACGACGGTGCTGGGTGGTTCTAGCCCGCGGCAGGGCGCTTTGGCGCGTTTGAGCACCGTCTCAAAGATCTCTCTTTTCGGGGGCTTGCTGGCGTCCACGCTGCGCAGTCAAGTGGCGCCTGGGCACGATCCGCACCGGAGATCATTTCCGACCCGGAAATCATCTCTCCGCACCGAAAATCATCTCCCCGCAACAAAAATTATCTCGCAGTGCAACTATTCATTGACACATTTTTAGAAGGGAGTTAGCAGGGCCCCTCCCTAAAGGGCGGGGGGCGGGTGGTGGGCCCCATTTTGATAACGATTCTCATTATCGGCCGAGAATGAATCAAGACGCTTGGAGCGCTTCGACCTCGGTCAGCCCGCACTGAACCAGATGGTGTTGCGGGTGTCGTCGATGGTGAAGGCTTTGTGCTCGAGCAAAATCAGCCGCAGCTCGTTCTCGGGCTTTTGAAATTGGTGCATTGCGGCCTGCAGCAGATGCGACCACTGCACTTCGCGACGTCCCGACGGCCCGGTGTGGCCGTACAACACAAGGTATTGAAGGATCCAGTTCGTCACCTTCAAGTTGCCGTTTTCGACGTCGGATTTTGTGAAGCGTTCATTCATGGTGAAGAAGCGGTCTGCGAGCGCCTTCACCAGTGATCCAATCCAAGTGTTCAGGCCCAGCTCATGCTCGAGCTGCTTGCGGGTCACGATGACGGCCGTGACATCGTCGACGGCGACGACGCTGGCGGAGCGGGTCGAGGAGCGAAACACACTGGCCTCGCCGACGACGGCGCCGTGGCCCAGGGTTGCCAGACCACGTCGACGGCCGGTGGACTTGTCGGTCTGGTAGACCTGCACCGTGCCCTTCTGGGTGATGTACACCTCTTCGCCCAGCTCGCCCTCGACCATCAAATGCTCGCCGCTCTTGAAGAGCTTGGTCGGCAAGCCAGCGCCGCCTTTCAAGAAATTCTCGATGTCTTTCTTGAGCTCGAGCACCGTTTGATAACGATGTTCTTGGTTCTTCTGCAGACACTTCATGCAAATGTCGGCGAGGTTCTTGGGAATCTGGGAGTCGGGCGCGATGAGCTCGGGGCGGATCACCTGGCAGGCCTGGGCCTGGCGGACGACGTCGACGACGGTGGCGCCCATGTAGGGCGGCTGCTTGGTCAGGATCTCGTAGAGCACGCCGCCCAGCAGGAAGATGTCGGTGCGCTCGTCGATGAGCTCGAGCTGGGCCAGGGCCTGCTCTGGCGACATGTAAAAGAAGGTGCCGATGATCTGCCCGCTCTCGTCCTGGGGCGGCGCCTCCCGGCGCACCCGCACCGGCATCATGTCTTCGATGGACTTGCCGATGGCCGACATCGCGATGGTCTTCGTCGGCCCCTGGCCCTGCGCCGGCATGCCGCCGGTACGGTGCAACAAGCGCGCGATGCCCCAATCCATCAGATAGGCTTCGCCGAAGTTTCCCACCATGATATTGTCAGGTTTTAGATCGCGGTGAATGACGCCGCGGCTGTGCGCGAAGGCCACCGCATCGAGGATGCGCAGGAAGATGCTCAGAAACCGGAAGTATTCTTCGCGGGTGTCGACGGCGTCGTTTTCAGTCAACAGATCTGTGAGGGTCTTGCCCCGCACATAAAGCATCGTGAAAAACTTGGTGCCTTCGTCTTCGCCGAAGTCGTGCACCGGGACGATGTTGGGGTGCTCGAGCTGGCCCATGATCTGGGCCTCCTCGGCGAAGCGCTGCATGACCTTGGGATCGGCGCGGTGCTCGGGGAAGGCGACCTTCATGGCCACGGTGCGCTGGAGGTTGTCGTCGAAGACCTTGCGGATCGAGCCCATGCCGCCGCGAGCGATTTCGCCTTTGTCGTTGTAGCGAACGGTGACGTCGCTGGTGAGCTTCTTGGCGGCGGCGTCCGACGAAGGAGCGATGGGCATCGCCGTCGACATCTCGCCGTTGGGCGGAATCTTCGCCGAGGGTATGCGGCCCGTCTCCTCGGCGCGCTTGTCACCGCGCAGCCAGCCCAGCAGTCCTCCTCCTCCGGTCTTGCCCTTTTTGTCCTCGGCCATGGTCCCTTCGATTAACACGAAACCCCAAGGCGCCGCGCGAGAGCGGACAGCCACGCGAGACGAGAGGCGCTCTGCATGTCGGGACCAGGATCAAGCCCGCTCCCCATCGACGCCATCCTCGGCGACGTCCTTGCTGCCTTGAAGCGCGGACCCGCCGTCGTCGTGCAGGCTCCACCTGGGGCCGGCAAGACCACGCGCCTGCCCCCCTTCCTTCTGCAGGCCGGCGTCGTCGGCGCTGGCACCCTGCTGCTGCTCGAACCCCGCCGCATCGCCGCCCGCGCCGCCGCCCTCACCATGGCCCGCCAGCACGGCGAGGCAGTCGGTCGTACTTTTGGCTACCAGGTGCGCTTCGAGAGGAAAGAGTCAGCGGCCACCCGCATCCTCGTCGTCACCGAAGGCATTCTCACCCGCCGCTTCAGCGCTGACCCCTTTCTCGAGGGCGTCTCGGTGGTGGTGCTCGACGAATTTCACGAGCGCTCGGTGCACACCGATCTCTGCCTGGCGTTGCTCAAAGAGCTCCTCGCCGTGCGGGACGACCTCAAGGTCGTCGTCATGTCGGCCACCCTCGACGCCGGCGCGGTCTCTGCCTTCTTGGGCGACTGCGCCGTCGTCACCTCCCAGGGCCGACCCTTCCCGGTCACCATCCACCACAGCGAGAAGAAGGCGCGCGACCACGAGCGCTCCCTCGAAGACAAAGTGGTGGGCGCCCTCCGCAAGCTGCTGGTCGACGACGACGAGCGCTTCGCCAGCACCAGCTACGACGGCGGCGATGTCTTGTGCTTCTTGCCGGGGGCTTCAGAGATTCGCCGGGTGCAAGAGCGCTTGCACAGAGATCGCCTACCCGATCCCCACGGCCGCGGCGTCGACGTCGTTCCCCTCTTTGGGGCTTTGTCGTCGGCGGAGCAGGACCGCGCGCTCTTTAGAGCCAGGGGTGCCACAGCGCGACGCATCGTGCTGGCCACCAATGTCGCTGAGACTTCGTTGACCATCGACGGCGTCAGCAGCGTCGTCGACACGGGCTTGATGAAGAGCGTGCGCTACGACCCGCGCGCCGATCGGGAAGAGCTCGAGCTGGTGAAGATCTCCCAGGCCTCCGCCGAGCAACGCGCTGGCCGCGCCGGACGCACGCGACCCGGACGCGCGCTGCGCTTGTGGTCGGTCGCCGAGCACCAACAGCTGCCGACCAGCCACGCGCCCGAGATTCACCGCACCGAGCTCTCGCGGGTGCTGCTCGACGTCGCGCTGTTCACCGGCCGTGATCCGCGGTCCTTTGCCTTCTTCGAGCCGCCCCCCAAGGCCCACGTCGAACAGGCGCTGGGCCTGCTCCGCTTGCTCGGCGCCCTCGACGTCGACGGCAAGCCCACCCCGCGCGCAGCTGAGCTCGCCCGTCTGCCCTTGTCGCCCCGCGCCGCGGCTGTGCTGCTCGCTGCAGCCCACGAAGACATCGTCGACGACGCCGCCCTGGCCATGGCCCTGCTCGAGGACGATCGCGCTCTTGTCCAGCTACAACCCCGCGGACAGGCCGTGCGCACCGACTCCGATCTGCAGGTGCTGCTCGAACGCGCCCACGACGATCGTACTTTGAGCCGTGCCAACGGCTCAAACATCGGCACGTTGCGCGAGGTGCAGGCCAGCTCCCGCGAGCTGGTGCGCCTGGTGTCGTCGTCGTCGTCGTCAACCACGGGCGCACCGGCGTTGCGCTTGAAGAGGGCCTTGTTGGCGGGCTTTCCCGATCGCTTGTGTCGCCGTCGTCGACCTGGAGAGGCCGAGGCCCTCATGGTGGGCAAGCGTGGGGTGCGGCTGGCGGCAGAGTCCGGCGTCGTCGACGCTTCGTTGTTTTTGGCCCTCTCGCTACAGGGCCAAGGGGCGTCGTCGTTGGTGCGCGTCGCCGAAGCCATCGATGAGGCGCTGTTGGCCACGCTCAGACCGCCGGCCTTGAGCACCGTCGACGAAGCCATCCTCGACGAGGAACGCGGGGCCTTCGCGGGGGTGCGTCGCACGCGCTTCGCGGATTTGATCATCGCCGAAAAAAGTGGCGTGCCCGTCGACGACGACGCGGTGGCCTTGGGCTTGGCTGCCGCTTTCGCCGATCGCTTCGAGCGCTTGTTTCGCCCCGCCCCCGACGCCGCTGCGTTGCGGGCCCGCTTGCGTTTTGCCCAGCGCCAGTTGCCCGAAGAAAGCTGGCCCGACGTCGACGACGACGCTCTCAAGGCCTTGTTGCCGGGCTTGTGTGCAGCGCTCGTGTCGCGCGGAAAACGCAAGCTCGACGACGTCGCCGGCCTCGACTGGCACCGCGTGCTCGATGAGCTCTTGTCCTACGCGCAGCGACGGCTGCTCGACGACGAAGTGCCCGCCAAGATCGAAGTGCCCACGGGCAACCGCATCGCCGTCGACTACACAGCGGCGCTGCAAGAAGGCACGGCTCCGGTGCTTGCGGTGCGTCTGCAGGAGCTCTTTGGCCTCGTCGACACGCCGCGCATCGCTCGGGGGCGCGTGGGCGTGGTGCTCCATTTGCTGTCGCCAGGCTACAAGCCCGTGCAGGTCACGCGCGATCTGCAGAGCTTCTGGCGGGTGGGCTACGTCGACGTCAAGAAGGAGCTCAAGGCCCGCTATCCCAAGCACAGCTGGCCTGACGATCCCCTCGGTGCGTCGCCCGTGGCCAAAGGACGACCGCAGCGTTGATCAGCGGACCAACTCCAAGAGCGTGAGCATCTCGACCTCGCTGCTGCCGGCGAAGAGATCCACCGGCACCACGCGCACAATGGCGTAGCCGGCGTCGACGAAGACCTTGGCATCCCGTGCGCCCGCGTCGACGTCGCAAGAGACCAGGGCCACGCGGCGGCTCTGCAAGGCGGCGACGTCGATGGCTGCAGGTCCCAGGCCTTTCTTGGGTGGATCGACGACGACGCCGTCGACGGCCCCCTCGGCCCGCAGCTGCTCGATCACGTCTTCGACGCGGCCCTGGATGGCGGAGACGCCAGGGATGGTGCCCAGCGCCGCCACACTGGCATCGCTCACCTCGACGGCGACGACGCGTGCAGCACCTCGCGCCAAGAGCGCCCGCGCGAAGGCTCCGGTGCCGGCGTAGAGATCGAAGCAGAGGGCCTGGCCGTCGACGACGGCGAAATCCGCGGCCAGCTCCACCAAACGCGCAGCGCCTTGCACATCGGCCTGGCAAAAAGCATCGACCGCGCAGCGCGGGCCGCCATCGAGCGGAGTGCCCAAAGGGTCGCCGTCGACGTCGACGACGCTGCCGCCGACCAGGGAGTTCTTGCCTTCGTCATCGCGGCGCCAGGAGATCCCGCTGCAGCCCGGCACCCGCAACCGCCCCAATGGCGGGGCAGGACCTGTGCCGACGACGACGACGCCTGTGCCTTCGACGAACTCGCGAGCGATGAGGGCCTTGATGCGCTCGGGACCCAGGCCCTGCTCGTCGAGGCGTTGCTGCAGGGCCGCGACGACATCGACGATGGCGTCTTGGCTGTGGGCACAGTGGATCGCGGGCGCCAGCTCGTGGGTGTGCGGCACGTAATGGCCCAAGCGCAGGGCTCCACGGCGACCGCCGCTGACCAGCTTTACTTTCTGGCGCAGCCCGGCACCGGCCTCGACGGGATCGACGACGGCGTCGATGCCGACGTCGTGCAGGGCCTGGCTCACGCGCTCCTGCTTGAGGGCGGCGGCGAAACCCTCGTCGACGCCGTGCAAGGGGCAGGCAGCGCAGGGTCCCTCGTGGCCACAGCTGCGTTCGATGTGCAGGGGACCGCGCGCGGGTCCGAGTCGCCGCGCCTGGGCCAGCTGCCGCTGGGCGAACACCACCTCGATCAAGGCCCGATCGACGAGGTCACCGGGAAAAGCGCCGCGCACCGCCACGTCCCACGAGCCGACGACGCCCCGGCCGCGGCCTTCGTCGTCGACGCCTTCGATGGCGATGCCGGTGACGATCTGCCCCTGCCTCATCCCGCTCATGGCCCGAGGCCGACCCAGCTCACGCCGCCCGCGCCGTGCTCGCGCTTCCAGATGGGAGCGTCTTGCTTGAGCCGGTCGATGACCGCAGCGCAGGCCGTGAACGCCTCTTTGCGGTGGGGACTGGAGACGGCGACGACGACGGCCCACTCACCGACCTGCAAGGTGCCCGTGCGGTGTTGCACAAAGACCCGGGTGCCAGGACAGGCGCCTTCGACGTCGACGGCGATGGCATCGATCACCTGCTCGGCCATCTCGACGTAGGCCTCGTAGTCCAGCTGGGTCACGGCCACGACCTGCCCCTGCTGCTGCGTGTGATCGCGCACGCAGCCCAGCATGACGACGACGGCACCGGCACCCGTGTGCTTCACCCGCGCCACGCAGGCATCGAGAGAGAGGGGGAGAGCGATGACTTCGCAGTGCACCTTCAACCCCCCGCCACCGGAGGAACGACGGCGACCTCGCTGCCGTCGACGACGATCTCATCTTCGCTGGCGAAGCGCAGGTTCACCGCCAGGCGCGATTGCACGAGCACGGGCACCAAGGCCGGATGACGGGCACCCAAGAGCAGGCGCAGCTCACGCACAGAGACCGCGGCCCCCACGTCGACGTCGTCGTCGGCGCAGCCGGTCTTGTCCGCGGCCGCCGCGAAGTAGCGAATTCTGATCAAGCTCGGCCCCGCATGGAGCCCGGGATCGCGGAATTCCTTCTCCTCTGCAACGTCGCCCACAGCCTTGAGGCCCAAGGCAGCACGCGCCTCAAGGTTGGGCCTCGCGTTCACTGACCTTGGCGAAGATCTCGCCGCTCTTGCGTGCGCTCTCGAAGTTCGGCAGGTCAGACAAGCTGATGACCCCGCACAGGCAGCCGTCGCCGTCGATGCACATGATGCGGGCCTTGCCGTGGTCCATCATCATCTGCTCCGCGGCGCGCAGCTCAGCGTCTTCGTGCAGACACAGCACCTCGGCGCTCATCACCTCGGCGACGGGCGTCGAAGGCGGCTTGCCCCGGGCGACGGCGCGGATGGCGATGTCCCTGTCGGTGATGGCCCCGATGGGGCGGCTGTCGTCGCCACACACCGGCAAGAAGCCGACGTCGTGCTGCAGCATGCGCTCCGCGGCCCGCAAGATCGAGTCGTTGGGCGCCACCGAAATCACCCAGCGTTTCATCGCGTCTTTGCACTTCACGAGTCACCTCCGACGGAGCAGCTGCGCCCCAGTGCTGACCTAGGATTGCCCGAGGTCCGGCGCTTCGCCCTGTGCGGAAGGGGATGCGATGATGGCCCCGGCCTGCTGGAGCTCACTCTGAAGATCCTCTCTGATTTCAAGGACTACTACGACGGCGGTCGGGCCCTCGACACCGAGGACACCCCTGTCTACGCGCGCTTCTCAAGGGTGCACGACCTTCCCCCGCAGCAGCTCAGCGCCGCGCAGCGCGAGATGCTCGAAAACGCTGGGCGCGATCTGTGGCAGCCCACGATGATCCCGCCCTTTTCGCCGGTGGCGCAGATCGAAGTCATCGCCTTCTGCGGGCGCCTTTTTCCATACTACGTGTTGCGGTGGACCAACGATAAAAAGAAATGGACATGCCGATACTGCTATACCCTTGACCAATATTTTCGGGCGCTTGAAGAGTATGTGGCCCATGAAAAGACAATCGAAAACAGCGATGCCCTCAGCGCACTGCGTGATGCCCTGGCGGAGGCCCGAGGCAACGACAGGCAGCAGCGGCACCGCTGGGGTGGCGTTTCGCTCAACACAGCGACCTGGCCGGCGTTTCAATCCCGACTCGTCGTCGACGTCCCAGTGCGTTTCTTTGTCTACTTCAAAGCACCAGTCGTCTTGTTTCGACCAGGTACCATCCGCGGGACAGAACGCCGCATCATCATCAACCCTTGCCTCAAAGAGGCCAACTTCGTCAGTCAGGTCTCGCCCCACCAAGCCTGGCAGGACCTGTCGATGTACCTGGGCAACACGTTGGTCGACATCGCGTCGAAGCCGCCGCAGCCGATCAGCGATGAGCTGCGTGCCGAGACCCACGGCTTCGACCGCCAGAGCTTCCGCAGTGCCAAGGGCGGGCGCATCAAGTCCAACCGGGGCGATTGGTAGCGATTTTCTCCGTCGCCGCGATGTGTGCAGGGTGACGGCATGAACACCCTTGTGCGCCCCACCAGCCTGTTGTCCCTCCTCTGCGCCGCGGTTTTGGTCAGCGCCTGTCCGGATGCCCCGGCCGAGGGCGAAGGTGAAGGCGAAGGCGAAGGCGACGTCGGCGAAGGCGAGGGTGAAGCCGGCGAAGGCGAGGGCGAAGGCGAAGACCTCACCGCGCCGCCCCGGGTGGCGAGCACCGACCCCGCCGACGACGCCGTCAACGTCGACGTCAACGTCAACCCCAGCGCCACCTTCAACAAGATCATGGATGGCGGCAGCCTCGTCGCTGAGACCACCTTCACCCTCACCAAGGGCGGCGTGCTCGTGCCCGGACGCGTCACCACCTTTGGCCGCACGGCCACCTTCCGACCCGACGACCTGCTCACGGTGGGCACCATCTACACCGGCACCATCACCACCGGGGCCCGCGACGAAGACGGCCACCCCGTCGAGACCGAGGTGACCTGGGACTTCACCACCGCCGGCGACGACGCGCCGCCGCAGGTGGTCTCGGTCAGTCCCATCAACAACGAGATCGGCGTCTCGATTCACCGCCTCCTCAAGGTGCGCTTCACCAAGGCCATGAGCGCTGCCTCCATCAACGACGGCACTTTCCTCGTATTGCAGGGCGCCACACCCATCGCCGGCGACGTGGGCTACGACGTCGACACGAACACCGGCACCTTCCGCGCCGACGTCGCCTTCGACCCCTCGCTGCCCTACAGCGCCACCATCACCACGGGGGTCACCGACGACGACGCCGCTCCCCATGCTTTGGAGAGCGCGTTCAGTTGGAACTTCACCACCGGGGCCTGCACCCAAGAGCCCATCACGCTGGGAGCCGCCGGCGCCTTCGCTGTGCTCGCCGGCACCGCAGTGACCAACAGCGGCGTCAGCAACGTCACCGGCGACGTCGGCACCAGCCCCGGCGTCGACATCACGGGCTTTCCTGCTGGCGAGCTCGTGGGCACCCAACACGCCGCCGACGCCACCGCCATCGCTGGAGCAGCAGCTTTGAGCAGCGCCTTCGACGACGCCGCCGGCCGCACCCTCTGCCCCATCGCTGTCACCGCGCTGGCAG
Organism: Myxococcales bacterium; assembly: GCA_023248635.1. Classification (GTDB taxonomy): domain Bacteria; phylum Myxococcota; class UBA727; order UBA727; family VGSZ01; genus VGSZ01. Next base: position 14,718 of record JAHFED010000051.1, read on the forward strand.
GCACGCCCAACCTCGGCGGTCGCACCCTCTCGCCCGGCCTGTACAAGTCCGAGAGCGGCATCGACATCGCCGCCTTCGACCTCACCCTCGACGCTGGCGGCGACGACGACGCCATCTTCATTTTTCAGGTGGCCTCAGAGCTGAGCACCACCGCCAACCGCACCGTGCAGCTGACCAACGGCGCCCAGGCCCAGAATGTCTTCTGGCAGGTCGGCACGTCGGCGACCCTGGGCGCGGGCACCACCTTTCAGGGCACGATCATGGCCGACGAGAGCATCACCCTTGGCGCCGGCACCACCCTGAGCGGCCGCACGTTGGCCCGCGACGCCGCTGTCACCCTCGACACCAGCACCATCACCACGCCCTGAGCGACGTCGGCGACTCGGCTGGGGCCCGGCGGTCGATTCAACGATCCAAGCGGATGTCGCCGACCTTGCTCAGGAACTCGTCGTAGGGCGCCTGGAAGTCATCGATGCCGTGCTTCGACATGGCGAGAATGCGGGTGGCGGCGTCGGCGACGAGATCGCGATCGTGAGTCACGAAGATGACCGTGCCCTCGTACTTGCGCACGGCATCGCGCAGGGCCGAGATCGATTCCAGGTCGAGGTGGTTGGTCGGCTCGTCGAAGACCAAGACGTTGTGCTTGAGCAGCATGAGCTTCGCGAAGAGCATGCGCGCGGTCTCACCGCCGGAGAGCACGTGGGTGAGCTTTTCGCCTTCTTCACCAGAGAAGAGCATGCGGCCGAGCAAGCTGCGGATGCTCTCCTTGGTGGCGCGGTCCGCTGGCGTGGCGGGTTCGTCGAGCGAATAGAGCCACTGCCACAGCGGAATGTTCGGCGGGATGCCGTGGCTGTGGTCTTGGGCGAAGTAGCCCGTACGCACCTCGTGGCCCCAAACGACCTCGCCAGCGTCTTGGGCCAGCTCGCCCATGATCAGCCGCAGCAAGGTCGTCTTGCCGATGCCGGAGGGCCCGATGACGGCCATCTTGTCGCCGCGCATCAGATTGAGGTCGAGACCCTTGACGATCTCGATGTCGGGCTTGCCCGCCTCTTTGAAGGTCTTCGAGAGTTTCTCCAGACGCAAGATGTGCTTGCCCGACGGACGTCCACCGATCTCGAACTTGATGAAAGGCCTGGCGATGTTGGATTTCTTCAGCTCGTTGCCCTGCAGCTTTTCGATCTCCTTCTTGCGTCCCTGCACCTGAGAAGCGCGGGTGCCGGCGCCGAAGCGGGCGATGAAGTCCTTGAGTTGGGCCACCTTCTTGGCCTTGTCGGAGTTGCTGCTTTCGATGCGCGAGCGCACTTCGGACTTCTGCAGCACCATGTCGTCGTAGTTGCCGGTGTAGACGATGATGGTCTCGTAGTCGATGTCGGCCACGTGGGTGGCCACCGAGTTCAAGAAGTGACGATCGTGGCTGATGACGACGAGGGTGCCCTCGTACTTCAGCAAGAACTGCTCGAGCCAATGGATGCTGTCGAGATCGAGATGGTTCGTCGGTTCGTCGAGCAGCAAGCAATCGGGACGACCAAAGAGGGCCTGGGCCAAGAGCACGCGCAGCTTCAAGCCACCGCTCATCTCCCGCATCGAGCCCGTGTGCAGCTCCTGCGGGATGCCCAGACCATCGAGCAATTTTGAGGCTTCGCCGTCGGCGACGTAGCCGTCTTCTTCGCCGACAACGGTTTCCAGATCGCCCAAGCGCATGCCCATTTCGTCGCTGAGCTCGAGGCCTTCTTCGAGCTTCTGCAAGATGGTGTTTTTTTCGTGAATGGCCGCCCAGAGGCGCGCGTTGCCCATCATGACGACGTCGATGACGCGTTGGTCGTCGTAGGCGTGCTGGTCTTGGCGCAAGATCGACGTCTTGCGCGGACGCGACACGCTCCCTTTGGCGGGGTCGGCGTCGCCGGCGAGAAACTTCATGAAGGTCGACTTGCCGGCGCCGTTGGGTCCGGTGAGCGCAAAGCGACGCCCCGGTGGAAAGGTGACCGAGACGTTTTCGAAGAGGGACTTTCCCCCAAAGGACTGGCTGACTTCGATGACGGACAACATCGTCACTGCCTAGTGACACAGAGCATGAACTTCCAGGGAGTTCGGGCGGTGACACAGCACCAGTCGTCGTCGTCTTACGGAGCGCAGCGGAGCTCCTTCATGCAGGTGACCGAGCGCCGTCTACAGTGACGACGTCGAAAAACTGCTACACGAAGGCGTGGCCCGCCGAATTTCCAAGAAGCCCATCGCCTCGATCAGCGCTGACGTCGTCGTCGAGGAGTCGCGCTCCCGCCCCGCCGTCGAACCCGTGCTCGATGACGAGGGCGACAGCGACGATGAGGGCCACGAAGGCAAGGAAGCCTCGACCCTCGACGTCGAAGGCCCCGACGAAGACGGCGACGTCGTCGACATCGGCGTGCCGGGGCTCGTCAAGGCGGGCAAGATTGCTCTGCCTGGGGATCCTGGTGGCGAGTGGGTCACGGAGATCACCGAGACCACCGACGACGAGCTGCAGAAATCGGTCAAAGACGTCGGCGGCGGTCGCGACGCCATCTACACCTCCTTCGTGCGCCAGGCGACGCGGGTGCAGCGCCTCACCGAAGGCGAAGAGCGGGCGCTCGGATTGCGGGTTCGCGATCATGGAGACAAAGAAGCGGCGAAGAAGCTGGTCGTTCACAATCTTCGTTTGGCCATCAAGATGGCCCACCAATACCGTCGAAGTTGGACCCAGATCATGGACTTGGTGCAGGAGAGCTCCGCCGGCATGGCCATCGCATCCCAGCGTTGGGACCCGGACCAGGGCACGCGTTTTGGCACTTATGCCGTCTATTGGATTCGCGCCCAGCTGACCAAATTTTTGATGACCAATGGTCGGGCCATCCACACCGGCAACACCCGCGCCGGTCGCAAGCTCTACTTTCAGCTGCCGCGCATTCGCCGCAAGCTGCTGGCCGAGGGCAAAGACGCAACCATCGACGAGATCGCCAAAGAGGTGCAGGAGACCCCCCAAGAGGTGGCCCGCATCGTCGCCCGCCTCGATGGACGCGAGGCCTCCCTCGACGCCCAGATTGGCAACGACGACGATGGCAGCACCCTGGGCGAGATGATCGCTGGCGATGACCGTGGTCCCGAAGAAAACGCCGCCGAAAACGAAGTGGGCAAGGTGCTCTCCGATCTGATGAAGCGCTTCAAAGAGACGCTCGACTCCGAGCGCGATCAGGCCATCTGGACCGAGCACCTCGTCGCCCACGAGCCCCGTTCCCTCGTCGAGCTCGGCGCCCGTTACGGCGTGTCCAAGCAGCGCATGGGACAGCTGGCGACCCGCATCAAGCGCAGCTTCCGGCGCCACATCATCGATGAGCTCGGCCCCGACACGCAGCTGCACTGGTTGTTCGGCAGTGATTAATCCCAGAGATCAGTTGAATCTGCATCTTCGGGAGCGGAGCGACCACGGATGGGGAGGGCCCCGTCGGCGACTTGCTCGACGACGGGAGGGGGCGCAGCCCCCTTTGAACACAATCCCTGGGTTCAGTTGAGTGCAAACTCAACTGAATCCAGGGATTAGGCGCGTCGTCGTCGTCGTCGCTGCCTTGCTGGGGTCTTGTGCCAGCGCTCCCCGCGGCGCCCCGGGGCCGGCCGCCGATGCCCTCGCCGCCCGCATCGAAAACGCCGTGAACCTCGACGCCTGGAACCAGCTCGCTGTCGTGTCCTGGGTCTTTGGCGGCAGCCACCAATGGCTGTGGGACCGCGCCCGTGGCTTCGTGCGCCTACAAGACGACCAGGGCACCGTGCTGCTCGACGCTTGGGATCGAGGAGGCTTCGTCGTCGACAACGAGGGCGGGGATGTGCTCGGCGCGCGCGCGGGCGAGCGCTTGCAGAGCGCCTGGGCGGCCTTCATCAACGACAGCTTCTGGCTCAATCCCTTCGCTACCTTGCGAAACCAAGGCGCCCGGCGCGAGCTCCTCGACATCGACGGCGTCAAGGCCTTGCTCATCCGCTACGAAGGCGGCGGCATCACCCCCGGCGACAGCTACGCCTTCTTCGTCGATGACACCGGCCTGCCCACCCGCTGGAAATTGTGGGTGCAGGTGGTGCCCTTCGGCTTTCAGACTAGCTTCGAAGAGTGGATCGACGTCGACGGCGCTCGCTTGGCGGCCAACCACAAGGCCGCTGGCATCGGGGTGAGCTCCAGCCCCATCAAGGGCGGCAAAACGCTGAAGGATGCCGGCGCCGTCGACGATCCCTTTGCCCGCTTGCTCGCCCGTCGTCACTGACCTGAACCGCGTGGTGGGCGACGGCGCCGCCCCCCTTGTCGACGTCTGGACCTCTTCGTAGCTGCGCCCATGGCCAACAAGATCAAAGTCTCGATCATCGGTGGCGCCGGCTATGGGGCGTCTGAGCTGCTGCGGCACCTGGTGGTGCGCGACGACGTCGACATCCTTTGCGTGGCCTCGAAAGACCATGTGGGCAAGCCGCTGGGCGACGTGCACCGCACCCTCTCGGGCTACACCGATCTCAAGCTCGTCGACGTCCCTCCCGTGCAAGCCGCCAAAGGCGCCGACGTCGTCTTTTTGGGCATGCCCCACAAGACCACGGCCAAGGTGGCGATGGAGCTCTTCGCTTTGCCGGTGAAAATCATCGATCTGAGCGGTGACTTCCGCCTCAAGTCCCTCGCCGACTACGAACGCGACTATGCGCCCGGCCACCCCTGCCCCGAGCGCCTGGGCACCTTCGTTTACGGCCTGCCCGAGCTCTTCCGCGCCCAGATCAAGACGGCCCAACACGTGGCGTCGCCGGGCTGCTTTGCGACCTGCATCGCGACGGGTCTGCTGCCCCTGGCCCAGCGCGGGCTGTTGCAGAACGTCAGCGTGCGCACGGTGGCGATGACGGGGTCGTCGGGGTCGGGCCAGGCCCCGCAAGAGGGCACCCACCATCCTGTGCGCGCGGTGAACCTCAAGCCCTACAAGGTGCTCGCCCACCAACACCGCAGCGAGATCGTGCAGACCCTGAGCGATGCGGGTGCGACGTCGCTGACCCTCGACATGGTGCCGGTGTCTGCGCCGCTGTCGCGCGGCATCCTCGCCATCTCCCAGCTCGATTTGCCCGAAGGCCAAACGCGCGAGGGCCTGCATGCTCTCTACCGCGAGGTCTACGCCGGCGAACGCTTGCTGCGGGTGATGCCCTTGGGCCAGGTCCCCGAGGTCGCCGCCGTCGCCGGTACCGCGCGCATCGAGATCGGCCTCGAAACGCGGCAAGACGCAGCCACCGGCAAGAAAACCCTCTGCGTCATCAGCGCCATCGACAACCTGATCAAGGGCGGCGCGGGCCAAGCCATTCAATCCTTCAACCTCATGGTCGGCGTCGACGAAACCAAGGGCCTCGATCTGCCGGGCTTGTGGCCATGAGCGCGTTGGTGGTGGTCAAGGTCGGCGGCGACGTGTTGCTCGACGAGCAGCAACGCCTGGGACTCGGCAGGAACATCAAGGACCTCGTCGACGACGGCTGCCAGGTGGTCGTGCTGCACGGGGGTGGACCTCAGGTCACCGCGTTGCAGGAAAGGGTCGGCCTCAAGGCGCACAAGATCGCGGGGCGGCGGGTGACCACCAAAGAAGATCTCGTCGTCGTCGTCCAGGCCATTTGTGGCGAGGTGAACGTCGGTCTGGTCCAGGCCCTGATCGGCGCTGGCGTTAAGGCCTTTGGCTGCCACGGGGCCTCAGGCCAACTGGTGCGCGCGCGCAAGCGAGCTCCCGTGCAAGTGCAGGGACAAGAGGTGGACTACGGCGAAGTCGGCGACGTCGCCGCCGTCGACGCTGCCCTGCTGCGGGGCCTGCTGGGCCTGGGCGTGGTTCCGGTGATCGGCACCCTCGGCGTCGACGACGGCGGCCGCATCTTCAACATCAACGCCGACACCACGGCGGTGCAGATCGCGCGGGCGCTGGGAGCCGACGTGCTGTTGATGGTCACTGCGGTTGGCGGAGTGTTTCGCCAGCTCGACGATCCCTCGACCCGCATCGCCACGCTCACGCCCGCCCAGGGCAGGGCCCTCATCGACGACGGCACCATTGCTGGGGGCATGATCCCCAAGGTCGAAGAAGCCCTGTCGATCCTGAACGAAGGCGTCGGCGCGGTGGCCATCATGGGCGCCCAAGACGCCGGCTCCTTCCGATCGGCGCTGCGCGGCGACGGCGCCCGCGGCACTCGCTTCTCGAGCTGAGGGTCCGCAGACAGGCGAATCAACGGCGCCAGCGCGCCCCGGCCTCTTCTTCTTCTTCTTCTTCGTCTTCTGCTTGCTCTTCGTCTTCGACGACGTCGTCGGACCACGCGGTCGCGACCGCTTTGGTCTGCAGCTCGACGCCGACCGGGCAGTGGTCGGAGCCGAAGATCTGCGGGCTCGTCCAGGCGTCGAGCAGGAGCTCTTCGAGCTGGGGGCTGATGACGACGTAGTCGATGCGCCAACCGAGGTTCTCGCGGCGGGCGTCGACCCGGGTCTCCCAGTAGGTGAACTGCCGCGGCAGATCGCCCTTCTCGGCGCGGAAGGTGTCGATGAAGCCGGCGGCCAAGAGACGATCGAACCAGGCGCGCTCGTGCGGCAGTGCGCCGGATTGCTGGCCTGCCCAGCGCCCGGGCAAGGCGAGATCGAGATCCCGGTGGGCAATGTTGAAGTCGCCGACGACGACGACGGCGCGGGTCTGTTGCAGCACGAGCACGGCCTTCAGGAAGGCGTTGTGCCACGCGGCCTTGAAGCTCAGGCGCTCGTCCGACGAGCCTCCATTGGGAAAGTAGACACAGACGACGACGAGCTCTCCGAGATCGACGGCGCAGATGCGGCCTTCGTCGTCGTATTCGGGGTGATCCTGTCCGCCGATCAAGAAGGGGAAGGGCTCGGCGAACCATCCATCGCGCACAAACACGGCCGTGCCCGAATAGCCCTTCTTGGTCTTGTGGTGCGCCCAGAACGAACGCTCGAAGCCCGGCGGACTGCGCACCTCGGCCTTGATGTGCTCGGGCTGAATCTTGGTTTCCTGCAGGCAAACGACGTCGATGGCGCCCTCACTGCTCGCGGGTGCGAAAGCCCAGGCGAGCTCGTTGCGCCCGTGCACCGCCTTCAACCCGTTCACGTTCCAGGACACGATCTTCATCCGCTGTGGTTAGCGATGGGGCGCCCTGGGCGAAAGCAGGGACATCGGACGAGCGGGCGGCGTGTGATCAGTAGTCGCGCGACTGCACGACGACGCAGGCGATGACGACGCCGAAGGCGGCGAAGGCGAGTGCGCCGCCGATCAGAGGTAAGGTCGCCGCAAAGGCGATGGGCTCGCCGGCAGCCACCGTGGCCCCCACATCAGCCAGGGCCCGGAAGTTGGGCACCGGCGTGGTGACGACGTCGAGGATGGTGCGCACCAATTTGTTGCTGGTCCACATCAGCATCGTTTGCTTCTCGCTGATGGCGATGCCGAGAAAGTAGATGCCCATGCCCGATCCCGCCGACAGCGCCGCCGAGCGAAACACCGTGCCCACCGCCAACATCACTGCGTAGATGGCGCAGAACCCAACCATGGCCATGGCGGCTCCGGCGACGGGCGCCACCGTCACCATCTCGGCCTTGAAGAAGAGCACCAGCGCAACACCGCCCACCGCCACCGACGTGCCCAAGGCGCAAATGGCAGCGACGCCAAGGTAGATGCCCACCACCAGCTCCGCCCGCCGCACCGGCAAGGCCAGCAGCGCCTCGACCCGCCCGGGCTGCAGGAGGCGCGGAGCGATGTCGGCGGTGGCGACGATCCCAAAGAGCAAGCCACCGTAAAAAGTCACCCAGGCCAAGGCCTGAAAGGCCGGCCGGAGGACGGCTTCGACGGGCACCGCCGCCCCGTCACCGCGGGCGGACTTGCCAAACAAGCGGCCCCCCGCCAGCGCGCCGTCGACGACGTCCAGATCGAGGGAGAAAATCAGCCCCAATAAAAACAGGGCAATGATGACAAACAAACCGATGATGAACTTGCTGGAAAATGCCTCCTTCAAGACATCGCGGGCGACGTTGATGGCGTTCATGCCGCTTCCCGAATCGGAGCCTGCTTCGTCGACTGCTCGAGCACGGTCTCGAGCTCGACCAGGGCCGCCGTAACTTCGACGATGACCAAGCCATCGCCCAGAGCCAGGTGCAGCGCCCGCGACAGCACCGAGGCATCCGATCCCGTGAAAGAGCAAGAGACGACGTCGCCGCCTTCGCCTTCTTTGATTTGAAACCCGTGTTTTTTTGCCAGATCGACGGCATTTGCTGTCTTTTGGAATGACACGTGAAAGGCGTCTTTCTTCTGCAGCATCGATAGGGCGCCGGCGACGACGACCCGGCCGCGGTGCAGCACGGCCACGTGGTCACAGATACGCTCGGTCTCGGCGAGCAGGTGGGAGTTGAGGAACACGGTGGCCCCAGCTTTGGCAGCGTCGAGGATGACGTCGCGGATCTGCCGACGGCCCAAGGGATCGATGCCGTCGGTGGGCTCGTCGAGCACCAGCAGATCCGGCGTGCCCACCAGCGCGGCGGCGAGGCCGGTGCGTTGGCGCATCCCCTTGGAGTAGCCGCCCGTTGAGCGCTTCCAGGCCACTTCCTCGAGCCCGACCCGCGCGAGCAGGTCGCGGGCCTCGCTGGTGGCCCGACCCGCGGCAATGCCCTTGAGGCGGGCGACACTCTCCAGAAAGGCCAGCGCCGAAAACGAGGGCGGAATGGTCAGGCGCTCGGGAAGGTAGCCGATGCGCTGGCGCACTTTGACATCGTCGGGGTCGCCGCCGAGCACGCTGACGTCGCCCGCGTCGCGCTTGCAGATGGCCAGCATCATCTTGATGAACGTGGTCTTGCCGGCGCCGTTTTGCCCGATGAGCCCAAAGCGCGCACCGCGCGGGACCAGCAGGTCGATGCCGTCGACGGCGACGACGCCGCCGAAGCGCTTTTTCAGACCCTTGGCGACCACAGCCTCTGCGCTCATGGCTTTAGACTCTATCCTCAACCTTGTGGCGGATTCTCTCGACGACCAGCAACGCCAGCGCGTTCCTCCCCGCGACGAGGCAGCGCCGCCGGCCTCGTCGGCGTCGATTCCCCAAGAATCCCTCAACCTGGCCACCGTCGGCGCCCAGTGGTCGGCGGCGATGCCCTGGGTCGCATTGGCGACGGCGACGGCTTTGTTGGGGGGCACGGCCTGGTCGCTGGGAGCCCTGTGGTTGGCCCTGGTCTGCGTGGGCGTCGCTGGCGCCTCTTCGGCTGCCATCATGGTGACCCGACGTCGGCGGGTGCGGCTGCAGGGTGACCGGCTGGTGCAAGAGGGCTTGCTCGGCACCGTCGAGCTGCGCCTGCAAGACATCCGTACCATCAAGGCTGCCGGGGGGCGCTTGTCGGCGACGACGCCGCATCCTCTCTCGGCCGATCGGCTGACCTTCAGCTCCGATGCCGCTTCGGTCTCTTTCGTCGATCTCGAGCTGCGCGGCGCCACCGCCGTGTCTCAGGTGGTGCTGCAGGCCGTGGTGCCCCGCCTCGTTGACGAATTTGCCCTGATGCTGGCCATCGGTCGCAGCGTTCCCTTCGGGCCTCACCTGCTGGCCACCCACGAAGGACTCATCGACGCCCGCGCAACCACCCCACGCACCCTGGGCTGGAATGAGATCGATCGCGTCGACACCACGCCCGCGGGTGTGCGCATCTTCGCCGTCGACCGTCCCGATCGCACGCTCACGGTGCCGGTGTGGACCGACAACGCGGTGCTGCTCGATGCTCTGGTCCGACGCCAACAGAGCGAGGCACCACAGGCCCGTGGTGACGTCGACGTCCTCGGCTGGGAACAGCGGCACGAGGTCGGCGGCGCGCTGGTCTGCGGCGTCGAAAAATCCAGTTCCCTGCCCTGGGCCATGTTCGGCTTGGCTCTCTTTGTGGGCCTGGGCGCTGCGCTCTTGTTGCAAGCCGAGGCCGTCGCCGCCGTCGCTGCGGTGGTGACCTTCTTTGGCAGCATCACTGCCGGCACCACCGTCGTCATCCAACGGCGCCGGGCCTTCGCGGTCTACGAGCACGGCATCGCCGACAGCGGCGGCTTCGTGGCCTTCGACGACGTCGTCCACCTCCGGCGCGCCATCGTCGACCAATACGCCAACGGGGGCTACATCGGCCGCTCGGTCACCCTGGTTCTGACCGACAACAAGGGCCGGCGCGTGCGCCTCAACGGCAGCGGCGATCGCATCGAGGGCGTTGCCGCCGCGGCGCTGAGGCGCGCCCTGCCTCCCCTCGTCGACAAAGCGCGCAGCACTCTGGCCAGCGGGAGAGCCGTGAAGGCCGGCGCCTTCGTCGTCGACGCCGAGGGCGTGCGCAAGAAGAGGCAGCGCCTGCGCTGGGAAGACATCGACTGCGCCGTCGTCGAAGGCGGCTGCTTGCACCTGTGGCGCAAAGGCGGCGACCGCTCGGTCTTGGCCCTGCCTTTGGACCAGCCCGACGCGCTGATCGTGATGGAGCTCATCGGAGAGCGGCTCGATGGCCTCAGGGAGCGCGCGCAGATCGTGCAGCAGTTCGTCGCGTCGCGTCGCGCCACCAGCCTGCAGACCCCCACCGAGCGCGTCGACGTCGACGTCGCGGCTATTCCTCGACGGTGACCGGAATCTGCACGCGATCGCTCATGCGCTGGCACCAGGCCTCGGTGCAGAGGAAAAACGAGAGCGTGACCTCCAACGTCGTCGCCCCGCCCTTCACGCCGCGCAACACCGTGACCACCTCTGGCTCTTTGGCCCCCTTCTCCTTGAGATCTGAGCGTCCGAGCTTCTGCTTGGCTGGCTTGAGACCGGGATTGTCGACGATGGTGACCTCGAGAGGCGCGTCGGGATGCACCTTCTTGCCGTTCTTCGGCGTGATCTTCAGGCTGAAAGCCCCCTCGCCTTTGACCTTCACCTTGGCCGCCGTCCCCGACGTGTCGAGGGTGTAGTCATCCTTGGTGGCCTTGTCGTCGGCGACGGGGGCTGCCGAGACGGGAGATGCCGCCGCCGCAGTGAGCGGCAGGGCGACGAAAGCGACGACGAGCAGCGCGCGTTTCATGGGGGCCTCGGGGGTCAGACATCCTAGCAACACGATCCATTCAGCATGCCCCTCCCCCTCTCCGCAGAGAGGGCGGGAGGACGCGCGCGCTGCCGAGGAACCTCCCCCCGGCGACCGGCCGACCTACTTCTGCGCCGCAACCATGTTCAGGGCGCTGCCTGCCTTGAACCACTCGATCTGCTCCGCCGACATGGAGTGGTTCACCGAGAACTCGTCTTTGGTGCCATCGTTGTGCTGCAAGCGGATCTTGAGCGGCTGGCCCGGGGCGAGCTGGGAGAGGCCGACGATGTCGACGACGTCGTCTTCGCGCACCTTGTCGTAGTCCGTGGGGTTGTTGAACGTCAGCGGCAACATGCCCTGCTTCTTGAGGTTGCTCTCGTGGATGCGCGCAAAGGAGCGCACCAAGATGGCGCGACCCCCGAGGTGGCGGGGCTCCATCGCGGCGTGCTCCCGGGAGCTGCCTTCGCCGAAGTTCTCGTCGCCCACCACGATCCAGGGGATGCCCGCTGACTTGTAGGCCCGGGCAACGTCGGGGAAAGGCTGGCTGACCCGTGGCGCCCCCGCGCCCGCTGCGACCGCGAACGACAGGCCCTCGCCGATCTTGTCGTCGAAGGCGTTGGTGGCGCCGATGTAGAGATTGTTTGAAATATTATCCAAGTGACCTCGGTAGGTCAGCCACTTTCCCGCCGCCGAAATGTGATCGGTTGTGCATTTTCCCTTGGCTTTCAAAAGCACGCGCGCGCCGACGACGTCTTTGCCGTCCCAGGGCTTGAAGGGAGCGAGCAGGGCGAGTCGCTTGGACTGGGCATCGACCTTGATCTGCAGCGCGCTGCCGTCGGCGACGGGACGCACCAGGCCGTCTTTGTCGGTGAGGAAGCCGCTTTTCGGCAGCTCTTCGCCCTTGGGCTCGGGAAACTTGAAGTCCTTGCCGTCGGCGGTCTTGATCGTATCTGTGCGCGGATCGAAGTCCAGCCGCCCTGAGAAGGCCATGGCTGTGACTTGTTCCGGCGAACCGATGAAAGCGAGAGTATCATTGCTGCTGTCATTTCGACCGCGGAAATTGCGGTTGAACGACGTCACGATGGCGTTCTTCGTTCCCTTCTTCACATCCTGGCGATCCCACTGGCCGATGCACGGCCCGCAAGCGTTGGCCAAGACGGTGCCGCCGGCGTCGTCGAAGGTCTTCATCTGCCCATCGCGCTGAATGGTCAGGTGAATGGTCTCGGACCCGGGTGAGATGAGGAAGGGCACCTTGGCCTTGAGCCCGGCCTTGAGGGCGGCGTCGGCGAGGCTGGCGGCGCGGGAGACGTCTTCGTAGGAGGAGTTCGTGCACGATCCGATGAGCGCCGACGTGATGACCTCGGGGTAGCCCTCGGCTTTGACGGCGGCCTTCATGGCGCTGAGCGGACGCGCGAGGTCGGGCGTGTGCGGTCCGACCAGATGGGGCTCGAGTGCGTCGAGATCGATCTCGACGACCTGATCGTAGTATTTGGCGGGATCGCCATACACTTCGGCGTCGGCCTGCAGCTCGCTTTTATGTTGATCGGCGAGGTCGGCCCAGGAGCCGCGGCTGGTGGCCCGCAGGTAGCGCGCCATGGACTCGTCGTAAGGGAACACCGACGTCGTCGCCCCGTGCTCGGCGCCCATGTTGGCGATGGTGCCTTTGCCCGTCGCTGAGATGCTGGCAGCTCCCGGCCCAAAGAATTCAACAATATGATTTGTACCGCCTTTGACCGTGAGGATTCCCATGAGCTTGAGGATCACGTCCTTGGCCGCAGTGAAGCCCCTGAGCTTTCCCGTCAGCTTGACGCCGATGACGCCGGGCCAGCGCAGATTGAAGGGAAAGCCCGCCATGACGTCGACGGCGTCGGCGCCACCGATGCCGATGGCCACCATGCCCAGGCCGCCCGCGTTGGGGGTGTGCGAGTCCGTGCCGATCATCATGCCGCCCGGAAAGGCGTAGTTCTCGAGAACGACCTGGTGAATGATGCCGGCGCCGGGCTTCCAAAATCCGAGGCCGTGCTTCTGGCTGACCTGCTGCAGGAACTCGAAGACCTCTTGGTTTTCGTCGATCGAGCGAAGCAGATCTTTCTTCGCCCCGACCTTGGCCTGAATCAAATGATCGCAGTGCACCGTCGACGGCACCGCCACTTCTTTCTTTCCCGCTTGCATGAACTGCAGCAGCGCCATCTGCGCCGTCGCGTCTTGCAGCGCCACGCGATCGGGATGGAGGTTGGCGTAGCTCTTCTTGCGCACCAGCGGCTTGCCATCTTCGTCGACGGCTTTGTCCATGTGCGCGACCAGGATCTTCTCCGTGAGCGTCAAGGGCCGACCGAAGGCCTGGCGGGCTTCGGTGTGCCGCTGCTTCATCGTTGCGTAGGTTTTTTGGATGAGCTCGACGCCGTCGATCATGGGGGCTCCCTGGAGTTCTTTCTGAGGTTGGCGAGGCATAGCAAGAAAGTTTGGGCGTTGGAGGGCCGCTTCTCCTCGATTGCTCGGGCCTTTTTTCCGGCGCGGGCGCAGCGCTTCGTGCGGAGAAGGCCGCCGGCCGGGCCACGGGGGGAGATGGCTCGCCCCGCGCGGCGAGAGATCGCGCCGGCATCACGCGCAGCACCCGCGCCCAGCTCATCAAACGAAGCCCTTAGGTCGTCGCCGGAGGTTCGGCCTCTTCGTCTTCTTTTGGATCATCTTTGTGCGCTTTATTGTAGGAGAGAGAGCTCAGCAGAGCGATGCCGATGAAGCCGGCCCCCAAGAGGCCAGTCACCAGCTCGGGAATCTCCATGAAGGTCTTCAGGAACATGATCACGGCGAGAGAAAGGATTGCGTAGAAGGCGCCATGTTCGAGGTATCGATATTCTGTCAGAGTGCCTTTGTCGACGAGCATGATCGTTAGGCTGCGCACGAACATCGCGCCGACGCCGAGGCCGATGGCGATGACGAAGAGATTGTTCGAGAGGGCGAAGGCGCCGATGACCCCGTCGAAGCTGAAGCTGGCGTCGAGCACCTCGAGATAGAGGAAGGAGGCCAGGCCCGCCTTCGCCGTCGCCGCCCCCGCCACCGACTCGGGGTCCAGAAAGGCGCCGATGCCGTCGACGGCGATGTAGGTGAGCAGTCCGAAGATGCCGGCGACGATGAAGACCATGCTCTCGTGCTCGGGCAGCTGCAGCGACACGCCGTAGATCACCAAGAGCACCACACCGAGCTGTACGGCGTCGACGCGACCAAGGGCCGCCAGCGGCTTCTCGACGATGGCGATCCAGTGCACGTCTTTTTCGGAGTCGAGAAAGTGCTTCAGGCCGACCATGGCCAAGAACGCGCCGCCGAAGGCCGAGAGGGAGATGTGCGCGCTCTCGAGGACCCTTTGGTATTCCTCGGGTCGGTTGACAGCGAGGTCGACGGCGTCGATGGGGCCCAACTTGCCGATGATCGACACGATCACCAGCGGGAACAAGATGCGCATGCCGAACACAGCGATGGCGATGCCCCAGGTGATGAAGCGCTGGCGCCAGACCGGTGGCATCCCCGCGAGCACCTTCGCGTTGACGACGGCGTTGTCGAAGGAGAGCGACACCTCGAGCACGCTCAACACGCCAATGATGAAGGCGTAGCGCAAGGCGCCCGTCATCGTGCCCGTGGCCGAGAAGCCCAGGCCGGCGCCGACGAGGAGGCCGACGACGGTCAACACCGCAGAGCCTTTGAAGTACCTGAAGTTCCCGCTCATCATCCATCCCGTGGTTGAGGCGGCTGAAGCCGCTGGCGGCGGATCCTACACGGCTTGGGACGAGCGCGGTCTGCGCAGCTGGGCAAAGCGCCCGCTTGCGCGCCCGAATGGCCGCCTGGGGTCACAGCCCAAACCAAGGGGTTCCACCGCCGTCGATGCTGAGGGTGTTTCGCCCGAATCCTCGTCGTCGAAAGGGCAAAGAGCCGTGGTCGAAGCAGCTCGCCTTTTGAGCGGAGCAACACTAGATCTCCCTTCCTTCGACGCACGGCGGCGCCTCCAGCTCGGGAACCGAATTGACGCAGCTCCTTCTCGTGGAAGATGACGAAGACATCCGCGAGACCTTCGCGGACGTGCTGCGCGACAACGCCTACGACGTCGTCGAAGCTCCCAATGGTCGGGTCGCTCTCAACCTTTTGCAGGCCGGCCTGCGTCCCCGCTTGATCCTCCTCGACTACGCGATGCCGGTGATGGACGGCGCCGAATTCCGCGCGCGCCAGCTCGCCGACCCCGCGCTCACCGAGGTCCCCGTCGTGCTGATGACGGCCGCCACCGGGGTGCAGGCCATCGCCGACGCCCTCCGTCCGGATTTCTTGCTGCGCAAGCCCTTCAGCCTGAAGGAGCTGTTTTCGACCCTGGCGGTGGCTCTCGCCAACAGCGCCGCAAATCGACGACCAGCCACCGTTGCTGCGCCACCCGGCTTCGTCGACGTCGTCGTCTCCGCCAAGAAGGGAATGCTAGAATGACCATTGCCTCGTCTCGCTCGAGCTCGCGCAGCGACCTCTCCGCGCCGGTCCGCCCGACGCCGAAGGGCAAGAGTGAGAGCAGGGGCAAGGGCAAGAAAGGCAGCGCTCTCGCCAAGGCCAAGCGCCTGCCGAGAGGCGACGACGATCGCACCGCCAACCCCCAAGCCTCCAACGCCGCCCCCGACGACGGAGAATGGAGCAATCTGTCGAAGGCCGCGCAGATGGAGATCGAGGCGCTGGTCGAGGTGCTGAAGGCGGTCAAGGCCGGGGACTTCGAGGCGCGCCTCCCCTACAACCGCAATGGCATCTTGAGCCGCGCCGGCGAGCTTGTGAACGACATCGTCGGGCTCAACGAGCACCTCGCTGGCGAGCTGACGCGCGTCGGCAGGATCGTCGGGCGGGAAGGTCGCATGGCCGAACGCGCCTCCATGGGGCCAGCCAAGGGCGCGTGGGCCAGCAGCGCAAACGCTGTCAACCAACTCATAGGCGACCTCGTCGCGCCCACCAACGAAGTCGCCCGCGTCATCACAGCTGTCGCCAAGGGGGACCTGTCCGAAAAGATGGTGCTGGAGATCGATGGCCGACCGGTGCGAGGCGAGTTTCTGCGCATCGGCACCACCGTGAACAGCATGGTCGACCAACTGAATTCCTTCGCCGCCGAAGTCACGCGCGTCGCCAAAGAAGTCGGCAACGAAGGCAAGCTGGGCGGTCAAGCAGACGTCAAAGGCGTGTCGGGCACCTGGAAAGACCTCACGGAAAACGTCAACGGCCTGGCTGCCAATCTCACCGCCCAGGTGCGCAACATCGCCAAGGTCACCACCGCCGTCGCCAAAGGCGACCTCTCTCAATCCATCACCGTCGACGCACGGGGCGAAATCCTCGAGCTCAAAAACACCATCAACGTGATGGTCGACCAGCTCTCGTCCTTCGCTGCCGAGGTCACCCGTGTGGCCAAGGAGGTTGGCACCGAGGGGAAGCTCGGCGGTCAGGCCGAGGTCAAGGGCGTCTCGGGCACCTGGAAAGATCTGACCGACAACGTCAACGGCCTGGCTGCCAACCTCACCGCCCAGGTGCGCAACATCGCCAAGGTCACCACTGCTGTGGCCAACGGCGACCTCTCGCAGAAGATCACGGTCGATGCCCGCGGCGAGGTCTATGAGCTCAAGAACACCATCAACACGATGGTCGACACGCTGCGTTGGTTCTCGCTCGAGGTCACGCGCGTTGCCAAGGAGGTGGGCTCCGAAGGCAAGCTTGGTGGACAAGCCGACGTCAGAGGCGTCGCCGGCACCTGGCGCGACCTCACCGACAACGTCAACGGGCTCGCGGGCAACCTCACCGCGCAGGTGCGCAACATCGCCAAGGTCACCACCGCCGTCGCCAACGGCGACCTCTCGCAAAAGATCACCGTCGACGCCAAGGGCGAGATCGACGAGTTGAAGAGCACCATCAACACCATGGTGGACACGCTGCGGTCCTTCGCCGCCGAGATCACGCGCGTCGCCAAAGAGGTCGGCTCCGAGGGCAGATTGGGGGGTCAGGCCAACGTCAAAGGCGTCGCCGGCAGCTGGAAGGACCTCACCGACAACGTCAACTCCATGTCGAGCAACCTGAGCGTGCAGCTGCGGGATGTGTCCAAGGTCGCCGTCGCCGTGGCCAATGGCGATCTCTCCCAGAAGATCACCGTCGACGTCAGAGGCGAGGTCCTCGAGATCAAGAACGTCATGAACAAGATGGTGGAGCAGCTGAGCTCCCTCGCCGCCGAAGTCACCCGGGTGGCGCGCGAGGTCGGCTCCGAGGGCAAGCTCGGCGGGCAGGCCGACACCAAGGGCATGGCCGGCACCTGGAAAGATCTGACGAGCTCGGTGAACGGGCTCGCAGCCAACCTCACCCTGCAGCTGCGCGACGTCTCCAAGGTCGCCACGGCCCTGGCCAATGGCGATCTGACCCAAAAGGTCACCGTCAGCGTCAACGGCGAGCTGCTGCAGATCAAAGACGTCTTCAACGCCCTCGTCGACACGCTGCGCTCCTTCTCCGTTGAGGTCACGCGGGTGACCAAAGAGATTGGCACCGAGGGAAAGCTCGGCGGACACGCCGACGTCAAAGGCGCCGCCGGCACTTGGAGAGACCTCACCGACAACATCAACGGCCTGGCCACCACGCTCACGGTCCAGGTGCGCAACATCGCCCTGGTGACGACGGCTGTGGCCAACGGCGACCTGTCGCAAAAAACCACCGTCGACGCGCGCGGTGAAATATTTGAGCTGAAGAACACCATCAACATCATGGTGGATCAGCTCCGGTCATTCGCCGCCGAGATGACCCGCGTGGCCAAGGAGGTCGGCACCGAGGGCAAGCTCGGCGGCCAGGCCGACGTCAAAGGCGTTTCCGGCACCTGGCGAGATCTCACCGACAACGTCAACGTACTCGCGGCCAACGTGACGACCCAGGTGCGCAACATCGCCAAGGTCACCACTGCCATCGCGCGTGGGGATCTCTCCCAGAAGATCACCGTCGAGGCGAGGGGCGAAATTTCGGAGCTGAAGCACACGATCAACTCGATGGTTGATCAGCTCAATTCGTTTACAGCCGAAGTGAGCCGCGTCGCCAAAGAGGTCGGCACCGAGGGCAAGCTCGGCGGGCAGGCCGACGTCAAAGGCGTCTCCGGCAGCTGGAAGGACCTGACCGACAACGTCAACACCATGGCGTCCAACCTCACCGTGCAGCTGCGCGACGTGTCGAGAGTCTCCACCGCCATCGCCAACGGCGACCTGGGACAGAAGGTCACCGTCGACGTCAAAGGCGAGATCCTTCAGATCAAAGACGTCATCAACAAGATGGTGGACCAGCTTTCGTCGTTCGCCTCGGAGGTCACGCGCGTGGCCAAAGAGGTCGGCACCGAGGGCAAGCTCGGGGGCCAAGCCGACGTCAAAGGCGTCTCGGGTACTTGGAAGGATCTCACCGACAACGTGAACGTCATGGCCACCAACCTGACCAAGCAAGTGCGCGGCATCGTCAAGGTCGTCACCGCCGTCGCCACCGGCGATCTCTCGCAGAAGTTCGTGCTCGAAGCCAAGGGCGAGGTCGCCGCCCTCGCCGAGACGATCAACAACATGACCGACACCCTGCGCATCCTGGCCGAGCAGGTGACGGGCGTGGCCCGCGAGGTGGGCATCGAAGGCAAGCTCGGTGGCCAGGCCCATGTGCCGGGAGCGGCCGGCACATGGCGCGACCTCACCGACAACGTGAACTTCATGGCCAACAGCCTCACCGGCATCGTGAAGGTCGTTACCGCCGTCGCCAACGGTGACCTGTCGCAGAAGTTCGCTCTCGAAGCCAAGGGCGAGGTGGCTGCTCTGGCGGTAACGATCAACAACATGACCGACACGCTGCGCACCTTCGCCGATCAGGTGACGACGGTGGCCCGCGAAGTCGGCATCGAGGGCAAGCTCGGCGGGCAAGCCAAAGTCCCGGGCGCCGCCGGCACCTGGCGCGACCTCACCGACAACGTCAACCAGCTGGCCGGCAACTTGACCTCCCAGGTGCGCGCCATCGCCGAGGTGTCGACGGCGGTGACCAAGGGCGACCTCACGCGATCGATCACCGTGCAGGCCCAGGGCGAGGTCGCGGCTCTCAAAGACAACGTCAACCAGATGATCTTGAACCTGCGTGGCACCACCGAGAAAAACACCGGCCAAGACTGGCTGAAGACCAACCTCGCCAAGTTCTCGGTGATGATGCAGGGACAGCGCAACATCGTATCCGTGGCCCAGCTGATCATGTCGGAGCTGACGCCCGTCGTCGACGCCCAGCATGGCGGCTTCTACATGATGGAGACGAACGACAAGCTCGAGGCCGTGCTGAACCTCGTCGCCTCTTATGGTTTTACCGCGCGCAAGAGCTTGGCCCACACCTACAAGCTGAAGGAGAGCTTGGTCGGTCAATGCGCCTACGAGAAAAAACGCATCCTGCTCAGCGACGTCCCCGACGGCTTCATGGTCATCGCCACCGGTCTGGGGGAGGCCCCGCCCCGCAGCTGCGTCGTCTTGCCCGTGCTCTTTGAGGGCGAGGTGAAAGCCGTGATCGAGCTGGCCTCTTTCACCACCTTCTCGGTCAACCACCTGAGCTTCCTCGACCAGCTCATGGACAGCGTCGGCGTCATGCTGAACATGATTTCGTCGTCGATGCGAACCGAAGAGCTGCTGGCCGAGCTCAAGCGTTCAAATGGTGAGCTCGAGGCCCAAGCCAGCGAGCTGAACGAAAAGGCCCAGCTGCTCGAGGTGAAGAACAACGAAGTCGAGCTCGCGTCGCGCAGCCTCGAGGAAAAGGCGGAACAGCTCCAGCTCATCTCCAAATACAAGTCGGAGTTCCTGGCCAACATGTCGCACGAGCTTCGCACGCCGCTCAACAGCCTGCTCATCCTCTCTAGGATGTTGGCCGATAACAAAGACGGCAACCTGACGGCCGAACAAGTGAAATTCGCCAGCACCGTCTACAGCTCAGGCAACGATCTGCTCGGCCTGATCAATGAGATCCTCGATCTGTCGAAGGTCGAGGCCGGCAAGATGCCTATCTACCCCCAAGAGACGCGCATAGAAGAGGTGAAGGATTATATCGAGTCCGCTTTCCGTCACGTTGCCGAGCAAAAAGGACTGTTGTTTGAGAGCACGCTCGATCCCAATCTCCCTGTGCTGATTCATACCGACGCAAACCGCCTGCATCAAGTGCTCAAGAACCTGCTTTCTAATGCGTTCAAATTTACATCGGCAGGCAGCGTACGACTGCGCGTCGGCGCGGCCGTCGACGGCCTCGGCCAGGTCGTCGACGACATGGTCGCTTTCTCGGTGACAGACACCGGCATCGGCATTCCACCAGAAAAACAGAAGCTCATCTTCGAGGCGTTCCAGCAGGCCGACGGCACCACGAGCCGCAAATACGGCGGCACCGGGCTCGGGCTCACCATCAGCCGCGAGATCGCGCGCTTGCTCGGCGGCTCGATCCAGGTTCGCAGTGAGCTCGGCATCGGCAGCACGTTCACCTTGCTGCTTCCGCGCAGTTACTCCGGTGAAGAGCCGCTGCTCGACGTCGACGAAAAACCCGTGCGCAGCGAAGGCGCGCCCTCTTTGCCCCTGCCGGCCGACGCGAGCTTCGCTGGGGTCAAGGTGCTGCTCATCGACGACGATATCCGCAACATCTTTGCGCTGCACAGCTTGTTGAGCTCGCGCGGGGCCGTCGTGTTGCACGCCGAGAATGGGCGCCTGGGCATCGAGAAGCTGCGGCAGAACCCCGACATCGACGTCGTCTTGATGGACACCATGATGCCGGAGATGGATGGGCTGGCAGCGATTCAGAGCATTCGCCAAGAGCCCCGCTTCTGCGATCTCGTCATCATCTCCTTGACGGCGCAAGCGATGAAGGGCGACCGGGAGAAGGCGTTGGGTTCAGGAGCCAACGACTACGTGACCAAGCCCGTCGAAGGCGAGAGCCTGCTCAGCGTGCTGCACAGCTGGATCACCAAAGCGCGCAAGCTGTCCTGACTGCGGGAGCACGCGTCATCCGCAGCCGTCGGCGACGGTGCTACCCTGTTCCCGTGCTCGATCCGCCCCCGCGACGACGACGACGGCATCTGGTTGCGGCCTTCGCTCTCCTGCACGTGCTCTCTTGTTGCGCCGCGGCGCTGCCCAATCCCGCGGCCGGCCTGCGTCGGAGCGTGTGGCGCGATCCCCGCGTGCAGGATGAGATTTCGTCGTGGGCCCTCGCGCTCGGCACGGACCGTAACTCGCTGCAGCACTCGCTCTTCGACCTCGCCCACCATTGGCAAGAGGCCCGCACCGCGCTGCTCACCCCGCTGCGCCCCTACCTGAAGCTCAGCGGCCTCACCCAGGGCTGGGTCGTCTTCGTCGCCGGCACCCGACACGCCGATCGCTTCGAGGTCGTCGCCCGCGACGATGCCGGTCGCACGCGCCAGCTCTACCTGCGCGGTGACGACGAGCACCAATGGCAAGCCCGTCTGCTCGAGAGCCAAGCGTGGCGCAACGTCACGTTCACGGCGAGCTGGCCCGACGGACCCAGTCGACGCTGGCGCCAGCGCATGTGCCGAGTGCTCGCGGCCCGCGCCTTCGCCGTCGACGCAACCCTCACCACCATCGAGTGCGCCCATTGGCGCCGAAGGAACGCGAAACCCTCGAGCGGGGCTGTCGAGGCCGAAGAACGGGTCAACGTCGTCGTCGTCCCCCGCCCGGCGGCGTCATGAGCGCCAGCTCGCGTTTCGCCCAGGGGTGGGAGCGCTTCGCCGCCTTCTGCGCCGTGAAAGAGGCAGCCACCGCCTTGGCGCTGTCGCGCATCCTCATCGGCACCACCGTGGTCGCGCACCTGCTGATGGCGCTGTGGAACGAAACGACGACGACGGTCTTCGTTCACGTCGCTCACGGCGGCCTCCACTCCGTCGACTGGGCCCGCGCCTTCACGACGCCGCTGGGTGCGGTGCTGCTGACCGGCGCCACGGCGGCCTGCGGGCTGGGCGTTGCCCTGGGCTGCTGTACCCGCGTCGCCTTGGTGGGCTCCTGGCTCGGCATGCGCATGATCAGCGCCTTTTCCGACCACGCGCACGGCGGCAGCGACGCCTTGCTCATCGACGTGCTCTTCGTGCTGATGATCTCCGGCTGCGGCAACGCCCTCTCCGTCGACGCCTGGCGCAAAGGAACGACGACGGCACTGCGTCTTCCCCGCCTGCTGCTGGTGTTCCAACTGGGCCTGCTCTACTTCTTCGGCGGCCTGCAGAAGATCTCCTACGGCTGGGTCCCCGGCGGCGATGCCAGCGCTTTGTGGTTCGCTCTGCACCAACCCCAATGGACCCGCTTCGATGGCCTGCCGCCGGCCTGGCTCTACCCCTTCACCCAAGCAGCGACGACGTCGGCGTGGCTCTTTGAGATCTCGGCGCCGCTGCTCGTGTTGGCGGTGTTGCTCGACGAGGTGTCGTCCTCAGGTCGCGTCGCGCGTCTGCTGCGTCGCCTGCAGGTGCGCGCGCTCTTCCTCGTCTACGGCGCCTTGATGCACCTCGGCATCGAGGTCCTGATGGAGGTCGGGCCCTATCTGCCCGTCACCCTCTCGATGTACCCAGCGGTCTTGGGGCCGGTGGTGTGTCAACGGCTGCTGCGACGACGTCATTCTCGGAACGACTCGTTGTAAGAGACGGTGCGGAAATTGAGGCGCGTCTTGAGGTTCTGCTTCTCCGCGTCGGGCAGGTCGACTGGGTAGAAGGCCAGGTGAAACGCGCTCCAAGTCTTTGACGGGACGTCGTGGTTCACGATGCGATCGACCCACCGGTACTGCTCGCCACCGACGGCATCTCTGGCGTCGTTGAAGACCAGATCCAGCGCCTCGTCCTCGACGGCGCCGCTTGCCTGTCCATGGGCGATGCAGGGGAATTCGGCGCAGTCCACCGTCGTGACGTCCGCCGCCAGCCCTCGCGCAGCGAAGGATCTGCGGAGTGCGTTGCGCAGGGCCTGCTCATCGCTGCTGGCGCCACGGCCCAGAGGGAAGGCAGCTGCGACGCCTTCGGTTTCTGCCTCTGATGCTTGCTTCGGGATGAGCGTGCGCAGGCGGCGCACCTCTGCTTCCAGCTTCTGCAGGTCTGCGGATGGACGCGTCAACGTTGGGTTCTGGACCGGCTGCGCCGAGCCATCGGGTTTTTCGACGACGTCATCTCGCTCTGCCCGCCCTGCCGCCGCCGACGGTGTGGCTGTGGCCTCCGGATGTGCGCTCACCTGGCCGACGACGACGCCGATGCCAAAGGCCGAGCACAGAGCAAGAAGGAGGATCCCAAAACGCACGCGCTCGACCCCGGGAATCAGTGCAGCGACGACGTCAATCTCCGACCGTGGCGTCGACGTAGGCATTCTTGCGCGCGCGCAGCCTCTTGTTGAGGTTCTGCTGCTCGGCCTCGGGCAAGTCGCTCGGAAACAACGAGAGACTGAAGGAGCTGTAGGTCTTCGTCGGGTCCTTCTCGTCGCGGTAGCGAGAGAGGGACGCATAGGTTTCACCGCCAAGGGCACGCTTGGCGTCGTCGAACACCGGCTGCAGGGCCTCGTTGTCGATGTCGCCCTTCAGCCGACCGTGGGCGATGCAGGGAAACTCGCTGCAATCGAGAGCCGTGACGTCGCCGGCGAGGCCGTGGGCCGCCAGAGCTTTGTTCAAGGCCTCGTGCAGGGCTTGCTCGTCGCCCTTGGCGGTGCGCCCGTCGGGAAAGGGGACGACGACGCCATTGGCATCCGTCTCCACGGCCTTTTGCTCGTCGACCAGGGTGCGCAGGCGTCTCACTTCGCCTTCGAGCTCGACCACGCGCTCAGCACTGACCACGGGTGCGGCGCCGACGTCGGGGAGCTGGAGCGTCCCGCCAAAAACACGTGCCCCGGCCGCGGGTGCCGCAGATCCCGAGGGCGTGTCCTCGGCATCAGCGTCTCTCGAGATCGGTGCGGATGAAGACGCGGTCGACGACGACGACGACAGCGCGGCCCTCAGCTCGGAGGGTGCCGTGACCCGCCCGATCAGCACGCCGATCACAAAGACCGCGCAGAAGGCCAACACCTGGGTGCCACGGCGCATGGCCTAGACCGAGAAGGACTCGCCGCAGGAGCAGCCCTTCACCTCATTCGGGTTTTTCAGCACGAAGCCCGACTTCATCAAGCTCTCTTGCCACTCGAGCACGGAGCCGCCGAGATAGAGCAAGCTCTTGGGGTCGACGACGATCTTCTGGCCGTAGCCCTCAAAGACGCGGTCCCGCGTGTCCGCCGTCGTCGTGAAGCTGAAGGTGTAGCTCAGCCCCGAGCAGCCACCGCCCTGAATCGCGACCCGCAACATCTGCCCGCTCTTGCCTTCGCGCTCGGCCAGTACCTCGATCTTCTGCGCCGCCTTCTCGGTCAGCGCGAGGCGATCCTTGGGTACGACGACGGCCGGCTCCGTCGACGCCGCCTTCTTGTTGCCGATGTTGGTGAGTTGGGTTGCCATCTTCATCGCTCCAGATCGTGTGCCTGAACATCAGCCCTGAAAACTTCAGGCGTTGGCGGTGACGTCGTTTTTCCCGCCGTGGCGCGCGGTGTAGCTGGCAACGGTGGCCTGCACGCGGGCGTCGACGTCGTCGTCGGACTCGCCCTCGGCCCGGTTGGCTCCGGCCATCTTGCGCTCGTGGGCCTGCACTTCGGCGGCGCTCAACAAGCCCTTCTTGAGCTTGTAGTCGTAGACGGCGGCCTTGACTGCTTCTTCGGCGAGCACCGAGCAGTGAATCTTCACCGGTGGAAGTGCCAATTCTTCGGCGATTTGCGCGTTCTTCAGCGCGTTGGCCTGATCGAGGGTCTTGCCTTTGACCCACTCGGTGACCAAGGACGACGACGCGATGGCCGAGCCGCAGCCGAAGGTCTTGAATTTGGCGTCTTCGATGATGCCGTCGTCGTTGATCTTGAGCTGCAGCTTCATGACGTCGCCGCAAGCCGGAGCGCCGACCAGACCGGTGCCGACGTTGTCATCGCTCTTGTCCATCGAGCCCACGTTGCGCGGGTTTTCGTAGTGGTCGAGGAGCTTATCGCTGTATGCCATGATGCGGTCCTTCTGCTGTTTCAGGGTCGAAAAATTGTCGCCAAGAGTGGTCAGTGCGGCGCCCACTGCACGGTCTTGAGGTCGATGCCCTCCTGCACCATCTCCCACAGGGGCGAGAGCTCGCGCAGGCGGTTGGCGGACTTCACGACGAGGTCGGCGACGACGTCGACTTCGGCTTCGGTGTTGAAGCGCCCAAAGCCAAAGCGCAGGGAGCTGTGGGCCAGGTCGTCGCCCAGGCCCAAGGCGCGCAACACATAAGAGGGCTCCAACGACGCCGACGTACACGCCGAACCCGACGACACCGCCACGGTCTTGTTCAGGGCCATCAGCAAGCTCTCGCCTTCGACGTAGGCGAAGGAGATGTTCAAATTGCCCGGCAGACGGTGTTCCAGGGATCCATTCACAAAGGTCTGTGGGACGCCGTCTTGAATCTTCTTCAACAGCCGGTTCCGCAGTCCCAACAAGCGCTTGGATTCCGCTGGAAGCTCGGCCTTCGCAATCTCCGCCGCCTTGCCGAAACCGACGATGCCAGGCACGTTCAGCGTGCCCGAGCGCAGCCCGCGCTCATGGCCGCCGCCGTCGATCAAGGGGGCCAGCCGCACGCGGGGCTTGCGCCGCACATAGAGCGCGCCCACGCCCTTGGGCCCGTACATCTTGTGCGCGGTCAAGCTCAGCAGCGAGACATGGGCAGCTTCGACGTCGACGTCGACCTTGCCTGCGGCCTGCACGGCATCGGTGTGCAGCAGCACGCCCTTTTCGCGGCAGAGCTGGCCGATCTCGGCGATGGGGTTGACGGTGCCGATCTCGTTGTTCGCCCACATCAACGACACCAGCACGGTATCTTTACGCAAAGCGGCTTCGACGGCGGCGCGGGTGATGATGCCGTCTTTGCTCGGGTCGAGATAGGTGACGGTGAATCCCTCCATTTCGAGGGCACGACAGGAGTCGATGACGGCCTTATGCTCGATCTTCGACGTAATAATATGTTTGCCCTTGTCCTGGTAGAAATGGGCAGCGCCCTTGATCGCCAGGTTGTTGGACTCCGTGGCCCCCGACGTGAACACGATCTCCTTCGACGACGCGCCGATCAGGGCTCCCACCTGCTCGCGGGCCTTCTCGACGGCGCTCTCGGCCTCCCAACCAAAGGAGTGGTTGCGGCTGGCGGCGTTGCCAAAGATCTTGGTGAAGTAGGGCAGCATGGCCTCGAGCACGCGCGGATCCATGGGCGTGGTCGCGTGGTTGTCGAGGTAGATGGGTCCGTCGTTGGTCGAGAGCTCGGTCATGGCCGTTTCCTTCACGTCTGGAGCAAGACTCAGGAATGGGTGGCGCTGCGCGTGGTCTCTTCGACCAACGCCGGCGCTTTGTCGTCGTGGGAGGTGCAGGTGCTGCACGAGGCCGCGCCAGGTTGGCCGGCGGTGGCATCGGTGGCGCAGCCGCCGCATTCCTCGAGGTAGCTCAACGAGCTCATCAGCTCGCGCTGCAGCTGGGAGAGGCGGGCGACCTGGGCCGCGACGTCGTCGAGCTTCTGCAGAAAGAGCGCGCGCACCTTGCCCATCGCCTCTTTGGGCACTGCTTCGTCGGCGACGGCGGCGACCAGCCCCTGGATTTGCTGCAGCGTGAAGCCGAGCTCTTGCAGCTTGCCGATCCAATGCACCCGGGTGATGGCGTCGGGCCCGTAAAGACGAAAGCCGCCCACCGTGTGATCCCCGGGCGTCAGCAACCCCAGCTCTTCGTACAGCCGCAGCGCCCGCTGCGTCTTCTGTGTCACCCGAGCCAGATCGCCGATGCGCAAATCACGCGCCGCGTCAGAGCTGGCCGTCGACGACGGCACCGGACGTTCTGGAACCAAGGAGAGACTGCGCATGAGGAGACCGCTGGGTGGACGCCGAAAGGCCGGAACCGCCCATCGGCACATTTCGAACCTTTACCTTTACGTAAGGGTCATGGTGCAGCCTGTCAAGCCAGCGTGAGCCCTGCTGCGCATGGACGACCAAGAGCGCTGGCCGCTCTTGTTTTTCCCCTCTTCCGCGTGGCTGAGCTCCGGCGGCGATCGAGCTGCTGAAGACGCACCAGCGTCTTGAACCAGCAGGTGAAGCGAGCGGCGCATGGAGCCGCCGGGCTCGTCGACGTCGTGGTCGTCGCTCGCTCGGACACCTGGCCGCTGAGGCCCCAGCAGGGTGTCTCACGCGCCGATCGCCGAAGGCCGGCCCTACAGTTGGCGGCAGAGGCACTACCACGGAGGCCACATGGTTCGAGTCGGTGTCGTCGTCACCCTTGTCTTGGTTGCGGTCGGTTGTGGCTTGAACATCGAGGTGCCTCCGGACGATCGCGATGCGGGCGAGCCGCCCAGCGACGCGAGCGACGACGATCCCCTTGCTGACGACGACGCTGCGCCCTTCGACGAAGAGCGTCCAGGTGCCGGCAGCGTGGCCGACCCCGACACCCCAGCGGAACCGCCGCCCGTCGACGACGGCGGCAACGGCTCCGTTCCGCCCAGCGACGACCCGCCGACAGAGCCTGCGCCCGACGATGGCGGCAGCGACGACCAGGGTGAGCCGGCCGGCGGCGACGAGCCCGACGACCCGCTGCCTGACGACGGTGGCAGCGACGCGCCCCCCGACGCGGCGGCAGAACCTGGGCCCGGTGACGACGACGTGCCGGCCGACGGCGAGGCAGCGCCGCCCCCTCCACCGCCTGTTCTGGGTGATCCGAGCGACGAGCTGCCGTCCGAACAGCCTTCTGGCGATGACCCACCGACCGACCCGCCGCCTGGCAACGACCCGCCTGCGCCCGCTGACGTCGACGACACACCGACAGACCCGCCCGTGTGCGTCGGCCAGCTCGTGTCCAGCGGCGAAGGCGCCTTTGACCTCGCCATCGCTGCTGATGATTGCTTCGCCGCCAGCGACCCGCTTCATCCCGTGTCGGTGGTGGCGCCGCAGCCCGCCCCTGGCGCCGACGAAGACGACGTCGTCGCTTTCGCCGCGCTGTGCGCCGCCGAGCAGGTTTGCGCACCGGGCGCCTACCACGAGACCTGCTCACTCTTCGTCTCCTTCACGAACATGCGCAGCAAGAACGACGACGCCTGCATCGCTGTCGCCGACGCCGAGGCCGCCCTCGCTGCCTGCCGTGCATCGACGTGCGCCTCGGCGCTGTCGCCCTTTTCTGGCCGCTGTGTCGAGGAGCAGGCCGCCGTTGATGGGCTCACCATCAACGCCGGCCGCTGCTTGAACGCCGCCAGCGGCTTCGGCGAGCTGCTCGCGCGCGGCGAGGCCTGCGTGGCCCACGATGAAGAGAGCGCCTGCGCCGGCTCACTGCGCTGCGAAGATGGCCGGTGCGTCGACGACGAACGGGATGTGCAGGCGCAGCTGCCGTTCTCCGCAGTCACCGACGTGAGCGAGGGCGACGTCGACTGCTTCGGGTTCGGCACCGGGGGCGGGCACCTGCGCGTCGAGACCGCGGGCGAACACCTCGACTGCGGCACCGCCGACGTCGGCGCCTATCCCTTCGACTTCCCCTCCCTGCTGTTGCTGCGCGGCACTGAGTTTGTTGCGTCCGACAACCCGGCCTTCTTCAGCCCTTGTGCCCTGCTCGATCTCCAGGTCACCGAAGGCGCCTACACCGTCTGCGTCGGAACGACCCTCGGCAGCCGTGCCGACGACGTGGAGCTGTCGGTGAGCCTGGTCGAGTCGCTCCGCTGAGAAAGTGCCGGTCTTTGGACCTTTGGCGCAACAGGGCTCAGGAACTGGGCGGAAAGAGCAAGGCAGCTGAGGATGGGCCTTCGTCGGCGAGGTCTTTGGATGAAACGCTTGCTCTTTTGGGGTGCGCTCGGTGGGTTGGTGGCCCTGCCCCTCGACGCGCTCCACGTCGTCACCGGCGTCTTGACCTATCGCAATCCAATGCTGGGGCTCCAGGATTGGTGGGCCGTACCCCTCTTCGTCGGCGCCGGCCTGGCCCTCGGCCTTGGCCACCGTCATGCGGCCCTTCCCTTGTCGAGACGCCAGACCCTGCCGGCGTCCAGCTTGGCCGCGGCAATGGCTGGCTTGTTGTCGTTGGTTTTTTGCTACGCCTCGTCAGGCTTCTTGCAAAGCTGGCCGCTGCTCGCTCTTTTCATCTATTGCGTCATCTTTACCGTCGCGGTGTTCTTGGTGGATCCGCGGGCTCGACCGACCCTGCTGGTGCACGCCGTCGGCGCCGGACTGATCGGTCCTGCTGTTGAGATCTTCATCTCGTCAACCGGTGCGTTCACCTACGGCCACCCCGACGTCTTCGGCGTCGCCTACTGGCTCCCCGGCATCTACATCAACGCCGCGATGGGCGCCCATTTCATGGATCGTTGGTTGATCGGTCGATCCTGATTACACTGTAGATCTTTTTGCGTTCGATCGGCGTGATCCGCCCTGCGCTGCTGGTCGAGCCGCCGGCTGTGGTGTTGACGTCGAGACAACCGAAGGTCGATGATTGCGCGGGTGGTGATCCTATAGGATCGTTCGATCCCTTGACGCCCAGCGGCGTCGCCAACCGGCACCATCCATCGGAGCAGTCATGATCATGCGTGGCGCCATCGACCCGGCGGCCGACTGAGTCCGGCCAGCGAGCTGCGGCGCACCCGTCGCGCGACAGACCGGGACACAACACGTCAGCCCAGCAGCACGATCTTATAAGGTCGCTCGTTCGCCGCATCCAGACCGGAGGCAAGTTGAATCGCTCGTTCGTTCTTGTGCCATGCCTCCTGAGCGACATTGTCGTCTGCGTTCGTCTCGAGGCATCCGACGATCGGGTCGGCGATGGACCATCGGTTCCGATGGGGCCCGTCCGCACGGACCAGCCGCCGCCGACGACACTCCACATCCGCCAAGGCCCCGGCTCTCCATTTGCGGGGCCAGAGCGATGAACTGCCTGATCCGCCGCCCTGCCATCGCGTTATTGATGTTGCTTTCGACCGGCTGCGCAACACCCCAATTGACCTATATTGGTCCAACCTGCGTGGAGGCTGAGTCTGCTGGGTGGAATGCGCCGCACGCAGCGTCTCCCAACGTCATCGTGCTCAGACAATTGGGGAGCTGGGACTCGCTTCCGGGCTCGTCCACGAGGATCAATCTCAGGTACCCTGACGGCTCAGAAGAGCAACGCGTTTTTCAGAACAATCAGCTCGACCTGTCGAGGGCTGCGGGAGGGTATCTGTCGCTCCTCATCGGATTTAGTGGAGTGGCGGCCTTTGATCCAAACGCAACGGGGGACCGGGCTTTCGTCGCAAACTTTGGCCTTTTTGTCGTTGCGCCCCTCTTTTTCACCGGTGCGTTGTTCTCCTTCTTCACAGGATGGCAACCCGATGCGAGATACCTGATCGATCCCACGGGCGCGTGCACAGAGCACGGAGCGCAGGCCGCGGATTACCTGGCACTGCGCACGCGCTTCCAGCCGTTGATGGACGCAGGCAGGCTCAGACTCAAGCTGGCCGACGGGCGCGTCGTGATTGAACTGCCGAGTGACGTGCTGTTCGCGTCCGGGTTCGCAAACCTCTCGAGCGAGGGCCGCGCCCTGATTCGCGAGATCGCCAAGCCTTTGGCCGAAAATTACGGTCGCAGCTACCAGGTTGGTAGCCACACCGACAACGTGCCGAACGAGGTCACAACTGGAGCCACGACCTCAAATTGGGAACTGGCAAGCGAACGCGCAGTCACCGTGGTGAAGTCGATGGTGGATGCCGGCGTACCACCAAACCGTCTGAGCGCCGCAGGTTTTGGGGATAGCAAACCAGCGGTCTCCAACGACACGGAGGAGGGCAGGAAGCAGAATCGGCGCATCGAGATTGTGGTGGTGCCGGATCCGTCATCGCTGCCCAACCCGGACGGGTCCTACTAATCGACAGGACACGTCGACGGCCAAGTGTTGCGCAGACCGGGATCGCTGCGTGGACCGTTGCCCGGCTCGGTAGCTGCGGGTTGTTGGCGCTCTACAGATCGGGGCCGGCGACGACGCCGATCCACTCGGCCACGGCCTTGATCTCGACGACGTCGTTGGGCTCGATGCTCGCGAAGGTGCGGTTGATCGAGTCGAGCACCAGCTGCCCCTG